>NZ_JAEEGA010000019.1 GCF_017829975.1 Vagococcus allomyrinae | reverse complement strand
TAAGGAAGATGACTGTCGCAAGACAGTGTTTTAATAAAAATAAGCAAAGAAATAAGGACACAAAAATCAGTTTTCTGATTTTTGCGTCCTTATTATCATGGTTGAGACTTATGGGTCAGCCTCTTTCCGTATATGCCGGCTATAGGAATCGAACCTACGACCTACGCGTTACGAGTGCGTTGCTCTACCAACTGAGCTAAACCGGCAAGCTAATGTCTACTGAAAAGTATAAGACTAATCGAATTATTTGTAAAGAGGCATTTTCATTTTTTAGCAATTAATCATAATTCGCCACCCCTCTCTCTTTTAGACTAAGGACTTAACTTAGAAAAACCGTTCCTGACGTGATAACTTATATAAAATTTAGCTTTTAACTAATAAATACTTCATAACTTTCAGGTATCATAATGATTAACTTGAAACTGATATGTTTTACTAAAGGAGATGACCCTATGAGAAAAGTCAAAAAATTGATTATTGCTCTAATTGCTATTGGTATTATTTATGGTGGTGTCGTGTTCAGCCTCATCCTCAGTGCTGCCAAAGAAGAACCTCAACCAAATGCGGACTCACTGATTATCTTAGGCGCTCAGGTAAGAGGAACTCCTGCCGTCCCTAGCCCTGTACTAAAAGAACGACTGGATACAGCTCTGACATATATTGAAGATAACCCAAACACTCAAATTGTCGTCTGCGGTGGTCAGGGAGCTGATGAATCTGATTCTGAAGCAAATGTTATGGCGACCTATTTAATTGAGCACGGTGTCCCAGACACAAACATCATCAGAGAAGATGATTCTACTCGTACAATGGAAAATCTGATGAATGCTGAGCATGAAACAACCTTGGGCAAAACCGTGATCGTCTCAAATGATTTTCATATTTATCGAGCTAAAATGCTGGCGAATCGAATTGGGATTAAAGAGGTTAGCGGGTTAGCTGCCAAATCAGAAACTTCGGCAAAATATGTCACTTACGCACGTGAGGTTATTGCTCTGGGATATGGCTTAGTATTTGATTGGTAGACCGCTAAAAAGATTCTTACTTTTAGTGAGCATTTAATTTCACTTATGAATAGTAAGCATGTATACTGTAAAAGTAATCAAAATTTCAGAAAAAAATCAAGGAGCGATCATTTCTATTTTCAGAAAGATTCATCCTTTAAAATGACAAGGAGAGTTTATTTATGACAACATTTATCGACGCACTAAAAAACAGACGCTCAATCTACGGGATTGGCAAAGACATTAGCTTAACAGAGGCTGAATTAGAAAACATCATTCAAACTGCTGTTAAAGAAAGTCCTTCTTCATTCAATTCTCAAACATCACGTGTGGTAATTCTTTTAGATGATGCTCACGCTAAATTATGGTCAATCGTTGAAAATACCTTAAAACCCTTAACACCTGCTGAAGCATTTCCAAGTACTCAAGAAAAATTAGCAGGCTTTGCAGCTGGTAAAGGAACTATTTTATTCTTCGAAGATACTGATGTGGTTAAATCATTACAAGATCAATTTGCCTTATATGCGGATAATTTCCCAATTTGGTCTGACCAAAGCACTGGTATTGCTCAACATTCTGTCTGGGTAGCCTTAGCTGAACAAAATATTGGTGCAAGTCTACAACATTACAATCCAATTATTGACGCTGAAGTAGCCTCAACTTGGGATATTCCAGCTAACTGGAAATTAACTGGTCAAATGCCTTTCGGTTCTGTTGAAGCAACCGCTGGCGAAAAAGAATACATGGATGATAGCGCCCGTTTCCGTACAATTAAATAGTAAGCTGACTCTCTTTACATAGAACCAGCCAAAAAAAGATTACCAGTTTAACGCTGCTGGTAATCTTTTTGTTATTTAAAAATAGCAAATGAAACAGCTTGTCCTTGATCACAAGAGTTAAACCCATGTTTTTCATAAAAATGCCGAATATCTGGCGCTTCTTCGGTCATTAAGACTGTTTGCCGAACCTCTTGATACTCTGCTAATATTCTCTTCATCAATTCGGAACCAATTCCTTTTCCATGAAATGTCGGATTAACTAGGATGTCTTGGATGTAGACGATGGTTTGACCATCGCCAACCACTCGTATTAAGCCGACTAATCGATCCTCTTGCCATGCGGTCACCACTTTTAACGAATTGGCTACACCCTTTTTTAATCTCGCAAAGTTAGCGGTATAGGAAACCCAACCAACGCTTTGATAAAGGTCCATTAGTTGTTCGGACTCAATTTCCTTGATCTCTCGATAAGTTATCATATAGTTACATAACCTTCCGGTGTCAGCTCAACGGCTTTCCCTTGAAATTGTTTGGCGTTTTCGACATAGGCCAAGGCATTTTGTGTAATTCCCGCTATTTCTTCTGCTGTTAAGTGGCGGACAAATTTTGCAGGACTTCCCATTACCAAGGAATTAGCTGGAATTTCTTTGTTCTCCGTGATTAACGAGTTAGCTCCAATAATGGTATTTTCACCAATAACGGCATTATTCATAATCGTCGCCCCCATTCCCACAAGAACGTTATCCTTAATGCGGCAACCGTGGATAATACAATTATGACCCACAGTCACATTTTTCCCAATAACTGTGGGGCTTTTTATGTCCACATGAACAACTGCCCCATCCTGAATATTCGTTCCTTCACCGATTTCAATTTGATTATAGTCGCCTCTGATAACAGCTTGAAACCAGATATTACTTTTAGCAGCAAGTTTAACTTTTCCGACAACATCTGCACTCTGAGCAATAAAAATTGACTGATCAACCATAGATAATCTCTCCTTACTTATTTACTAATAGAATAAAATTGGGCTTCCGTGCTAAAGGCAGGTCATCCTCGCCAATCACTAGTGTCTGTTTGATATCTTTTGTGCGAATAGCAAATAGACTACCAGAAGCTCGACTCTCTACTGCTAATAACTTTTTATCGTTTACTTCATCGATCAATCGCCAAAACAACTTACGGATTTCTTCTTGGGAATGTCCTTCAACATAATATTTTTCATTATCATTTGTTGAAATTTCGATATAATGCATCAGCCTTCTCCCCTTCTTTTATCTTATTTTCATTTTATCACATTCATAACTAAATAGAAGGCCTTCTCCCTATCTGATTTTTTATAGGGAACCTTCAAAGGAGTCAAATTTACCATTTATTGGGACTCCACAATGAGCCATCTAATTCCCCTGCCAATTGCTCCTGACGATGAGCTTGCTCTTTGACCAATTCAACGACTGAAAAAAATAAAGCCTTTTGTTTATAATCGCGGCTGGACGAAGCCAAATCTAATAATTCTGTTACTAGCCAATCGGTTGTTTCCACTTGTCATCTTCCTTTCTAAAACTCTGTTAACGTCGCTTTTAAATCAGCTAGGATGTCCTGCCGCTCACTCAGTTCAGTAATGATCGCTTCTAGCCTGGCTCTTTTTTCTATCGGTAGGCTTTTTGGATCTGTCGTTTTTAAGGCTTGAATGATCCAGTTAGTTCGATTCTCAAGAGAAGCTGGTTGAAGCCCTGTCAGATAAAACTGATAATCAATCAAAAGTTGTTGTTGCTGTCTCTCAGATAGGTAGACAAACTGATGAATGCTAAAATGTGGTAAATAACTCATCCCCATATGATGGGCAACTGCTTGATACGGACGAGTTAATTCATCGACTGTAAAAGATTCTCTTCCACCAGCCCGATATTCAGACTCACTTACCCCAATTGTTAGAACCAACCCAAACTCTTTTCCTTTCAAGATGGTTCCCTCTGGTCGATAAAAATCATCACCAGCAAAAACAACGTCTTGCCATTCTTTTAAAATAGAAGGAGAGCTGTACCAATAAAAAGGAAATTGAAAAATAATACGTTGATGCTTTTTTAAAAGCTCTTGCTCTGCTTGACGATCGATCTTGCCATCTGGGTAATGACGGTCTAAATGATGGACGGTCACATTTTCAAACTGTTCAACACTGTTGAGTAAAAATTGTTGACTTCCAGATTCACTAATATTGGGATGTGCTAAAATCACTAATGTTTTCATGATAACCTCCTGATTGTGCTGCTCATTTCGAATAGTGCTATTATAACCTAACTTATTGTTTCCAAGTTAATCTTCCGCTTGCCAATACTAAAGGCCTTGCGACGAGTATCATTATTTGCATATTTACCGATTATTGTAGATAAAAGGACCCTTATATAATATAATTAGCTGTTGTCTTTGACCAAAAAGGGTAAATTTTTTTACCATTCCCTCTTTTTGGTCAACGACAAATAACCTCTCGAGGAGGTTTTTCCATAGAAATAGGCCCAGCAGGATTTTTTAACGTTATACGCTTCTTGATCGAGTCTCTAACGTCTTCACGATCGCCTTTAAGTTAAGCCTGCCAGACCATATTCTGTTAATAAGGAGTTACTCAAATTCCCACTTCCTTTTCTTTTGAAATCATTTAGACTCCTATTGAACAAACATCGGCTTTTGCCTTTGATGATTTGTTCTGACAGCCACCGCATCTAAACGAATTGGTTTCTTCTAACTGCCCTTTAGGGAATTTCTATGACTCCTTATAATTAATTTATACCATCTTTTTAAATAAAAAGCAAACGTTTACACTTCTCGGAAATAAAATCAACAGCAATTTCCGCTCAAACATGTTACAATAAGTGTCTTGCGGTAGTTGACGCAATAAAGATACGAAGTAGGTGTAAAATGACAATTAATGAATTTATCGACTATATTGAACAACAATTAACTAGTAAGGAATCCTTTTATGGTAAGGCCATGGATGATCAACTGGCACGAAATTCCCGACGTGCGCCTGCTAAACGATGGAACGAAGTTAAAATGACTCGAGTGATTGACAAACAGTGGAAAGAGCTACTGACAAATATTTACAACCAAATTCGACCAAATGTAAAAAAAACAACTGAGCCTGAAGATGGCTGGATCGAGTACATCGCTCAAGATGATTTTGTTGACTCTATTAATGAATCTATTTACGAAATTGAATTTGAATAAATAACATTCCGCGTGGTTTTAGTATACTGCTTAAGTCATCATGGATCAGGTTTTTATTTCTCTTAATGTCTGTCTTATGCTATGATTAATCATAAATTATTTGGGAAGTGGGGCGTTTTACATGAAAAAAACAACAGTCATCTCCGTTTTAGTTATCAGCCTACTATTATTAGGTGCATGTGGCACTAATAAAAAAAAGGCAGATGTAAAACCGGCTAAAGTGGAAAATACTAAAAAATCAACAACTAAAAGTTCGACAAGTCAATCCGAAAAAGAAGTTGAAACAAAGGGTGTTATTTCGCGAGCAGACTTTGAAACCAATTGGTCTGAGGAATGGCATGGTTTGACCACTACTATTACCAATGTCTCCATTGTAAAAATGGAAGCTGACACAATGGCTCAATCAGGACTAAAAGGTGAAGGTATGGTGGCACTTAAATTTGTTTTAGAAAACAATGGCGAAGCAGATCTTAGTAGCTATCCTGATCAAGCTACTTTAGTCATTGATGGACAGCAAATTGACTCCAATATGGCTGTTAGTGACAGTGTCGGTGGTGAAATATTGACTGGTGTCAAAAAAGAAGGAGCTGTTATTTTTGATGTTCCTACTTTAACTGATCCAACTGCTATTTCTGAGATCCGAGTTAAATGGCAATCTTCTGATACTCAATCAGAAGATCTGGATGATATGTTTAAAGATAACGACGTGACGATTACTTTAAAGTAAGGTTTCAAAAAAAGCGATAGCCTAGTAGACAGTACTTTTTAAGAAACGGAAAATCGAATTGTACATAATAACTAATTATTATATAGCCTTTTATGATTAAACAATGTATAATTGTGATGTTAGCATCCTATACACACAACTCGTAAATAACTCTATTTCAAAGCTAGCGAACAGCTCTCCTGTGAACTCACAGAAGAGCTGTTCGCTAGCTTTTTCGATTATCCCCTGATTATTTGACTCCCTCCCTTTCGCTTCTTATGATCGACTAACAGTTCAAAGCGATATGAGAATGAGCATCGATAAAAAGAACTGTCTTTTGTGCCTATTTTGGTTTATACTTAACGTCTTGGTATAAATTTCGAAAAAGTTTAAAAAAGGAGTATTACATGAAAAAGAAAAGTTATGCACTATTAATTACCTCACTAGCAGTGATCAGCTTAGGGGCTTGTTCAAACGCTTCGAACACATCAAACAAAACGGTTTCCAAAACAGTCGCTTCATCATCTTCAACGACTGTAGAATCCTCGACAGAAACGGAATTCTCATCAATAACTGAGGCCACAACAGAATCAGGGAACTCTCAAACCTTTAAGCTTATGATAGAAGCCGCTCAATCTCAAGTTCCAGCCTTAAAAACTCAAGCTGGAGAGATGTATTCTGATATAAAAATTGAAGAAGGTGAAGACAGTACGATTATCTATTCTTACACCTTTGCTCAAAAAGCTGAAGTAGCAGTCGATCAAGAAGCTTTAAAACCAACAATGGTCAAAGCAATGAAACCAGTTATTGATGGCGCCAAAGGCATGATTCCAGATGTAAAAATCCAAATAATCTACCTTAATCCAGATTCCTCAGAAATCGCTAACATGACTATTACACAAGAAGACACTGATAAAATCGAGTAAAAGTCTCAGTCAATGACGCGAGTTTGAAAAAGTTGGACGATTGTTCTAACTTTTTCAAACTTTTTTAGCTTTACTCGAAAAGTGTGTCATTAGTCCTCTCAACTAGCGGAAATATTGGACTACTTACGTGAAGAAATAGCCACTTACCTATTCATAAATAGTGTGTTAAATTTAAATTAACTACCGAAGTTAATTTACCTTTCCTGAGAAATATTTTACACAATCTAAAATCGGTAGCAAGCAGTCAGGATTCCCATTTCCTGACTGTCTTTTTGGGAATCTGACGATTTAGCATTAAAGCTATACATAGTAGTGTCTGATCGTTGGAAAAAGAGAATTGCAGAAAGTTATCGCCTTACTTTGACAACACCCCAAAAAATCATCCAAACATTAGCTTTTCTTATACATTCCCCCTTACCTAACATACAAAGCATTCAGACCCTAATATAGATTTATCGGTCGCCTACAAACATTCTCGTTTTGCACTTGAATTTATGGTAAAGTTAGGTTGCATTAGTTCATATCTTAGTCGGGGGCCGCTACTATGAAAGTTAAAATATTTATTGTTATATTAGCTATATCTTTAATCGGGATTGGTGGTTATTCAATATCACAATATTCCAAAATAAATACCTTACTCTCGGAGAACAAAAAATTAGAGGAACAAATAAAAAAAGACACTCAAGCCTTTACTTCCGAACAAAATAAATCAGATGTCGCATTTAAAGAACTGTATGATGCTACAACTTTAGAAATAAAAGAACTGAAAGCAACTCAAAAGAACAACAAGAAGACACTGAACTTACTGACAAAATAACTGATGAGCCTGTTTTAAATGAAGAACCTATTTTAACTGTTGAAGACCTTATGAAAGACTATCCAGCTTAGGACGTTGACTCTGGAAAAACACTTGCTGATTATAATAACGAAAGAAAAACTGAAGCTAATATTGTTATTAGCGGGGTCATACTAATCGAATAAATTGGCAAACTTTTTAATCCATATAGCTCCTATTAAATAATGACGATCAATCGTTAAACTTCCAGCTAAAAAGAAGCTGAAAGCACCACTCTCTGCTCGTCATTATGTTGATAATCCAATGGAACTATATGTTCGGATTATTTTACGGGATGTATATAATAAAAGAATAAACAGCAAAGCCCTGAATCCAATTAAGGACCAAGGCTTTTTTGCTAATATTGTAATACTACTACCGCATCATCATACACTTAGTTTTACCGGGGAACTATTTCTACAATCTCTTAGCAAGTTTTTTCTTAAACGGCTGACTACTCCCTATTTTTTTGTCGTATTATCAATTTCAATCCAGTCATAGTTAGAATTTTGACTAACCACATTATTAGGTAATTGTCTGTTTCGATAATAAAAACACGTTCATCATCCACAGCAAAGTGATAAGACACTTAATTTAACACAAAAAAGCACCTCTGCCATCGCTGACAGAGCCGCTTAATTTATAGATAATTTCTAGCCATCCACAACATTTGACGTAAAGCCAAATGATACTGGAGTGCTTCAATTTTCGTCAGAGGTACCACCTGTTTTCCTATAAGCCTATATTACAGGCGTGCTTCCAGTTCTTTTTGCAAGTCTTCAAAGCCTGGTTTACCTAAAAGAGCAAACATGTTCTTTTTGTAGGCTTCAACACCTGGTTGATCAAACGGATTAACACCATTTAGGTAACCTGAAATCCCTACTGCTATTTCAAAGAAATACATTAAGTAACCTAAAGTAAAGGCATCTGTTTCAGGAATCGTCACCACAAAGTTTGGTACATCGCCATCAGTATGAGCTAAAAGTGTCCCTTGGAAAGCTTTAGTGTTAACAAAATCAATGTCTTTACCTTGTAGGTAACCTAAGCCATCTAAGTCCTGTGCCAATTCTGGAATATTCAGATTGTGACGAGGTTTGTCTACTTTAATGACTGTTTCAAAAATATTGCGACGGCCTTCTTGAATGTATTGACCTAATGAATGCAAGTCAGTCGAGAAGTTAGCGCTTGATGGGTAAATGCCTTTTTGGTCTTTCCCCTCAGATTCGCCGAATAATTGTTTCCACCACTCTGAGAAGTATTGCAAGCCTGGTTCGTAGTTAATTAATAACTCCGTGACTTTACCTTTGCGGTATAAAACATTTCTTAAAGCGGCATATTGATACGCTTCATTTTCTGCTAATTGATCACTGCTATAAGCCTCACGAGCTGCAGCAGCACCTGCCATTAAGCCATCGATATCAGCTCCACTGGCAGCAATTGGCAATAGACCTACGGCGGTTAAAACTGAAAAACGTCCGCCAACGTCATCTGGAATAACAAATGTTTCCCACTTTTCAGCATCTGCCTCAACTTTAACGGCACCTTTCGCTTTATCAGTCGTAGCATAAATGCGTTTGTTCGCTTCCTCTTGTCCATATTTTTTAACTAACATTTCTTTAAAGATGCGGAAAGCAATTGCTGGCTCAGTCGTTGTTCCTGATTTTGAAATAACGTTAACTGAGAAATCGCGATCGCCGATGATGTGAATTAAATCAGCTAAATAAGAAGAGCTGATGCTGTTTCCAGCAAAGAAAATTTGTGGTGCTTTGCGCTCTGAGCTATCTAGCAAATTGTAGAATGAATGATTCAAGAAATCCAAAGCCGCTTTCGCGCCTAGGTATGAACCACCTATACCAATCACAACCAATACCTCAGAATCGTTTTGAATTTTTGTTGCGGCTTGCTTAATACGGGCAAACTCTTCTTTGTCATAATTGACAGGTAAATCAATCCAACCTAAATACTCATTGCCGGCGCCAGTTCCTTCTCTTAACTCTTTGTGAGCTGCTGAAACTGCGTTCTGCATATACCCTAACTCGTGCTCCCCAATATAAGAACCGATTTTAGAATAGTCAAAATGAATGTGTGACATTTTACATCCTCCTTCAAGGTTTTTAACTGATTGTTCAATACCTCTCTACTTTACGTTTTTTTCACTCATTTTTCAAGTAAACAAGCAAATTTCTCTGTAAAAAGTTTGAAATTGACTAAAAATTCAAAAAAAGAACGACCCTTATGAAGTTATAAGAGTCATTCTGTCTTTTTATTCTATACCAATCCTTGGCTGATCATCGCTTCAGCAACTTTGGCAAATCCAGCAATATTGGCGCCGGATAATAAGTCACCTTCTGTTGCATAGTCTTTAGCAGTGTCACGACAAGCTTCATAGATGCGTTTCATAATAGCGTCTAACTCTGAATCGACTTTTTCAAAGGTCCAAGGTAGGCGTTGAGAATTTTGAGCCATCTCAAGGGCAGAAACGGCCACACCACCAGCATTTGCGGCTTTACCTGGACAATAAACAACGCCGTTTTTCTCGAAGATGGCAACTGCATCTAAGGTACTTGGCATATTGGCCCCTTCAGCAACGATTTTAGCACCGCTCTTAACAAGAACTTCGGCATATTCAGCGCTGATTTCATTTTGAGTGGCACAAGGCAAGGCAATGTCATAGGCGTCTGAATAACTCCAAACAGACTTGCCTTCAAAGTAAGTCGCATTCGGTCTCTCAGCTGCATAAGCAGACAAACGCTCACGTTTTACTTCTTTGACTTCTTTTAGCAAAGTCAGATCAATGCCGTCAGGGTCATAGACATAACCACTTGAGTCAGAACATGTAATGGCTGTCGCTCCAAGTTCTTGTGCTTTTTGAATGGCATAAATCGCCACATTCCCACTACCTGAGACCACTACTTTTTTTCCTTCGAATGAATCGTTTTGATCGTTTAGTAAGTGTTTGACATAATAAACTAAGCCGTAACCCGTTGCTTCAGTCCGCGCTAAGCTTCCCCAGTAAGATAATGGTTTACCAGTTAAGACACCTGAGTGATGGCCATTCAAACGTTTGTACTGACCAAATAGGTAACCAATTTCCCGTCCGCCAACACCGATATCACCTGCTGGTACGTCAACGTCTGGTCCGATGTATTTTTGTAGCTCAGTCATAAAGCTTTGACAAAAACGCATAATTTCCGGATCAGATTTGCCTTTAGGATCGAAGTCACTACCACCTTTACCGCCACCAATTGGCAGACCCGTTAAACTATTTTTGAAAATTTGCTCGAAAGCTAAAAATTTTAAGACACTTTCTGTGACCGTTGGATGAAGTCTTAGACCACCTTTATATGGGCCTAAAGCTGAGTTGTATTGAATACGGAAACCACGATTGACTTTCCAGTCGCCTTTGTCATCTTGCCATGGCACTCTAAACTGGACAATCCGCTCAGGTTCTAGTAAGATTTCCAAGACGTTTGATTCTACGATTGCTGGATTCTTCTCCAAGTATGGCGCAATGGTCGGCAAAAATTCATGGATTGCTTGTAAGTACTCCGTTTGCCCCGCATTTTTTTCTTCCATCTTTGCTGTTAAACTGTCCAAATATTTCCCGATATTCGTCATTCAAACACCTCCATTTAATATGCTCTCAAGTATATCTCACTTTTTTTCAAAAAAAAAGAAAAAGCTGTTAATTTTCCAAATTTTCTGAAAACCTTACATTTTTCAATTTTCTCTCAAATTGTGGTAAACTTATGCTGAAATGGAGGAATATCCTAATGACAAAAGACGTTATTATAATCGGTGCTGGCACTAGTGGCATGATGGCTGCCATCTCCGCTGCTGAAAATGGCGCCCGTACTTTATTAATTGAAAAAAACAAACGAGTGGGTAAAAAACTCCTGTTAACTGGCGGTGGTCGCTGCAACGTGACGAATAACCGACCTGCTGAAGATATCATTCAACACATTCCTGGAAATGGCAAGTTTCTATACAGCGCCTTTTCTCAGTTTGACAACTTACAGATCATGGCCTTTTTTGAAGAAAATGGTGTCTCCCTCAAAGAAGAGGATCATGGGCGAATGTTTCCTGTCAGCAATCGTTCTAAAACGATTGTTGACTGTCTGACAGCTAAATTGACGGAACTTGGCGTGGAAATCTTAACGGAAGAAACCGTTAAACGTTTATTGATCGAAGATGGTCGCATCGTTGGTGTTCAACTGACTTCTGGCGATCGCCATGTGGCGCCCTGTGTCATTGTCTCAACTGGTGGTCAAACTTATTCGTACACTGGTTCAACCGGCGATGGTTATCGTTTTGCAAAAAAAGCCAATCATACCGTGACCCCACTTTACCCGACGGAATCGCCTTTAAAATCAAGTGATGCGTTTATTCAGAAAAAAACACTACAGGGGCTTGCTTTACAAGATGTCAGCTTGAGCGTTATAAATGGAAAAGGAAAAATCATTGTCAGCCACGAAATGGACTTGCTTTTCACTCACTTTGGTATTTCCGGTCCTGCTGCCCTTCGTTGTAGCATGTTTGTCAATCAAGAATTGCGTTCTCGCCACAGTGTGACACTTACCTTGGATGCTATGCCACAAAAAACTCTGCAAGAACTGATCCACATGATTGAAAGACGGCAACTCGAACAAGAACAAAAATCAATTAAAAATGGCTTAAAAAACCTTTTACCAGAACGTTATTTGGAGTTTCTACTAACAGAAGCTGACATTGATTTCAACTTACCTCTTAAACAATTCGATCCTAAGCAAATTGAACGCTTGGCAAAGCTGATTAAAGATTTTCGTCTAGAAGTCAACGGAACTTATCCAATTGATAAATCTTTTGTGACAGGCGGTGGAATTTCGCTGAAAGAAATCCAGCCCAAGTCCCTTGAAAGCAAATTGATTGATGGCTTGTTCTTTACTGGTGAAGTTCTTGATATTAATGGGTATACTGGTGGATACAACATAACGGCTGCCTTTGTAACAGGTTATGTTGCTGGAAAACATGCGGCGGAAATTGCCAGCTACTATCAGTATTAGCTATTTTTTGTAGTTCCTCTTAGATTGTTATATAATGGAGAGGCATTAGATTATGATTGTGGAGGGGTTTAAATGTTCCAACAAAAGAAAATCTACAAAACATTAGAAAATCGACAATTCACTGCTGAAAGCTTGCTAAAAGAACTAGCTGATATGAAAGAATTTAAGTTCGATTCCGTCTCTTACACGGGCCTCAATTTAAATTTTGACATGTTAATCACGCAAAACATTCGAGATGAACATTTCCAGTTGATTGAAGTACAAAACGGGTTAGCCAAAAAACCTTATCGTGCTTGGCAAGCTGATTTGAGCTTAGCCATTAATATTTACAATGCTTTCGCTGACTATACTAAAGCACATTTCGATGATTATTTGGCTGAAGCTAAAAAATACCAAGAAGAAACTGGCCACAGTCAGTCCTCTGCGGAGTATAAGGATTACTTTGAACAAGGTAATTCCATGTATTTCCATGATGTTTTGCACAGCGTCTTTAACCTTTCTCGTCGTCTTGATTTATCGATTGAAGACTTCGAAGAAGCCTTAGTCGCTGACAATGAAAAAACATCTGATTACCCTCTTCCTGAAAAAAAAGTATTTGACCATCACTAAATAAAAGCAGTTAAGGCCTAACGCTCGACCTTAACTGCTTTTTTATAGATAGTTTTTGTTAGTTCATAACTATAGGAGGACATCATCTGTTCCAACTGATTTTGCCACGAATGGTGATGGTACCCCACTTGTTTAAAGCCTGCCTGTTCGTATAACTTGATGGCTCTGGCATTTTCAGTATTAACTTCCAATGTGACTTTGGTCGCTGCCAGTTCGTCAAACAAATAGTTTAGTCCTAGTTGAAGGGCCCTACGACCTAGCCCTTTTCCGCGAAACTCCGCGGAGCCAATCTTCATTCCCATACTGAACGTCTTGAGCATTTCTTTCTTATAAGTAAACTCTCCAATCGCTTTTCCCTGATAGTCTATCACTAAAAAACCATTCGCAGAATCTTTTCCTTGAATTATTTTGCTAACCTCGTTGAGTGAGATATTTAACCCCTTGGGAAAGCCCACAGCTGCCATAGTCTCACCGTCATTCCACCATCGTTGAATTATCTCATAATCAGCCGTCATAACCTTTCGCATAAGCAGCCGCTTAACTTCTTTACGATAAACAAACTGTTCTCCGAGTGGCCCATTTAACCGTCGTCCAGTATCCTCAAAACCAAGTTCCAAGTATAGGCTTTGAGCCGGGATATTTTTGTGGTTAACAGCCAATACTATTTCGTCGCATTGAGGAAATTCCAAAGAAAGAAAACCAGCCAAAGCCTCCATTCCTCCCTTGCCAAATCCCTTCCCACGATACCGCTCATCTATCGACAGTGCGCGCAGTAATAGACTCTTAGGGTTATCAGTAAACTCTTTAGTTGCAGGGTAACCATTTAAACAAAAGAAGCCTACCACTACTTCTTCATGACAGATAAAAAGTGGAAACAGTTGGCCATCTTCGGTTAACTCTTTGACTTTTTCTTTTGGGTGAGCAGTAAAGGTGGCATTCGTTAGCTGATAGTTTGCTACAACTGATTGATCTTTTTGTGGGTTGTATTTTCTAAGGGACACCTGGGTACTCATTTTATCCCCCTTTGTGTTTAGATAGAATTAACGTTAGAAGTTGTTCACTGATTTCTGGTTTATTGCTTATGACTAATCGAAAGTAAAGTGCTTCGATAAACTGAAAAATTTTCCGTTCAAACTGATATGTTTCAAAGGGATCTTCCTCATTTTGCTTTACAGCCAAACGTACTAACATCTCTTTTAGCCACAAAACTAAATAATCAGCACTCTGTGGATATTTGACCAGTTGGGTCACGATTATTTGACATAAACGGCCTTCTTCATCGGCCATAAATGGTTCTGTTTTTCTGAATAAAACACATTCAATCGTCTGTTGAATCTCCGGTATCATCGCTTGAGTAAAACTAGGATGAGACACGATGCTTACAAGTAAATCCGCCCCATGAGCTACGCCATGCGCCCACCCCTTTGATTCCACATAACCCCGGGTGTCCTGTTCGGTTCTTAAATAAGTATTAGCTAACCTAAAAATCAACGCCAATTGCACCTCTGAAATAAACTGGGACTTACTGTCTTCTGCTATAATTAAGGCTAGAACCAATAGACTAAAGGTTCTTGTGAAAACACGATCTCCTGTCACTTCGTTAATCCCTGTCATAATCAGCTGTTTATCGAGTATTTGATCCAGCAACCACTGCTGTTGCTTCACTGATATTTCCCCTGTTGGAATCCCTGCATAAAATAAGTTACAAATAATTGAATCTCGCAACTCACTGTCTGGATGGCCAATGTATGTCAACATCTTTACTAACAACTCGTCTGAAAAAACAATGGTCGGTTGCTGGAGAACATTCTGTAATTCTGTTTTAATTTCCATCTTTTCTCCTTTACTTCACACTAAGCTCTGCGAACTCCCCTTTGACTAAATTAGCTAAGTCCTCGGCAGCAATTCCCAATTGCAAGCCTCTTTTGCCTGCCGAAACATGAATAATGCCTTTTTCTAAAGCTAGTTTATCAATATACGTTGGAAAAAGCTTTTTCATTCCAATCGGCGAACAACCACCACGAATATAACCAGTGGTCTGCTCTAACTCTTTTAATGGCAACATCTCAACTTTTTTATTGCCACTGACTTTTGCCAAGCTTTTTAAGTCAAGTTCCTGATTGCCAGGGATAACGGCCACAACTGGCCCAGTCTTATTGCCAACTGTTAGCAGTGTTTTAAAGACTGCGTCGACAGCCATCCCTAAATTATGGGCCGCTGTTACAGCGTCAATATGATCTTCGCTCCATTGATACTCTCGTTCTGTGTAAGGAATCTTGTGTTGCTCAACGATCCGAATCGCATTGGTCTTTTGAATTTTCTTTTTAGCCACCTTCAGTTCCTCCCTAAAAATTATGACAGATCATTGCTAGATAACCTCATAAATCAATACTTTTAAATAATTCCCCTCTTTAAAATGAGGATTGATCACAAAATCAGCCGGTAGGCGATGGGTTTCCATGCGTTTAAAGGCTCTCCCTTGATTCCTAAGAGCTGTTTCCACCATATTTCGGTACTTATCAAAGCTGACATTGGCAGCGTTGGTAGAGGCAATTAAGATCCCCTTGGTCACGAGTAAACCAGCAATATCTTCCACTAAGTCGCCATAGTTTTGGGCAACTGAAAAATTACGCTTCTTACTACGAGCAAAGCTCGGTGGATCTAAAATAATCATATCAAAACTCATTTTTTTGCGTTTCGCATAATTGAAGTATTCAAATACATCCATCACGACTATTTTATTGTTATCCAGTGACAATCCGTTAATTTCAAACATTTCCTTGGTTTTTGCTAAACTCCGTTTGGCTAAGTCCACACTGACGGTGCTTGCAGCCCCTCCCATCGCAGCCGCCACGGAAAATGCCCCAGTATAACTGAAGGTGTTCAACACATTTAGCCCTAAAGCTAAACCGTCAACTAAACGTCCACGAACGTCTTTCTGATCTAAAAAGATTCCCGTCATCATGCCATCATCTAGATACGTCGCAAAGGTCACCCCGTTTTCTTTGACCAATAAAGGGGTCGCTGCCTCTGCACCGTAAATGTGTTGACTTTCAGGTAGTCCGGCCAAATCAAAACGATTTTTTTCATAGGCCCCGGAAATAAAGGGAGCTTCTGCTAAAAGGGCGGCTATAATGATATCCCTCTGCTGATAAATGGTCGTATTATACCAGGTAAACAGCGCAAACGTATCATACACGTCAACGGTGACGCCCCCTAAACCATCTCCTTCACCATTAAACAAACGATAAGCAGTAGTCAGCTGATTGTCTATCTGTTGCCGTTGAACCACTGCTTTTGCAAATAGGTCACAGAAAAAATCCTGATCAATCAGCTCCTCCTGATTCTGACTTAACAACCAACCACAGCCTTTATTTTGTTTACCTAAATAGCCGGTTCCTAAATAATTTCCCTGAGGGTCCGTAAATCTCACCCAACCAGCTACTAATTGATCTGCTTCATTGATCAAATCCTGACTAGTAATTAAGGGGTATCCCTTTGTCAATTGCAGTGCTGCTCGCTTCGTTACTTTCACTTTTTTCATAATTATTCTCATTTCTGATATAAATTTCTTCACACTTTTTTAGTATTATTGTCTCAAAGACTATTCTATCACACTTAATACTAGTAGATAAGGTCATATGTATGACTTTTCAATCATAAATTTAGGATTATTTCTTAACACGTAAAGCTGAATTTTTTCTTAACATTTTCATGAAAATGATACAAATTGACTTTTTACTAGTATACTTGGTAAAATAGATAGTATGGGTTATTCTGCCCAGTGCTTATACCGCATTTTTGCACAGGAAGATGAGCTTTATTCGTGTACGATCAAACGTTCTGTCTTTCCTGATGATCAAATGCCTATTAACTTGAATCCATCATTTAATACCTTTAAAATTGAAAGGAAGTTTTGACATTGAAAAAATCGCATTACCCTAATTGGTTAAATACACGTATGGGGTTCTTTGCTCTCCTAGTTATTCTAACGTGGGCCAAAAGTATCTTCGCCTACTTAGTTGACTTTAATTTAGGAGTGGAAGATGCTTTCCAATACTTAATACTATTCATTAACCCATTTGCTACCACCATCTTTATGTTATCGGCTGCCCTCTATATTAAAAAGACCAAGGGCTCTTATATTACGATGCTGATCCTTTATTCACTGTTGACATTGCTCCTTTTCTCCAATGTCATTTATTATCGTGAATTCACTGATTTCATCACCATTAATACCATGTTAGGCGCTGGTAAAGTTTCCTCTGGATTAGGTGAAAGCGCGTTGCGTTTATTTAGACCTTATGATGTCTTGTATGTTGTCGATATTGTGGTGCTAATCGGATTATTGGCCACTAAAAAAATTAAAATGAGCACCACGCCAATCCGTGCTCGCTGGGCTTTTGCTATGACCGCTATGTCCTTCTTGTTATTTGCTGGAAATTTGTCTTTAGCTGAAATGAGCCGTTCCGAATTACTTAAACGGACCTTCTCCCGTAACCACATTGTTAAGTATTTAGGATTGAATGTCTTTACAGTATACGACGGTGTTCAAACATACAAAGCCAATCAAAACCGTGCGCAAGCAAGTGAAAATGATGTGGTCAGTATCAAAGAATACGTTGACCAACATCACGCAGCTCCTAACGCTGACAAATTTGGTATTGCCAAAGGGCGTAACGTCATTTACATTCACTTGGAAAGTCTGCAACAATTTATGATTGACTATAAATTAACAGACGAAAACGGTGTGGAACATGAAGTAACACCTTTCTTAAACAGCTTATACCATGCTCAAGATACCTTTAGCTTTGAAAATTCGTTCCATCAAGTTAAAGCTGGTAAAACCAGTGATGCGGAAACATTGTTAGAAAACTCCTTCTTCGGATTAGATCAAGGACCATTGTTTACCCAGCTAGGTGACAAAAATACCTTCCAAGCTGCTCCAGCTATCTTAGGCCAGGAAGCAGGCTACACAAGTGCTGTGTTCCACGGCAACGCCGGAACTTTCTGGAATCGTAATGAAACTTATAAACGATTTGGTTATAATTATTTCTTTGACGCTAGCTACTATGATGTTAATGAAAACAATTCATTCCAGTACGGTTTGCATGACAAACCATTTTTCCAACAATCCGTACAGTATCTGGAACATTTGCAACAACCTTTCTATACGAAGATGATCGCTGTCTCAAATCATTATCCTTACTCTGAATTTAAAGATGACGAGGCCGGTTTCCCGATGGCGAACACCAAAGATTCAACAATCAATGGCTACTTCGCAACCGCTAATTACCTTGATAAATCTGTTGAAGAGTTTTTCAACTATTTAAAAGCAAGTGGTTTGTATGAGAATTCAATGATTGTCTTATATGGTGATCACTACGGTGTCTCCGATTCTCGTAACACAGAGTTAGCTGAATTGCTTGGCCAAGATCCTACTACTTGGAGTAACTTCGACAACGCTCAAATGCAGCGTGTACCGTTGATGTTCCATATTCCAGGTAGAACTGATGGTAGCATTCAATCAACTTATGGTGGCCAAGTAGACATCTTACCGACATTATTAGGCTTGTTGGGCATTGACAGCTCTAAGTACTTACAACTGGGGCAAGATTTATTCTCCAAAGAGAACGAACAAGTGGTTGCTTTTAGAAATGGAAACTTCGTCACACCTAAATATACTGTTCTTGGAGACAAAATTTACATCAATGAAACCAAAGAATTAGTTGAAGAGCCTGGTGAAGAATTAACCCAAGAAATTGATGCGCTACGGGAAAAAGTGCAACTCCAGTTAAAAACCTCTGATGCCATCACCAATGGCGATTTGCTTCGTTATTATGATAGTGGCTTGAAAGAAGTTGTACCTGAAGATTATAATTACAAAAATCAATTGCAACAGATTGAAGATATTGAAAAAGAAAAAGGGGCGGCTTCAACGAGTGTTTACAGTAAACACAATAATCAATCAACGGTTGACTTATATGAAACAAAAACCTATAAACAATATCATCCTGATGCAACAGATCAAACTGCTACTTCTTCTTCGGAAGACAAAAAATAATCACTATCTAAGCAAGGAATCACATAAGATTCCTTGCTTTTTTGTACTTTATCCTTTTTTTTTCATATATTTTTCACATGTATTCTTTATACTATAGATATAAGGTTACCTTCTATACGGCGAATGGGGATGAGCAAAATTAAGAATGTATTTTCAAGTATCACTTATTACAAAAAATACAATATTATTCTATTTATCTTTTTCTCCATGGCCTTGTTGTGCCTGACTTGTCTCATCGTTTTAGATACGACGAGAGAATTAAAAGTCAGTGAGATTTCAGCCCGTTGGGATATTATCTACAAATTTTTACCTGGGATGAAGGCTAACGGTTTTGAAACTTTTTCTGCGGCTAGTCAAGCGCTTAAATCACGTTATTATCTGGTGGCAAAATTAGTCGTGGCGGGGATCAGTTTATTGCTGATACTCCTAACAGGAACACTGCTAATTAAACGCAGACGAGATATTAACTCTTTGCTAAACTTAGGTATCAAAAAATGGCGAGTCACGTTTCAATTAGTTGTAGAAGCCCTCTTTCCAATCATATTTAGCTTTTTTGCTATATTAGCTTTATTGTTAATTTTTCAATCAAGCTTCAAAACAGCAACCGTCTCTATCAATGATCATTTATTCAACGCTGAATTGCCTTATGAGTTAAACTTCGATACAGCTCATACGACTGCCATCGAATCAGATCAGGACAAAGAAAAAGTCCTTTTGCCTTTCAATGAACGCTCATTCTACTTTGTTGAAGCAAGTGACAAAACCTTTTCTTATCACAATGTCTTTTCAATTGTCTCACTCAGTTTTATCTTTTTATTATTGCTAAGTTCTCTGGCAGTGACACTGACCACTGCATTTCTTGTTAACTTTTTAGCGCAAACAATGTACTACTAAAGGTGGTGTTTTAATGGAACAACAAATCGATTATTGTCAGCACAATTTCCCTCCGGAACAGCCCTTTACCCTACTTTATTTAGAGTCTAGTGCCAAACACGGGGTTGAAAAAAAGAAAAAAAAACTATCTGATACGTTTGACAACTTTTATTACATTGGGCACAACAATTCTCTTTTACCATTTCTTACAATTGAAGAAAACATGATGCTAGGAGTCCATAAAAAAGAGCTGACTGGATACCAGCAAAAGCTTAAACAATGGGGGCATTATTTCAAACTTAAATCAACGCTGTCTTCTCTAAGACCTGATTCCATTACAGCCGAGACATGTATGTTAATTCATTTAGTTAGAGCTTTTTCCTTAGAGCGAGAGTTAGTTTTTATTGACGAAATTGCTTTGGGATTATCACATGATTTTGTTGATACCTTAATTCCTACGCTGATTAATTTAGCACATGATCAGCAACTATCGATTATCTTTGTTACAAATCGCATGGAGCTGATAGAAAAGTATCCTCAACAAGGAATTATTTTAGATGATAAACACAGCCTTTGAGGGGTTGTGTTTTTGGTTATGCAAAAAACCCCAAAGCTTAGAAAAGCTTTGGGGTTTTTATTCAGATCTGCATATTGACGATCTTAAGACACTCGCCGTTTTCTTCTAATTATCACATTCACCGCGATGATGCCTACCCCTAGAAGGGGGATAAATGGCCTTTGGTGATTGCTGGCTTGTGGTAAATCACCACGTCCTTTAGTTGATGTTGCTGGGTGTTTCACTGATTTCAATGGATCATTGTATTTGATTACTTGGACCGTTGGCAAACCAGTCCCCTCTTTAAGCGTTTCTTCAGCTTTAGCATTAATCTTAAAGGTGGTTGGCTCACTATTTAAGCGATAACCTGCTGGAGCCTTTGTTTCAATAAAGGCATAGTCTCCTGGTGCTAAGTCCTTAATCGTAATCTGCCCCTGAGAGTCAGTTATTATTTTTTTCTCAATGACATCGCCAGTATCATTAATTAACATAAACTCAGCGCCCTCTAAGGGTTTCATCGTCCCTGTGGCTTTTTTCGTTAATTTGACAGACCCTTGAAGATTGATCGCTTCAACTGTGACCACTTCTGGTTTATGACTACTTTCAGCTGGAATAGTAAAACTGAACTTATTGATTGATAAGACGTATCCAGCTGGCGCCTTTGTCTCTTTAAAGTAATAAGTACCAGGCGCTAAATCAGTCACTGAAATCGAGCCTTTAGCGTCAGAAACCAGCTCTTTGGCTATTAAGGTATCTTTTCCTTTATTTTGCAAATACAGCTCAAATTCGGCTCCTATTAACTCTTTTCCGTGATCGTCAACTTTGTTAAGGACGACTGAGCCTTGATAATTGACCAGACGTAAATTATTAATATCCTCATGACCATCTTGGCTTTCGGCAGCAATCGTAAAGGCCACTTTCTCGGTGTTAATCAGATAGCCTTTTGGTGGGACGGTCTCGACAAAGTAATAGGTTCCTGGCGCCAGATTTTCCGCTTTTACCCGACCATCTTGATCGCTTGTTAGACCGGTTTTGATTAGCTGATCATCACTGTCCACAATATTGAAGACTGCTCCTTGCAGACCTTCGCCGGCTTGATTGGTTTTTGTCAATTCCGCTGTCCCTTGATAGTTTTCAAAGATTAATTCTTTATTTAATCGATAAGCATTCTGTGGTTGTTCATCAGCACTGACCCCAATTTCAAATTCGATTGGTTCCAGACGCTTGATAAAACCAGCCGGTGCTAAGGTTTCTTCTAGGATGTATTTACCTGGAGCTAAGCCCGTTAATTCAATTTTGTCTGACCCTTTTAATGTCACCACATGGTCATCCAAGATCTCTTTGGTTTGCCCAGTGATCTTGCTCAATTTGAAGATCGCATCTTTTAAAACTCGTGTTGTTTCCACGCCGGATACTTTTTCAAAACTGATTCGGCCTTGATAATTGGTAAATAGGCCAGCTTTAACGACAGCAGGTTCCCCTTGAGCGCTATGAGCAATTGTAAAGGACTGCTTTTTAGTATTTAAAAGATAGCCATCAGGGGCCTGAGTTTCCACAAAAGCGTAATTGCCAGGCGCTAATCCTTCAACCGATACTAGCCCTTGATCATTTGAAACCAGTCCTTCGGCAACAACTGCCTCTTCCTGATTGATGACCTTAAACACAGCCCCTGCTAATGGTTGCCCATTCTCCGTTACTTTTTCAAGCTGAGCGACTCCTTGGTAATTGATTAAGGAAGGGCCTTTTGAGACTTCTGGTTGGCCATCGTCACTTTCTTTTACAACCACTCTGACTTTTTCCTTATTGACAAGATACCCCTCCGGGGCTTGAGTTTCCTCAAAGAAATAGGTTCCCGGCGCTAGGTCGGTCGCTATCACAATTCCTTGAGCGTTTGTTTCCAAGTCTTTGCGGATGGCCTTTCCTTCACTATCCAGAAGCTGGAAGTGAGCCCCTGTTAAAGCCGTCCCCTCGTGATTAACTTTTGAAATCTGAGCTGACCCTTGATAGTTAACAGCCGTTACTGCTACTTCTTCTGGCTTTTCTGTGACATTATCACTAATCGTAAACCAAACCTTTTCCGTGTTTATCAAGTAGTTACTTGGGGCTGCTTGTTCACTAAAATAATACGTTCCTGGGGCTAGATCAGCGACTTGTATTTTGCCAGCTTGATTAGTCAGTAAATCCTTAAAGACTAATGTGCCGTCTGCGCTATACAAATTAAAGATCGCATTTGCCAGTTTTTTATCTGCTTGATTAACTTTAGTTAATTCAACCTGTCCTTGATAATTGACTAACTGACCACCAAAGACCACTTGAGGGCCATTTAAGGCACGATCAGCGATGGTGAAGGCAATCGGTGTCTCATTTAACATGTAGCCCTTAACTGCCTTTGTTTCAACAAAGAAGTAGTTTCCTGGAGATAGGTTTGTCGCCTTCACGATTCCCTCTTGATTGGAAACAAGATTTTCTACTACAGTTTGTTTGTTTTCGTTTACGACCTTAAAAACAGCTCCTGCTAATCCTTGGCCTTTTTGATTCACTTTTGACAATTGTGCTGTCCCTTGATAGTTAGAAAAATTGCCTGCCATCACTACTGCAGGTTCGCCAATCGTTTCATTGACAATCGTAAACGGTAATTTTTCATCGTTTAATAAGTAGCCTGACGCCGCTTTAGTTTCGACGAAAAGATAGTTCCCTGGTGCTAATTGATTCGCCGTTACTAATCCTTCGTCATTTGACATCAGACCGCTTTGAACCAGTTTGCCATCAGCGGTCAGCACACTAAATTCAGCTCCTGCTAACTTTTGTCCTGCTTCGTCTACCTTAAGAAGTTGGGCGGTTCCTTGATAATTAGTGGCCGTAACCCAAAGTGTTTCAGGTACTTGATTAGCTTCTCCTTCAATGGTAAAGCTGATTTTTTCCCCATTAATCAGATAACCTGACGGTGCTTTCGTCTCTTTAAAATAATATGATCCTGGTGCTAAGTCGCCGACACTAATAAGCCCTTTTTCATTTGAGACTAACTCTTTGGCAACTAATGTGTCTTCGGCGTTATTTTGCTTAAATAGGCTAAACCTTGCATTGGCTAATGTTCCACCAGCTTGATTTTGCTTCGTCAGGGTTACTGACCCCCGATAGTTAATTAACTCCAAGCCTGAAATATCTACCCGTCCACTATCACTTGTTTCAGCAATAACAAACGGCACTTTTTCTTTGTTTAAAACATAACCAACAGGTGCTTGGGTTTCTACAAATACATAGCGACCTGGTGCTAAATCACCGGCCTTAACAACACCTTGACCATCTGATATCAGATCTGTTTGAATCACGTTCCCTTGACTATCTAAGATATTAAATACCGCACCAGAGATCCCTTTCCCCTTGGAATCCCGTTTGGTCAATTGGGCTGTCCCTTGATAGTTTTCAAATAACTCGCCGCCACTGCCATCGAACACACTACTAGGTATGCCACTGTTTTCAGGGGCAACTTCAAATTCAAAGGTCTTGGTTCTCGTAATAAAACCGACCGGTGCTTCGATTTCTTTGATTTCATAGTGCCCTGGCATTAAGCCAGTCAGAACAACTAGCCCTGTCGCATCTGCCGAGATTACTTGTTTCTCTAATTTTTCGCCTTTAGCCAAGCGACTTAGCTCAAATTTGGCGCCTCTCAACCCAAAGTTAACTGAATTTGGTGATTGACTACCATTTACTTTTCTAAAGCTAAATCTGCCTTGATAGTTCTTTAAGCTACCACTATTGACAACTGCCGGTTGTCCTGCCGCTGCTTCATCAATGGTAAACTCTTTTTCAATCGTATTTAAAATATAACCAGCAGGTGCTTTGGTCTCAACAAAAGCATAACGACCTGGGGCTAAATCAGTCACTGACACGACACCGTTAGTGGCCGACTGAAGCCCTTCACGAATCACAAGATCCTGACCAGTTTCATCTTTCTGATCTTTGCTGATAACCTTAAACTTAGCCTCGGATAAGGGCTGGCCGGCTTCATTTTCTTTTAATAACTGGGCTGATCCTTGGTAATTAATCGCCGTCACTTCAACGGAGTCTATTTGACTTTTGGCCGATGAGACCACTTCGAAGTTAACTTTTTCAGTATTGATTAAATAGCCAGCAGGCGCTGCCGTCTCTTCAAAATAATACTTCCCTGGCGCTAAATTCTCGACGACTAATTTACCTGCCTGATTCGTCATTAGTTTACTAGCTACTAGCTCTTTATTTTCCTTGTAAAGTGTAAATTCTGCGCCCTCTAATGGTTTCTTTTTATCATCACTCTTACTTAATTCAACGCTTCCTTGATAATTGATCAGTTCACCAGCTTGTTCCACCACTGGCACTCCTAGGTAACCACTCTTAATCGTAAAGGGCTGCGGGGTTTGATTTAACATAAAGCCAGCTGCTGCTTGTGTTTCCACAAAGGCATATTCCCCAGGGGCTAATCCAGCGACTTCCACAATCCCATTTTGGTTTGAAACTAACTCTTCAACGACTGTCTTACCTTGCTGATCGACTACTTTAAAAACGGCACCTGCCAAGCTATTTCCTGATGCTGATTTTTTGATTAATTGAGCCTTACTTTCGTAGTTTGTCAATCTGCCTGCCGCGACTTCCACAGGTTCCCCATAGCTAGATTCAACAATCGTAAAGGCGATTTTTTGCTGATTCAGAGCATAGCCATTAGGTGCTTTGGTTTCTTCAAAGAAATAATTCCCTGGTGCCAAGTGTTGAATCGAAACTTCCCCATCTTGATTCGCCACTAATCCAGCTTTGACTAATTCGCCAGTTTCTTTTATTACGTTGAACTCAGCTTTAGCTAATCGCTCACCTGCTTCATCTTGTTTAATCAAGCGGGCGGCCCCTTGGTAATTAATCGCTTGACGCGTTTTTACAACTGTCGGTTCTGTTTTGGCTTCTTGGCTGATAGTAAATTCATATTTTTCCGTATTGATCAAATAGCCAACAGGCGCCTGTGTTTCTTGGAAATAATATTCTCCACTGGCTAACCCACTAACCAGAACTTTACCATTACTATCTGAGACTAAAGCTGATTTTACCTTAGTGCCGTCTTTTTGGAATAAACTAAAGATCGCCCCTTTTAATGGTAATTTCGCCGCCGAAACTTTTTCAAGTTCAGCTGAACCTTGATAGTTTTCCAAAGCATCTAATGTGATGACTGCCGGTTCCCCTTCAGCGGTTCCACTGATCTCAACAGTCTTCGGTGTCTGATTTAATAAATAACCTGACGGTGCTTCTATCTCAACAATCGTGTAACGTCCTGGTGGTAACTCGACTGACACAAGCCCTTTTTCATCAGAGCTTACCACTTTGACAACCTTCAAGTTGCGATCTAAAACATTGAACTTGGCCCCTTGTAGGCCCTTGCCTTGATTATCAATTTTGCGAAACTCAACGGTTCCTTGATAATTAATATAGGCTCCTAAGGAAAGTTTGCTGGTCTCCTGACCAGTTATATTAAACTCAACCGTTGCCAAATTTTTAATAAATCCTGGAGCAGGGCTGACTTCTGTCAGACGATAAGCTCCTTTTAAGAGTCCTTCGATCAACACTTTCCCTTGTTGATTACTAGTCAACTCCTGATAGCCAAGAACTGGTTGATACCGGCCTTGAGAATCTTTCATACTAAGGTTAAAAATAGCTCCCGCCAACGGATTGCCTTTAACATCTTGTTTAATCAATTCGACTTGATTAAGTTGATTGGTGACAATCAGTGGATGAGCGACATCTGCATTGGCCTTGCTGACAGTAATAAGTTTGCCATCTCGCAATTCTTCTGACACCAGATAGCCATCTTGCTGAACAACTTCTTTTAGTATGTAAGTACCGGTTAACATGTTTTGGACGAATGCCAAACCATTGTCATCGGTTGTGATCGTCCGCATTAACTTGCCGGTTTTACTATTTAAGATTTCAAAAGTAATCCCCTTTAAAGGCTGGCCATGGTCATCTGTTTTCTTCAAATAAAAATGAAGTTTTTCACCACTCCCTGTCCCTCCACCTTCAGAGGTTTCAACTTGGATTGTACTTTCTTTATCTTGAGTGACTGTTCTAACGTTATCGCCAGAAATTGAGACTTTATTACTTACTGCTTTTTCGCCTTTGGCCAGCATTAAATCCGCTGTATAACTGATTTGATAGGCCTTCGAAATTTTGTGATTAAAACTGATTGTCATAACTTCTTCCCCAGTTGTATCATCACGGGTTACTGAAAGTTGATAGTCGTTGTCTTTAGTTAAAATGGTGTCTGTCAATGACAATTCGCCTTTGTCATTGCTCGCCAGTTCGACGACTTTTACACTCTCTGGATTGAGTTGCTGATTAACTGATGGATAATCTTTCAAGACAACATTACTTAACGTGGACTGGCTTGGATTAACGAGAATATCCCAACTAATAATATCTGGATTATTCGGATCTTGTCGACCACCCTTGCTAGCAAACGTTCCCCCATTTTTAATGGAGACACTGCCAGTAATCGTATCTTTAACTTTTCCCTCTTCTTCTAAAGTCGCCGTATTTTGATAGTTTTTGTCAGCATCAACAATTTGATCGGCTAAAGTTGTTTTAAAGACCAGTTGATAGCCAACTTTTTCGCTATTTTCTGGTAAATTTACAATTAAGGTCTTAACTTCTTCATCATTTTGTACGATAATGTCTATAGGGGTTATTTCTTTCAGTTCTTTGATTTCGCCGTCAGAAGATACTGTATAAGAATATAACTTTGCTGAATTTGGGACGTATTGCTGATTTCCTCGGATAGGGTCTACAATACGTCCTTTATTAATGGTGTCACGATTAAAATTTGTATTAAGGGTCCAAGTAATTTCTTTTGAGACCGCACTATAAGAACCATACTTACTGCCGTTGACATAGGTTTCTTTTTTAGGTGTAAATTTATCCTCAGATGTATTGGTTTTCTTGTCGCCCTTTTTATCGGTCCAATTTGCCACAGCACGATTGAGGTAAGGAAGATTTTCGCCAATCAATTCCTTCTTATCAAAGGCAGTTTGATACTCAATGGTGAAGGCTTTGTTCGTTGTTTGATACTGGCCTATCAGTTTAATTCTAAAACCATCTTTTGGCTCTGTTTTGATAAACTCATAGTCCACGCCTTCTTTGAGTAATTCGCCACCCTGCTCTTTCATCACAAATGTTTCTGGTAGAAAGGTTAGTCCTTTGTTGGGAAAACTATCGGTTAATTCCCAATTTGTCATCTGGTAGTTATTATTATTGACCGTCATTCCCCAAGATAAGGTTTTATTCGCATAATCCACACCAGCGTAGCGTTTAATTAATCCTTGTTTAGTTGTTGTGCCACTTGTCCCTGATTCGATGTCACCGACTGTTTGAATCTTATTACTCACTTTTTGCTGAGTATCATCAATAATTAGACCATCTTTGATCTTCGTCGTATAAGTCATGTTAATCGCTTTGGTCACATCATTCACAAAATCGACTCGGAAACCTTGATCAACTGGTGTTAATTTATAATCTTTATCCACTATCAATTTAGCACCGAGTTTATAGGTGCCGTCTGCTTGGGCATCCATGAAATGAAGGGCTACCGATTGATCCACTAGGACGAGATTATCAGAGAATTGATCTGCTAAATAAGCATCACTGGCTTTAATCGTCTTTTCACCATAATTGTATTTAACAGTCCAATCAAAACTCAAATCGGCTGGTCGGTATATCGGCTGCTCTTTTTCAAGTACTTTACCGTATTGACCTGTCACCGTGGCAGTTGCTTTTAGCTCACTGCCGTCAGCAGCAGTCGTTGTCACATGATTAACAAATTCTAAGGGACCCCCCTCATCTGGTTTGCTATCTTCATTGATGCTGGTTTCATAAACAATTCGGTAAGCTTTCCTACTAGTTCCAGAAAATAAGACTTCTTGGCCTGACACTTGATACTCCGATGGAGGGATTTCTCCTAGATTCTCGTTCGTCACATTCCCTTCAAAGTCCACAGCAATTTCGTAAACTTTAACCCCTTTTAGCGTTAAGCCTGCTGGTAATTCTTCTTTCACCAATAAATCGGTGCGTTCAGCTTTCGTTTTATTCACAAATACTTCCCAGGTGACCTGAGTTGGATTAAGAGCTTTATCGAACTTCCCACGTTTATCAATCGATTCATTTTCTTCCGAATAAATTGGCACTTTTATGGTGACATCTTTCTCTTTAACAGGGAAAACAATGTCCACATCTTCTGGTGAGGTAATCACTTTTTCATTAAATTTTGTCGTAAACCAAAAATCACCCGCAATATTTTGCAAATGTTCCACTTCTTCGGTAAAGGTGAAAACAACTTTCCCATCAGTGGTCACTGTGTATTTGGCAACAACTTCACCATCACTATTTGTTAATTCCTTATCAATCGCAGCGGCTGTCACCTTTAATTCTGGTGGCAACTGGAAGGTATAAGTATCGCCAGCTTTGATAGTTTGACGCAGTTCTTCAGTTAAGGACCATTTGTATGTCACCTTAATTTCAGAGGTAAGTGTCGGTTTTAATGGATCTGGTGTAATCTCCAGGGTTACCCCATCAAAGATGTTTTCCAAAATAGCATTGCTGACTGTTCTGTTAAGGTTGTTCTTGTTGACCTCTTCTTTAGTTTGACTAGTTGAAGTATTATCAGCTGATTCAGCAATGGCTGAATCAACTGCTGAGTCACTTGACTCTAACGTTGACTCTTGAAACACTGGAAAATCAATAGCCATTTCTCCCAATTGACTGCTTAGTACAAGCTGATCGCTTTCCACGCCTTGGCCTTGATAACTAAAAGGAATCTTTAGATCAAATAGTTGACTGCCAATAACTTCAGGTAAGATTTTAAGGGAGACTTTTTGCCCTTTGATAATAGCCTCTCCAATAAGTTGGTTGTCATTATTAATTACCTCGACTGACTCTTCTATCATCTTGATATTGGAGCTAACTGATATGTCAATTGACTCTGTATTTTCTGTAACTTTGTGTAGCGTTCCTTTCAGAGCTAACCAATAAGTTTGGGCCTTTTTTAATGGCCGTTCTTGATTAACTACTTCCTGATGTTCATCCATAACCTCCCCATCAAGTTCTTTTAAGGTTAAAGGTGACACTGGTTGCTCATTAATTGACTCCGCTACAGCCACAACTGGCACCAAAATACTTTGTAACAACAGCACAATCAGTGCAATCAGCGGTATGATTTTTTTCATTATCTCTCCGTCCTCTCCTACTAAATATGATTAAAATGCAAGATTCGTTATGTTTAACAGCTCATTATCGAGAGTATTAACGAACACAAAAAAAGTCAGCCTATTTAGTATATGTTTAGACATCCAGATATTCATTTCAAAAAATTCACATCAATATCACATTTTTGAATCTCATTACTTTTTGTTAGTTACCCTCAAACAGTTTCACGCTTACATCATGATAAAATAAGAACTTCAGAGAATTGTCTGAAAATTAAAACCGTTATCAATCTATTCCCTATCATAGTACAAAAAATTTGACATTAATCTTTTTTTAAGTATAATTTAATCTTCAACTAGTTCACTTAGCGTAAATAAACATGTTCGTAAACAGATGCACAAAGTTCCTTTTCCAAAGATGACTTCTTCCTACCTCGTAACATTCACAAAAAAAGAATATTTATTCAAAATTAATTCAACCAAGACGACAAAAAAAGACCACATTTCCGATTGATATGTGATCTTTTTCCTTATCTATTATTTCTTAACGAGTTCCGCAACGACTTCCACATGTGGTGTTTGAGGGAACATATCAACTGGTTGAACTTGCTTAACTTCATACCCGTGAGTAGCAAACAATTGGCAATCACGAGCTAAGCTAGCTGGGTTACATGAGACATAGACAACCTTCTTAGGTTGCAGCTCAACCGCTGCCTCAATGAAACTTTCAGCTAAGCCTTTGCGAGGTGGATCAACAATTAGCACATCTGCTGTGACCTCATCTGCTAGCCAAGCTGGCATGATGTACTCAGCTTTGCCTACTTCAAATTTAACATTGCTAATATTGTTCATCTGAGCATTTATTTTAGCATCAGAAATCGCGTCTGGATTGACTTCCATCCCCAGAACCTGTTGCACTTTGTCCGCAAGAGAGAGACCGATCGTGCCAATGCCACAATAGGCATCAATGACTGTGTCCGTCTTTTTTAGTTGAGCAAAATCGATGGCTGTTTGATACAACACTTCTGCTTGGACAGTATTCACCTGATAAAATGATTGTGCTGAAATTCGATAGGTTTTACCTAATAATTGATCCTTAATGTAGTTTTGACCAAACAACGTTTTATTGGTTTTACCTAGAATAACATTGGTTGCATCTGGGTTAATGTTTTGAACGATCGACACGACTTCCGGCAATGCCAGATGTATTTCTTGGACCATTTTTTCATAGTTAAATAATTTGGGTGTACGAGTAACCAAGACAATCATCATCTCATGAGAATAATGACCGCGTCGAACGATAATATGGCGTAAATTCCCGGTATTTTCTTCTTCGATATAAGCTTTAACACCATACTTTTCCAAGACATCTCGGACGATAATAATCGCTTCATCGATCTTTTTATCTTGAATGTAAAAATCTTCAAGAGGAACTAAGTCATGACTGTTTTTGCGGAAGAAGCCTGTCGTTAGTTCACCGTTCACTTTACGGACAGGAATTTGGGCTTTATTACGGTATTCCAGCGGGTTTTCCATCCCTTTGATCGGATGAATCTTAACCTCAGGCATTTTAGCAATACGTTGAAAAACATTTTTCACTTGTTGTTCTTTAAACGCTAATTGAGCGTCATACGACATGTGATTTAATGGCGCAATGCCGGTTCTAATCAAGGTTTCATTAACCGCTTCAACACGATCTGGACTTTTTTTTGTCAATGTGATTACTTTGGCAAATCCAAATTTTTTACCGGCTTTTAACACCAGTACCTCAGCCGCTTCGCCAGGCAAGGTATTTTCAATAAATAACGGATAGCCAGCTACTTTAGCAACCCCAAGTCCTTCATGTGACAAGTCAATAATGTCCACATTGAGTGTTTGATTCTTTTCTACAGGTAAGTTTTTCATTTATTTGCTCTTTTCTTTTTTTATCTATTCTCTATTCTAAGGGCTAAAGAGGTAAAACACAATCTTTATCGCCTATTTCTAATTAAAGACAAGCAATCCGATCCATTAGACCAGATTGCTTGTCCATTTTTCCAGCTATATATCGCCCTCAGGAAATTTTGCCATCACCGTCAATATCTTCATCAGTCAAATGTTCAACTTCCTTAATAAACGCATCTGAGGCTTCCAACATATCATGATTATCACCTGTCACTGCTTCCTCTGGAATTTTATCCAAATTGGCATACATCTCGATATGCTGGTGTAAATTCGTAAAGTGCATCGGCGCATCGCCACCATATTCGCCGTCTAAATTAATCATCATGCGGACCCCTTCATCAAGGGTTTCAGCGTACAAATGAGAGGTTTTAGCATAGATAACTCGCGGATCATTGACATGTTTCCCGCCATTAATCATCAGAGCAACCAAATGCATGATTTCCACAATGTTAGCCGTTTTAACGACGATTAGCGAAAACTTGCCATCGTCTAATTGGGCATTGGGGGCAATTTGCTCAAAGCCACCAACCGAGTTAGTTAACCCTAAAAAGAACATGGACGCTTTGCCGATATATTCTCCTCCATCATATACGAGCCGCATATTAATGGGTTTAACGCGAGGTAACATCTCGGCTCCTTTAACTAAATATGCTAAATACCCAAAAACACTTTTAAGTTGGGAGGGCACCTCATAAGTTAGTTCTGTTAAGTTGCCTCCCGCTCCAATGTTCATAAAATACGTCTCGTCTGCTTTGCCAATGTCCATGCGAATCGTTTGTTTCTTAGCGATCACACGAGCCGCTTCGACAATATTATCGCGAGGGACTTTTAAAGCCCGAGCATAATCGTTGGTTGTTCCTCCTGGAAGAATGGCCATCTTTGGTCGCTTTTCAAGAGGAGCAATTCCATTGATGACTTGATTAATTGTGCCATCACCACCGGCGGCAACGATCAAGTCAAAACCAGCTAAGGCAGCTCGTTCTGCTTCTTTTTGAGCAGAATTTGGTGCGGCAGTTGTGGCAAAAGCGCTCGCTTCATACCCAGCCCCCTCCAATATGTCCAAGACATCAGGTAGACTTTTTTTGATGGTTTCTTTTCCTGATGTGGGATTATAAATCACTCTAGCTTTCACGGAAATGAACTCCTTCTTCTTCATAGTAAACGAGCCAGTTGAGACTGTCACCAATAAACTGGCTGCGGTTTTTACTTTTTAGCCAATTCTTCTTGTAAAAGTTTATTAACTACGCCAGGGTTGGCCTTACCTTTAGTTGCTTTCATAATTTGTCCCACTAAGAAGCCAACCGCACGGTCTTTACCGTTTTTAAAGTCGTCGATTGATTGTTGATTATTGGCCAAAATCTCATTGATCACTGGCAATAACTGAGCCGGATCGGATAATTGGACTAAGCCTTTTTTCTCTACCACGTCTTTGGCTTCGCCACCATTTTCAATTAATTCTTTAAAGACTTTTTTCGCAATTTTAGAACTAATTGTTCCATCTGCAATCAAATTGATCATGCCTGCTAAATTGCTCGGCGTCAATTTCGTATCATGTAATTCCACATGTTCACTGTTTAAATAAGCTGATACTTCACCCATCAACCAGTTGGAAGCTTGTTTGGCGTCCGCCCCATTGGCCAGAGTCGCTTCAAAGAAATCTGACATTTCTTTTGACAAGGTTAGTACCATGGCATCGTACTCTGGTAAGTCTAATTCTTCAACATAGCGGGCCCGACGAGCAGTCGGCATCTCAGGTAAAGAGGCACGAACTTCTTCGATCCATTCATCACTGATCTCAAAGACAGGTAAGTCAGGTTCTGGGAAGTAGCGATAGTCACTTGCCCCTTCTTTAACACGCATTAACAATGTATCTCCTGTAGCATCATCGTAGCGGCGAGTTTCCTGCTCGATCTTACCACCGGATAATAAAACTTTGGCCTGACGTTTTTCTTCAAAAGCTAAGCCTTTACGGACGAAGTTTAACGAGTTTAAGTTTTTAATCTCCGCCTTAGTCCCAAAAGCCTCTTGACCGTATGGACGCAATGAAATATTGGCATCACAACGCATGGAGCCTTCTTCCATTTTGACATCGCTGACGCCGGTAAACTGGATCACTGAACGGACAGCTTCTAAATAAGCATAGGCTTCTTCTGGTGAACGCATATCTGCTTCAGAAACGATCTCAATTAACGGCGTTCCTTGACGGTTTAAATCAACGTATGAAAACCCTTCTGATCCGTGAATATTTTTACCAGCATCTTCTTCTAAATGAACTCGTTCAATGCGAATTTTTTTCTTTTTACCTGCGACTTCAATCTCAATCCAACCATCATGGCCAATCGGATGAGTATCTTGAGAAATTTGATAGGCTTTCGGATTATCTGGATAAAAATAATTTTTGCGATCGAAGTGAGTTTCTTGCGTAATGCCACAATTTAACGCCAGCGCGGCTTTAATCGCGAACTCAATCGCTCGTTCATTGGCGACTGGTAAGACCCCAGGATAACTCCAATCGACCACATTGGTGTTGGTATTTTGTTCAGCACCGAAGTGAGCAGGTGCTGATGAAAAGATTTTTGATTCTGTTTTTAATTCAACGTGGATCTCTAGTCCAATAACTGTCTCAAAGTTCATTATGCATGCCCCCCTAAAATAGCTGGCTGTTGCTTGTGGAAATTCGTTGCTTGTTCGAAGGCATAAGCCGCTTGATACATTGTTGCTTCATCAAAATGTTTACCGATCAATTGGAGACCAACTGGTAAGCCGTCAACAAAGCCACATGGAACTGACATACCTGGCAAGCCAGCCAAGTTTACCGGAATCGTTAAAACATCCGCCGTGTACATCGTAATTGGGTCTTCAATATTTTCACCTAAACCGTAAGCAACAGTTGGGGTTGTTGGGCCAATGATTAAGTCATAGTCATTAAAGACCGCGTCAAAATCACGGCAAATCAACGTTCGAACTTGTCCAGCCTTTTTAAAGTAAGCATCGTAATAACCAGCACTTAATGAGAATGTGCCTAACATAATGCGACGTTTCACTTCGAGACCAAATCCTTCAGAACGTGAATTGACATAGACATCTTCTAAATCCTTCACATTTTCAGAACGATAGCCGTAACGAATTCCATCAAAACGTTGCAAATTAGAAGACGCTTCAGACGAAGCAATAATATAGTAAACTTCGACACCATATTTAGAGTGGGGTAAGCTCACTTCATCAACCGTTGCCCCTAATCCTTTAAAGGTAGTGACCGCTTTTTCCACGGCAGTGCGAATCTCTGGCGCCACTCCTTCTGTCATAAATTCTTTTGGTACAGCAATTTTTAGTCCTTTAATATCGCCAGTTAGCCCCGCTGTAAAATCAGGCACCTCAATTTTAGCACTACTGCTGTCTCGTTTATCCCAACCACTAATGGCATTTAACAGGAAGGCATTGTCTTTAACAGTTCGCGTCAAAGGCCCAATTTGGTCTAAACTTGAAGCGAAAGCAATCAACCCAAAGCGTGAGACTCGTCCATAAGTTGGTTTCATACCAACAATCCCGTTAAAAGCGGCTGGTTGGCGAATGCTCCCCCCGGTATCACTCCCGAGAGAGGCACCGATTTGCCCAGCGGCAACAGCGGCCGCTGAACCACCTGACGAACCACCAGGGACTTTTGTTTGATCCCAAGCATTTTTCGTTTTCTTAAAATAAGAAGTCTCTGTACTGCCACCCATGGCAAATTCATCCATGTTTAGTTTCCCAACCGGAATCATGCCAGCAGAGTATAGTTGCTCCATAACGGTTGCATCGTAGATTGGCTCAAAATTGAACAACATTTTGCTGCCGGCTGTTGTCAGTAGGTCTTTTGTGACAATATTATCCTTAATCCCAATAGGTAAACCTGCCAAAGGTTGGGTCTCATCAATGCCTGCAACATCTAGCTTTGTGGCTAATTCAATGGCTCGCTCTTCATTTAACGTAATAAAGGCATCTACTTGTGGTTCCGTCTCCTTGATTCGTTTAAACGTGGCTTCCGCAATTTCTTTCGCTGTCACTTCTTTTCCAGTCAATAAATCATGCAACTCTGTTAAATTCTTTTTGTACAGTTCCGTCATTATGCGCCAGCCTCCCCATTTTCAATAATTACTGGCACTTTAATATAGCCATTTTCTTTTTCAGGTACATTTTTCATCAATAATTCGCGATCTGTTCCAGGAACAGCCACGTCTTCCCGCATTACACTCTTATTATAGATAACATTAGTCGTAACAGGTACACCCTCAGTGTCAACCTCTCCTAATGTTTCGACCATGTCAATGATCTTACCTAATTGTTCGGTAAAACCGTGAAGCTCTTCTTCTGGAAAAGCCAATTTCGATAATTTTGCTACATGTTTAATTTGTCCTTCACTAATTGCCATACTTAGCCTTCTTTCCATTCATTTTCATGAAACCATTTTACCATAAGTTTCTGTAATATGCTGAAACTCTTATCATTTAATTGCTAGCAGATAAAGCTTTTCCGTGAAAAAACGGTAGCTGTTACCTCTATGCTTTCGCTTATTCGTTAGTTAAAAACGTGACCAACAGATTTATCCGAACCAACTTGCTTCTCAACAAAACCTTGAGGGCCTTCTAACGTATTAACTTGGACTTCTATATTGGCATTAATATTGAAAATGGTGTCCACTGTCGTTGAAATAAATTGCGTAAAGTTTAAGATTTCTGTTTCACTAAAATACTTCGTTTCAATCACGATAGTCAGCTTTTGTAACTCATTATTACGGTAAGCTGCTACGCCAGAAATACCACTAGAATTAGGAAAAAAACTTTGAATACTGTTTTTAAAATCAGTAAATTTATTGGATAAGCCATCATTTGTCGCATTGTTTTGTTCGCCTTCTTTAGCCGGCAAAACAAGGTACGCTTCATTAACTTCTTCCCAACCACTTAACTCATTGCCACTTTTACTCGTAGCTTTAGCAAAGTAACTGCCTCCACCAATATCATCTCTGGTGGCCTGTTTAAACAAGCCAATGGTGATCGGGATATTCTCCAGCCCCTTAATAGTCCGAACTCTCTCTAATACCTTCCCAGCAATGCGCTGTCCTTCTGAGTTAACCGTTCCATCGTCAATTTCAACTGGTGGGGTGGTACTATAATCCACAGAATTTAAGACAATCCCTAAACTAACACCACCTAACTGCTCGTTCTCTTTGCTTAAATAGTTTTGTTCTACGATTTGTTCGAAAATAATGGGGCCACCTCCCTCTGCAGGATTTAAGCCTAAAGGAGCACCATCACTTTGACGACTGATCAACTGAATGATGTCCTCACGACTGATGTATTGCCCTTCTTGAAATAAAAATTTGTCTACTGGATAAGGAGTCTTAGACATCTCCATCAACCCTTTTTCAACATTTGACAAATTGTAGTTACTATTTACAGTACTTTTTGAGACACCTCTCGCTTTTCCTGTCTTATATTTACCGTCAACCAGTAGGGCTTGATAAGACGAGTCGTTCAGCTGTCCTGTGGTGGCAGTTTTATCGCCACTTGCTTGATTAGGCGAAATATTCGAGGTCCCTTTTTCCAATTTACCACAGCCTGCTAAAAGCAAAACTGCACCAATTAAGCCAATCATTATTTTTTTACGTTTCATCGGTCGTGCTCCCTTCAATTGCGGCAACCATCTCTGCTTCGTTCCAAACATCAATCCCCAATTCCTGAGCTTTTGTTAACTTACTACCAGCTTCCTCGCCAGCGACAACAATATCCGTCTTCTTGGACACACCACCAGTGACTTTTCCACCAAGTGCTTCGATTCGCGCCTTGGCCTCATTGCGGTTAAAATGAGTTAAACTTCCCGTTAACACCACGGTTTTATCTTTAAAAACGGAGTCAACCTCTGCTAAATCAGCGGCTGTTACTCCAAGATAAGTTAAATTAACACCTGCTTCACGCAACTCATCTATCAGCTGGTGAACTTCTTCTTTTTCAAAGTAAGTCACTAAACTATCAGCAATGATCTCTCCTAGAGAATCTATTTCAGTGACTTCCTCCACAGTTGCCGCCATGACACCTTCGATTGTTTTGAAATTTTCAGCTAAAATTTGCCCTGCTTTAGCGCCTACGTGGCGAATACCTAAACCAAATAAGAGTTTTTCCAAAGAATTTTCTTTACTCTTGGCAATAGCCGACAGCAAATTTTGAGCAGACTTTTCTTTAATCTTGTCCAACGTTAACAATTGCTCAGCGGTTAATGAATACAAGTCCGCTACATCAGCCACCAATTTTTTATCATACATCTGCTCAATGACTCGTGGACCAAGCCCATCAATATTCATGGCATTCCGTGAAACAAAATGGCTTAAGCCCTCTTTTATCTGGGCTGGACACATCGGATTAATGCAGCGTAAGGCAACTTCTTCATCAAGATGAACTAGTTCACTGTCACAAACTGGACAAGTGCTAGGTGCTTCATAAGGCAAACTATCAGCTAGGCGTTTATCTAAAACCACACGGGTGACTTCTGGAATAATGTCTCCTGCTTTGTGAATCATCACGTGATCCCCAATCCGAATATCTCGTTCGCGAATTAAATCCATATTATGCAGACTAGCTCGAGCCACAGTCGTTCCTGCTAAACGAACTGGGTTCATGATAGCAGTAGGAGTGACAACACCTGTGCGGCCAATCGTCCATTCAATCTCATTCACCACCGTCTCAGCTTCTTCAGCGGGAAATTTATAGGCGATCGCCCAGCGCGGAGCTTTTACGGTGTAGCCAATTTCTTGTTGAGCTTGCAAAGAATTGACCTTAATGACAATCCCGTCAATCTCATAATCCAAATGAGGCCGCTTTTCTTGAAACTCTTGAACAAACTCCCAAATCTCAGCAACGTTTTGGCAAATACGGCGCTCATGATTGGTGGTCAACCCTAAACGATCCAACTCATCTAAAGCACCACTTTGAGTAGTTGCTGACAAGCTACCTAAATCCGCCACTGAATATAAGAAGGTGCTTAAATTACGCTCTGCCACTACCTTCGTATCCAATTGACGTAAACTACCAGCAGCCGCATTGCGAGGGTTAGCAAAAACTTCGTGACCATTCTCCTCACGAACTCTGTTTAACTCAGCAAAAGACGTTTTAGGCATGTAACACTCACCGCGTACTTCAATCGTAAGAGGTTGCGCTAATCGACGAGGAATTGACTTAACGGTATTCAGATTGGCGGTAATCTCTTCGCCAATCCGCCCATCTCCCCGCGTGGCCCCTTGAACAAAGCGGCCATTTTCATATTTTAACGAAACTGCTAAGCCATCAATTTTTAGTTCGCACATGTATTCAATCGGAAGTTCCGTCAATTTGCGTATCCGTTTATCAAAAGCCTCTAAATCCTCTTTATTAAACGCATTGCCAAGACTCAACATAGGACTGTCGTGTGTGACTTTGGTAAAACCAGTGGAGATCGCCCCACCAACACGTTGCGTAATGGAGTCAGGGGTAACCAATTCAGGATAAGCCGCTTCGAGAGCAACTAATTCAGCATAAGCCTTGTCAAAAATATGATCTTCTACTAAGGGCTGATCTGCATCATTGTAAGCTGTGTTCCATTTATCTAAATCTTTCCGTAGTTCTTCTATTCTCAAAACCGCATCTTCTTGCTTCACGGTAGTTCCTCCTTATGAAAAAGCTTTATAAATCGGGTTGTGCTGATTTACAAAGCTCATTAACCTTGAGATTCCCAGAAGAACAAATCCCCCTGGGAATGACTTACTTGCATGAGTCTTTTAATAAAGCCATCCAAGAAAAGCTGTAACCTTTATTTTTGAATCTTTTCAATAGGAGCAAAGGCTGCTAATAAACGTTTGATACCTTGAGCTGGGAACGCAATATCCAGCTCCACATCTTTGGCACTGCCGCCTACTTTGACGACTGTTCCAACACCCCATTTTTTATGCTGAACTTTGTCACCAGGTTGCCAGGCCTCTTGGTCACCGCCGGTTTCTACTTTACTGGAAACTTTGGTTTGCTGAGGTTGTGTATAAATAGCTTTGCGAGTAGCGGCTCCTGTAAGGGTTGATTGACGATTTTGAATAGATTTAACGCCGCCGTCCCCTTCCAGTAGTTCTTGATTAATCTCATCGATAAAGCGGGACGGGCGATTGTACTGAGTCCGCCCATAAAGGGTTCGCGAAAAGGCGTTGGAGATGATCAATTTTTTCTCCGCTCGCGTAATCCCAACATAAGCCAAACGACGCTCTTCTTCCAACTCTGCTTCCTCCATCAAAGCTCTTGATAAAGGGAATATTCCCTCTTCCATTCCCAAGAGAAAGACTACTGGAAACTCCAGCCCTTTAGCCGCGTGCAATGTCATCAAGGTTACTTGGGAAGTCTCTTCCTCTAAAGAATCGATGTCTGCGACTAAAGCCAAATCATTTAGGAAAATCGTCAGCTTGTCCGCTGGATTTTCCAGCTCCTCATCTGCTGCCTCTTGTTGCTTATCAAACTCCTGAGTTACAGATATTAATTCTTCTAAGTTTTCTAATCTATTTTGCGATTCCAGTGTATTTTGCCGTTTCAAATCAGCCTCATAGCCACTGCGCTTTAAAGTTTCTTGAACCAATTCAGTAATGGATAAATAAGGAACCATCTTTTGTAGGTCCTGAATCATCATGCCGAAGGCCGCTAATTCTTTACTAGCTTTGCCTGAGATATTAGCCAAATCAACATTGATTGAAGCTTCTAGCAAAGACCATTCATGAATTGCTGCAAATTCACGTAGCTTCTCTACAGACGTATTCCCAATCCCCCGTTTTGGTTCATTGACCACTCGGGCAAAACTTAACGAATCCATGGGATTAGCGATCACATTTAAATAGGCCAAAATATCTTTGATCTCTTTGCGATCGTAGAACTTGTGCCCTCCGACCATTTTGTAAGGGATATTAGACTTAAGTAACATTTCCTCCATTACCCGTGACAAGGCGTTAGTCCGGTAAAGAATAGCAAAATCACCGTATTTCCGCCCTTTTTCCGCAATTTCCTTTTGAATGGTTGACACGATATACTGTGTTTCACCACGTTCTGTTTCACCGCGATAATAGGTGATCTTCTCCCCGTCCTGATTGTCAGTCCACAGCTTTTTATCACGGCGTTGACTGTTATTTTCAATCACGTGATTGGCCGCTGCCAAAATATTCGATGTTGAACGATAGTTTTGCTCCAATAAGACCACATTGGCCTCTTGATAGTCTTTCTCAAAATCCAAGATATTTTGCATATCTGCACCACGCCAACCATAAATACTTTGGTCAGCATCCCCAACCACGCACAGATTTTTAAAGCGGGCAGCCAACATGTTAACCAAAGTGTATTGAGCATGGTTAGTATCTTGATATTCATCCACATGAATGTAGTGAAATTTATTTTGATAATAAGCCAATGTATCTGGGTGCTCATCGAATAGCCGAATAGTTAGCATAATCAAATCATCAAAGTCCATGCACTGATTATTTCGCAATTCTTTTTGATACGCACCGTAACACTTTGCCACAATCGCCTCAAAGAAACCATTATTTAATTCGGCGTATTTTTCTGGCGTCTGCAATTCATTTTTAGCATTGCTAATCATTCCAATAATACTGCGAGGGTCATATTTTTTAGGATCAATGTTTTGTTCCTTAACAATCCGCTTCATCAGCGTCAGCTGCTCCCCACTGTCTATGATCGTAAAATTTCGATTATAGCCAATATGATCGACATCCCGACGTAACATCCGGACGCACATTGAGTGAAACGTGGAAACCCAAACGTCTTCTCCACCACTAGTAAGGAGATTATTGACCCGCTCTTTCATTTCCTTAGCGGCCTTATTCGTAAAAGTTATGGCCAAAATATTCCAAGGATTCACATTTTTTTCAGTGATTAAATAAGCAATTCGGTGAGTTAACACTCGGGTCTTACCACTTCCAGCACCAGCCATGATTAACAACGGGCCTTCTGTTTGAAGAACCGCCTCTTTTTGCTTTGGATTCATTCCATCTATTAAGGAATCTTTAGTTGACATTCATAACGTCCTCTCTAGTTGTTCTGTATCAAAAAAATGCTGACAAGATCACTGCCAACCCCATTTTTCAATCTCTTCCATTATAGCAAATTTCAGGCCAAACTTCTTCTAAAAAAGTATTAAAGTACGAAAAGCTTTGAATCATTTTATCGGCGCTATAAAAATCCAGCTGAAAGCTGATTTGTTTCCGTTAACTTTTCGATGTGTCAAACCAGATATTCTCTTTTTCACACTAGAAACTGAAAGTTACGGCAAAAAAAGTACCCTATCATAAGATAAGATACTTTTTCGATAATTGGATTAAATAAATGCTTAAAGTTTAATCACTTCAGCAGCTTGAGGACCTCTTTCGCCTTCAACGACTGAAAATTCAACTTCTTGTCCCTCTTCTAGGGATTTGAAGCCATCGCCCTGAATAGCTGAAAAATGTACAAATACATCATCATGACCTTCAACTTCGATAAATCCAAAACCTTTTTCGTTGTTAAACCATTTCACTTTACCTTGTTCCATCAAATAGAGCCTCCATCAATTTTACTTTGTAATTAAACATCCTTACTACAATTGTTCAAAAAGACAATTAAGGACTCTTTTTCGGAACAATTCATAAAGAACTTTTCATTACACTTAATATTATACTTCACTATAGTTAGAACTTCAATGCCTATTTAAACGTTTTCTTTTTATTGTTGTCCTGAAAGTTTACTCTTTGTGAAAGGAAGTGTCACACTGCTTCAATGTGTAACATAACTAAAACTCCAAAGACACAATCATCTTTGGAGTTTCAAATTAATTAATCAGCTTTTTTGCTTTTTTTAGCAGCTTTTTCACGTTCACCTTTGTTTAAGATTTGTTTTCTCAGGCGAATGCTTTCTGGTGTCACTTCACAATACTCATCGTCATTCAAAAATTCTAATGATTCTTCAAGTGACATCACTTTTGGTTTTTTAATGACGTTTGTTTGATCTTTATTTGCAGAACGAACATTGGTTTGTTGTTTAGCTTTGGTCACGTTAACGCCCAAATCATTTTCACGACTGTTAGCTCCGACAACCATGCCTTCATAAACTTCTGTTCCAGGTTCGACAAAGACTGTCCCACGTTCTTCAACACTCATAATACTGTAGGTTGTCGCTTTTCCAGTATCAACGGACACAAGGGCCCCATTACGGCGTCCTCCTATTGTTCCTTGAATCATAGGTAAATATTGATCGAAAGTATGGTGCATAATACCATAACCACGAGTCATCGACATAAATTCAGTCGTATAGCCGATTAAACCACGAGCAGGTGCTAGGAAAATCAAGCGAATTTGACCATTTCCTGTATGAATCATGTCTTGCATTTCACCTTTACGTTGGCTTAACGATTCGATGATGCTGCCCATATATTCTTCTGGTGTGTCGATTTGCACACGCTCAAAAGGTTCGCATTTACGGCCATCAAATTCTTTTACAATAACTTTAGGACGTGATACTTGTAATTCAAATCCTTCACGACGCATGTTTTCAATCAAAATAGATAAGTGGAGTTCACCACGCCCGGATACTATCCATGCATCTGGTGAATCTGTCGGATCTACTTTAAGTGACACATCTGTTTGCAGTTGATTTAACAAACGCTCTTCAATTTTCCGAGACGTTACAAATTTACCTTCGCGACCAGCAAAAGGTGAATTATTTACCAAAAATGTCATCTGCAAAGTTGGCTCATCAATATGTAAAATTGGCAGTGCATCTTGATGATCTGTTGGTGTGACTGTTTCTCCTACGAAGATGTCTTCCATTCCAGAAACAGCAATTAAATCGCCAGCTTTAGCTTCAGTAATCTCCACACGGTTTAAACCGAAGAATCCGAATAATTTGGTTACACGGAAGTTCTTTGCAGAGCCATCTAACTTCATTAATGACACTTGGTCACCAACTTTAATTTTTCCACGGAAGACGCGCCCAATCCCAATACGACCAACATAGTCATTATAATCTAATAAAGATACTTGGAATTGTAAGGGTTCATCACTATTATCAACTGGCGCTGGGATATGTTCCAAAATCGTATCAAAAACAGGGTTCATTGATGCTTCTTGATCTGCTGGATCCTCTGACAAGCTCGACGTTCCGTTGATACCAGACGTATAAATAACAGGGAATTCCAATTGATCGTCATCAGCACCTAGTTCGATAAATAGTTCTAGAACTTCATCAATAACTTCAGCCGGACGAGCAGAAGGTTTGTCAATTTTATTGACTAACACGATCGGAATTAGTTTTTGCTCAAGGGCTTTTTTCAATACAAAACGAGTTTGTGGCATTGTGCCTTCGTATGCATCAACAACTAATAAAACACCGTCAACCATTTTCATAATACGCTCTACTTCACCACCAAAGTCCGCATGCCCTGGCGTATCTAAAATATTGATCTTGGTTCCTTGGTAACTAACGGCAGTATTTTTCGCTAAAATGGTAATACCACGCTCTTTTTCGATATCATTTGAATCCATTGCGCGCTCTTCCAAGCTTACATGGCCGTCTAATGTATCAGATTGTTTTAATAATTCATCTACCATTGTTGTTTTCCCATGGTCAACGTGGGCAATAATGGCTACGTTGCGGATATCTTCTCTTAATTTCACTTTTTATTCTCCTCACTATATGTAAAGCACTAAATCTTACTAGCTATCTTTCAAAAGGTTGCATTTCTCTTTCATTTCTTAAGAGAGACACAACTTTAAAAAAAAACTAAAACGACTATCTCAAATTAACTCGACTTTTCATTATAGCAAAAAACTCTCATGAAAAACAATAAAAAGTTTTCAGAAAACATAAAAAGTTACGAGTCTCATTCAAATAGTAAGCAACCACTTAGTTTTGGCGGGTTTGAATTTCGGCAAAAGCCGCCGGCGTCGCACCCAATATCGGGACTTTTTGCCTTAAATCTAAGGGTTCACCATTTAGTGCAATCATCTTAAGTCCTAATTCTTCCATTAGCACTTTAGCTGGAGCGTAATCCCATGGTTGAAGATTACTAATGTAGGCATTTTGATTGCCTTTAATCAACTCTTTAAAACCAATTCCGGCACAACCGATCATTCTAACACCAATTGATTTCATGGCAACCGTTTGCGTTTCATAGGTATTATTTAAAAACATATGAGTGTTGACACTGATCAAACCTTTTTCCAAGGTAATATTTGGTACATCCTTAATCACTTGCTCATTGAGATAGACACCCATTCCTTTACCACCCCAAAGCAGTTCATCTCGCATGACCTCATAAATAAATGCCATCTGACCGATTCCCTCTTCGTAAACGGCAAGCATTGTACAAAAATTGTCTTGTTGCTTAACAAAATTCAAGGTACCATCGATGGGATCAATAATCCACACGCGACCACTAAAATCAGTCACATGGTCACCGAGACCTTCTTCCCCTAAAATTTGATCGTCAGGATAATGATGGCGAATTTTATCAATGAAAAAAGCTTCGGTTTCTTTATCAACATTGGTAACTAAATCAGACTTATTGGTTTTTTCTTCCACAATTAAAGGGGATTGTAATTTTCGTTTAATGTTTTCCCCAGCTTCGTAAACCCAGCCTTTAATTTCTTCGACCATTTGCTGCTGACTCATCGTCTTAGGCTCCTTTCATCTTAAGCATTTTATCAGGTGCAGCTTTAGCTGCTTGAACAGCACGATACAAAGAATAGCCTGATACTTCTTCAAAATCGCGCCCAAGTTTTCGCTCTTCCCCGATACTCTTAATCACAGTTTTAAACTCTTGATAAACAGTTAAAAATTGAGCAGCAGGCAATCCTTTCTCATAAGTGTCTTCCAGCGCTTGCCACATTGCCATTACAACTAACATTTCTGGTTGTGTCCACTCTATATCTAGTGGGTAATTATAATTATCTTGCATGTTACCACCTTTATGTTCGTCTATTGTCTTAGTGTATCAAAAAAAACCTCTTACGTACATCAATAGAACATTTTCATTAGAATTTTTTCAGTAAAATGGCAGACTGATTTGCACAGCCTGCCACCTTTTTTTCTTAATTTGATTCCTTCGGTTCCTCAATCAATTCTCGTGCTTCTTCATCTGGAAAGGTCACGTTGAATGTCGTACCAACGTCTTTTTCACTTTCAACAGTGATCGTGCCTTTATGAAGTTTCACCAGCTGATGAACGATCGACAAACCTAAGCCTGACTCGCCATATTTGGTATTTTTTCGTGATGGATCGACTTTATAGTAACGTTCCCAAATATTTTGAACTTCTTCTTCTGTCATACCGATTCCCGTATCGCTAATCTTCACAGTCGTTTCCAAATACCCTCGTTCTACTGACACAGTAATCTCGCCGTCTTGTGTAAATTGAATCGCATTTTGAATGATATTAACCATGATTTGCACAAAACGATCATAGTCCGCATACACCTCAATTTCGTCTGTGGTCGTCAGACTAAGCTGATTGCCTGAAGCTTCCGCTTTTCCTTGAAGCTGTTGTACCACTTGCTTCAACGTATCTGTGGCACTAAACTTTTGAATCACCATGCTAATTTGATTGGTGCGAATTTTTTCATAGTCGAGATTTTCATTGACTAATCGAATCAAACGAGTTGTTTCATTACGCATTAATTGGATACATTTTTCTTCCTGATCCTTAGGAATAGCATTGTAGGCAATTCCTTCCAGCAAGCCATTAATGGTTGTCAAAGGGGTTCGCATCTCATGAGCCGCATCAGCCATAAATTGTCGGCGTCGATCCTCTTGACGCTCGATTTCTTCGTTGGATTCTTTCAATGCCTGAGCCATTCGGTTAAAGTCCGTCGCCAGCTCATCCAACTCATCATTGCTTTTGACTTCTAAGTTAACATCAAAATTCCCTTCTGCAATTTGGCGTGCGGCTTTTTTCATTCGGTTTATTCGATTAACTTGAAATTGAGCCAACATATAACTAAAAATCAACGAAAAGATACTTGAAATTAAGAAGGCTTTAAACAGATTTTCCGTCAGTCCACTCATGCTGTTTTCAATATTACTCGTCGGTTGCAGCACCGCAATCGTCCCATAAAACTGACTTTCATTCGTGGACTTATTAATAATAAACAACGGTTTTAAGACCATGGCCATGTGAATCTTACTATTAGTGCTAGTCGTAAATTCAACTGATGTAGAGACCCCTTCACCATTTTGAACTTTTTTCCAATTGCTTTTGGAAATAAAATTAACTTGTTGCCCCTGTTTTTCACTGGGGTATTCCACGACTTTGTCTGCATTGATATAAAAGAAATTGATATTTTGATTTTTAAGAGCCAATTCCGTTAACAATAAACTATTGTTTAACATGCCTGGATCTTCTTGACTATTCTCCTGAATTGAATCAGCGTAAGCTTGCATCTGATCGTAGGTATTCGTTAGAATGGTTCGCTTAGTAAATTGTGTAAAGGACACGCCTACCACAATTAAAATAGTCAAAATAATCGCCCAAAAGGCAATCATTTGTTGAAAGAGATACCTCATTTAACATCGACTCCAGAGTCATCGAATTTATAACCGACACCCCAAACGGTCTGAATAACTTGAGGGCCAACTTTTTCGATTTTTTGACGTAATTTTTTTATGTGAGCATCAACGGTTCGCTCATCACCAAAGTATTGATAATCCCATACCATTTCTAATAATTGCTCCCGAGAAAAAACTTGACGAGGCTTTTTAGCCAACGTATACAATAAATCAAATTCTTTCGGTGTTAGGCCTTCAATCAATTCCTCATCCAAATAGGCTTCTCGTGTTTTCGTATTCATCTTGAAGTGGTCGGTGGCAATATCGAAATCACCATTTCCGTCTTCACTACTGACAGTGCCTTCGACTAATTCAGCCCGTCGATGAAGGGCCTTAATCCGGGCGATCAAGGTAAGTGGACTAAAGGGTTTTGTCACATAATCATCGGCCCCCATCTCCAAACCAATAACCTGATCACTTTCCGAATCACGGGCCGTTAACATAATAATGGGAACCGTACTGGATGTTTTACGGATTTCTCGACAAACTGCTACTCCGTCCATGGTTGGCAAATTCAAATCTAAGGTAATCATATCCCAAGCTTCAGGTTCCTCTAAGAAGGCATCCAAGCCCTCCTTGCCGTCATATTTAAAGGTAGCATCCCATTTCTCATTTAAAAAAAACATCTGCATCATTTCTGATACTGATTCATTATCTTCTATCATTAGCACTTTCATTTTTACAATCTCCTCACTTATCTCTTAATTTGTATTATACTATAGAACGTTTATTAAATTACACTCTTCACAACTTTTTCAAAAAGCTTTCAATGATTCCCCTAATTTCCCCTAACCTATGTCTTTAGTATACTCTATTAGCAAAGGTTTCAACAAACATAAACTGTCAAATTGAAAAACCTAGCACTGAACCTGTTTTTTTGCTAAGATAGGGGTAGCATTTTTTTCTTTGATAGCAAATAGAGCACTTATAAAAGGAGTATTTATACTTATGACAGAAGTAAAAGGTTTAGCATTTTTTGATTTAGACGGCACCCTCTTAGATGAGCATTCTGATGTGACGATTGAAATCATCGAAGCCATGATTGAATTACAAGAAAATAAAATTATTCCCGTGATTGCTACCGGTCGCACAAACACTGAAGTCAGAGAAATTAGCCAACGCACTGGCATCGACTCATTGATTACGATGAACGGTCAATACGTGTTGTTTGAAGGCAAAGAGGTCTACAGCGGTTTAATTCCTCAAGATATCTGTGAAAAAATGTACCATCAAACTCAAGCCTTAGGGCAAGAAATAGGCTTTTATACACCTGACTTAATTACCGTCTCTCAACATACCCCGATGGTCGAGAAAACTTATAACTACATCCACTCTCCTCTTCCAATCGTCAACAGCCAACTTTATCGCGAACGTGATTTAAATATGTTGTTGGTCATTGGAGAAGAGCATGACGATGTTTATAAAGAAAACTTTCCTGAATTGACCTTTTTCCGTAATGGTCCCCATTCTATTGATGTTATCAGCAAGGGTGGTAACAAAGGAAAAGGCGTCCGCGAATTGGTCAAGGCCCTGGGACTGGAAGGCGTTCCAACTTACGGCTTTGGTGATGGGCTTAATGATATCGATCTACTGAAAGCCTGCGATCATCGGATTGCGATGGGGAATGCCAAACCAGAATTAAAAGAAATAGCTACCTATATCACCACTAAAAATACTGAAGGTGGCATTTTAAGGGCCCTACGACAATACAATTTGATCTATTAAGATAAAGCGAGCACTAAAGTTTTTAGTGCTCTCTGACTTTAAATCCCCTTAGACTTGTGTTATACTATTCCAGTACAACACCGTACACCCTTATTATTTAAGGGGGCGTTACGGATTCGACAGGTATAGTCGAGCTTGAATTGCGTTCCGTAGGTTACGTCTACGTAAAAACGTTACAGTTAAATATAACTGCTAAAAACGAAAACACTTTCGCTCTAGCTGCCTAAAAACAGTTGGCGAAGATCCTCCCAGCATCTCCCATGTGCTGGATCAGGGTCTCAAACTAAGTGGGATACGCTAAATGTTTCCGTCTGGAATGTTTAGAAGAGTTTATCAGACTAGCGAAGAGCAATGTTTGTTTAATGTCAGAACTCTCAGCGAAATTTAAGCATTAAACTATGAGCGTAGATATTGAAGTGGCGATGTGCTTGGACGCGGGTTCGACTCCCGCCGCCTCCATTTGGTGGTAACACACATTCACAAACGGAGTTAAAACCCTTGATATATAAGGGTTTTTTATTTTACACTTATCACTGATTAACACTCATTAACAATAAATGGCATTTAATTTGGCATTTAATTATGGCATTTAGCAATTAAAATTAGCGTTGTGGGAGGCAATTTTAATTAGTCCCTTTTAGGTTATTTTTTTACTTTTTCACACAATAAAAAGATAGCCATATTTGACTATCTTCTTAGCTAGGGGCATTAATCAATTGTGCATAACAAAATAATTTATGTATCTTTTTACTATCATTATACTCCATTCCAATCAAACTAATCCCCAAATTAAAGTCATTATTTCTTTTTTCATTTTTATAATCTTGATACTCTAAAATTATTTGTATTTTAAAATCTTCATAATTATGTTCAATTTCACTTTTATCAATATTATCCATATGATAAAAATATAATTGACTTATTGATTTACCTAAATTTACATTTTGTTTCTCGCCCGGCATCAAAACTGAAATGTATTGAATTTCGGTAGAACTAGCCATCATGACATGTATTTTATCAATGTCAAATGAGAAAAAATTGTTACTAATATCAATTTCATCTTTTCCAGTATTCGATAATGTTTCTTTAAGAATAACATAACTGATTTTTACATTAAACACCGGAGTTTGACCACCGTTAATGATTGGAACTTTTATTACTTCGGGGTTTAGTAAATATCTTTCCAGTGTAATTGCTTCACCTTTACCTAATGTTAGTATTGGATCACGTTCTTTTTCTTCTTGTTCTTTTTCAACATTTAGTTGCTCCTTCATAACTAAGTACGCTCCCATAATTCCAATCAGAGAACCTAAAGTACCTCCCCAATAACCCAGCCAGCCTTCTTCACTTCCACCTATAAAAGGAAGTCTAGGTATTTTCATCACAATTCCTATTATCAAAGTAAATAACACTGTAAAAGCAAGAAAAACCATTAAAGTACAAATTAGCCTTTTTTTCAAAAAGTATCACCTCTTAATCAGTATACACAATAAAACACGCCCTGTTAAGAGTGTGTTCATCTTCTAGCTAAATTCTTTTCCTACAATCACATCAAATTCCTTACTACTCGTATCAGCATTAATTTTTACAATATTATAAGACTTACCTTTCCAATGGATATTCATCTTATTATTAAGGGGCACTGGTTGCTGACTTGTCTTTTAACGTGTCTAAGTGATTAAAGCCCGTCTGGTTCGTCATAATTACTTTATTCAATGCTGGGTCAAGGTCAACATTATAAACTATGCAACGGGGATAAGCCTACTATGCCGTCTTGCGAAAAGTATTTGAAGTGAAGCACATTTTCGGCATCAAGCTTTCTAGTGTTGGTTCCCTCTGTCACTTCATAGTACAATGACCCGCTGTCACTCTGTTTCAGGCTTGTTTCTGAATTTAGTAATAGGTTCAATTCTGTTATTTCTTCACCCTTACGAACTATTTCAGCAAAACTATTGCCATTCAACAACATATTAGCCGCCAGTGCAAACTTGAAATGCCAGCCGTCCATGATGCTATTTGGCTTCACATTGATTAAGTAATCTAGCTTAGTTTGCTCGTCAACCATGCCACCTTTTACTACTTGTAGCTGACTTGACGCTATGTCGCTGGCAATGATCTTGACAGCGGTAAACACATCACTATGACTGTCACAGTAAAACTGTCCTTCTTCAAGCGGTATGATCCATGATAAACTGGTCAGGTCATTTGTTTTAGATAGGTCAATTCCGACATAAACACTTTTCCCTTGAATATCAAGTTCTTCTACTTCGGCATTCGCCCAATCCTCAGATGCAACATAACTATTGTCTGAAGCTTGTAACCACAAATTGAAATTTTTAACTAAAACCGCATTTAAGTTGCTTTGTTTTATCCCTAATGCCACATCATCGCGTATCGCTTGAATCATGGTATTTTTAATTTCTTCACTCTCAAAAATTGGGTTAGCTTTAATGTATAAATCTTCATTGTGTATTTCTTCTTTATCATCAAGTTCCCATATGGCAATAAAATAACGGTCAGCCTCTTCTTTCCCGTCTAATACCTTTGAAAGAAATTCGTATTCTTCAAACATTGGCACATTGATATTCAAGCCAGCTGTAGACACAACTGCCAACAACCCGTTTTTTTGGTTGCTCATACCTGATTTGATAACGTTGTAAACTTTTCTGTCCTTTGCTTCATGCCATTCATCTAATATGGCAGTAGTAGCCCCGAAGCCATCTAGCGTGCTTGTCTCAGATGCTAAGGCGATGGCGAAACTATTACTTTCTAAATCTGTAATTTGAGAATTTAAAATTTTCAGCCGTTGGCGCATATATTTTGATTGTTTAGTCACATTACGTAGACCAGCGGCCATCATGTTATACCCTATCTTAGATTGTTTTAAGGCATTCGATACAAATAGTATCTGCCTACCTTCTGCCGGTTCTTTCTCCATGAGTAACGAATTTGAGCCCATTCCACTAACGAGATACGTTTTTCCATTTTTCCGACTCATTGAAATAAAGGCCCGATTGTATCGCCTGTTATCTGTTTCTTTCTCTCGCCATCCATTAAGTTCAGCGATCAACCATTTTTGGAAGAGTAACATCTCAATTCGGCTGCCGTCAGTACCAGGTAATAATCCCATGAATTTAATTGATTGAGTTGCTTTATCATTATTAAAATAATAAGGAAAATCCGACTGTTCAGACCGTTTCAAATCTCGTTTGAATCGGGTCACAGCTTGAATTATCTTTTTACCAGCAATAATCTCACCATTCAGCACCTTGTCAGCATAATCTAATGCAAAGTTAGCTTCCATTTAATAACCTTTCAAAAGGATCTGTCGGCTTTTCCTTTTTAGCATTAGTGATAGCAAGGCGTTGTCTAGCTTCCAAAGTCATGCCTAGACTGGTTGCGATGGTTCGCATATCTCTAATCGCTTGTGATTCTCTTGTAACTTTCTTTTGACCTGTTCATATGTCGCCATCAATGAGTGATTTTCAGTGTCTCCCAATTCTCCACACGCAAGGACAACAGAGTGGTGGGTCTAATGCCAGCCAGCTCCATTCGGGCAACCGGATCGATTAAAATCGCAAAGAAACCTCTGAGAAATCAGAGGCATTTTTTATATCTGAAAGGCAAAAAAGATTGGCACCTTGCTAAATGCTTTCAACAAAAACAAATAGCACTGCCTAAAATCCGTGCAACGCTTTATAATCATCTAGTACTTGTTTAAATTCGCCTTGGTAAACTTTAAAAAGCTTCACTCTTTCGCCAGATTCTAGCATAAGGATTGGATAACAAAGTATTCCTGTTTTAGTAATCGTGGGTAACTCTTTAAATTCAATGTTTTTGATCTGGTTTGCTTGAATGACAACTGTTGAAAAAGGTTTTTTCAAAAATATTACACTAGTGTAAAAAAATAGATAATGATACTTATAGCGCCTTATAACATACCATCCAAACGCCATTAAAATAACACTGATAAAAAATAGAAGTGCTTTAGCAAAAACAAAGTTGGCCATGACTCCAATCACCGCTCCGATTAAAACAAATGTTAAACCACTCATATCATTATCTGCTTTTGCGTGATATATTCTCTTTCCAAACTCCTTATCCATAGCTCCTCCTCCTTATACTGATAGTCTATCAAAAGCCCTTTCTCCTGACAATTATATAACACTTACCATCAAAAAAAAGACAAAAAAAAACCTCGCAAACAGAGGGTTAATTAAGTAATATGCAGCTGTTCACAAATTAATTATTACAGCTGATCACCAATTCATGATAAACTATTGATATCAACTAAAACAAAAAATTTATTCTGAATTTTGTTTTAAAAGGAGTACTGGGAATGACGCTTACAACTATTTTTTCGCTTTTTTTAAACCAGCAAGACTCGGAAGCAAAACAATTGCTAACAGCATTTATCGTGGCGAATAATCACGCAAAACAAAGGATTCAAGACTTTTTAAACTCAGAACTGATGCGAGTCAGCACCATTGAATCACTTGAAGTAATTGAAATCTTTAGTCATTTTTCCGATTTATCTTTGATCTCAAAAGTTGATGGTGGCACCGTTGAAGAATTTCAGCCCGCTGTGATTGACATTGAAGATTTAGAAACTTATAATCGTTGTGGCCGCCGTGAGTTTAAGCAAGTGATTAACCCAGACCTTCTATCATTCTATAACAATAAAACAAGCTTAAGAGAAGTGATTAAGATCAGTGACATTAGCACTCATTTTAAAGTAAACCATTAACTAAATGACGAGTGGTGACCGATTGTAACCACTCATCGTTGAAACCCATCGTCGCTTAGGCTAGTAGCCCTTAGATTTCAATTAAAGTTCATTTTTCTGATTCATATGGTAAATATTGCAATTGGTTACTAACATCAAAAACACAAATGAAAAAGTTATCGCTATCATCGTTAGTGACTAATTGTTAATATAAAAAACGGTTGGAATTAAATCATCTTCTAACTCACATCACCTTAATTCCAACCGTTACTATTTATACGAACCACTGACGGTTGTATGTCTTTTTACTTGCGACTCTCAGCTAGTTTCTCTTCCACAAGCGTTAATACATATTCCCGTGCTAAAGGATCTTCCACAAAATCGTGGCGATCTCCATCTATTTGAATTTTTGGACTTTCATGATAATTCTCAAACCACTGATCATAACGATGATTTAATTCCTTATAATAATCATACAGAGTAGGATCGTATGACAATTGTTCAAATTCTCGGCCTCTTTTTTCAATGCGCTCCAACATTTTTTCAAAAGAAATTTTAATATGAACCAATAAATCAGGATGTTTTTTCTGAGCCGCAAAGGGCAACTCTTCCATCATATTCGCAAGTAACTCATCATAAACCTTCACCTCAGTTGCTGACGCACGTCCTAGATCGGCATTTAAATGAAAAAGTAATGAGTCCTCATACATCGAACGATCCAATACATTATTCTCATCTTGCAACGCTTGTTTTATACTGGCAAACCGCTTATTTAAAAAATAGATCTGCAATAAAAATGCATACTTATTTGGGTCTGCATAAAAAAGTGGTAAGACCTCATTATTTTCGACAGATTCATAAAAGGCCTTACTGCCAAGTCTGTCTGCTATCATTTCTGTTAAACTTGATTTTCCTGCTCCAATTGTGCCTGCTAATACTATCACGCTCATTGCCTCCAACTTCCAATCAATATATAGTGGTTAATCAATACTTAACCATATTAACACACTATATAGAGTATTCATCATAAAAAGCAACTTTTTTCATTTTTTCTTAATTCTTACCTCTTATTCTTGGTTATCTCTCATTTAGCTGGCCTTCAGCATCTAATTTTTTATTGAGCAATTCCGACGCCACATACATCACACTACCATAGCCAATTAGGAAAATAGGCAACACTTCCATGCCTAATTTTGGTGCCAAGAAACCAAATAAAGGTGGTAGTACTACTGATCCAGTATAGGCAATCGCCATTTGAATTCCCATTATCTGTTGCGCAATGGCTTGCCCAAAACGTTCAGGAGTTTCATGTAACATGGCGGGATAGATCGGCGCACATCCGAAACCAATTAAACAAATCCCCAATAATAACAGCGGGTAACTTTTAGCAAGAATTAACAATAATGCTCCAGATACAATTAATATTTGACCAATCCTAATCAGTTGACGATTAGTCAATAACATCGAAACGAAACCTGAAATCAGCCTGCCAAACATGATAAAACCGAAAAAGCCTGAAACTGCAATAGCTGCTTTTGAACTATCAATTCCTTTAACATTAATTAGATAGCTACTGGACCAAAGCCCCATCGTCGCTTCAACCCCGATATATAAAAAGAAGGCATACAGCGCTAGACGAACTTTTTTCATTTTAATCAGAAAAGAAAGAGTAAGTGCTCTTTCCTGTTGTTCCGCTGTCTTTTTTTGTTCCTTCCCTCGCCACATTGGCAATGTCATCAATAAGACGATTGCCAAAATAAACTGGATAACGGCAACAACTAAATAGCCAACACGCCATGAGCGATCCTGGGATAAGACTTGCGACATTATCAGAGGGCTTGTTAAAGCCCCTATTCCCCAAAAACTATGCAACCAATTCATATGATGAGCTTGGTAGTTTTCGGCCACATATTCATTTAGGGCAGCATCAACTGCTCCAGCTCCTAAACCAAGTGGTACGGCTGCTACTAACACCCAGCCAAAAGCAGGTGCTAAATAAAAACCTAGTAACGCCGTTGCTGTTCCCAGTACGCTAACAGCTGTCAGCTTCCCAGTTCCAAATTTTCGAATTAACTTACCACTGAAAAAACTGGAAGTGATTGTCCCAAAAGAGATCGTCATTGAAACCAAACCCGCATAACTCTGGGGGACAGCCAAATCACGATACATTTCTGGCCAGCCCACACCAAGGAGTGAGTCCGGTAAACCTAAACTAATAAATGTGATATAAATAATGCTCAAAAATACTGTTGCCATTCATTACCTGCTTTCTTCTGAGTGAAATTTATTTTCTAGTACTTGAATTGCAAGAGATTTAACTCCGGCCAGATAGTCTGTATTAAAGCTCTGTAAAAAAGCAATTTTTGGTACACTTACTTGGCCAAATAAGTCAGTTAGTTGGTGTTCAATTACTGGCAACATAGCTGCTTGGGGTCGCTTACCGTAAATAACAATTTGATGAGGATCATAAGCGATCATCATCGTGATAATCGTTTGACAAATATTCATTGTCAAATCGCCCTCTTCTTCTGCCACCTGATGCCAATGAACTGATAGTGGTAGAAGATTAATTTCTCCTACAAGCCCATTAACACCATGAACGATTTGATCATTAAGATAAACCGCACTACCGGGGGGATAATTATCAGGATAATATAGTGCTACCACCGTTTCTCCTTGAAGCCTTTGAGTATGACAATGTCCTAATAACACACTATTAACATCATTTTCTATGATGACTGGTAACTGACAAGTCTCCATTAAATAGCTTCGCAAAAAAACATCTTTCATCAACACGAAATCACTCATGTTAATTTTCCCAGCTATCTCCACGCCTGGCATTCCTATTGCTACCTGTTGTATTGCTGAATACTCTTTCTTAGCAGATTGAATAAGTTCTGAAATCGTTTCTTTTGTCACCAGCTGGAATTCAACAGACCAATGGGCCTTCACTTCTCCCGCTAAGTTACACACGGTAAAATCCGCCACATCTGTCACTTCTTTTTGATACAAACAGATGGCCAAAACAAATTGATAATCAAAATTATAACTAAATCTGCTGGCAGGCCTTCCTCCTGTCATAGAACTTTCCGTTAATTGATAAACTTCCCCTTGATTAACTAGTTTTGTTACTAAGGCATTTACCGTCACCACACTTAACCCACTTAACTTGGCTAACTCAGGTTTTGTCAGAGACTTGTTCACTTGAAGGATCTCTCTGACTTGTTTCATGTTTATTTCTCGCATTAACTGCGGCTTGCCTATTTTCATAGTTCCTCCTTAATAAAGTCTCTTAATAAAGATTCTTTATTAAAGATAATAACGTCTCTTGACTGTCTTGTCAATCATCATTTTCATAACAAACATGGCGATGTAATCACTCAGTAGATTAACAAGAGGTCTGTAAATTTGTGTGTAACCATCCCAACACTGTGTAAACGCTTTACACACTAAATAAACATCATAACATTATACATTATGCGGTTTGTCGTTTATTTTTATTGGCACACTTCTTGCTACATTAAATAGTGGAACTATTGATTGGAACTGTTTACGGTTCCTCGGTTCATTTATGAAAGGAGGCTTATTATCAGGGTTAGGTAGCATTAATATAACAAAAAAGAAAAGCTTGGAGATCGCCTACCGCAACTAACAAGACTTTTCAATTAGGGGGAAAACAAATGAACGGTTTAATGAATTGGATGGAAAAATACATTTTGCCAACCGCAACAAAAATTGGTTCGCAAAAACATTTGGTCGCTTTACGTGATGCTTTTATTGCGACCATGCCAGCGACAATGGCAGGGGCTATCGCAACTTTACTTAATGCTTTTTTAAGAGATTTTCCAAGAGATTGGGGCTATGATGGTTTTGTCGAAGCAATGGCTCCCATAATCGGGATTAATGGATTGGTTTGGACGGGAACATTAGCAATTATGGCTGTGATTTTTTCAATGACACTAGGCTCCAATTTAGCTAAAGCTTATGATGTCGATCGTCTCTCTGGCTCCGTTGTGTCATTAGCAGCCTTTTTCATGGGACTAACTGACTCAGCACAAGCTGTGTTAACATTGCCAAAAACACTTGGCAAAGATGCTGTTGCAATCATTACAGAAGCTGGCGGCACAGTCGCTGTTGATAAAGGGGTACAAACCATTACAACTGGTGCTTGGGGATACTTTAACTTCGGGAAACATATGGGAGGTTCTGGCTTATTTACTGCCATTATCTTCGGTTTTATTGCCACAATTCTTTTTGCAAAATTAATGCAAAAGAACATTATTATTAAAATGCCTGATTCAGTTCCTCCTGCTGTATCAAAAGCTTTTGCCGCAATTATTCCTGCAGCTGTTGCTCTTTATACAGTCGGAATTATCAACTATACTTTTACAAGAGTTACTGGACAACGAATGATAGATTGGATTACTGAAACGATTCAAGCACCGATGATTAATTTATCTCAAGGGTTTGGTGCTGTTCTCTTAATCGTCTTCATGGTACATCTGTTATGGTTCTTTGGGATTCACGGAACAAACGTCATGTCTCCCATCTTGCAAACTTTGTATGGAACCGCTATGACTGAAAACACCAATGCTTTCCAAACTGGGCAAAAAATCCCTTATAAATGGGTGGCAGGAAGTTTTGAAGCTTTCGTCTGGCCTGGTGGAGCAGGTGTTACTTTAGTTTTAATTATTTCTGTTTTATTACTATCTAAACGAGCAGATTACTTAACTGTTGGAAAATTATCGATTGGACCTGGAATTTTCAATATTAATGAGCCAGTTATGTTTGGGATGCCAGTCGTTCTAAACCCACTCTTTATGATTCCCTTTATCTTAGCTCCAATGGCAACAGCCGCTATCGCATATGCCGCTACTTTTGCCGGCTTGGTTAAACCAGTAGTCGTTAATGTCATTTGGGTTATGCCAACCATTATCAGCGGCTTCTTAGCCACTGGTGGAGATTGGCGCGCGATTGTCTTAACTCTGATTAACCTAGCCGTCGCATTTGTTATTTGGGCTCCGTTTATCATTGCAGCAAATAAAATGGACCCATCGTTAGGAGAGAATGATTAAAGTCTCGTAGGAGTAAAAACAGATTATGTGGAGACTAACATTAGGTAACACGAAAGGAGGGACCAGGTAATGATGGCAAAAAACGGCTTATTTTTAATTAGCATTGGTCTCATTTTAATCATGTTAAGCGCCAATGCAAACACCGGTGTATACGACGGCCTAAGCCTTGTGACAGCAGCCTTTCTCATAATTGTTGGCATTGCTTTAATGCTTTGGCATAAAAGAAGAGCCAAACTTAATAACCTAAACAAACAGAATCGTACTCTAAGCTAAACACAATCAAAACCTCCAGTGAGAACTGGAGGTTTGCTCTTCGGCTGGAAGCCTCTTTTACCGGCCACGGCCTAAAAGGCCTCCTGAGCGGGTCTCCCTCACGCGCCACTTTTTCTCACTGATTCTAAAAGAATCTCATTCTTTTTTATTTTTTTGCTATTTTTATTGCCTGTAAACGGATCATATTCCTCAAATAACGTCAGCTGATCTGCTACGTGATCTTCTTGTACTTGATTACGAATATATTCTTCTATTTGTTTTTTGTTGTGACCAACGGTATCGACATAATAGCCACGACACCAAAACTTACGATTACCATAGCGGTACTTTAAATTCGCATGTCTATCGAAAATCATTAAACTACTTTTTCCTTTTAAGTAACCTATAAAGCCCGATACACTTAACTTTGGTGGAATACTTACTAGTAAATGAATGTGATCTCGACAGGCATTTGCTTCAAGTATTTCAACGCCTTTTCTTTCACATAAAAGTCGAATGATTTCTCCGATGCTTTTCTTGTACTTGCCATAAATGATCTGGCGACGGTATTTAGGCGCAAAAACGATATGATACTTACATTTCCACACGGTGTGTGATAAACTTTGATTGTCCTTTTTCATAAAGGGACCTCCTTTAATGTTAATGATACGGTCGGGAAACCAATATCAGTTTAACATTTTAGGAGGCTTTTTTAATACCTCGCTGGAAGCTCTAAGGAACCACCCGCATAGCAGGTGGTTTTCAAAACATATAAAATAAAAGGATTGACGCTGAAAAATCAGCGCCAATCCTTTTTACCTTTCTTACGTTAAAAATCACTGGGTGTGTGAACAGCGATAAACTTAACCATCTTATTAGTATAATTGGCCCAATTGTGAGGTCGAGAAGACATATAATGGGCAGAGTCTCCTGGATAAACCTGCTGTTCGGTACCATCAATGATCAGCGTCAAAATACCTTCTAAGACATAGATAAACTCTTCTCCCTCATGAGGAGCCCCTGTCACCTGCTCAGTATTTTGACTAGGCAACATTTCTACTAATTTTGGCATCATCCCTTTATCCTCAGGGTTTGAACTCAAAGATTTATAGATGTTTTGATTAATGATTCGCAAAACTGGCTGGTCGTAGCTACGAGTCACGACGTCTTCTCTAGTAGCAGATTCGTCAAAAAAGTAATTGATTGAAACACCTAAAATATCAGCAATTTTAGCCAATTGCTCAACTGCAATCGTCGTGATGCCTCTTTCAAATTGAGATAGATAGCCAATCGAAAGATTCGCCTGTTTGCTTATATCTTTAAGAGTATATCCACGATCTTTTCTTAGCTTTTTAACGGATTCTCCAATTGATTCCATCTTAATTCCCCCTCTTTCAAAACAGCCCTTTTATTATGTTGCGTCGCTCTATTTGCTTAATGAAAATTTCATTCTTATAAATAAAACTATAAAGCACTTTTGAAAAAAGTCAACTTCCCTTTGTGGTTTTAATAAATATTTCACTATTATGAAATAAAACTTGAGATTCCCTTCGCGATAGTCTATAATAACCCTATAAACGTTGATAAAACGAAAACAACCCATTTATCTGTTTCATAAAAATGAAAAACCGGCCTTCAACTAAAGTTTTTCACTGGTGAAATTCACATCCTATTTTCTCCTGTAATAGATATCAGTCAAAAAATGTTGTTAGTTTTTTCACTAAAGGGTTATATAATGGGACCAAAGAACTCATAACCACTGATTACAACTCGCCTAGCAATGTCATTTATTCTTGGAATAAGCCTCCACATTTTTACGAAGAGAGTGACATTTTTTCAATAAAAGATCTTTAATTGTCCTAAAGCGCGTCAACTTAGTGCACTCATTTCGTTTCTAGCACTGCCTTCTCAATTACTTCAAGCATTTGACGGGTTACTGAATTAGAAAAGATCATTTTTAATTAATGGTGAAACCCGATGAATACAAGGGCTAGCAAAACTTTATTCCAGGTCCGACAAGATGGCAACGAACATATTGGGGCCTAACAAACAAAACTTCCTAGTATCTACGCATTTGAATCAAATGGCTCGGAGCTAGTTCACAATAAATCAGAAAGGAGACAACATGATGTTTAATTTATCTGTTATGAACGCGATATTAACCAATTTATCACTAATCATCGGGACGTATCTGACTTTTTACTTCGCCTTTCTTTACTTTGCAACAAAGAAAAAAAGTGCCAATATCTCACTTATGTCCTATCTGGTTTTTAATCGCGCTTCTCTTTCAGCACTTTTACCTATGGGTTTCGTATTTGGTTTCGTCAGCTTTCTGCTTTCCCTTAACCAAATACCGATTTTAGGTGAACATAGTGGTGTCGATACACGTTTCATTCTGATTTATTTTGCCATCATCTTCGGTTCTAAGCAACTGGGATCCATCGCAGCTGCCAACCTAATCTTGTTAACCATTGCTAGCTATCTATCAGGATTTTCAAAAATAGCGCTTGATCAAACATTTTTATCCGTAATTTTAACCATTGTTTTACTGGTTCTTTCTTGTTTTATTAAAGATCGACAACTAACCCTTTGGCAGGCTCATCTTTCATACTTAATTGGGTACTTTATCATCAAACTAGTCATGTTCTCATACTTGACGCCCCCTCTAGTTAATTTGCGAAGTCTGGCTACATATATTCTCTACATTCTGATTTATGCGTTCATTTTCTTTTTATCGGCCTTCATCATAAAGAGTGCCATTACTGTTTCGCAAATCTTACAAAGTTATAAAGAGGCGGCAACCATTGACAGCTTAACAAAAGTTTATAACAAAGACGCCTTTACTTTCTTTTTAGATTTCGTGGCTAACTCCAGTCAAAATAGCAGCAAGACCTTGTCCTTATCTGTCTTGGATATTGATAATTTCAAAAGTATTAACGATACTTACGGCCATCCGATCGGTGATTTAGCTTTACAGCATTTGGCAAGAGTTCTAACGACAATTGACAGTGACAGCATTCATTACGTTTGTCGAATTGGTGGCGATGAATTTGCTGTTATTCACGATCAAAGCCCTGAGGAAGCTGAAGCTTATTATGAAAAAGTCTTTGAGCACTTGCAAACTGAAGCAATTGTGTTGGAAGATCACGCTTTTTTACTAAAAATTTCAGTGGGGTTAACACACTTTGTCCAAAGCCCGAGCTTTAATGTGGATACGGCCGTAAAAAAAGCTGATAATGCTTTATATCAAGCAAAGAAAAATGGGAAAAACCAACTGGTGGTGACAACTAGCCAAGCTTATAAGAAACGTTTTCCTAACTTTACGTTTAAAAAAAAGTTAGTCGCAGATAGACTTGCTAGTTAAGCAAGTTCTAGCTGCGTAACAAGAAAAGAACGAGGTGACTGAATGACTACTCCACTCATATTTAATATTCAGAAATTTTCGGTTCACGATGGTCCAGGGATTCGCACCACGATTTTTTTTAAAGGTTGTCCGATACGTTGTGCCTGGTGCCACAATCCAGAAAGCCAATCTTTCCAAAATGAAGTGATCCTCACAAAAGATGGACAACAGGAGATCGTTGGCAGAACCTATTCCATTGAGGAATTAGTCAGAGAAATTGAAAAAGATACGATCTTTTATGAGCAATCAGGTGGTGGTGTTACTTTATCAGGTGGTGAGGTTATGAGTCAAAATATGGATTATCTCGAAACACTTGTCAAAACCTTAAAAAATCGAGGGATTTCGGTAGTAATTGACACTTGCGGTGTTGCTCCCTTTAAACATTACCAACGGTTAATGCCATATGTTGATTTATTTCTGTACGATTTGAAATTTATTCATTCTGCTTTGCATACCAAATATACTGGAACATCCAATCGACTCGTTTTAGAAAACTTAAAAAAACTAAGCGATGCTGGAGCCGCGATTGATTTACGTCTGATCATGCTAAACTCCCTTAATTCCGATGAACATTCTGTTCAAAAAACGATCGAATGGTTACGAGAAAATATGATTCACTTAGCCTCTATTCACTTACTGCCCTACCATGAATTTGGCAGAGATAAATACCCTCGATTACATAGAGAGACGCCACAACTATTTGCTTCACCTTCCCATGATCGATTGGTGGAGATCCGTCAACAATTTAACTGCTATTGCCCAACCTTTATTAACGAATGAACAAGACAACCAACAATTAACCCAAATGAGGCTTCTAGAAACCTCATTTGGGTTAATCGTTGGTTGTTTTTCGTCTCACTTAAGACAGTACTCCTACTATTTTAAGAGAAGTCAGCTTATTAAAAACGTTCATTAAAGTAATGTTCGTACACTAATTATTATTAGCAATTTATCAAAGAGGAGCCTAGTGTCTCTAAAAGCAAACATACATTTTTTCTGTTTATGAAAATTTATTACTTGAACAAACAAGAAAATAAGCTATAATAAAGGGAAAGAACTAATTTAAACGGTCCTATAAAATAACATTTATTCAATATTTACTTCACAGTTAAGTTATAATAATTTTATTATATGAAAATTTGTTATTTTTTTCACTAAACGAGACTATAATAGAGATTATACCGTTCCATGACTTATCACCAAAATTGAAGGAGGAGATTAAATTATGACGCTCACACTTGAGCCTAACTTACGAGGCTCTACCGATAGAATCAGATTTTTGCGTCAAGAAAGCGAGAAGGGCTATACCCCAACAATTTCCATGGAACGTGCTCAACTCGTCACTGAAGCTTACCAAAAATATGAAGGTGTCTGTCAAAAAAATACGTTACGAGGTAAAACTTTTAACTATTTAATGACGAATCGAACCCTTTTTATCAATAAACGATCGCTAATTGTTGGCGAAAAAGGCCATCAACCATGGGCAGCTCCGACCTTCCCTGAACTTGCCTGCCACTCTCTTAAAGATTTTTACACGATGAATGCTCGGGACAAAGTCTTCTTTAAGGTAAGCAAAGATGATTGTCGAATTCAAGAAGAAAAGATTATTCCATACTGGAGCCAGCGTTCAATGCTTTCTCAAATAACCAGTGTTCTACCTGAAAAATGGCATGACTTATATGAAGCTGGCCTCTATACGGAACCCCTTTTGCAGTTTGGTTTGGGACAAACCGTGGGTGACGAAAAAATTTATCAGCGAGGTTATAAGGACTGCATTCACGATATCGACCTTCAGCTAAGTAAATTGAATTATACTGATGATTTAGAGGCCTTAACAAAGCGGGATGCTCTTGCTGGAATGAAACTAGCCTGTGAAGGTATGGTTACGATGGGAGAACGTTACGCAGAGTTGGCCAGAGAATTAGCTGAAGAAGAAGAAGAATTAACAGCAAAAGAAGAATTATTGCAAATTGCGGAGGTTTGTGACGTAGTTCCCGCCTATAGACCAAAAACATTTAGACAAGCGATCCAAATGTATTGGTTCACTCATATTGGTGTCACCCTTGAAACCAATAATTGGGATTCCTTCTCACCTGGTAAGTTGGATCATTATTTGGAACCTTTTTACAATAAAGAACTTGCCGAAGGTACCTTAACCCGTGAAGAAGCAAAAGAATTGATTGAAAACCTCTGGATTCAGTTTAATAATCAACCTGCCCCACCTACTATTAATATTTCTTTAGTAGGAACGGGAACATATACTAATTTCAGCAATATCAACACTGGCTCGTTACGGGCAAACGGTTCTTCAGGTGTTAGCGATTTGAGCTACTTAATTCTCGAAGTAACCGATGATTTAAAGCTATTACAACCCAGTTCAAATATCCAAGTATCTCGAAAGACCCCTGAACATTTCTTGCGAGAATCTGTTAAAGTCGCTCGTAAAGGATGGGGACAGCCCGCATTTTTAAACTCTGACGCCCTTGTTCAAGAACTTTTAGGTATGGGGGTTTCACTTGATGACGCCCGTGCCAATGGCGTTGCCACTGGTTGTGTCGAAACAGGACTTGCTGGCAAAGAAGCGTATATGTTAACTGGTCACTTAAATTTACCTAAGGTTTTAGAACTGGTGCTCAATAACGGCATCGACAGTAAAACAAATCGACAAGTTGGTTTAGATTTAGGTTCACCTCAAACATTTAGGAGCTACCAACAGCTCTACGATGCTTTTTGTAAACAACTGCAATATGTAGCCAACGTCAAGCTTTCTGGGACAAATATCATTGAGCGTATGCATATGACCCAGTTACCCGTTCCCTTAATGTCAGCTCTCACTGACGACTGCATTGCCCGAGCAAAGGACTATAACAATGGTGGTGCTCGTTACAATTCAACTTCGATTCCTTGTGTGGGGATTTCCACTTTGGTTGACTCGCTTGCCGTTATCAAAAAACATGTTTTCGAGGAAAAACGACTAACACTCGATGAACTACTAATCGCCAGTCATGATAACTTTGACGGTTATGACGATATTCTTAAAATCGTTCGTCATCACACACCAAAATACGGCAATGATGACGACTATGCAGATGATATTTTATATCAGGTAAATGACAGTATTCAAGAGGCTTTAGCTAACCGGCAAACTGTTAAAGGCGCCACAACCAATGTCAGTTACATTCCGATGGCTAATCACATCCAATTCGGACAATCGATGGAAGCCAGTGTTAATGGTCGTCTTGCTAACACTCCTTTACCAGATGGGATTTCGCCTGAAAAAGGGGCCGATCGTTTAGGACCTACAGCAGTGATCAAATCCGCAGCTAAATTAGATCACTTGAAGACTGGTGGAACCTTGCTTAATCAGAAATTCAGTCCAGCAGTAGTGGCTGGCGAAGCAGGGCTCTCCCATATGGTGACCCTTATCCGTTCCTATTTCGCAATGGATGGCCATCATATCCAGTTTAATGTGCTAGACAAAGAAACGTTAATTAAAGCTCAACAACGTCCTGAAGAGTATGAAAATCTAATTATCCGAGTCGCCGGTTACAGTGATTATTTTAACAATCTTGAGAAAGCACTCCAAGACGAGATTATCAACCGAACCGAACAAGGATTCCGACCAGCCGATGTCGAAACAAGCCAAAACGCTCCCCTTCCAAGCATCTGGTCGTTATAGAAATCAATCACCAACCAAAAATCAGAGTTTAGGACTAATGTCCTAAACTCTGATTTTTTCTCACGCCTGTTAATTGAAAAATACACTTCAAAAGGTTTGTGCTCTTTGGCCTAGAAATAAGGGACATCGGAGTAAAACGCCTTCATGCCACAACTGCCTATTTTTTGTTTAAGTTTTCCTTAAGATTCTCTCATACCACACTTATACTATTGGTATAATAAAGTTTGGAGGTGTTAGATATGGGAAGTTTCCAACAGTTTACAAACAGACAGATACAAGAAAACGAGCTCAACAAGTCTTATCACATTGGTGCAACAATCAGTGCAACCAGTGAGTTGATTCCGGGGGTGTTCATCGGACAATTGCTGAAGAAATACACTCATAGTTGTCTCATAGACTTGTCACATAATCAGCAGATCCCTCAAAAGGAATTAGATAAGTTCAATCAGCGAATTATTGTCAGTTATCACAACTGTCAGATTATTTCAGCAGAGGTGATCATGTGAATAACTCGACTTTTGAGGAAATTGAAGATCAACTTAATGAATTAAAACGTTTGATTGCTAGCTATCCTTCAAAGACAACAAAAGAACAACAATTACAGTTGAACTCACTAAAAAAGAACTGGCACATTACCTAGATACCTATCGACAAGTGATTGAGTCTCATCAGCCAATCGTGTTACATCAAAATCAGTTGGACTGGTAAAAAAGAGCCTGAATTTCAGACTCTTTTTCTATTTAAAGCAAGGTCGTTTTAAATTAAAAATCGTATTGAGCATCTTTTATTTCGCGCATGTGCTGGTAAGCTTCAACTAGTAAGACCGTATCTTCAGCCAACCGCTCCAACCTAAAGACGACATCGTCATTGATGATGTCTTTTCTTAGGAAATCTTTTTCCTCAATGAAGACATAGGTTGGAACTAAATTACCTTTCATATAAGAAATAATCGGTTTTAATTGTTGATCAACCATTAAATAATGCTTAGCAGAACCGGCCGTAGCAATTAATGCGACCACCTTGTCACGAAACCCATTGATTGGCAATAAATCAAAAATATTTTTTAATGTCGCTGGGATTGAAGCTTGAAAAGTTGGCGTTCCAATAATTAATGCGTCTGCTGACATGATGGTCTCTAAGACTTGCTTCGTGTCTCCTTCATATTCCCAATAGTTACGGCCATCACTAAACACTATATCATACTCTTTTAAATCGATTAAGGTCACATCATGTAATGGGTATTGCTTTTTAACTTCCGCTAAAGCATATTCTACAGCGGTCCTTGTCTTACTACCTAGTGTTGACCCTGAAATTCCGACTATTTTCATTTCACTACCACCTGTTTATTTTTTTGTGTGTTTCTTCACTTCTGGCATAATTTTGGTGGCAATCAACTCGATATTTTTTTTCAGTTTATCCATCGGCACGCCACCAAAGTCAATTTGTGCTAAGAAACGTTGCTGACCAAATAATTCATATTGATACAGTAACTTTTCAACAATCTGTTCAGGGCTGCCAACCATTAAAGCATCACGGTAATCAGTTGCTTGAGCAAACTGTTGTTTGGGGTACCCGCCACCACGAATGCGTTGCATCCCCACATTTAAGTGAGGATACATCTCTCTTAAAGCTTCTTGAGTCGTATCAGCTGTATAAAATAAGCTAGTGGTCGCAACAGGCATGTCATTAGGATTAAACCCACTTCTTTGCAATGCCTCTCGATAAGCTTCTACAGCCACTTTAAAGTTAACAGCTGGCCCACCAAGCGTCGTTAACGTCATTGGAATACCTGCGTAACCAGCTTTGATAGCACTTGCTGGCGGCCCTCCCACAGCCCTCCAAATAGGTAAGTTACCATTTTTAGGTTGAGGAATGATTTCTGCGTTATTTAATGGTGCTCGAAATTTCCCTTCCCAGGTAATTCTCTCGCCCTCGTTGATCTTTGTCAACAATTCCAACTTTTCTTCGAATAATTCTTCATAATCATCTACGTCATACCCTAACAAATAGTAGGCTCCTACTCGAGACCCTCGCCCTGCCACGATTTCCATTCGACCATCACTAATTAGATCTAAGGTAGCAAAGTCTTCGTAAACCCGAACTGGGTCATGAACACTTAAGACCGTAGCAGAACTTGCTAATTTAATGGTATTCGTTGCTTGGGCGATTGCCCCCAAAATAACCGTGTGGGCCTGACTGGTAAAGTATTCCTGATGACTCTCCCCTAAGGAAAATACATCTAATCCAGCTTCCTCAGAAAATTGGGCTAGTTCGATAATCTCTTGAATCCTTTCTTGATTGCTAATTCGCTGATTATTTAATGGGTTAGCCATATGATCCCCTAATGAATAAAGGCCAAACTCCATTCCCTTAGATTGATCAATTCTATATTTTTCCACACTATTCCCTACTTTCTAAATTAATGGTGACAAATTTGCTTCTATTTCACTGCGGCGTTCCTCTAAAAATGATGGCAACTCCAATTGCTTGCCCAACATTTCCAAGCTCGAATCAATCATTAAGCCTGGACCATCAGTGGCTAACTCAAATAAAATACTGTTTCGATCTCTGAAGTAGAAACTTTCAAAATAGAAACGATCCTTTATCCCACTATTACGATAACCGGCAGTCTCAATCCGTTCAGCCCAGATTTTCATCTCAGCAGAATCCTTAACTCGTAACGCAAGATGATGGACTGTCCCTGCCCCTTGGCGTTCTCTTTGGCCCTTTTGTTGGCGAATAATAATTTCACCACTCGCTTCGCCGGGAACCGCTTGATAAACATCCTCTCCATCTGTCATTTTTACTTTTGTATACCCCAATAAATCAGTTAACATCTTCCCGGTCTCTTCTAATTCACGGACCGTCAAAATAACGGGGCCTATCCCTAAAATGCGAACATTATCTGGGACCTCTGAATGATGGTATCTTTGCCAAAAAGCTGGGATGAAACCATCTTGATGATTCATCAGGTAGAGAGGCAAACCATCAGGATCCTCAAAATAAAGAGCGTCCCGATTATTAATCTTTTCTATTTGACCATGTTTAATTCCCAATTGTTCAAAACGCTGTTGCCAAAATATTAATCCTTCATAAGACTTAACGAGCAATCCAATATGAGAAATGGCGTTGGTTCCTCGCCGAGTTTGTTGCTGTGCCATCTCAAAGAAAGTTAGTTCTGTCCCGGGACTTCCAACTTGATCACCATAAAACAAATGATACATCTGCGGATCATCTTGGTTAACCGTTTTCTTCACTCGACGTAAACCTAAAACTTCCGTATAGAAATGATTGTTTTGCGTCGCATTATCGGTAAACATTGATATATGATGATGCCCTAAAATCCTTGCCATCGTCATCCCTCCTCGATTTTTTTTACTTCTTGAGTATCACTTTACTAGTAAAGTGATGCTTTTGCAATTTTTATGCTTACAAAAAGAAAGCAACTCAAAAAAACTTGTCGCCGATAACAGACCACAAGTTTTTTGGAGTGACACTATTTATTTTTCTTTAACTGTTTAATTTCTTTTTCAATCGCGTCGATTTGTTTTCCTAAAGCTTTTTGCTCGTTTTTATCACGAGAAACTTTCTTTTGAGCTACTAATTCCATTTTTTTGGCAATCAACTCTTGAATTTTTGCTTCGTTAGATATTTGACTTGTAGTATCCCCGGGTGTTACCGTTGAACCACCTTGATTACCAGCTTTCAAAGCTGTAATTTCGCGCTCAATTTCCCCTAAACGAATACCCAATGCTTGTTGTTCACGCCAATCGGTCGATACTTTTTTCTTAGCGATCACTTCTTGTTTTTCTTGAATCAAAGCCGCAATTTGTTCTGCTATAGTCAAATTGCCATTATTCTCTGAACCTGTACTACCATTATTTCCAGTATTTCCCCCACTCTTAAGAGCGGCAATTTCACGTTCGATTTCTCCAAGACGAATTCCCAGAGCTTGTTGTTCACGCCAATCAGTCGATACTTTTTTCTTAGCGATTACTTCTTGTTTTTCTTTAATTAAAGCATTGATTTTATCCGTATTACTCGCACTTACTTTGACTGCTGCTTCCGCCTCAACTGAATTAGCAACAACTCCTGCACTTGCAACTGTTAAAACCGCTCCTGCAAGTAATAACCCTTTAATCATTTTATTCATCCTATTGACCTCCGTAAATGTTTTTTAATCACTATTATTCTATTTAGTATTCTTTTATAGATAATAGTGATTTGTATCTTAACTATAGTCTCTTTGTACATATATGTCAACTACTATTTTATTAACATTAGCTATTTATTAAAATTAGCCCTGTTATCAAGCCATTCTCATTACAAAAGAAAAAAGCCAACATCTCTTAGACATTGCCTTTTTTCACAAACCTATTTACTTTTTACCACACAAGCGATAAATCGCCTCTGCGTATATTTCCATTGTTTTTCCCATCTCTGCTAATTGCCAGATTTCATTTGGTTGATGCATTGTATCTTTAGTAGTGTCAAACATCGCCCCAAAAGCGACACAATTAGCCATTGTGCGAGCGAAAGTCGCCCCACCAGAAATTTGCGGCTCACGCATATCTCCTGTTACATCACGATACGCCGCTAATAAAGTTGTCACTAACTCAGACTCAACAGGGACATACAAAGAATCCAAATAATCATGTTCCTCATAAACTAGTCCATAAATTTCGCCAGCTTCTTTCAACTTTTCTTCAACATCTATCTTCTTAAAAGTAACAGGTATTCGAATGTCAATGCCTATTCTGGTCTCATTTTTATTTATTTCAACAGTTGCAGCATTAAATGTCAGCGCACCTGAAGCCTCATCCTTAAACTCACCGATGACACTCTTGCCATTGGCATCACTTTTTATAACTCTCCCTAAGAAGTCGATAGCTTTGTGATCGTAGACAGCAGTCATGGCTTCTGCTAAACGAGTATTAGCATTTATGCCTTGAGGGGCATCTTTCGAATGAATTGACTTTCCTTTAACGTATAATTTGTCGTTCTTTTCCTCAAAATCATAACCTAGTCGACTTAATTCCCGGCTTACCTCTGGCAATCGATCCCCAGAATAAACCGCCGTGTCTGCTACAACATTTAAGGCTGCCCCGCCGCTAAATGAGAACTCATCACTCCCAGTACCAGTTAAATAAACTTGCAACAACCCTTTTTCGGCGTATATTACAGGGAATTGAGCATCAGGCGCAATGCCCATATCAATTCCTTTTTCCTTTTTATGATACTGCTCCATACAACGCCACAGATTCTCTTCATCTGTTCCAAAAATAAATCTGATTTTTTTGTCAAATTCGACACCAGCATCCATTAAGGCTTTCACAGCATAAAGGGCGGCCATGGTTGGTCCTTTATCATCTTGAACGCCACGGCCAATAATAGCCCCATCTTTAACTGTCGCTTCAAACGCTGGTGTCTCCCACAAAGATTCATCTCCAGCAGGTACTACATCCATATGACAAAGCACACCAAAAATCTCTGTCCCTTGTCCCACTTCCGCATAACCGTAATAGCCTTCAGGATCAAGATAGGTGGAAAAACCTTGCTCCTTAAAGATGGCAAGACACTCTACCAAGCTATCCAAAACATCTTGACCAAATGGTGCCCTTTCAACAGCCTTTTGCAAATAAGAAGGAACACCTACAATTCGTCGTAAATCGTTAATTGCCGCTTCCTTATGTAGTTCTGTAATAAATGACTTCATAATTTTCACTCACTTTCTTTGATTATCTGTAACGCTTAATTCTCAGTTACTTCATCACTAATAAAGTAACCTTAAAAAAGGGTCAAAATGGCTAAATAAGTACACGTAATGATAAAAATTAGGATCATTAATTTAGTGACAAATTTAAACCACACCCTTAAATCAGTATGGGCAATTGTCACAGCTCCCATTACAATGGCTGAAGTTGGGGTGACTAGATTGGCCCAGCCAGAAGCTGCTTGGTACGCCGTGATAATAACATCTTTTGAGACACCTGCAAAATCGCCCATCGGCCCGATTATTCCCATCGTTGCAGCTGCCAAACCAGACGTTGAGGGAATCAAAAAGGACATTGGAATATAGAAAATATATGCCAGAACAGCGAACACTCCTGAAGATAAGTTCTTCAAACCAGACTCACCTAAATGGAGAATTGTCGCCGTAATAGCCCCATCGTTCATCACAACTTGAATTCCTTTAGCAACGGCAACGACAATGGCAACTCCCACAAATTCTCCCGCACCTTCCAAAAAGGTTGAAACAAACACTTTTTCTGACATTCCATATAAAAAGGCAATGACGATCGACATCGTTAGCATCAACATCGTAATTTCACCAAAGTACCACGTACCGAGTGGTGCCATATCTTTGCCTAAAAAGACCCCAATTACTGGCAAGCCAGTTACCCATGCTGTCAGTGTTTCAAAAAAAGTCCAATTAGCATTAATAGTTGACCAGGGAACTAAGCCGATAATCAGTATGACAAACGTCACCACAAACATTAACAATACTTGTTTTTGTTTTTTACTGATATCTTCAATGTCATCAATATTTATTTTGAACCTTTCCAAGTCTTCTTCTCGTTGATTATATAGGAGAGAAGCTTGCGGATTATTTTCAACCTTTTGTGCATAGCGATACACATAAATAATACTCACTGTTAGTAAAATAATCAATAGAATAATCCGTGACAGCAAGCCTTCGCCAGGACTAATCCCTAATATACCGGAAGCCACCCCAGTGGAAAAAGGATTAACAGTTGATGCCAAACACCCGATTTGTGACCCAATCAAAGGCACCGCAATGGCTACAACCGAATCAAACCCCACTGCTAGCATGACAGGAATAAGCAAGGGATAAAAGGCCAATGTTTCTTCCGCCAACCCAAATGTTGTTCCGCCGATGGCAAAAATAATCATTAAAATGGGAATCAACGATTTTTCTTTCCCTTTACGGCTCTTAATGATCGTAGCCACCCCTGCATCAAAGGCACCTGTTTTATTAACAATTCCTAAAAGCCCACCAATAAACAAAATAAACAGAGAGATTTCAATTGCTCCACCAGTTGTCTCGTTTCCCACCATACCGATAACTGGTGCCATCAAGACATCCCATAACCCTTGTGGTTGCCTGGAAATTCGTTCATAAGTTCCTGCGATGTAATTTCCTGTTTCTGAATCAACCTGATAGTGTCCAGCCGGTACAATCCAGGTTAATACGGCAATAACGGCAATGATGATAAATAAGACCGTATAAGCCGAAGGCATTTCAAACTTCCTCTTCATCCATCTCACTCCTCTTTTTTCATCGTGATTCGCCCTTCATGTTTGTCGCCAAAACAAGCGGACTTCGTTTGATACTCCCATGAGATCTAGCTAAACATCCTCTAATTCTCGCTCACCCCTTTTCTTACCTACAGTCTAACATTTTCACAGATCATTCACTAACAGTATGGTAAAACTATCATAAATAAATCACTGTCTTTCATGACGATTTAATCCGTTTACATATACTTAGAAAAAGAACTGACTAAAAGACTAGATAAAACTCCGACCTCAGTCTGATGCTGGAGCCTTTCCCAAATGCTAAACTTAGGTCATAAGTTAATCACACATTGGAGGAAGTACATTATGAGAAAAGTAAATATTTTTGCAGTAATCGGGTTATTCTTTTTTAATCTAGTCGTTATGTTAGGAGCGGTTATCACCATTTATGCCTTACTAGCCAGCGCTTGGATTGTCGCAATTAGTTTCATCGCTTCACCAGCTTTACTTGTTTTAGCCGCACTAAGTGGACTACAAGCGATGTCTGTTGTGAATTTAATCTCATCGATCCTATTAGCGACGTTAGCATTTATCAGCTTCCCACTTTTAACGCGAGTTTCTGCTTTAATCCTCACACTTTCAAGACAATATATCGATTTTAATAAAGCGATGATTTATCGTTAAAAAGCTTTACTACAGGAAAAAAAGAGTCAAAACCAGCTGATTGGTTTTGACTCTTTTTTTGTTACTTTATAGGAAAGTATAAAACTTTCTATATATCGCAGTTTGGATCCAGCTTCACGTTCAGCTTTTCTTATTTAATCAACACTCTAACCTCATAAGGAGCCAGTGTGACTTGACCTGAGACCCTTTGATTTGATACTAGATCCATGATTGGTGCTTGCAATTCTACAGTTTGCGATTCTTCCGAAAAGTTCATCATAAAATAATAGTGATGATCTTTATCTTGTCGGCTTTGAATCGAAACATTCGGCTGACTTTTAACCACAATGTTATCTAATAAAGTTAAGTTATCCGTGATCTCTCCATAAATGCGTTCCAACAAGTCGCTGTTAGTGCGAGCACCTATATAATAAGCTTTTCCTGAACCACACTGATTGACGGTAACAGCAGGCGTTTGTTGATAAAACTGATTCTGATAGACAGCTAACTCGCTATATAGTTCCCATTAAATAATCATCCAATGGAACTATATGTTTGATTATTTAACAGGATGTATATAGCACCTTTTAAGACAACTCGAGAACAATAATCTTTCGCCGAATACATTTGCGAACCATAGTCTATGGAGACCTGATCTTTCGGATACAGAGTATCAGTTTCTAACAGATTAATGCCAAAAATAGCTTGCAACTCCTTCGGCCATCCGCCCAAATAAGCTAAATCCGACTCATTAACATATCCTGTTAAATAGGTTGAGACTAACTTGCCACCTGCTTCAACCAATTTTTTGCCACTTCAGCATTGTTTCCTCACGAATTAAATACATCATCGGGGCAATGACTAACTCATACTGACTAACATCCTGTTCAGAAGTAATCACATCCACTGAAAAATCATGGTTCCAAATGATATCCGGTTGACAACTTAACCAAAACTTCAATCACCTAATAAAAAGGTTGACTAGGACGCTCTTCAAGATGATAATTTAATCAAAGCATCGTTACATAATCGGAGGAAAATCATGCTAATTTATTTGCCGAATGTTCTCTCAACGCTCCGCTTGTTACTGGCGCCCACTATGTTTTTTGTCACAAACCAGCCACTAGCATTGCTGGGGATTTATCTTTTAATTGGTATCAGTGACATAATGGACGGTTGGTTGGCTCGCCACTATCAAGTGGAAAGTAAACTTGGTGCGAAACTTGATAGTTATGCGGATTTTGTATTTTGGATCACGATTTTACTACTCATCCTAACACGCCTTGATCTAGAGTTTCCCCTCATATCCAAGCTGTTCATTAGTTTAACTTTGATTATTCGACTCGTGAACTTGGTTCTAACCAAACTAAAATTCAACAACTGGGCAATGATGCACACTATCGCAAACAAAATGGCTGGCTTTTCTTTATTTATTTTTCTACCATTGGTTTTCTTTACCAAAAATGCTCATTGGTTTATAGTGATCCTCCCCATGATAAGCGCTTTGGAAGAAACGGTTATTCTTGCAACCACCGATAGATATGACATCAATCAAAAATCCTTGCTAAAGAAAAGATAAATCAAATTTATTCAAATCAGACTTATCTTTTTAGCATTAAGCATCGCTGATGGTTTTGAGCTATCTCATCACTTCCAACTGAACAGAGACCATTGATCAGCAGCAACATACCGATTACCTTTTATGCAATAGAATCGCCTTTACATCAAACTTTGATATAAATCCATAATTTCTTCAACCATAACCTCTCTAGGATTTCCCGCCGTGCAAACGTCACGAAGAGCATCCTCAGCAATAGCTGAAATATCCTTTGCCTGAACCCCCAACTCTGAAAGAGTGGCTGGAATCTCAACATCTCTGCTCAGCTGACGGATCGCCCTTACTGCCGCCTTCCGTACTGCTTCTAAACTCATTGTTTGAGCTTCTGGTACCTTCAAAGCATTAGCAATATCACGGTACTTTTCTCCAGTAAAGTCTTTGTTAAACGCCATGATGGTTGGTAAGAGTGATGCGCAAGCCACTCCGTGAGGGATATTGTACCAGGCACTTAAGGGGTGAGCCATGCCGTGGACCAACCCAAGTCCAACGTTGGAAAAGCCCATTCCCGCAATGTATTGACCTAAAGCCATCGCTTCACGGCCTCTTGGGTCACCCTTTACCGACTCTCTAAGCGAACTCCCGATGATCTCAATCGCTTTAAGATGCAACATATCTGTCAGCTCCCATGCATCTTTGGTAAGATACCCTTCAATGGCATGAGTCATAGCATCCATCCCCGTGGCTGCTGCTAAGTTTTTCGGCATTCCCATCATCAGCTCGCTGTCCACAAATGACACAATCGGGATATCATGTGGATCAACACACACAAACTTGCGATGAGTTGTTTCATCCGTAATCACATAATTAATCGTCACTTCCGCAGCCGTTCCAGAAGTCGTAGGCACTGCAAAAATTGGCATACTGGGATTTTTCGTGTCAGCAGTCCCTTCTAAACTCAGCACATCAGAAAATTCAGGATTAGCCACAATCATTCCAATCGCTTTAGCTGTATCAATTGGCGAACCACCGCCAATCGCAATCAAGCAATCTGCTCCTGAAGCCTTAAAAGCCGCTACACCAGCTTTCACTATAGTGATGGTCGGATTCGGCACAATGTCGTCATAAACCTCGTAAGCCACTTTTTCTTCATCCAGTAAGTCAATGACATTCGTTGCCACTCCAAACTCGATCAAATTCTTATCCGTTATGATCAAAGCTTTTTGAAAATCTCGTGCCTTAAACTCTGGCACAATCCTTTCAATTGCGCCTTTTCCAAAATACGAAGTTTCATTTAAAATCATTCTATTTGCCATTTTATCGCTCCTTTAAATAGTTTTTTTTAAGTTGCTTAGACAATTCCTTTGCCTCTTGTTCCTTTTTAAATGGGATTACCTTTTTTAACTCACCATAATATAAGGTCAGAGTATAATAACTATCTTTGGCGGCAATCTGGGTCTTAGTTAACCCTTTTGTGGGAAATAGCTGAAATAACCCCTCTCTAAAGTCCAACAACAAATAATCTTTAGTTCCAACAATTTGATTTTTATTCGAAACAAAGAGCTTATTCAATTTTAGCTGTTCGACTAACTGTTTATCCAATTGTTTAATCGCTTCAATACTATCTATTTCAAAGGTTTGATAAAGCTCATCGATTAGTGGTTGATTTTCGCTCCTTCTCTTCATTAAAGACACGATAATTCCGCCAATTGGTAAGATAGCCATTGTCCATAAAACGGCAGAAGTATTTTGAAAGGACGTATTTTTTTGCCAAAAGTATTCATTAATCACATACAATAAGCAAATCACGGCCATCCCTTTAAGAAAAATAGTTAGCTGATTCAAGGTTTGACTAAAAGATATTTTTCGCATGAGGATTCCTTTATTTGAAAACATATTCTTGATTCACCTCCTGTAAAACCTTTTCTAAGTATTTCCGCAATTCTTTTTCATAATTTGTAGACAAGATATTTTTTAAGTGAAGCGAATTATGGACTAACGTGTAGAAGGTGGAAACAGCGTTCATATGACCTTTTTGATCTTCTGGTGCAATTAACACAATCAACCTGACAGATAACTCTTGACTAAAAGCGACTGGATGCGTCAGCTTTAATAGGGACATACTTAATTTATTCACCCCATCCTCAAAACCAGCATGAGGAATTGCTGTCTCGGGTGCAACAACAAAATAAGGATATTCTGGATTATAATCTGCGATAATTTTATCTAAATATTTAGGTTCGATTAACCCTTCATTAACCAAGGGCTTGCCTGCTAACAGAATCGACTCCGCTAGCGACAATGGTTTATCATAAAATTGAATGTGGTTTAAAGGCAGTAAATCCAATAAAGAGTTTTTACTTGTCGGGTCGGTTTCTGAAATAGTTTCCTCATACTCCAAAGAAGACAAATAGTTATTTAATGCCTTTTCCAAGTGCTCTTTATCAGCAATGTTGCCATACCTTTCAATTAAACCGATTAATTTGTCTGTACTCACTACGGCCGGAAGATTATTGGTTTCTATTCCATTAAGTTCACTTTCAACTTTTTGCTTCAATTCTCTTTTTTCATACTCACTCAAAAAATGCTTGATGATAAAGGTTTGCCGATCAGTATCAAGATAAACAGTCGAAAAAATAAAGTCAGCTGCAGGCTCTTGCTCATAAAACTCACGTAGTGAAATAAAGCGAATAAAATGAAGCTGTGGAAAAAGTTCCTTTAAGGTTTCCAAAAGTAGCCGCGAAACCGAAATCCCATGAATACAAACAACGATAGCTGTTTGTTTAGCCTTAAGCTCCCGCAACTCCTCTTTGAGAAAGCTGAGAAAAATAATCGTTAGGTAAGCCAGCTCCTGTTCTGGGAAACGTAGGTCCATAAGCTCTTCAATTGGCTGAATCGACGTTCGAACAAAGTCATGAAAATAATCATATTCCTGGATAACCTGTTCAGATAAAGAATTAAAATCTGGTACACCAAATTTAATTCTGTAGATTGCAGGGATCAAATGCTGATATAAACTATCGCAAAGTTCTTCTCTCTCTTCCAATTGGGTAATGCTTAACCGTTCAAAATTAGCAACAGATTGAAAGATAGCTGCCATCAACCGTTGATCTTTCAGACTAACGTTATTTTGAATGGTGTTTGTGCCAAGGATTTGAATCGTGATAAATTGCAATTCATTTTCAGAAAGTGAAAATTCGGAAAATATTTCTGAAATTTTCTGATGAACGGACAAATCCACATATTTCTCTAGCCACTCAACTTTAAGAGCCTCCCCTCGGGACGTTCGCCACACGCACATATATATAACATAAGAAAGTTGAATTAGCTTGCCTTCTGAAAAAAAGACATTTAGCTTTTGTTCCAACTCGCCAATCTTAGTTTCAATTTTGTGAATCAGCTTTTGATCAATTTTAAGAACCTGTTGAATCGTGTGAAAGACCACTCTATCCTCAATTACTTCCTTTAAGAGCGTAATAGCTAACCGACGAATATCCAGCTCTTTTCCGCTAATAGCATAACTGTTTTTTCTGGAATAAATTAAATCAAGCCCTTGATTTCTAAGGAGTTGCTTAATTTTTCTCATGTCTGATAAAACTGTATTTTTACTGACGATCAAGGTCTCTGCCATAGAGGCCAACCTTTGATTGCGGTTAAATATCAACATCAATAATATATAATCCAGCCGTTCTTGGTCTGAAAAATGGATCAATGACGAACAATTTTCAATGAACTGTTTTTTCTCCAGCATCGTCAACTCAATATACAAACGCTGGTTTTTTCTTTGAATCACGGGTAATTCGGCCTGCATTAACTGCTCATTGATTTTTTTCAAGCGATAAGTCAGCTGCCCTTTTGTCATTCCAAGTTCAGAAAGAAGCGTCATCATAGAAATACCTGATTTATTCACAATCATTTCAATCATCTCAATCGTCATCGAGTCCATCTTCATTCACTACCTTCTTTTATACGATTGTTTACAAGCGGATCAACATGTCACTTTTTCCAGTCTCAAAATAGCCATTTAGAACATTTCTCAATAAATAAGGTGACCGAGGGATCGCATCAATGGTATCCCCTGCAATATGCGAGGTTAAGGTGACATTATCTAGTTGTAATAAGTCATCTTCTTGTTGAATAGGCTCTGACCAAATAACATCTAAAGCAGCTCCAGCAATCCGTTTTTCCTTCAAAGCTTCAACTAAATCCCCTTTATTTAAAATCGCCGCACGAGCTGTATTAATCAAATAAGCACTAGGTTTCATTAAAGAGATTAACGCCTTGTTTACCATATTGGTTGTTTCTGGTGTAACACGCACATGAAGAGAAATAACATCCGCCTCTGAAAAAACTTCCTCCAATGCTTTGAAAGTTACTTGCAAACCTTCCGCAACAATCGCTTCTTGATCCACAAAGGGATCGTAGACTAGCACCTCTACACCTAAACCATTCAGACGCTGAACAACCAATTTTCCAATATACCCTAGCCCAATCAATCCTACTTTTAAATTAGCAAGAGTCGTTTTATAGGGATCATTGGAAAAACTTTTACGCCATTTGCCTGCCATGACTGCTTGATGAGAACGGGCAATATTACGGGTTTCAGCAAAGATCAATCCTAACGTAAAATCAGCAACAGGCTCTGCATTTCGAATCACATGAATTAAGGGAATGCCCTTTTCTTTCACAGCATCTACAGCGACGTGTTCAATTCCACCACGACAAGTGCCAATTAGCTTAAGTTGCTGTGCAGCAGCGATCATTTCCTTTGAAACGGGAGCGATGTGCACTAATAAATAATCAGCCTCTATCATTTCCGGTAAAATGCCTTCAGGAATATCAACCGCCTCTGGCCCGCCTTTTTCAATCAACAAAATCTTTTCTTGAAATTGATCCTTTGTTAAATCCCCATGCCATTGAAACTCTACCACCTCAATAGGTCCAGGGATATTTAGCTGTCCAGCTGCTTCTTTTAGGGTGGCACTGCTAACTAAACGATCTCCTACTACGACTACTTTTGTCATTAAGAAATGACCTCCTCTGTGATGATTTGCGCACCGGCTTCCAATTGCGCCTGCCGTTCAAGATAGTCGTGAATGGCGGCTTTTTTCACTCGAACAAATAAATACAAGGCAATATAGACAACAATCGATAACCCGATCCACAAGGGATTTTGAGTCATAAAAATTAGAAACAAACCTCCCATAATGTGATTCGTCATGACAGCAAAACTACATATTAATAACGCCCCTGCTGGCAAATTTACGCCCACTTCGATCGCAACTTCGGTAAAGATTGGCGCGACGGCCGTAATCATATACAACCCGCCAACACACCATAAAGTACCACTGATTAAGGACTTAAAAATATTTCCATTAGATATACAGATAATCAATTCAATCATATAAGGGATCGCAATCAAATCAACCATCGGCAAGGTTTCATTACCTGGTAGAACAATCGCCAAAATCAAGACAATTGGCATTAATAGCATTCCAGTTAACAACGTTGCCGTTTCTCCGTAACCTGCTGCATCATTAATCGCAAGATACCAAACCCGATCTTTTCCACCCGATTTTGCCGTGCGTTTTGAGGCATCTGTGATAGTGGTAAATGCTGAAGCAAAAATCCCAGCAATCTTCGGAAAAATCGCCATAATTGCGGCTGTGGCAACACCAACTGTCGCAATTTCTCCCCAACCTTCAAAAGTATTCAGCCGCATAAAGTTGCCAGCCAGACCTAATAACATTCCTAGAATAAACCCAAGCGAAACAGGTTCACCAAGAAAGCCTAATTTATCTTGAATCGTCTCAGGGTTCCATTGAACTTTGTTTGCTCCTAGCTTAGTTAACAACCAATCCATTCCGACCGCTAAAGGAACTGAACAAATATGATGAGGGGCCGTCATGGTACACCTTGGATAACCATAATAAACTGACCAACGTTTTGCCACAATTTCTGAAAAAACTAATGAATACAAATTTGACAGAACCATTAAACCAATAGAAAGCCAAAGATTTTTAGTTGAAATGTAAAGCATCGAGCCCCAGAGCATAAATGAATAGTTATTCCACAAATCGGAAGGCATAAAAATATCCGTATACTTAATTAAAAATAGCACCAGTTGCATCACTAAACCAAGACCTAAGAAAATCATTCCCACCTGTGTTGAATAAGCCACGACACTAGTGGCCTGCCAGCCTGTATCCAAGATTCTTAAATTTACACCTGTTTCCTCAACCATCCGGTTTACGGCAGGGGTTACAATTGGTGAATAAGCACCAATGATCATATTGAAGCCAGTTAAACCAATTCCAGCATTTAATGCTGCTCCAAAAGCCTTCTTAGGCTTAACCTTCATTATTAAAGCAATAAAAAAGATAATTATTGGGACGACAATTGCAGCACCAAATGAATCCATTATTTTAGAAAGAATATCAAGCATTTTTTTCATCTCCTCTACGCTTACGACTGCCCTTAGCAATCATCTTTGTTGTGTTTGGTGAACATCCTGAAAATGAGGCAATCTCAGTAGTTTAGTTACCTGCTTACGCAGCCGATTTTTGGTCTGTTCATCCTTCAAACAGTGATACGGCCCAAACTTTGAGCAAGTACTTTATTTGACAGTCTACATTTCTTTAAGTCTTCCCTTTGGCAGCCTCATTTTCTAATCTTCCTAAGAATCAGTTATCCCAAATCTAGCGTTTTAACCGTTTCTAACAACTCAGCAAAAAACTCTTCTTCTCCCATACCAGTCAATAACCCTACTGAATTAATAGTTGGGACTTGGTATTTCTTTTTTAGCGGGCTCGTATGAACGATCACATCCCAGCTCCCCAATTCCAATTGCCCGTCAACGCCATTGGGATTAACCTCAACAGTTTGGGCCTTAAAGCCATTTTCTTCTAAAAAATCCTTGACTTTCCCCGCAACCATTGAACTAGTAACGGTCCCAGAACCGCACACCGAAATCACATTTACTTTTCTCATTATTTTCACCTGTCCTATTCTTATTTTTTGGGAGCTAAGATTCCTGCTTTCGGCACAACGCCGAAGCGCTCTGCTAAATCCCATAATTGCTGATCCGTTATTTTTTGAACAATTCCAGCAGGTGTTGACACAGCCAGCAAATAGATATCGGCTGCTTTTTCAGCTGTTTCAACTAAACCAAAGGCATCGTCCATCGACTGACCAGCCCCCATAATTCCATGGTGCGGCCAAACAACAAGTCGTGAGTCCCTCATCTTTTCGGCAGAAGCTTCCCCCAACTCAACAGTGCCGGCTACCATCCATGGCAACACAGCAACCCCGTCGGGAAAAACCACTAAACATTCGGTAATCATTTCCCACAATGTCTTGGTAAAGGCTGCCTCATTTAACTCATGGACAAAGGTCATTGCTGAAATAGCAATCGAATGAGTATGTAATATCACACGATGGTCTGGATCTTTTTTTAAACGTACACTGTGGCATTTTAAATGTGAGGCCAATTCACTGGTTGGAACGCCGCCAGTTTCCAGTCCCCACAAAACCTGATAGTTCAGTCCATCGGCAGAGATCTTTAAAATGACCAAATTATCAGCTGGGTTTTGCCAAACATTTTTAAAATATTTACCTGAACCTGAAACTAAAAAAATCATATTTGCTAACTCTGGTATTTCAAAGCCTAGACTAACTTCATTTAAAATACGATCCGTCTCAAGATAATAACTAACCTCTGCAGCATCTAAACGATAACTAATATTACCGCCATTTCGTTCTGCCCACCCATTATTCCATAAATTTCTCGTGGCTTCACACATTTCTTTGATAAATGGCGCTTCATAAATATTGTGAATTTTTGTCATCTTGTTTACTCCTTTATTGTGTTATTAAAAAAATCACATACAATTTGATAGAACCCAGTTACCTCTTTGACCTCTTTTAGTTGAGTCATTACCCGTTCATCTGCAAACATTTTCATTAAACTTTGCAATACAACTAATTGATCGTCCCCTTTTTCCACCCCTAGTACAAATGTAACCGTTACTTGAATTTCTGTATCTGTTGTCCCCATTTGTCCAAAGACGATTGGTTTTTCTAATTTGACCATGTAAATAAATGGCTTTTTGATATATTGAGGATCCGTGTGAGGGATTGCCACTGATAAAAAGGGAGTCTCTAGCCCCGTCGGATAGGCCTTCTCTCTTTCAACAATTGCTCCGAGATACCCGTCTTCAATATAATCTAGTTGGTTCAACTTTTGATAGACTGCTGCAAAATACTCTTCTTGCCCACCTTGAATATCAAAAATATCCACTAAGTCTTTGTTCAAATAGTTCTTGGTCAACAACATTGATTCACCTCCATCCTGTCTTAACTGACTCTTAGTATACGGATTTCCACGCTTTTTTGTTAACGGTTTCATCACAACTTTTTAATCTCAGTACAAAAAAATTGTGATGAAGAACTTTTGATGGTTGATACGATACCCAAACTTTCATTTTTTAATCTCTCACAAGATTGATACAAACAGCTTAAAAGGCTCTAAGTACTTCGTCACTATAGGATCTCATTTAGCTAATCACCTCGTTCAATTAGTTGACAAGTTTAAATGAACAAAATAATGAAACATCAGACTTCGCTGATACGCTCTGTTTAAGTAACGGTTTTTCATAAAAAAAAGATAAATCGATTTTATTCAAATCAGACTTATCTTTTTGGCAATCATTACCACTGACAAACTACCAGATCGTGTTTCTTGAGATAACTCAATCATAAACCCTTTGTCCTTTAATAAATTCTCGTAACTCGCGACTGGCCATAAACGAAACTTCATCATCTGCATCGTCATTCGGGTAATAATTGAAACAAATTGCTGTTCTTTAAACGTTGGGACTTGGATAATCAACACTCCCTCTGGTCGCAACACTCGGGACAATTCAGTGACAACCTGCTCAATGTCAGAAACCACATGGAGCACGTTCATTCCCACAACCACATCAAAACTTTCAGATCCAAAGCTCAACTGTGCCCCGTCTTGAATACTAAATCGAAGATTTCCCGGATGTGCTTTTTCCTGAGCTTTTGCGACCATGTCAGGTAAAAAATCACTTGCCTCAAGTGATTGACAAAATGGCGCCAATTGAAGAGCTAAGTTCCCTGTACCAGCACCAATTTCTAAAACCTGAGATTCTTTCTCTAAATGCGCTTTAATCAAGGTCACAATCGCCGGATCAACCACATCTTGCTGATCAAAATTTTTTGCTAATCTATTCCAAAAACCAACTTTCATTCCACAAGACCCTTTCTAAAAAATATTACAATAACTTCCTTAATAACCAGTATTTAACTAATTATAAATCATCTCGGTGTACTTTAAAAGTCACCAACCCATGTCCAATAATTATCGGCATCAAGGAAATTTTAGCTCCTCATCCTGATCTAACGCATTTTTGACAAAGTAAAACATCACAATCACGTAAACTCACGTGATTGTGATGTTAGACAACTATTATTCAGAACGCAAGGCTTCGACAGGATCCTTCTTAGCAGCCATCCGCGCTGGAATACTACCTCCAATTAGTGTTAAGACCACACTGATGATCACTAAACTAATGGCATGTAATGGTTGAAGTTGGGCGATATTAGCTAAACCAGTCATGTTCTCTAAAATAATGTTCGTTGGAATCGTTAAGAGGTACGCAATCAGGATTCCCAAGAAACCAGAGAACGCTCCGATGATTAACGTTTCCGCATTAAAGACGCGGGTAATATCTTTCTTGCGAGCTCCTAGAGCGCGTAAGACACCAATTTCCTTCGTCCGTTCAAGGACAGAAATATACGTGATAATTCCCACCATAATCAAGGAAACCACTAATGAAATTGAAGCAAAAGCAATTAGAACCATGGTAATAGCATCCATAATTCCGCCGGTCATTTCCGTCATGGAACTGGCCAAGTCAGAATAGACAATCGTATCCTTTGTTTCTTTTCCTTTATTAAATGCATCTAAATAGTCGATGATTTTGTCTTTCGAAGCAAAATCCACTGGGTAAATGTAGATCATCATCGGTGTTGAATCGCCTCCAAGGTAGGCCACAAAAGTTTCTTTTTCATCGGCCTTAAAGGGTTCCATGGTCATCACATTCGTATCGGAATCCCTCTGAGCTTTAACAATCTCTGAGTCTTTTTCCTTCTCTAAAACTAAATCAACTAGCGCATCACTGTATGCCACACCATTGGCTAAAATGGCTACTTGAACATCTTCTTTTTGGCGAACGACTGCGGCAATTTTAAGCTTAGTGTTAGCCGATGCTGTGTAAGCTTTTTCCAAATCTTGAGTCGGCATAAAGTTACCCAATTCAGATTTATCATAAAAATCATTATTAGCGACTAATTGGAGTTCTGTTCCCACGATATCCGTGAATTTCAAACTTTCAATATCTTCTGTATCAAATCCAAGATTTTTCATCGTCTCGACATCAATCCGGTTTTGATTGTCCACAACTAAGACCATTTCTGTTTCGTCCTTTGGATAATTTCCTGCTAGGACGTCGTAGTTTTTCTTTAAGTAGCTGCTGCCTTTACCATCGATTGACACGGGATAAGAGGACAAACCAACGCCACTCATACTAGAAATCCCCCCTGCGCCAGCACCACCTACACCAGAAATGCCAATATTAATTGAAACAGGCGTAACCTCATCATCAGTTTTTCGCAACAAATTCATGCCAACCATGCGAGTAAAGCCAATACTTCTGACAAGTTCCGGATCAATCTCCTGTAAGTAATCCACATATTCTTGGGTGATATTATTTGTATGAGTCACGTTACTGTCAGCAGGATTGTACAGATACACCTTATCCGATTTCACAAATTCCTTTTTAGCCATGGGACCTTGTGATTGCATCTCTTTTAGCGATTCCTCATCCATACTAACGGCTTGACGAGATACCGTGATAGGAAATTCTGACAACGCATCACTTTGGAACTCATCGATTTGTTTCTGGAAACCAGAAGACAAACTTAAAATTAAGGCAATACCGATAATCCCGATACTAGCAGCAAAAGCCGTCAAACCTGTTCGCCACTTTTTAGTTGCGATGTTCTTACCAGAAAGTTTTAGGGCAGTAAAGTAATTCATGCTTGTCCGCTTTAATTCATAATTTGAATTCGTCGTGGTTTCCACATATGGGTTACTGTCTTTAACAATATGCCCATCCTTAAAATTGACAATTCGGTCAGCGTATTGTTCTGCTAATTCCGGGTTATGAGTGACCATAATAACCAATTTATCATCAGCGATTTCTTTGATGAGATCCATGATTTGCTCACTAGTTTCGGAGTCCAGTGCCCCAGTTGGTTCATCCGCTAAAATAATATCCGGATCATTTGCTAGAGCTCGGGCAATCGCGACCCGTTGCATTTGACCACCAGACAATTGATTGGGTTTTTTATGTAGATGGTCTTTCAGTCCAACTCGCTCTAAAACTTGAGTGGCGCGCTGCTTCTTCTCAGAACTGCTTACGCCACTTAAGGTCATGCCCATCTCCACATTGTCGAGTATGCTTAAATGCGTAATCAAATTATAACTTTGGAAAACAAAACCGACACTGTTATTCCGGTATGCATCCCACTCACCATCTTTAAAATCCTTGGTGGATTTACCATTAATCACTAAATCACCACTGTCGTATTGATCAAGACCACCGATAATATTTAATAAAGTTGTTTTACCTGAGCCACTTTGCCCTAGGATGGCCACAAATTCATTCTCTCTAAAATTGACACTGACACCATTGAGAGCGACTTGGGTAAAGTCTCCTGTCGTATAGCTTTTCTTAATATCCGTTAATTGTAACATCAAATTCCTCCGTCCATTTACTACGCTTGTAACATTTTCTGAAAAAAACATATTTTCTTTCAGAAGCTATATCTAATATAACATAACAATGTGTCTTCAATATGAACTCGAAGATTTCTTTTTTTTACAAGTCGAATATGCTATAGTAGTGAAAAGAAAATGATGAGAGGTGAGTTGATGGCCACAATATTAATCGCAGAAGACGAAAAAAATATCCAAACCCTTTTTACACGACTTCTAAAACAAGCCCATTATCACTCGCTGACTGCCGATAATGGAATTGAAGCACTGGCAATCATTGAGGAACAACAAGTTGATTTATTGATTTTGGACATTATGATGCCTGAAATGGATGGGTTTGAAGTGGTGGAAATGGTTCGTCGTTGGAACCCAGACTTGCCAATCATGATGGTCACCGCTAAAGAAGCTGTGACAGACAAAAAAAGAAGCTTTCTTTCGGGAGCCGATGATTACTTAGTCAAGCCGGTAGATGAAACTGAATTTATTTTAAGGGTTCAAGCTCTCCTCAGACGATCAAAGATTTATAGTGAAAAACGATTAACCGTCAACCAAACCACCCTTAATTCAGAATCATTCACCATCCAAACTGGTGGAGAACAGTGGGAACTTCCGAAAAAAGAGTTTATGCTACTTTTTAAGCTTCTTTCTTATCCAAACAAGATTTTTACTCGCCAACAACTAATGGAAGAATTTTGGGAGAGGGACAGTCATTCTGATGAGCGAACAATTGATACTCATATTAAAAAGTTGCGAAAAAAATTTGCGGATAACCCTGATTTTGATATCATAACCGTCCGCGGATTAGGTTATAAGGCGGTGAAAAAATGAAACGCACTTGGACTCTGCGCTGGCATTTTGTCGCCAGTGTCATGTTTATTATGCTATTAGCTGGTATCATCTCAGTGATACTTTTCATTGTGTTAACAAAACTAAATATCCCGGGCTTTAATAATTCTCCTTGGATTCGTTTAATCAGCTTAAGTCTGGCCAGCTTTATCATCGGTAGCCTAGTCTCAATCGCCATTAGTAACAGTGTCTTACGAACTTCCCAACAGTTAATAAAAGGTACACAACAAATCGCTAATGGCAACTATAAAGTTAAAATTCCGATTACCAATCATCATCAAACAGAAATTAATGAATTAATCGGCAATTTTAATCAAATGGCTCAGGCTCTTGACAACGTGGAAATTATCCACAACGACTTTATTAATAATTTTTCTCATGAATTTAAGACACCGATCGTCTCAATCAAAGGGTTTGCCAAACAGCTTCAAGATACCACACTATCTGAAGCCGAGCGTCAAGAATCCATTCAAATCATTATCAGTGAATCCGAGCGCTTAGCTCGACTCTCTTCTAATATTTTACAATTATCTAACTTGGAAAATCATGAAATCGTTCGCCTTCAACTAGCGCCTTATAGTTTAGATGAACAGCTCCGTAACTGTCTCTTACTTCTGCAGCAAGAATGGGAAGAAAAAGAATTACATTTGGATTTAAATTTAGAACCGATTACTTTTACAGGTGACCAAGAAATGATGATGTCCCTCTGGCTTAACCTCTTGAACAATGCTATTAAGTTCAGTCATCCTCAAGGAACACTAACCATCAGGTGTTATCACGTCGCCGACCAAGTCAAGGTAAAAATTCGCGATACCGGAATCGGCATGGAAGACACGGTCAGAGCCCACATATTCGATAAGTTTTATCAAGGCGACCCTGCCCACCAAGAAATCGGTAGTGGTTTAGGCTTAGCTATCGCCCAGCGCATCACCACTCTTCATCAGGGAAAGATTAGCGTCCGTTCTGTTTTAAATGAAGGCACCACCTTTACAGTAAAGTTTGAAAACAATTAAAGGCTCCTTCCCCCCTTAGGAGCGATTATATATTTGAATTTTCATTCTATTTTCATGTTATTTTCATCACTGATGTGTATTGTACAATAGAAAGGAGAGCTGTGCATGAATAAAAATATCTTTTTGGTCAGTCTCAATATCCAATCGGACTCCGTCGAAAAATTAGCAAAGTTCAAAGCTCTTGCTAAAGAACATCAATGGATCGGTAAAAATCTATTCGATACGACGATTATCCTTAAATGCTCAATTGAAGTTGATGATCTTTTGGACCTACTACAAGCTCATATTTTTGATAGTGGTGACTACTTGTTTATCACTGAAGTAACTCGTAACTACATCGGGTATTTACCTGAAGAGAAATGGCAAAGAATCAATCACGATATTTTCGGATAAATAGGACTACCACGGTAAGATATGCACATCACTCCAAAACAATCTAAGCTCTAACAAAAAGTAGGACTAAATCATCACTAGACCTTAACAATCACATTCTCTGACCGATTTAGTATGTAGCTGATTATTTCGCAGAGGAGGAGACATCATTAATTATCAAGTCACGCATATTAGACGGAGAAGTACCGATCGTGAGTCTACAGAAAGTATCTTTGAAGTTCGTTTAAACAACGGCGATCATCTGACCATCGATACCTTAATTAGTTACATCGACATGGGGTTTACCTACTATTATCGGGATCAGCGCAATCAAAAGATTACGATTGAATCTTTTCATCCATTCTATAAGCAGTCCTTTATTCGCTCTAACAATCACATGGGTGTAAGTGATTGTTTATTATCATTACCGTCATTTTAAAAAAGCCCTCAGCACTTTTTAGTGTTCGAGGGCTTCTTTACTATTTCTTAATAAACATCTGTTTATATTCAAATCGGGGACCTACATTATGAAAGATCAGATCCTTTAACTGTGGATTCCGCAAGTATGTTGGGGCACTGAAATAAATCGGAGTAATTCCCTGCTCGGCCATCAGTGTCTCCTCTGCAGCTAATAAATCCTGCCAGCGCCGCTCCTCATTTAAAGCGTCTTCCTCTATTGCTTTATTCAAGAAATTATCATAGGTCTCACTCTTATATTTTCCCCAATTGTACGATACTTCTGATTGAAATAGCTGAAATAGGCTACTTGGATCAGGATAATCCGCCCCCCAACTTACTAGATATAGATCAAACTCTTGGTTGGAGGCATTCTTCATAAAAACCGAAACTGGATAGACTGAAAGCTCTAATTGAGCCCCTTGAAAATTATCAGCAAATAAACCTTGTAGATACTCTGAAACTTTTCTCATATCTTCATTTTCAAATGTTATCAATTTTATCAGCACTTCATCCTCACTTGTCAGTCCTACTTCTTCTTTCCCTTCCAACCATAGTTTTTTAGCCTCATCAACATCCGTCTTTAAATGATTGCCACTGGCTTTAGAAAAATCTTCCTTCGTTTCTGGATGGACGTACAATCCGCTAAAAATAAGACCAGTCGCTGGTACAACACCATTACCCAGAACACTGTCAGCAATACTCGCTCGATCTATCAACAGTGAAATCGCTTGGCGTATTTTCTTATTTTGATACAATTTTTTAGTTTGATTATACCCTAAGAAAACGGTTTGAACTGGCTTTTCTGCGACAAAAGCTGGATCATTTAACTTACTTTTAGCGTATTCTCCTGAAATACTCACATCATCCACTTCACCATTTTCAAACAAACTAACATTGGTTGCAGTCTCCTTCACCACTTCCACATTGATTTCCTCAATCTTCACCGTTTGATGATCCCAGTACTCACCATTTTTTTCATAGGTCCAATTACTACCAATCCCTGGACCATCGAAGTTTTTCATCGTAAAAGGACCATTGTAAATCACATGCTCGCTATCAGAAGCAAACGACTCCCCCATCTCAGAGACAAAAGTTTCTTTTAAAGGGAAAAATGCTGGAATTGCCAACATTGCTGTAAAATAAGGTGTAACTTTCGTCAGCTTAATTTTTAAAAGATAGTCCCCTTCAGCCGCGACACCTAGTTCCTCTTTATCTTTATTTCCTTGAATGATCTCATCGGCATTCAAAATACTCGTATACAAATAACTATTCTCTGCAGCACTTTCTGCTGCCACAGCCCGTTTCCATGCAAAAACATAATCCTCAGCTTTAACAGACTCTCCCGTTGACCATTTGGCCTCTTTCCGTAATGAAATAGTATATTCAAGACCGTCTTCACTTATCTTAGGTAATGCCACCGCACCTGCTGGTAAAGGCTGATTATCTTCACCTAAGCGGTACAAGCCTTCGTAAATATTATTTAAAGCAATGTTGCTATTCGAATCAACTGTGTTAGCAGGGTCAATGGAGTTCAATTCTTGCGTCACGTTTATGTTTACCACTTGAGTGGAAGCTGTAACGGGTGAGCTTGACTGTTCCTGGATCTCTTGGTTAGCACAAGCACTTGCTAATAAGGACATACAAATAATTGTCGAAAATTTGACTAATCTTTTCACATCAGTTTCCTCCTGGATTTCAATTTTGTTATTCTAAAATCAACTTGCTCACTTTTTCACTTTAATAATCAATGAGCCTGATAAAAGGGACCTCCTCACTATTAACCAACGTATTTTATCTAAAGTTTAGCATGAATTCTCACTGGCTTCTACGGAAAGCAAGAATTTTGATTAATAACCACGAAGGGCCTAGATTGAGACACGTTTTACAAATAAAATAGAAATAGCTATTTTTACTTCCTAACCTATACATGATAAAATAATGACTAATACAAATTCATCAGCGATTAGTCCGTTAATTACAGTGGAGACCGGACTTACTTTTACTCGCTATTTGAAGGGGGAGAAACCAATGCATTGTTGCTTTTGTCATGATATTCACCAAGAAAATAAACTGTTAGAAACAACTCATTTCTTCCTCATTTATGACCATGATCCAATTCAATCGGGTCACCTATTACTTATTTCGAAAGACCATATCGAAAATATTTCTGCACTAACAAATGATGCACTCAACGAGTTAATTCATTTGGAAAAAATATTATTACCATACTGGAACAGAAATTACCGATTGAAGGCCTCACACTAATTCAAAATAATGGAAAACTAATGGATGCCGGAACACACTTTCATGTGCACTTCATCCCTCGTTATCAGAACGATAACTTTTGGAAAGGCCAGAGCGTCTCTCAACGAACACTAAATTTATCGCAATTAACTGAATTATTAGCTCATGCCAAACTATAATTGATTCTCAAAATTAACTTACCATAATGAGTATAAAATTTTTTTACTCCCTTCCCTCTTAATCCAGTAGAAAAAGCTAAACAAGTCATTGCCATTGTTCTTATTGCTTTACTTCGTAATTCCTCGTCTCTAATGAGTAAATAACAGCAGTCAATAGAAGCACGGAACGCCACACTTCGGTTCGATCTCTTCAATCCCTAAAGGCTGAAGCATCAAACAGCGCTTTTTTTCTTAATACTTTAACATTTAGTAGCAGGTGAAAATCGAAAAGTGCTTAGAATTCATTAAGAATGAAGCCTTGCGCAGTGTATAGATTAAGGTTACATATGAAGTAGTGCCTCATAAAACGTTCTCTAAACTACGACATAGAGAACGTTTTATACTTTCTGATAAAGTCAAAAAAATTCCTAGCTACTGTCGAATAGACAGTAACCAGGAATCCCTTATAACAGTTTTATTTAATGCTTTCTTGTGTGTACTTGTACGCTGTACCTAAAGAAATATTACATTCTTCGGCAATTTGACGTAGAGTATATTTATTATTGTGGTATAAGAATTGAACACGTTCAACTGTTTCCTCAGAAATTCTAGGACGTCCGCCAATTCGGCCGTTGCGACGAGCTTCTTCTAAACCACGAGAGGTTCTTTCACGAATAATCGCTTTTTCCATTTTGGCCATGTTAGTAATCATAGCCGTGAATACTTTATTATCTAAACCTTTTAGTGCTTCATCTTTTTCCAAGACGATTAATTCAACACCTTTTTCGTCTAATTCTGCAATAAAGTCAGCTAACTGAATCACTGATTTGCCTAAACAAACAAGTTCAAAAATAATTAATTGGTCGCCCGCTTCCATTGTTTCAAGCGTTGCTTCTAACTCAACATGAGGGTGAGTAGTTTTGGCCTGATCATCCGTTTCTAAGACAATACGGTCACAACCATATTTTCCTAAACTTTCTAGTTGAGATGATAAGTAACCTTGGTCTTCACTTTTATATGCATATCCGATTGTTGTCATGATATTGTTCCTCCTATAATTAAATAATTATCGTTTTTTATAAATAGTTTCTTTTAAATGACTTCTACACTTATTAGTATAGAGAAACTCACCCCTCATTACTATGTCAAGCTTTGCACATGTTTATGTAATATCTGAAATTACCACCCCTTAAATAAACAAAAAGCCTATTATAGAGGGATTTCGTTATTTTATGTCAATATTTACACATCCATGCGCAATCGTTAAATACACCTATTTTATAAAGCGAAAGTTACTTTTTTTACCTTCTGCAAACTAAAAAAGAGTGCTACCTCACTAAACACTCTCTATAACCCACTTATTTAGTTACCTAAAAGTCTCTTCATAATTAACCCCCGAAATAATCTATTCATCAGCAGTTATTGAAACTGATCGAGAAACCAAAAAAGCCTACCTATAAAATAAGTAGACCTTAAGCTCTCAACCTCGAATGAAACTAGTAACCAGCATGTCCTTCTTTACCATTAAAAGCACTAATTGCACTACTAGCGCCAATTCTAGCAACTCCCGCTTCAACAAAGGCTTCAAAATCTGCTTTTGAACGAATTCCACCTGAGGCTTTAATGAGGACACCGTCACTTAAATGTTGCTTAAACAAAGCAATATCTGCCAGACTTGCTCCAGCATCAGAAAAACCAGTTGAAGTCTTAATAAAATCAGCACCAGCATGACTAACAATTTTACACATCTCGATTTTTTCATCTTCTGTCAGATAGCTCGTTTCGATGATAACTTTTAAGATATGAGAGCCAACCGCTGCCTTCACTCGCTCAATTTCACTTTGAACACGGTCAAACTCGCCGCTTTTCACCGCTGAAACGTTGATCACCATGTCGATTTCATCGGCACCGTCAGCGACCGCTTGCTTCGCTTCAGCCACTTTTGCTGCAGTTGTCATATAGCCTAAAGGAAAACCGATAACCGTTGTAATCGTCAGTTTTTCGCCAAATTTGGTCTTCATATCCATCACATAACAAGGCGGGATACAAGCAGAAGCCGTTTGGTAGGTAATGCTTTCCTGGCAAATTCGTTCTACATCCTCTCTTGTGGCCGTTGGGGATAGAATGGTGTGGTCCACTTTACTTAATACATTCGTTTTATTCATCCGAACACCTCTTTGTTGTTATTTTTTAACATTTGTCATCTAAATTCTAACATTTAAGCGATTAATAGTCAATCACAGCTATTTTTATAACAAAATTCAATTGATAACTGTTATAATAAGATAACTTACTGATGACAAAAGGAGCTTCTTATGAAAAAAAAAATAAGACAAGACAAAATCTATCAGCATATCAAAAAAACTGGCCACGTATCCGTCAAACAATTAGCCCAGTTGCTTAAAGTCTCCGAAATGACCATTCGCCGTGATCTGCTGGACTTAGAAGCGATTCATGACACAGAACCCCAAAAAACCAGTCAAACCAAGTACGATTTACTAACTGCACTAAAAAAAGAACATCAGAAAAAATTTAGAATTGGGGAAAAAGCCGCCGCTCTGATTGAAGACCATGAAACTATTATTATCGACACAGGAAGTACGACAGCTAAGATTATTCCCTATTTAGATGAAGACAAACAAACAACTATTTTAACCTACAATTCTCACATACTTAGCGAGCTGCTGACTAATAGTCAGATTACCTTAAAATTTTGCGGTGGCGACTACCATCCTGAAACTGGTATGTTTGAAAGTCCTGAAAGTATTACCTTTTTAAAAAAGCACCGCGCCACCAAGTACTTCGCTTCAGCCTCAGGTATTCATGAATCCTTAGGCGTGACTTGCATCAATTCCTATGAAACCGCCATTAAACAAGCTAGCATTGACAGTTCCTTAGAATTCATCTTAATGGTTGATTCAAGCAAATTTGGCGTACTATCACCAGCAGTTTTTTGTGAATTACATCAGGTTGACACCATTATCACCGATGATGACCTATCACCTAAATGGATAAAACGACTTGAGGAACAGGGGATTACTGTTCACACAGTTTAAAGTACTTCCATGAAAAAGATTACGACAATCTGCACTATTCGTGATGATACTGCAGATTGTTTGATCCACCTAGCGCACCTCTTCTCAATTAATTCAACACACATCCCTCTCTCCTCTACCTGCCATCAAATTTATTTTTGGCAGTCAACTTAATCGTCTTACATGTTCTTAAACTCACAAGACTTTCCGCTATCATACACATTAAACAAAATTGAATACATATGAATGATATTATACAACTTAACACCTTTTTTTCATATAATAAAAAAATAACTGTTGATGTTTGATCAAAGATATAATGAAGCTGAGGAGGTTTTGCTATGGATAAATATATTTACAATAAAAACTGCGATGCAAACGCTCAACATGAAATTCATAAAAGCACTTGTTCATACGCACCAACTTTTTTTAACAAAGGCAAAATTGGCCTCAAAATTGACAATCAGTACGCTTTTGAAGCTGCTCAAAAAATGAGTCCTTCCAAATCTTTTTATATGTGCCGTTGTTGCTGCCATACTTGGTATCTGATCCATCCAAAATAAATCCACTGCGTTTGATAATCACAGTGGATTACGACGAGAAGTCAGAACAGATTAATCCGATTGTCAAGATTAGCGATAAGCGCCTTTATCATCAGAGAGCCCTAATAGCTCTCCATTAACTTAATCATGCTCTGATACCCGTAGTTAACAGCATAATCCATCGCCGAACGGCCACTTTTATCTTTTAGCGATGGACTTGCACCGTACTCCAGTAACACTTTGGCAATGTCTTGATAAAGCTGTGACCCATCGTTTAGCGCGACAGTCTCAATCAAGGCAGTATATCCGTAGTCATTTTGAAAATCGACCGTCACTCGACCATCCTTTAACAACAGAGCGACATTATCTAGATGCCCCTTTTCTGCTGCTGGAATCAACGCATTACCGCCAAAGCGATTAACTTTTGTCAAATCAGGCTCAGCCTTCGCTAACATATAAGCTAATATTTCCGTTCGCCCCTCAGCACCAGCATACAAATATGGGCTGTCACTAATAGCATTTTGCCGATTAATATCCGCACCGCGATCAATTAACTTTTTCGCTATCTCCACTTGATTCTCATGAACGGCCACATTCAATGGTGTATTTCCCTCTTGATCCACTTCATCAATCATGTACTGACTGTCTGTCAATATGTTTGCTACTTGAGAGAGATTCCCTTCTTTGACATAATTTAATAGCGAATCAGGCTCAAAATGCTCGACTGGTAGCCTTTCAGTGGAAATCACTTCTTGAATCGACTCACTGCTCTCACTGCTCACGATCTCTTCTTCGTTGGTGGTACTCATTTCCATTTTTGCTAGCTCCTCTCCCTTGCAGCCATAAAGTAAACCACCTAAAATAATTAAACTAATGAACCACTTATGTTTCATGGGACCTCCTCCTATCATTGCGCCTTCAATTGAATGTGCTCTGCCAACTTCTGGTAACTCTCATATGAAGGATAGCTCATTAAGCGCTCCGTTGAAAGTACCAAAGACTGGGACTCTTTAATCTCTGCAACTAACTGATCAGAAAAAGTCACAAACTCATGATTGGTTTTTTCATTATACATCAGTGAATAATATTTAGATTGCCGATAATAAGGCTTTAAGTCAGGATCGGTTATTTTTTCTTGTGTGTCGGCAAAATATTCATCATAGAAAACCTCTGTGATTTTTCCAGCTGTAGTAATGACTTCCAACCGCGCAATTAAGCCATTTGCCAATTCTTCTGCATATCCTTGATACTTAGTATTGGTCGGCTTTCTAATTGAGTCATCCAAGGCTGCTGCCAAAGGCATAAAGCCATCCCTGGCTGAAGTAGAAGAACCATTTACGGTATTAAACTCCCCAGTTACTCGATTTTCATCGCGCATCTGTTTTTCAAGGTAAGTGATTCCGTTAACCACTGTTACCAGCGTAGGATCAGTTCGAGTATTACTTGCTTGAAAAAAAGCGTAATCGGATAACCGTTTATTAACACCTGAATACTTAGATTCGTAATATGGGTCACTAGCAAATTCGGTAAATTCCACATTCAAAATTTTCCCTTTATTTTCTTCCGTCACAATTTCAACAATGCCATAGTTACCTCCTGTAAAGCTGCCTTCATTTCGATAATAATCACCTTTTAAAAGTCCTAAGGGCGGTTGATTCGACCAAAACATTTTTTCTTGCTTCTCCTGCTCACTGTAAAGAGCAGGTGGCGTTGTCCCGAAAGTCGTTTGTGTCGCTCCTGTTACCACATCATACTGATACTCATGTTGATCAAAGACCAGTTGATTGAGGTCACGGTCGCCATCAATCACAGTCTCATCATCTCGATTAGTGACTGTCACCTTTGTCAGTGGTTCCGAGCTTCCTTCTACGGCCTTGTCTTTTCTGATATCTGCTTTACAACCTGTCAACACTAAGACACTCACAAAAAGCATGCTACTCATTAGTTTTTTCCTCAACTTCGTCACCTCATTTTTAAACTAACCAAGACCAGCTTAGTTACCTAATTCTGGTCTCATCACTCACTAAAATGTAAAAACTGGTTCAAATTCACCCGCATAAGGTTCATGTTCCACAAAGACTGTCATATCATTTCCTGCTTTGTCTTTACCTAATCGTTTATAAGTAAATTTTTTAGCTGTTAGTTCTGTTATTTCGAGAACTGCGCCATACTTGTTTTCACCAATTGAGACATGCGCTCTTATTTTATTATGAGCTAACACGTCATAATAGCCAAAATCACCACGAGTCGCCCCTGTTTTCAGATCAAAAAATTCATACTTGCTTGTCGTGCTGTCAAATTTAGCTAAACTGATAAACGGTTGATTTTCTTCTGTAACATCATTGCCCGCTTCATCTAAAACCTTAGTGCCATTCCACAACGTTTCACCTAAAATCTCTGATCCGGGCTTATTCGTTTCAATTGTACCAGTTGCACTGCTTAATTCAGCGCGGCCAGTAGTAAACGCCAATTCTTGATCTGCATAAGGAATGTGTTCGACAAAAACCTCAATGTCTTGCCCCTCTTTGTCTTTCCCCATCCGTTTGTACGTAAAGATATCTTTAGTTAGTTCAGTTATATCAACAATAGCTTGATAGTTTTTAGTTGTGGAAATCAAGATTCGCTTGTCACCGTCAGCCGTCATAAAGAATGTCCCTTCATCCCCTCGTGTCTGACCAGTTTCTTTGTCAAAAAATTCATAATAGCCAGTTGCTTGATCATACTTTGCTAGCCCAATAAACTCTTGATTTTCGGCTGTCAAATCATTGTTATCTTTATCAAAAACCCTTGTTCCTTGCCAATTAGTTCCAGATAAAAGTTGGGTTAACTTGTCGCCTTTTTTATCATCAGCTGTTTTCGCGACTTCAGTACTGCTCTCTGTCTCACTTGACGATTCCCTTGTTTTTGATGCATCAGTCGAACACCCTGCTAAAACCACTCCTACTAACATCATCGCACCGATTACTGGCATTATTTTTTTCTTCATCTATAACTCTCTCCTTTGGTTTATTTAATAACTTCAGTATAGCAAGCCTTTATAAACTCCTAAGAGACAAAAAATGAACAAACTATAAACTAATCTGAACAAACTATAAATTAGCAGTCGCTCCAGTAAGTTTCTTCTAACTAACATGTTATAATAAAACTTAAAAAGGAGGCCATTATGACCATAAAAAAACGTTTCCTGATTTCCTATTTAAGTGCCTTTATCATTTCAATTGGCTCACTGTTATTGATTTTATCCTTAGTCTTTTACATCACACTCAATAAAATTCCCAGTGTTACTGATGTCTATAAAATGATTACTAAACAACGTGCTCTGACGCCTGAAGAAGAAGATAGCTTCGTGGCCTTGGAGCGAATGGTAAAAAAATCGCCAGATCTATTGAACAGTCCCTTTAGTGAGGAACTTCTGGAAACCATCCAAGCAATCGAAGGAAAAGGGCTTGAAGTTGTCATTAGAAAAAATACTCAATTTCCCTATTTTTCAGAAGACTTAGTTGAGAAATCATTGATCGCACACTCACCTGATTACGAAATCAATAACTTTTCACCTGCTGGGACAATCGACAATGCTGGACGCTTGTTTCATTACATCAAACTTGATTTTAACTACCTAGATGGTAGTAACGGTAGTTTTATCATTTTAAAACGAGAAAGTAGCCTATTTGAATTTTTCACCAAATGGGGGATCTGGATTGTGCTAATTATCATCCTCATCGCAATCGTTTCCGCTTGGTTAATCAATGACCGACTTGCCAAAACAACGATTAAACCACTAGAAGAATTAGAAACAGCAACCAAGTCTATCACGAACTTCACTTCCTTTATAGAAGCTAAAGAACAGCTACCTGTCACCAAAAAATCTAAAGAAGTTCGCCAACTTGAGCAAAGTTTTGAACAAATGTGGCGAGAGCTACAAAAAGCGGAAGCAGAACGTCGCCATTACGAAGCAAACCGCAAAGAATTAGTCGCGAATATCTCCCATGATTTAAAGACACCCCTTACTTCTATCATTGGTCATGTCGAGGGGTTGCAAGATGGGGTTGCCACGACTGAAGAAAAGCAACAGCACTATCTGGACGTTATTCATAAGCAAAGCATTCACCTAAACGATTTAATTGAAGAATTATTTCTTTACTCTAAACTTGATTTAGATGCTGTGATCTTTGATAAACAAACCATCGATTTTGTGCCTTATCTTCAGCATATTATTGAAGAACAACATTGGGAAAAAGATTGCCTGATAACAACTGATTTTCCTGATAAAAAACTACTAGTGTCACTTGATCCGATTCAAATGAATAAAGCTATAACTAATTTAATCCAAAACAGTTTAAAATTTAAAGATAATCAAAAAAGTCAACTAAAATTAGACTTTCAAGTCACCTACGACAAGCAAAAAATAGTTTTTTCTCTAACTGATAACGGAACAGGGATTGACCAAGAGGAGCTAGATCATATTTTCAGACGATTTTATCGCGTCGATAAATCCCGAACACCAACGGTTAAAGGTAGTGGCTTAGGGCTCAGCATCGTAAAACAACTAATTGAACACCATGGTGGCGTGATAGCGATTAAGAGTCAGTTAGGAATTAACACGCAAGTTACCATCACGCTCCCTCGACAAGGAGGTACATTATGACAACACACATTTTAATCATTGAAGACGATCCAAGCATTGCGAACCTCCAAAAAGACTATTTAGAAATCAATCATATGACCACTACTATTGAACACGATGGCAGAAAAGGATTAAAACTCGCTTTAGAAAAGGCTTTTGATCTAATCATTATCGATATTATGCTACCAAACATGGACGGCTTTGAAATTTGTAAACAAATTAGACAACATAAACAAACCCCGATTATGATTGTTTCTGCTAAAAAGGAAGACATCGACAAAATTAGAGGACTTGGATTAGGGGCTGATGATTATATGGTCAAACCCTTTAGTCCTAGCGAGATGGTCGCTCGGGTCCAAGCCCATATCAAGCGTCATCAGACGTTAACCTCGGACAAAAGAGACGCTCAACAGATACTCGAAATAGAGAACTTAACGATTGATAAAGGGGCTCATAAAGTCTTTCTCTTAGATCAAGAACTCACTTTCACCACCAAAGAATTCCAACTACTCTTATTTTTAGCCGAACATCCTAATCGCGTTTGGAGTAAAGAACAGCTCTTTGAACAAGTTTGGGGAATGGATGTCTTAGACAGTGATGTTTCCACAGTCGTCGTCCATATTAAACGCATTAGAGAAAAGGTCAAAGCTACGCATCTCGCTGATATTCCCATTGAAACCATCTGGGGAAGTGGCTATCGTTTTAATAAATAACGTCTAAAAAAACTAAACCTCTTTCAGTGTCATTAAACTGAAGGAGGTTTAGTTAAATTCCTGATCAATAAGGTTCAGAATCATTCTCTAAAGGAACAGCTGTCTTATTTATCGTTTTCTGCATCAGAACCAAGGTGCTAACTAAAACCAAAATAGACAATGAAATCAGCAAGGTATCCAAAGCATTGGTTGGACTGCCTATCTGATGCCGAAGGATTGCTGTAATGCAGATATAAATCAAATAGCGAATTGGCAGATGATGATCTTCTTGGAGATAACGCAAAATCATCGTAAAAAATTCAAAAAACAAGAAAAACGATAACACATCGTGAATCACTTGATCTGGATTCCCACCTGAAAGCTGAAAAATTTCGATCCCTATTCCCAAAATTTGTTTCCCCATAACAATGATCAATAAGATACCTAATAAAACTAAAAAAGAATCAACGACACGGTTTACTAATTTCATCGATTTTGTGCTCAAACAAAACGCTCCCATCCTTTTGACTGATGTCTATAAGGTATCTTAAAACATAGTGCCATCACTTTACAAGTAAAATGGCTTCATTTTGTCAATTAGCATTTAATCAATAATGGCACTCAAGATAATCGTGGTTGCCAGATAACACTCACAGCCAGAAAATCCTTCACCATTTATTACTTCTTCTGTTCCGCCTTGCCTGATCACCCCCATCTCCAGCTCATCATCTCTCTTAAGTGAAGGTCAATCAATTATTTTGTTCCTGCCTCAACATAACTCAAATCATTCACCGTTTTCAGCTGATACTCACCATCTTTATAAGTAACCGTTGAAACACTGGCATTTTTTAATCCTCCTTCTGGAATATCAAAATCATCAAATAAAACGGCTAACAAAGCTGAAATACTGAGACCATGACTAGTGATTAAGATATTACCATTCCCAGAATTATTTAATTCTTTTTCAACAATCTCGTCAATTCCTGCTGTCAACCGTTTGGTAATAGTATCATAATCTTCCGCTGGCCAATTACTTACGTCTTCTGTCACATTTTTAGCGTCCAGTTTTGCCACACTATTTGCAAAAGATTCCGGCGTCATATTTTTCATAAACTCCTCTAATGACACCCCTTGGTCATCTGCCACATCTTGCCACATCGTATGATTTAAATCGCCTTCATAGGTACCAAAGTTAAACTCTCTCAAACGATCATCCGTTTGAATCTTTAAATCCGACGATTTGGCATTTTCCTTCAATATTAACTCTGCCGTCTGAACTGCTCTACCACTATCACTGCTATAAACATTTTGAAATTCTACATCTTTTAACCCAACACCTGCTGCCGTTACTACCTCTTCGCCACTTGGTGTTAAGACAGCATCAGACCAGCCTTGCACACGATCCGTCGTGTTTAGCATGGTCTTACCATGACGAACAATATATAAAGTCAATTCCGTTGGTTTTTCACTTTTCTCTGTCTCTTTACTGGCCGTATTACCCGTCCCGCATCCTGTCAACATGATTAAACAAATAACAAATACACTTGCTAGTTTTTTCATTCTCTCTACTCCTTAATTATTTTTTATTGTTGACGCCATGTTTCTAACAGTTTATGAGTGATCACCCCCTTGTCAAACTGACCTTAATCGCAAAAAAACCTAATCATCCATAAAAAAAGAGAAGACTTCTCCAGATTTATGTCTGATTAGGTTTTGCCCAATAAAGGTAACAATCCTACGTTTAATAATTTCATCTTATCATAAAACACCCTAAATGTAAACGCATTCTATAAAATAACATCTGACTGAAATTTAAGTAGCCATCATTTACTTGATATCACCATCTACGAATACAGTCTCAATTTCTGCTTGCTGCTGGTTAATTTCGCGGATCACTGCCATATCAAATTTAGGATTGCGATGGTAGTCGTAAAGACCATTTTTCTCCTGCTCCACATCATACAACTGTGTGTAACAGAACCCAAACATTTTAGGATGGCTTAACAAGACTTCCGTTAATCCACGATATCGCTCAATAAATTCACTTTCAGAACGGGGCTCATTGCCGTATCCCCACGATTCACCCGTATCGGTGGGGTCCCATTTTATGCCACCGTACTCACTGACACAAAAAGGTAAGCCTTTTTGATAGCGTTGACGATGGTCATGTTCATCCCAGAATTCCCCGTTATCTTGCAATTCCCCAATAAAATGTTCCTTGAACTGCTGAATATCTTGAGTATAATCATGCACATCATAAATATCTGTGATCACGTGATAATTACCGCTAGCATCGATGCACGGTCTGGTGGGATCCAGTTCTTTAGTTGTCTGATAGACCATCTCCAACAACTCATCTTTCTGGGGTCTATTGTCATAATCCCAAGACTCATTAATCGGGCACCAGATAACCAGTGAGGGATGATTAAAATCCCGCCTTACCAGCGTTTGCCACTCAGGTAAAAAATCCGCAATGGCTGAATAAGAAGACACATCAATCCCCCAATTGGCCATCTCCCCCCATACCAAGTACCCCTCCCGGTCACAATGATATAAAAACCTTGGTTCAAACGCTTTTTCATGTAAACGAGCACCATTAAATCCGGCATTTAAACTCAAATGAATGTCTTGTCTAAGGGCGTCATCATCTTTAGCGGTGTAAATTCCCTCGGGATAAAACCCTTGATCAAGAACTAGTCGTTGATAGACAGACTGATTGTTAAGTAAAAAGCGGTAGCCATCCATTCTAACCTCTCTCAAGCCAAAATAACTTTGAACACGATCATCTTCGAATGAAAAACGAACATCGTACAACCTACCATGACCAACTTCCCAGACATGAGTTTCTAATAAGCTAATATTAACAAACCCGTGACCGCCGATCCTTATTTCCTTACTGCCACACTCTCTTCCTTCATAAAACACCTCTGCCTTTAAGACCCCCGAACCATTGGTCTTAACCTCAATTGTCACACTGCTTTCAGAGATATTTGGAAAATACTTAATTTCTCGAATATGCTTGACCGGTAAAAATTCCAACCAAACAGTTTGCCAAATCCCTGTTGTTCGCGTGTAGTCACATCCTCGAGAATAATAAAAACTACTTTGTTTTCCTTTAGGTTGCCTTCCTGAGCGGTTATCGTCTTCGACATATACCACTAAAGAATTTTCACCTACTTCAAGAAAACTATTTATCTCAAAAGAAAAGGGAGCATATCCACCTTGATGGCTTCCGACTAATTTGCCATTAATGAAAATTTGACTGTTATAGTCAACTGCACCAAAATGAAGCTTAATACAATGTTTTAACTGTTGATCTGAGATAACAATCGTTCGCCGATACCAAACTGCCGGCATAAAATCCGTATAACCAATCCCACTTAAAGAACTTTCAGGACAAAATGGCACATTAATTACTTGATCAAAAGGGCCTTCCTCGTACCACTTTCGATCTAAACCACTTTTACCAAAATCAAACGCAAATTGCCAAATCCCATTTAAATTTTGCCATGTCTGCCGCATAAACTGTGGTTGAGGGTGTTCTGGTCTTGGAATTGTCTTCATAACTAAACCTCGCTTTCTTATTTACATTTACAGTATACAATCGTATTATTAAAATACAAGGCATAATCCGACTAAAAAAGTGAGGAATACACGCATGGAAGAATTCATTTTAAGTTTTTTGCCAGAACAATTTGCCTATCCAGATATTTTCCGAATTGAACTGGCTGGTATCACCTACCCCTTTGCTAACTATCACGTCAAACGACAACACTCCCGCATCTACAGTCTCGAATACCTTATCTCTGGAAAAGGCGAAATTCACATCGACGAGACTGCTTATTTCCCTAGCAAAGGCGATGTTTACATCTTACCGAGAGGCCGCGATCATCATTACTGGTCAGATAAAAAAGATCCCATGCACAAGCTGTGGATCAATGTCTCAGGTAGTCTCTGTGATCATTTATTTCAAGTCTATCAACTGCATCAGACCTGTCTCTTTCAGCAAGTCGCTGTTCAACCTCTCTTTGATGAACTAATCATGATTTGCAAGACTGAGTCTCTAAGTAATTATGAGCGATCACAACACGCTTCCCTCTTGTTTCATCAATTACTTGAGTCTCTTTTTCATCTGTCACACGCTCATTCAATAAAGCCAATGAGTGAACCTGTCAGACGAGCCAAAGCTTATTTAGACAATCACCTTAATCAGTCATTAAGGATCGAGCATGTTGCCTCCACTGTTAATTTGTCTACGTCTCAACTCACTCGACAGTTCAAAACTGCCTTAAATCAGACACCCTACGACTATTTTTTAACTAAAAAGCTTGAAATGGCCCAAATGCTCTTAGTAGAGACCCGCCTACCTATTCAACAAATCGCTGAACGATTAGCCTTTAGTGATGAACACTATTTTTCAAATTTATTTAAGAAAAAAATCAAATGCACGCCAACGCAATGGCGCCATCACAACACGTAAATAAGCCGGCCGTTGTGCAAGCATAACGACTGGCTTTTCAATCTGTTGCTAAGTGTGGTCTATCCGTTCATTTAAACGGTAGATCTAAAGTAGTTTTTTACCTCTTGGCCCTCGATCCCAAACGTCGTCGACCGACTTGACCCAACTTAACGCCTGACTCTTGGGCATGATAAACTTCCCATTCGCAGCATTCCACGACGTATTGGCTAACTCGACACCTTGGGAGACAGCCCTTCTTAACTCCTCAATTTCAGCAAAAAGGTTCGGTGAGGTCGCATTAAACTCCAATAGATGATCCAATTTTTCTTCCAACTTTTTTTTCACGAAGACATAGGAATCCATCAATGAGTCATTTGTGCGCATTTGAGAATCAATGGAACCTTCTAAGACCCCGTCTTGTTCTTGAAAAAACAAAATACTCTGCAATCGTTCTTGCAAAGACGCCAACTCAAATATATGACGATTAATTTGTTCAATCTTCTCCCTAAGATCAGACTCTTTTAAATCACCACTATCCACTCGAAATATGTAGGCTTCCGGAAAAGCCTGACACGCTTCCATCACTGCTTCAGATAAAAGTATTCCAGCCTTTGATAAAGGAAGTAACACTGTGGTAAAGAACTGTTTGGCTGAATCATAAGCAGCACCACTCAAGACTTCACTGTTTAAAGCAAAATCGTTGATCGCTTGTTGCAACTCTTCATATCCTTGTTTTTGCTGGCGGCATATGTTGGCAATACTTGCTGCTTGACTCTGAGAATCCAACAGATACATATCCACACTCATGGCATTTTCTCCTCCCCATCGCGACTTAATTTTTGCTTTTCTTCATAGACCTCATCTAGTTGACTTTGAACAATTTTTCGCCGATCTCTAACCTTTTTCTGCATCGCTCCTAAAGATTCTTCCATCTTCCGCGAATCTTCATGTATTTTCTGGGAAATTTCTTCATAAAGCTGAGCCTCAGTCCCATGAAAAAGCTGTTGTGTTTCTCTGAACAAATGATTTGTTTTAAATAAATGATCGATGTAGTCTTCCTCTAATCGCTCAACTTTTGCTTCTTCGCGAACTAAATCAGCCTCTTGCTCCATAAGTAGTTGTTCTTTTCTATTTAATTCTTCCCATTTATCGCTCATTTGAAATTACCTATAGATCCTCGCAACGACTCCCCCAGACTACTGTCCATCGCTTCGAATTCCCTGGCCACACTTTGAAGGTTGCTTGTCGCAGTTTTCACTGCGGCAGAAATCTCCGCTCCTCCTGTTAAAGTTGCTTCAATAGCATCATGAGCTGCCCTATTTCCCTGAACAGTTGTTTGAGTATCCAAAAGTGGATTCCCTACTTCTGAAAGAACAGTCAATGCTTGAGAAATAGCCGTGGCTCTCTGGATTGCTACGTCTAAATCGCTAGAAATCGTCATATATAATCCCCCTTATTATGATACTCCTGTCTTAATAATATCTAAAAAGGGACGAAATGTATACAGAAAAACAAAACTTACTAAAAAAGTAGTCGTTCCTAATCAAAAAACTTGTAAAACTTTCGTTATTTAATTGAAAACAATCCTCAGTTCACCTCGATAAGAACCACTCAGAACATTCAATATCATCATGATTATATAGTTCCCATTAAATAATCAGCCTTTACCGTTAAACTTTCAGCCAGAAAAAAGCTGAAAGTACCACTCTTGGCGGATGATTATGGGAATTATCCAGTGGAACTATCTATTTGATTATTTAACAGGATATATATATCTTGATTAAACGCCTCTAAACCAAAGAAATCCATTATTTTTTCTTGTTATCTATCAATTAATAAGCGACCCCATAGTTTTCACTTCCTAATCACTTTTAGACACTACTATCTTAATTAGAGCACTAATCTTGAACCTCTCACTGCAAGAAAACACATGATTATTGCAACAAGCTACACCGTTCATAGTCAATCATTACATTCTTCGATATAGTTAATGTATCAACTAACAAAGGAGTTTTACAACATGAAAACACTCACTAAAAACGAAAAAAAGTTCTACTCAATCGCTGGAAGCATTTACGGATGCTTGGTCAGCTGTTACATGATCATTCACTTTCTATTCCATGGTATGCAAGGCATTACTGCCAACATCTCCACACTTACTTTTTTAGGCATGTTATTTGGCGCTACCATGTCAATTTGTTCAATAGTCTTATATATTCGCAAACTAATCGCCTCATTATCAGCCGAAAATTAAAAGTGAAAAGCCGTTGAAAGTCTCCTTTCAACGGCCATATAGTTCCCATTAAATAATCATCCTTTACCATTACACTTTCAGCCAGAAAAAGCTGAAAGTACCACTTTTGGCGGATGATTATGGGAATTATCCAACGGAACTATATGTTTAATTATTTAACATGATGTATCTAGTTAACATTCTTCTTGCATGTTCACATAGGCGATGATTGTCCCTGTTACAAAGTTTTCAGTCGTTTGTTGCTTAATCTCTCCTCGATTTAAGGTATAAAGATTGTAGCCATAACGCTCCTCAAATCGCACCAAACCTTGACCCTCGTCTTCACCAACAAAGGACATTCCACCTGCTGTATAATATTGTATCCCCAAAAGGTCCCCTGTATAGGCATGATGAGTATGACCGTTTAATAATGCCACCACAGGATAGCGTTCGATCAATTTCAATAATTGAACCGACTCTGGCAAACAAGGTGTACTACTCTGATGTTCAAGTAAATGGTGATGGGTAACCAGTATAATCGGTTTGTCTTTTAAGGTTTCAAGCTGTGTTTCCAGCCAATTAAACTGCGGTTGAGTCAGTTGCCCATCTGCCATGCCATAAACCGAGCTATCAACAGAAAGGACATGAAAATCCGCAAAAGAGCTTAACTCATTATAAGGAGCATCACTTCCCTCTTCATCAAGCCACCCAACCCGAAAATTAGCTTTAATATCATGATTTCCCAAAGTAACCACCAGCGGTATTTCGCCTAATTCCTTGGTCAACCAGTCTTTTAAATAGCGGTAATCCTCCACCGTGCCATCCTCTGTTAAATCGCCACTGACGATTACCAAATCAAGTGACACTCGATCTTTGACATGAGCTAGTGATATTGCTAGGTGTTCTAAAGGATTAGTCATTTTTGAAATCATTCCTTTATAGCCCGTTTCAAACTGAGCATAAGACTGACAAAAATGGATATCCGACATATGTAATATATTCATCTTATCGTAGTTTCTTTCTGATTATTCCCGTAACTAAATCAAGTAAAAAGACTGTTATGACAACGCCTAACAAAATAATACTGACTTTACTCCAATTACGAGTTTGAATGGCAAAGATCAAGGGTGCGCCAATCCCGCCAGCTCCGACTAAACCTAATGTGGCCGCACTGCGAACAGCAATTTCAAAGTGATTTAAGGCAAGGGAACTATAAATAGGCATTAACGCAGGAATTCTCACAAAAAACAATGTTTGCCAAAAATTAGCACCAATTGCTTCAACTTCTTCTATAAGACTTTCATCCATACCTTCCAGTTCTTCCGTAAACAACTTGCCTAACATGCCAATTTGATGAACCCCAATTGCCATCACACCAGCAAAAGGGCCTGGCCCCACCACTTTAACAAAAATAATCGCAAAAACTAATTCCGGAAAAGCCCGCAACACGTTGCACATAAACTTACCAAGTTTGGACAAGTAGGGAGCACTCGGCCAAAGATTACTTGCACTTAATAAGGTGAAAGGGATCGCTAAAACCGTCCCAATGACTGTGCCCAAAAAAGCAATTCCCATGGTTAACAACAATAAGCTAACTAAATCCTCGCCGCTGCCATCGTACAAAAAGGACCAATCAGGTTGACTCAATCCTTTTAAAACATCCAGCCCCATGGTCAACGAAAAGCTACTGAGTCCAGAATAATCAATACTTAAGGCTGAATATACAATCAATAACAACAAAATTGCCGTCAAAATAACTGTCCGCCTGCTAATGTTTTTTATCATCATAACAAAGACCTCCTGACAGCTTCACTCAATTTATCAACTAACGCAACGGTGACCAAAATTGTCAAAATAATCATGGAAACCCGTTCATATTTCAATAAGGCCAGTGAGGAATTTAAAATAACGCCAATTCCCCCAGCACCAACATAACCTAATACCGTCGAGGCTCTGACGTTGACCTCAAAAGCATAGAAGGAGTAGCTGGCAAATTGACTAAACACCTGAGGGGCAATCGCCCAAACAGCCATTTGCGTCCGTGTCGCTCCAACTGCTAACTGAGCCTCAATCGGAGCAAAATCAATTGTCTCAATGGCTTGAAACATCAACTGCGACACCATTCCAAAAGTAAAGACGGTAATCGTTAAAACACCTGTTGCCTCACCAATACCAAAAATAGCCACAAAAAGGGCGGCAAGTAGTAACGTCGGAATTGTTCGCACAATCCCTAGAACTAAACGAAAAATTGTGGAAACAATCTGATTCCCTGTCACGACGGTCGTCGCTAAAAAACTGACAGGAATAGCGATTAATACCCCGATAAAAGTCCCCAACAGTGACATCTGCAAGGTTTTAATCAACGGCGCGATTAATTTGGGAAAGTAACTGAAATCAGGACGAATCAGACGTGATAGAAACACTCCAAATTGATCCGAATTGGTCACAACCTTTTGAAAATCAGCCTCCGTCACCATGGCACTGAGTTGAAAGAAAATAATCAGGATAATAACAATCATCAGATGTTTGTGCCACTTAAAATGAACCGTATCTTTAATTTTCACTGACATTCCCTGCCGTTTCTTCAAAGATACTCTTCCCATAGATTTTTTCCAATCGTTCATCTGTCAAGGCTTCTGGCAGACCATCAAACACAACTGTCCCCTCTTTTAAAGCGATAATCCTTGAGGAGTACTCTCGAGCCAATGGAATCGAATGCAAGTTAATCAAAATAGTTTTAGCCATCTCTTGATTAATGCGCCGTAAATCATCCATTACTTTTTGGGTGGTGACAGGATCTAAAGAAGCCACCGGTTCATCAGCTAAGATAATCGGAGCTTGTTGCACCAACGCTCTAGCAATTAGCACTCGCTGTTGTTGCCCTCCACTGAGTTCATCACTTCTCGTCTGTAACTTATCAGACAAACCGACACTTGCCAGTGCTTCAACTGTTCGCTCATAATCTTCCTTTGTAAAAAGTCCGAAAATGCTTTTAAATGTACTATAATACCCCAATCGTCCAGACAACACATTTTTTTGAACAGTACTCCGCTTTACCAAATTAAACTGTTGTGAAATCAAGCCGATCTCACGACGAATCGCACGCAGTTCCTTCTTATTCGCCTGGGTAATGGAGCGACCGTTGACCTGAATATCTCCAGTCGTAATGGGAACTAATTGATTCACTGCCCGCAAAAGAGTACTCTTACCAGCACCACTTAAGCCAATAATAGATACAAATTCCCCCTCATTGATTGTTAAATTAATATTCTGTAGCCCTTTAACCCCATTTGGGTAAGTCTTCGAAACCTTCTTGAAAGTAATCATTTTTTATCGCCACCAATTCTATCAATAGAAACCGACAATTGCGACTTGTCGGTTTCTTGTTTTATGTTATTCTGCTGCTTTTTCAGTATATTCACGAATCGTGTCATAGCCAGCATCAGCTGCTTCTTCATAACCTAAATGACTCCAAATAGTCATAGCTTCGGCCCCTTTTTCATCATCCTTCATCTTTAAAAACGCTTCTTTAACTTGTTCTTTTAAAGTCTCATCCATCGTTGGCTGTACAGCAATCGCATCATTAGGAATATCTCCTTTAGTTAAGTAAAGAACTTTCAACTCTTTAAATAAATCCTTGTCACCAAAGCTAGCACCAAAAACATTACGAGCCCCTTCAAAAACAAAGGCGGCATCCATTTGCCCATTTAATACTGCTGTTATCTCACTAGGGATATCATTGACTGTCGTTAAGGTCGCTTCAGTTGTTGGGTCAACCCCTACTTCTTTAAGCTCAGCAACTGGATAGATATACCCACTGGCTGAATTAGGGCTTAAGGTAGCAATCTTTTTGCCTTTCAAATCCTTTAACTCTTTCATCGGGCTGTCTGCTTTTACCAAGACCTCCCCTTTAAATGTATTCGTCAATTGACCTTCAATTGGCAATCCAGTCTCCTCATCATTGTCTCCAAGTTGAGACGTTAAGATCGCTTCGGCCGCATCCATATCTTTCGCTTGAACGTAGGCCGCAGGTGGCATAATCCCAATATCAACTTGCTTTGATGCCATCGCTTCAACGATCGTTGAATAGTCAGTTGCTAAGGTCACTTTAACTTCACGATCCAAGGCTTTTGATAAATATTCAGCAAAGGGTTTCGTTTTAGCTTCCATGGAACCATCATTATTCGTCGGGACGAACTGAACGACTAACGCTTTCTTTTCCTCTTTATTTCCCTCGGCAGACTCATCCTTTTTGCCGCAACTTGCCAACGTCGCCACTGCTAAGACACCCAATAAACTAATCATTAACTTTTTAACTCTCACTTTTCTTCCCCCTATTTAACTAGTCTTTGTCTTACAACTAAAGCATAACAAGATTTTGCTTTTTTTGAAGTGACACATGTCACATTTACAACATGTTTACTTGTATTTTACATTCAATTTACAGATAAATCACTAAAAACGTTCGTGTTGTGACATTTCCCATTCTGATATATAATGAAAGAAAAAACTGAGGTGAACCGTCAGCTTATGAAAAAAATAGTCGAGCCATCCCGCCTATCATCTTATATCCAAAATTATCAATTACAAAGTTACTTGGACAGTGATTTACTTCCCATTTCCTCACTTTATTTTTTTGATCAGGAAGAACACTTAATTCGCGCTGAAGCGCCGTCAGATTACCTTTATTTCCTAGTCGATGGGTCTGTGATGATCTATTCTTATTCATCTGACACGCAAAATATCTGCATCGATCACAGCCAACCTGTGACCCTGTTGGGAGAAGCCTCATCCCTTTGGGAGCTTTTGCCTCAAAGTAACGTTAAAGCCATTTCTCCTTGCCTATGTGTTGGCATTAGTCTAAAAAAATACCGACATCTTTTACAACAAGATGTTCGGTTTCTGCAAAATATCTGTCAAATTTTAAGTTATCGCCTAAATTCAGGCGTTACTTTGGCTAATTCATTAACAGAACCGGTTGAAACCAGATTAGCAAAATTCATTTTAGCCAATTCCCAAAACAATCAATTTTCCTTTCAATTAACGACTTGTGCCTCTATTCTAAATGTTAGTTATCGTCATTTACTTCGTACCATAACTAATTTTAAAGAAGAACATATTCTAAAAAAAGAAAAAAACTATTACTTAATTCAAGATACGAATGCCTTAGAAATTATCGCGGAGAATTTGAGTTAACGGCAAAGAGTCCTGTCACTTGATTCATGACAAGACTCTTTGATGTTAACCTTTGACAAATATACAGTGCCTATTAAATAATTACTACGCAAAGCTTTGATCTCAACAAATTCGAAGTGAAGGCGATCATTCGTTATGTTGATAAGCCAAGAGTGGTACTTTCAGCTTTTTTCTGGCTGAAAGTTTAACGGTAAAGGATGATTATTTAATGGGAACTATATAGTTAAAAACTTCAAAAAATTAACCGTAATAACTTACTTCACTTTCAAACGAATGACATTCCATGAAAGTGGTGCTAATGTTAACTGCAAAGACTGCCCTTCCAGATAATAATTCTCAACCTCACAAGGAACTACTCGTTGTTGATCTTTGGTATTGATGGCTTTTAAATCATAACCAGCCAATTCACTAGAACCCATCACCCCTTCTACTACAAATTCCTCAACAACCAATTCGACCTCCATAGCACTAGTTTGATGACGATTAATAGCAAAAATTGTCAACGTTTGGTCGTCAGGCTGATAAACCGTCACCGAATCAACAAAAGGAATCTCACCAATCCCCTCTACAACGTAATGATCAACTGCTAGCTCTGTTGCCAAGGCCACTCCCCTGCCATAATGGGAAACTTGTTGAAAAGGATAATAGATGGTTTGCTTCCAAGCCGGCCCCTCTTTTTCTGTCATAATCGGCGCAATTACATTGACTAATTGAGCCAAACAAGCAATTTTCACTCGATCGGCATGCTTTAAAAGAGTGATTAACATCGATCCTAACAATAAGGCATCCTCAAAGGTGTAAATGTCTTGCAATAAAGGTGGCGCCTCTTGCCACAAAGCCTGTTCCTTGTCGGATTCCAAGGTATGATACCAAATGTTCCATTCATCAAAAGACAGCATCATCTGTTTATCACTTTGTTTTTCTTTTTGAATCTGATCGCAAATATCCGTCACTTCCTGAATAAACTGTGACATTTCCACTGCTCTTGCTAAATATTTGCCAATATCATCCTCTTGGTTGCCATAATACTGGTGAAGGGACAGATAGTCAACATGCTCATAGGTGTGACGAAGAACGGTCTGCTCCCATTCACCATAGGTGGGCATTTCCCGGAAAGAACTGCCGCAAACGACCAGTTCAATCGTGGGATCAACTAATTTCATCACCTTAGCAGTCTCTTCTGCCAAACGGCCATATTCCTCTGCCGTTTTGTGACCGATCTGCCAAGGTCCGTCCATCTCATTGCCCAAACACCAAGTTTTGATTGCAAAAGGTTCTTCTTGACCATTTTTTCTTCTTAAGTCACTCCAATAAGTCCCTGAGGAAAAATTACAATACTCCAATAGATTTCTCGCTTCACTAATCCCACGAGTCCCTAAATTGACGGCCATCATGGCCTGAGACCCTATTTTTTGACACCAATTCATAAATTCATGAAGACCAAACTGATTGGTTTCGATGGACTGCCAAGCCAACTCCAAACGAACTGGCCGCTGCTCTTTAGGACCAATACCATCTTGCCACTCATACCCTGAAACAAAATTGCCACCTGGGTAACGAATCATCGGGATCTTAAGTGCTTGACATAACGTCGAAACATCTTGACGAAAGCCTTCACCATCTGATGTTTTATGAGATGGCTCATAGACTCCTTCGTAAACCGCACGACCCATATGCTCAAGAAACGAACTGTACAAACGCTCATCGATTATCCCAATTTCTTGCTGCCGATTAACTTTAATTCCTGCTTTCAAACTAAATGTCCTCCTTTTCTGACTGCGCCCTTCTTTGTCATCTCACTGCTTAATCTTTCATTCCACTCGTCTTCATTCCTGTCACCAAATACTTATTGGCAAACATATATAAAATCATCGGTGGCACGATCATCAGCACTGCGAAAGCCATTTGCAAATTCCAAGCGGTCATATTTTGCCCACCTTGCAAGGTAAAGGATTGAAGGGAACCAATAGTTAATGGTTTTAAACTATCCGAATCAATAAAAATCAACGGCGCAAACAACTCATTCCACCAAAAAACCGTCGATAAAACACCAACCGTAATAAATGTTGGTTTCGCCAAAGGGACGATGATTTTAGTGAAAATCTGAAATTTACTGCAACCATCAATCATGGCTGCTTCATCAATACTTTTAGGAATCGTCTTAAAGAACTGTCGAAATAAAAAGACATTATAAGGATAAGCAAAAAAGCTCGGCACAATCATCGGCAAAAAGCTATCCAGCCAACCAAATTCCCGGAATAAAATAAACTGAGGAATAATTAAGGTAACGGTTGGCACCATCATCGTCGCCAAAATCAAACCAAAGACCGTCCCTTTTCCTTTAAACTCCATTCGCGCCAACGGATAAGCCACTAGCGAACTAGAAAGCAACGTTCCAAGAGTATTACCGACGATCAAAATCAAAGAGTTTTTCATATAACCCAAGACATTTGTCTGTTTAAAAACCTCAATATAATTACCCCATTGTGGATTTTTCGGAAAAATCTGTGGTGGGTATTCTGAAATACCATTAAGGGTTTTTAACGAATTAGAAAAGACCCAAAAAATCGGGAAAAACATAAAAATTGCGACAATAATTAACAACAAGTACTGAAATACCTTGATATATCGCTCTAACTTATATTCTTTCAACATCCTACCTCCTATATGAAAAGTTTTAGTGACTCGCTTAACTCTGTCGAAATTTAGGAAAATTGAGGCGTGATGCTTTTTATCACAACGATAGTTTCTCTAATTTCCTAAGAGTTGAGTCAATTAAACTAGACTAGCCATAATTAACTTTTTTATCTCCAAATTTAAACTGGAAGATTGAAATCAAACCGACAATGATAAAGAGAATAAAAGCCAATGTAGAAGCCATGCCCATATCAAACTGTTTAAAGGCTTTTTCGTAAATCTCCAGACTAAGGACCTTGGTGACGTCTCCCGGTCCACCACCTGTTAGTGGGTAGATAATCGTAAAGGCGCCATTAAAAGAATTGACCGTGGCGACAATCGTGTTAAATAATAAAATCGGTGAAATCGACGGCAATGTCACATGAATAAATCGTTGCCAAGCATTGGCACCATCTAAACTGGCCGCTTCATAACGTTCAAGTGGCACTTCTTTTAAACTTGAATTAAAAATCAGCATCATCTGACCGGTGGAAAAAGTAAACACGCTCATCATGCCGACCACCACCCAAACCAAGTTGGTATTTCCAAGCCAATTAGGACCATCAACCCCAATATAAGACAAAAGATAATTGACAATTCCCAGCTCATTGTTAAACATCAAAATGAAACAACTGGCCATCACGACTGACGGCATGACTGCTGGTACAAAAAAGAAGAACTGAAAAACTTTCATAAACCGCAATTTAAAATTCAATAAAATAGCCAAAAACAGAGACCAGAACACCGTAATTCCCACATTTAAAACCGTAAAAATAAAGGTTGCCTTTAACGTATTGTAAAACGTTGATGATGGACTAAACAGTTCCTGATAGTTGGCGAACCCAACAAAAGTTGGATTTCCCAACAGGTTCCATTTCGTTAAGCTTAAAACAAAAGAGGCAATAATCGGTCCTCCTGTAAAAAGTAAAAAACCTATGATCCAAGGGGAAAGAAACCCAAAGGCCGTCAGTTGATCTCCCATCGCTTGCTTTTTTCTCATGTTGTCCCTCCTATTACCACTAGATGAGTCTGGAACTTATGTCCCAGACCCTGATTTTTCGCGACTATTAACTCAATAAACGCGCTCCGCTCATAAATTATTCCTCTTTATCGATTTGTTTTTGAGCGTTGGGAATGGATTTTTCAACAATCTCATCCAATGTCTTAGCTCCCAATAAATATGAATCAAAATCATTTACCAAACTCGTCGTGACCGACGGGTTAATCAAGGTATAGCCAAACTGGCCTGAATCAGCTGATTCTGTAAAAGTTTCCCAGTTACTTGGCCCTGTCTTACCAGGATTCTTAAATGCCCCTTGCGCCGCAATTGATTTTAAAGCTGAGGGATTATTGCCCCATTCCGAGGTCATGGTTTGCCCTGTCTCGCTCATCATAAAATCAATAAACTTCCATGCTTCTTCTTTATGTTTGCTGCTTGAAGCAATTGTGTAAAAACCAGTATGCAAAGTATTATAATCCCGCTCCTCAGCAGGTAATGGGGCAATATCCCAGTTAAACTCATTGTCCTTGTACATCATGGTCATCCAGCTACCAGTTCTAGTCATAGCTGCACTTCCTGAGGCAAATAAATCGGAGACAGCATCGCCAGAGGTGGGTTGAGGTGACACTTTTAGGTCATTGGTCAATTCATTTTGAAATTCCAATGCTTTTACCAGCCCCTCTCCCAAAGCTAAATTCCCCTCTTTATCGACAATCTCATCACCAGTTGCGCCAATCATGGAATACCACATGCCTCTAAAACTAATGGCATCTGCCCCCCATTGAGTGGTTTTATTCCCCTCCCGTAGAGTTAACTTTTCAGCTGCCGCTTTGAAATCATCCCAGGTCCAATCAACAGTCGGATAGTCGACGCCTGCTTTATCAAACATGTCTTTGTTGTAGTACATAATCTCTGAAGCATAGGCCCAAGGTAAGCCGTAATTGCCACCTGTTGATTCACCAATTGTCTCAACAGCGGGAATAAAATCCGCGACATCGAAGGATGCCCCTTTTTCAATATAAGGATCCAGTGACTCAATGGCGCCACTCTGGGCAAATCTTGGCAAATCAGCTTCAAATGATAAAATTACATCCGGTGCATTGCCACCAATGATCATCGTATTAATCTTTTGTGAATAGTCACTGTCGGCCACTTGAATATTTTCAATCTTAATGTTAGGGTTTTCTTTTTCAAAAGCCTTAATAATGCCTTCATCAAAATTATCCCAACTAGAAAATTTTATCGTGACCTTGCCATCTTTTTCAGCCCCTTGTTCTTCCTTTTTGCCACATCCCACTAACACTGAACAGGCTAAACCAACCATTAATGCCCCTGCTAACCACTTCTTTTTGTTCATCTTGTCTCCCACTTTCTTTTAGTATTTATTTAACCAAACACGCATTTCGCCATAACCACGATTTCCCCACGCGTAATAAGGCACAGCGGTTAATGCGGTTTTTTCAAATGTCACACCTTTATCATGATACATCTTTGTCGAGTTTCCTGCCATCCGATAACCCGTAAAAGTTAGCGCTTTTCCCTGATACAAGGAAGGCAACTCCTGAGTCTCAACATCCGCCAATTCTTCTACGTAAAGTCTGGCCAGATCAGCCCCATTATCCAACTCTTCCAAACAATAAATCACTGGCCCCTTTTGAATCGCCACCTTGCCGATATTTTCTATGACTTGCTGATTGGCATAAATCAGCTTAGGGCTCATATCAAACTCAAGGGTGATGGTATCTTGATTCTGCCAGCTTTCTTCAAGGGTCACATAACCTTGTTCAATCGGCAGCGTCTTACTTTGCTGATTGACATAAATTTGAACAGTTTCCTTAGTCCACTCAGGAATTCGCAAACGAATCGCTTTTTTCACCACCTCTTTGCTTTTAATGGTTAAACGAATTGCCCCATTCCAAGGTAAATCGGATTGTAACGTCAAACTAAAGCCTTGTGACTGGTACTCACAACTGATGTATTGATGAATCGTGATTGTTTCAGTCTCTTCACTTAAAATATAGCGATCCAAAGAGGCAATAAAGCGGGCTAAATTCGGTGGACAACAAGCCGTTTTTAACCACTTCTGTCGCTCGTAAAGAACGTGCTCTTGGTCTTTGCGATGCTTTTGAAATTGATTAATTTCCAATGGATTGACATAAAAGAAACGATCTCCTGTCAAATTCATGCCACTAATCGTACCGTTGTAAATCAGTTTTTCAAAAATATCACCATACTCCCCTGATAACTCAAGTTGCTGCATTTTATTAGCAAAAAACGCTAAGCCAACTGAAGCACAGGTTTCACAGTACATGGTATCATTTGGTAGATCATGATGACAGGTAAACGATTCGCCAATGGCGCTAGAACCAATTCCCCCTGTGATATACATCTGACGCTCCACAATATCTTGCCACAATCTTTTGACCGTCTCTGTTAATGACTGATCGCCGATTTTTTTAGCCAAATCTGCTACAGCCGTGTAATAATAAACCGCTCGGACCGCATGCCCCACTGCCTGTTCTTGCTGACGAATCGGTAGGTGGGCTTGCTGATACTCGTAACCTAAACCAAAATTAATATGATTATCGTCATTCCACGTTAAATCCTTGCCCTGACGCTCCTCTTTTTCGCCTTCAAAATAATTAGGCGCCTTGCCGCGTTCTTCAATAAAATATTTCGCCAATTCCAAGTGCATAGGATTGTCAGTAACATCGTACATTCTTAACAAAGCCAATTCAATTTCCTCATGTCCGGGGTAACCATGACGCTTGCCAGCTTCACTGCCAAAGGTTTGCTGAATCAATTCAACAAATTTTTCCATAATCGACAACAATTGCCGTTTACCCGTTGATTGATAATAGGCCACTGCCGCTTCGATAAAATGACCAGCACAATATAGTTCATGGTTGTCTCGTAAGTTTGCCCATTTATATTCAGGATGTTTTAACTGATAATAGGTATTTAAATAACCATCTTCTTCCTGAGCTTGCCCAATAATCTCGATTAAGCGATCAACCCTTTCACTTAATTCTTGATTCGGGTACTCACGCAAACTATAGGCCACCGTTTCAATCCACTTTGCCACATCACTGTCCTGGAAAACTTCACCATAATACTCACCTTCCGCCAAACCTGCAGCGATTTCAAAATTCTTCACCGCATGACTTGGTTCAGCATCTGGCAACTGATCATTAAGGGCTTGCCACTGATACGGAATTACATTTTTTGATACTACCTCCTGGTAGCGACTCCAAAATTCTGACGTTAGTTTGATCGTTTCTAGCATGTGACAACTCCCACTCCATTTCGTTTTATAATAAACACTCAAGCGTTTTCATTTAACTGATGACTATAGTATAATACACTGAAAGAACAAAAATAAATAATCGATGCCAACCAAAAGTTATAAAATCACACACAGTCTCAGGAGGTTTTTCAAATGAACTTAAGTCCCTTGATTTTTTCTATTATTGCCAACCCCTTTCCGATTTTTGTTGAAGGAAACATTGAAACTTACCGGACCGGACGACTCCATCCTCGCAGAAAAAACTTAGGTTACTTCGACATTATCATCGTCATCGAAGGCACTCTCTATCTAACGGAAAATGACATCAACTATGAAATCAAAAAAAATGAAGCGATTGTTTTGTCACCGGTTCACCTTCACTATTCTTACAAAAAGAGTCAAGACAATACCTCATTTTACTGGCTCCACTTCTATACCGAATCAGAGTGGTTGGAAAGTCACAATCCAGTTTTTCTAAATTCAACCTTTAAGATTCCACAGCTTCATTTTCACAATAAAATCTATACCTTGCATTTGCCTAAACATCAGGCTATCAACAACTCACGTTTTATTATTCAAACCATTACGACGATTTTGGATAACACAAAAAAGAACGATGATTTCACCTTCTTTGAAAATCAAAAATTGTTTATCGACCTGCTTAAACAACTGGAACTTCGTAAAGAACAACACAACACTTCACAACAGTTAGCTGAGAGCATTAAGGATTTTTTATATAAGAGCATTTCTCAAAAAATTGACGCGGAGACCTTATCTCAAGAATTTCACTTTCACTATAATTATCTCTCACGAGTCATGAAAAAATATTATGGCACGACACCGATTGAATATTTAAATGAGTTGCGTTTGGTCTACGCCGCTGATTTGTTGTTGCAAACCAATCACTCCATTCAATACATTGCGGCAAATGCCGGGTTTCAAACGATCCCTTACTTTTCGAACTGTTTTAAAAAGAAGTATCTTCTGTCCCCACGTAATTTTCGAAATAGGCACAGCAGTCAAAGTGCCGCAGAATGAGGATAAACCAAATAGAAGTCGGGGACATGGGTCCTCGACTTCTATTGTTTTTTAAAACTCGTTGTTGTTTTAAATGACACTCAAAAACTACTTTATTTTTTAGGCCTAACAAATTCAATGAATTTAAATAATTCAGTGACTTGCTCAATTTGATGATTACATTTCTCACTATCATAACAAATATAGTTGCCATGATTTAAGTAGGTGCCATCTCCGCTACTTTTGACTTTCGCAGTAAACGACGTCAGATCAGCAGTTTTATGACAAATAGCACAAACCCCTTTTTTGAGAGTAGGTGAAAAAATCCCCTCTACTCCCACAAGCTCACCATTTTGATATAAAATCAGATATTTTCTTTGTTGACCACTATTGTTCCAGCCATAAAAAGTATAATCCTTCAAAGCTAATGACTCCCATTTAGGAAATTGCAGCTTTTTAGTTTTCTGAAATACCTTCTTTAATCGTTGATCAGAAGGAGCCATAAAAGGTCGAACACATCCTTTTACCTTCGCCAAATAGGCCTCTACTTCTTTACGTGACTTTTGAATACTCAAAATCTCCATTAAGAAAGCTAATTCTGCTGGCTGGCAGTCCCTAAACTCCAATGCTATTTTTTCAGAGACTAGTGCTCTCATTGTAGCAATAGTCGCAGAATCATTGACATGCTGATTCGTCTGCAATAGAGTGAGAGCCTGTGTTTCCAAAAAATTATATTGATAGGGTTGAATAAACTCGTTCATTACTGTTTCCTCCTTTAGTTTCACTTACTAAACTAGCTGCAGTATTGAAAAGTTTATCTTCATTTGATAACTACACTAAACTCAATACTGAAGTCTGTGAGTTTGTGTAGAGTAATGCATTTTATTGTGCATCATCCGATCACCACCTTAGGTGATATTATACAATGGGGATATTAAAGGAGCAACTTTTTTTCACCACATCGTTAGTATGACCAGCAAGCTGACTAGATACTCCGCACCAATAAATCAAACTGTACTCCTTCCCCATTTATTTTATGCCAACCACTACTAGTTTCGGTTACACTATGTTCAAGATCTAATCCGTGACAAGTGATAAAGATGATTTTGGCCTTTGTCACTTGTCTAGCTCCCTCTAACTTGACTACCTTATCAAACAACTCATCAAGTATGCCCTGTTAGACATCCCTTCCTTTCTACCTTGATACTCGAACAAAAAAATCACTTGTCTCTGTTTAAGCCGAAACAAGTGATTCTATTAGAGCAATATTTACTATGCGAAACTATACAAATGTAATAATCGGGTTAAATGAGCAACCTAATTATTTAATAATCTGACTATCAAATACAACCATATTTGTTTAATTCTCTTTTTTCGATTCCGGCTCAAACGAATAGCCGATTCCCCAGACCGTTTTCAAATAGATGGGTTTTTTGGGATTTTCTTCAATTTTATTACGCAAGTAATTCATATAAACCATGACTAAATTTAATTCAGATTCTTCTTCAACTTGTTTATCTTGTGACCAAATATTGTCGTAAATCTGCTTTTTTGAAAAAACCTGATTGGGATTCTCCATAAAGAACTTCATCAGCAAAACTTCCTTAGCAGATAAATCAATCTCTACCTGATCTTTTTTTAGCACATAGAGCTTCTTATCAAAGATAAAAGGACCATTCACAATATCTTCATCTTCATCGTATTCCAAACTTTTAGTGATCATTTGATTACGATCTAATGTATTGAGAACCTGAGCCCTTAAAATCGAGGGACTGAAAGGTTTTGTCATATAATAATCTGCCCCCGTTTCCAAGCCAGTGATCACATCTTGTTCCTTTTTTCGTCCACTGATAAAGATAATCGGAGTAATAACTTCTTCATCTCGAATTAGCCGGGCTAAATGAAACCCGTCGTTATCGTTAACTAGCATAACATCTAATAAAAATAAATCGAACTTAATTTTTTTGATTAATTCCAGGGTCTTTTCAATCGTCTCAGCCTGATAAATCAAGATTCCGGTCGATTGTAGTGATTTCCAAACAGACCGCCTAATAGCTGGATCGTCATCAACCACTAAAATTTTTTCATTGCGCATCCGTCTCCCTCTCTTTCCAGCTGAGTCATCATAAAATATACAACCGTTCACACCCAAAACACCTGTGCTCTTCCAATATGTGGAAAAAGATTGGGCTTGTTTAGGCCCAATCTCTCTCACTACTTTTTAATTTCAAACTCAATTTTAGCTTTATTGGTATAACTCGCTTCAAATTCAAATTTGCTGTAATTAGAACCTGTTCCTAACGCATTCGTAATGTAAGAAACAATTTGAGTCCTACTCGCTCCCTTAAAATCCATCCCGTTCATGATTGATTCAATCTTTGTTTGGGCTTGAGTCCCAGTTAAATACTCACCTGTTACTTGATTATAATACTTGGCTTTAACAGAATTATTTTTTACTTCATAATCAATTTCCACTTTTTTGTTGCCGTATTTAAGTTCTACTTCAAACTCTTTAATCGCTGTCGGTGTAGTTGTCGGTGGTGTTGTGACAGCCCCCGTTAAGTTGAACTTAATAGTTTGACGATTCGTATACTCGGTTTCAAATTCAAACTTAGTATAGCTTTGAGTGCTGATTTGTGAGGCAATTGCTTGAGCAATCGTTTCACGAGAATCCGTTTTAATATTGACATTCGCCATCAACGCCTCAATCTTATTCCGAGCAGCATTCCCCGATAAGCGTTCGCCAGTCAACTCATTTTTATAACTAGCTTGAACACCATAACTCTTAACTTCATACTCGAATTCCACTTCAGACTTGCCATACTTGATCTCAACATCTACCTCTTTAACATCAGAGGTAATCGCTGCATCAGCAGTCGTTGTCAGTCCAATCCCCGCGACGATTCCAATAGCAGCTATTGCCATCAATTTTTTAATAGATTTCATTTTTATTTCTCCTTTCAATTAACTATACTTAAATCATAATCAGTTTGGATATTTTTGTCTATTAAAAATCAGTATAAAAAGAGTGTTTTTCGAACTTTATTTTTTCGTTTTAAGATTTGTTTAAGAATTGGATGGGGTAGATGTATAATAAGGTAGGGTAACACTGATCGTTGTCCCTTCCCCCAGCTTGGACGCAACCTTAATTTGCCAATCATACTTTTTGACAATTGACGAAACTACGAATAATCCGAGGCCAGTTCCTTCGTCTTCATTTTTTGTTGTAAAAAACGGTTCATATATTTGTTCCTGAATTTCCTTCGACATTCCTGTCCCAGTATCTCTCACTTCAAAGAGGACAGCGCCCATATCGTCTTTACCATGATAAGCTGTTCGTTTAAGAAATTGCGCTAAGGAGTGTTGACTGACCTTCTTTAGGGTAATAAAAATCTTTCCTTGTTCGCCATGGTTTGACTGATAAGCATTCTTCAGTAAGTTGTAGACCAAATTTTGAATATCCACTCGCTCAACTTGCGTCATTCCAAGGTCCTTTTCGATTTCAACCTCAAAGTTAATCGATTCAGGAATGATACTAGCAACTTGGGCGACAGCTTCCCGTATCACATCAGACACATCGTATAAATGCTGACGATTCGTCTCTTCACTATTTTTTGAAAATCTTAAAATATTGGTCGACATTTCTTTACCAATGCGAGCGGCTTTCAAAATTTCTTGTAAATCATCATACTGCTCATCCTCTTGAGTATAACCTTCAGCAATAAGTTCAGCATTGGCGATAATAGGTGTTAAAAAATTGTTCATATCATGGACAATTGTCGTCGTCACAATTCCAATCGTTTCCATCTTGCTCATCTCATACAATTTTTTTTCTTTCTCATGCAATTCATCTTTGCGGGCCTGCAGCTCCTTAAGAAATTGATTTTCTTTCTCTACTTTTTCCTTATCCTGAATTTTTTTCAATGCCACTAAAGCAATTAAACAACCAATAATCACCATTACAAACAAAGTAGCGATCACAAATCCCATCTCGGCAATATCTCGGGTGACCTCCCGATAATCAGCATCAATCATCACCAACCAAGAATCATCGCCAATGTCGATCCATTGAAATGCCCCAATTCGCCGTCTTTTTTTATCCTGATTATCATCCGTTTTTCGATAAGAATAAAACTCCACTTTACCAGATTGCTGTGACAACTGCTGGGCCTCCAATTGCTCCAAGTCGGAGACGTCGGCATCGGGGGAATCCTGTTGTCGCAACTCCACAATACTCTGGCCAACACGCTCAGTAGACGGGTGCATAATGTAATCCATTTTTCTGTTTTTTACCACTGGATAACCATTATAAGATAGTTCAAAATCACTTAAAAACTTTTCAAAGAAGAGTTGCAAATTGACCGGTACAATAATAGTCCCTCGAATCTCTCCTCGATCATTTCTAACTTCCTGATAGATGTTCATATAAGAATCCTGACCAATGTAATAAGCCTTTCCAGTGCTGGTCCCATCAGATTCACTGTAATAATTATTCGGAAAATGGCCATCGACAAATTGACGAACATCTTGATCCGCCATCACTGTAATTTGTTGGTTATCATAATGATAGCTAGTAGTAATGTTACCTGAAGTATCCAGAAAAACAATCGTATTAACCTCGTTATTTGAACTTTGGAAAATGTGCTTCAAATGGGATTCATAGGTTTTCGTTTCCAAATTATCATAAACATGATTAATCAATGAGTCATCGAAAATCAAATTATTAACATCTTCCTTTTTATTCTCGATTGACAATTCTAAGGCCTTACTAAAAAACTGAACCGATTGAAAAATAAAATTTTGACCATTTTCTTTTGTTATTTTAGTCAGCCCTCGATAGCCAAACCAAGTCAACAACACCGAAACTAATAACAAGCAAGGAATTAACGCAGTTAAAATATTATTTCGATTAAGCAATCTCTTAACAATCACACACACCTCCTTTTCACTTATACCTCGTATTATAGCAAACAATAAAACAAAAAAGAATAATCTATTGTCATCTCAAGCTAGATATGAACTTAAATAGCAGATAACCTTATTGACACAACTCCACACCTAAATAACAGGAATGACCGTTTACCACAATCATTCCTGTGAACCTTTATTTAAGATAATCCAACGCAGAAGTAATATCACTAACAATCATATCAGCCTTGGATTTTTCAATCAGGATATTTTTGCCTGTCATGATGTAAGAAGGCATAACTTTTACCTCACCGTAAAAGAAACTAGTGGCTCTTAATTTATACGTGGCTCCAGAAGGGATCACATTTTTCCCAGAGGTTCTCTTTGCAATAAAGTTAAAAGATTTTTTCGCCACATCCCCCATTAACATGATCACCTTCACTTGATTAAAAGCTTTCAACTCATCTTCAAGCATAAATGAGTGGTCTTTAATGATCTCCTTTGGAATCTCATAACCTGTTTTAGGTGTTTTCACTGCATTAGTCAAATAGATCCCCATTTCCAATAAATCCTGAGTAGAGGAGACACTTACACCAGCTCGCTGAAACAAACCGATGATCGATGTGGCATATTCAGAATCCGCTTCCCCATAAAAATCATCAACAGCTCTTGCTGGCACCACCTCATTAACCATCACTATTTTAATCTCATTTTTCTCCACTCCAATTCTCCTCTCCTGATGCAAGTAACTCGACAAGCCCTTTTAAATAACAATAATTCTCTCCAGTCATCCCATACGAATGGGGCGCTACTTGATAGTTCAACTCAGCCACTTTCGTCAACTCCTTTTTACTTTCTCCTAAAGAATTAAGCACCCTCTGCCAATACAGCCCGCATTTTTTAGCCAAAGGATCACGAATCGTCAACTGATTTTGACGACAATAATCCAACTCTTTCATAAATTGACTCGTCTCAGCTAAATCAAAAACCAGTTGATCAATCGGCAACTCCACTATTTTTGCCAACTCCAATGGGTCCAGATTCTCCTGAGAAAACAGCGCAATAATTGCTGGGTCACGAAGTGAAAATTGACTTTCATGAATCTGGATATTTTCTAGCATACTTCTTTTACGTTGCAACGCACTTATTTCATCTTCTATTCGCTTTTTCTCTTCTTCAACAAACACCCTTATTGAAAAAGTCGAATCTGATAAGTAACTTTCAATATCCTTTAAACTCATCCCTACCTGCTTTAACGAATTAATAATAAACGCACAAGTAAAATTATGATGACCATAATACCGATGACCATAATCATCAACATTTTCTGGAACCAATAAGCCGATCTCATCATAATACTGAAGCGTGCGGACACTGAGTCCAACTAGCTCTGAAAATTGTTTTATCTTAATAAGAGCCATCTCTATTCCACCTTTTTACACCATAATTGCCTGCCCACATCACCAAAAACCCTACCTAACTCCCACCCATTGGCTTGATCACTTTGCTGCAAGCACGCCATTAATTCGTTTTTCAATTTTTTTAGGTTGTCATTATCTGCAAATGGCAGAGGCTGCATAACAAATCCAACCGAAGGATTCACCTCACTTAAAATAAACTCAGCTGGTATCTGATCACTCTGCTTAGCAAAAAAATTAAACACGTTGCTAACATTGCCTTTTTGAGCTAAAACCGCACTAGTATGTAGCCCTGAAAAATCACCAATTGTAACAGAAAGCGTGGATCGCATGGTAAGTTTCTCCTCAGGAGATTCCCTGATTTTTTCAAACATCGGACTGTACTCAATCCGAACCTGCTCCTGCTGAACTGTACAACTGGCAGTTAATTCTTGGTCAATCTTAAACGTTACACTCGTTTTTGCTGCAAAATCACTGATTCCTGAAAATAAAACACTTGTGGTTATCAACTCTTTTAAAAATGTTTTAGCAGCAATTCCACCGCGAAACTGCCTTAAGCTTGCCAAAGCAAGCTCTGTCCCATCAGTTACCACTATTCGACAATCTTTCTGATAGGATAAAAATTTTAACGTATTTTCCATGATAGTCACCTCTAAGACTACTGTAACCTATCACGTTACGTTAGGTGCAAGAAAAAAAGAAACGATCCCCCTCAGTGAATTGACAAGGCCACCACTGACTTAAACAACTTTGCGAGATACTTTCAGTTTTTGACTGCTGATGCCCCCAGAAAAACAACCAATTTATTTCCTTTTTACTTTTGTACAATTGTTGAACTTTTTCCACCGTTAAGATCATCCCCCCCCCTCTCCCTCTGTATGACTAGTTTTTAGCTTGATTTGACGAGTTCTTTTTTAATAACTCATTGTATATGTCAATGACAAGCGCTTCTCCCACTATCGTTCGACCTTCCGAGAACTCAATCCGTTGTCCAACTGTCAACGTCTGGGGATAATGTTCTGGCGAAATAAAGGTGATGGTACCCAGGGTTTCCTCTCCTGGCATCAGTTTGTCAGTTCCAATGTATTGGTGCTGCCCTGTTGTTAAGTAATTGTTTTTTATTTTGTGAGCCGGACGGTAACCACTATAAACAGGGCCTTTTCGCGACTCATTAAGTTTGATCCTCGCCTTTATGTCAGGATACATCTTTTTCTCCTTTTTTTAGGTCTTCTTGCCGACTTGCTACTAATCAAGATACTCTCCTCATACTATCACGTAAGCGCCGCACTGTGAATAAAAAAAGTGACATTTTACCCGTTTCTTATTGCCTCTTGAGCTGGTTCACAAACTACTCTTTTATTGACAAAAAGAGGCTGACCCATAAGTCCTCAACATAAGCCAAAAGGCCAAAAATCTTTTTTAAGATTTTTGGCCTTTTTTGACGAAATAAATAGCACTTCCTTGTATAATTAAAGTACCTAATCAAT
>NZ_JAEEGA010000018.1 GCF_017829975.1 Vagococcus allomyrinae | reverse complement strand
TTATTGATTAGGTACTTTAATTATACAAGGAAGTGCTATTTATTTCGTCAAAAAAGGCCAAAAATCTTAAAAAAGATTTTTGGCCTTTTGGCTTATGTTGAGGACTTATGGGTCAGCCTCTTTTTTATTAGTTATTCCCGTCATTATCCATTTAGGAATGTACTGAGAAGGCTGCTTGCATCCTATTCAACATCTTTTGTAGCATAAGCATGAGCGAAGAGTGGTGCTTTCAGTTTCTCTTTAACTGAAAGGTTAACGACTGATCGTGATTATTTAATAGGAACTATCTAGGCTTAAAAATATGGTTTTCATGGTTGCTATTGTTTACAATAAAACTTAATCAATGACATCATCAGGAATGTCGCTGAAGAACCCAAGTCCTTCTTTATATGATGGATCTTGAGGAGCTAAATCATTGGCTAGTTTCATATGTTTGTATGCCAAAGAGTAGGCACCGTTGATATGTGGATATGAAATGATTAGTAGTGTAGCAGCGATACTTTGTAAGTCAGCTGTATTTTTTTCAAAGATAAGATATTGGATAAATAAGTAGAAACACATATTGCTTGAATCGTAAGAACATTCAATTAAAAGGGTTTCAAGTTCATCTGGAGGTAAATCAAGGGCGCCTTTTTTTGCTTCTTTAAATAGACCAGATTCGATTTGTTCTCTTAAGCTCAAGCTAATTACCACCTTTCAAAAAGTGAATTAAGACTAACAGGTTAGTTTATATTATACATAACATTTCAAGTAAACAGATTAAAAAAAGCCAACGTCATGGCTGATAAATTGTCAAAAAAGTCCCACTAAGTTTAGTGGTATAAGAGTACACCTAGCGCACGATGTTCTTATTTGTTCATAATAAGCGTCAATGTCTGTTGCAGGTTGGAAGCAAAATGCTTGTGTCCCTGTCGGTTTAAATGAGCGATAATCTCTTGGCAACAATCTTCACCTGTTAAAGCATCACCCCATAAAATATTCTCCAGACCGGTATAAAAAAGATAAAAATCGCGCTGAAAAGAAAGGGTGATGTCTTGGGTTAGATCACCTAGGAGCTCTAAATATAAAGAGACTTGTTGCTTGTCTCCTATGATAAAGGCGTCTCCTAAAAAATTAACAATTAGTGATGAAAAGACCTTATCGTAAAAGGAAAAGCCATGATACTTACGGATTCTTTTGGTCACTACTTGCATCAGTTGACACCGCACATCGTAATCAAAGAAGCCACTACTGTTAATAAATAGAGTAATCTCATGAAAGGTCCAGCTATCAACTCTCATTAAATAATCCTGTAGCAGGCTGACATCTTTAGGTGGATAATCAGTGATAAGTGGCGTTTCTGGATGTTTTAGAGTAATTAAAGTCAAGCGAGCTAACGTGGCAATTAACTGCTCATTTTCCGATTTCGACTGCTGTAATTCCGATTCAATCCGTTTTAGTTCCTTAACGTTCCCTTGATTTGCAGCATCAGCATAACGAGCCATGTGCTTTGACAAGACCGGCTCCTGATAATCATTGTGGATAAACGAAAATTCTTGAAAATTAAGGTAAAGTCGATCTAAGACTGCCATAAAGTGGCTGATACTCATGTCGTGTTTCCCTTTTTCAAATTCGATGGCATAAGATTTTGACACGATCCCTGTATAAATCTCCTTTTGAGAAAAGCCTTTGCTTAAGCGGAGTGCTCGAATTGTTTCCCCGTACGTCTTCATCTTCAGTCGGACCTCATTTCCTCCAATATGTCAGCCAAATAATCTGTCATATTAGCGTATTGTAACTCATATCCCAATCGTTTGTAGTGTCGAATAATTGAGCGACACTCAGCTTCACCTGTTTTTTGATCGCCTGATAAGATTGATAAAATTCCTTTAAAAAATAAGTAAATCTCCCGCTGGAAAGCTTTTAATGGATTGCGACTTATTTTTTCTAAAAGCGATAAATAGACAGTTGTCGCCTTTAACTGGTGCTCCTTTAAGGCACCACTGATAAAGTTTATCAGCAGCCCTGACATTAAATCATCGTATAAATGATACCCTTCATACTTGCTTAGTGAAGCAGTAGCGGATTCCATCAATAGTTGACGCGTTTCGAAGGGAAAGTATAGGCAACAGTTGCCAAATAGAGATAGCTCATCGAGGGTCCACGAATCCAAATTAAGTAAATAACGGGTAATAAGCATGACATCTTCTTGGGGAAATAAATTAGGAGTAATTTTCCCTTCATTTTCCAGCCGAATGATCGTCAGGTTTACTTGAGCTTTTAATAAGTGGTCGCCAATTGAGCGAGCATCTTCTAGAGTGGTCAACTGCCTTTTTAAGTGCTGAATATCACCTGCATTAGCAGCTAATTCAAATAGATGATAGTTTTCGGAAAGAGGGACATTTAAATAACCATTATGAATATAATCTAATTCGCTAAAGTCAAGGTTTAATCGGTGCAACACTTCCATAAAGAGACTGACAGTCATATCATGATGGCCTTTCTCAAATTCGATCGCATAGGCTTTTGAAATAACCCCAGTATAAATTTCTTTTTGAGAATAGCCCTTATGTAGGCGGATTTTTCGAATGGTTGTACCGTAAGTTTTCATTTATCCCTTTCCTTCCAGTTCATTTTTTTATTATACATTATTTTGGATTACTTGGTCCACAATACTAGACCTTTTTCTACGATGAGCGGGTTAGCTATTATACTTAAGTTAACAAATTAAGGGTGGCCAACCTTTCAAAAGGTAATGTATCTTACTTGTTGGAGTCTTGAGCAATAGCAAAAATCTAGGAGGCGTTTAGATGAACATCATCAAAAAATATCCACTGTATCGAAAATTTCTTGCCAGTAATTTTATTTCAAGTATCGGTGACTCAATGTATTACATCGCACTGCTAACCTTTGCCAGTCAATTTACAAATTCCGGGCTAGCCATTTCCATGGTAACATTATCGGAATCTATTCCAGGCATCTTCTTTATTGTTACTGGAAGTCTGGCAGATATGAGTCAAAATAAGGCTAAAAGAAACCTGATCAATGGCGTTATTCGCGGTGTGTTGTACTTGATAGTCGGCATAATGATTGGTTTTGACTCTTCATTAATGTTGCTTGCAGGGATTTGTTTGCTCAACTTTATTTCTGATATTATTGGCAAGTATTCCAGTGGACTAATGACACCCTTTGTTTTATTTTTGGTAAACCAAGAGGATATCGAAGAAGCTCAGGGGCTAAACGGTGCGATTACCAATTTGGTCAGCTTATTGGCTCAGTTTGTTGGCGCCTATTTAATGGGAATTTTTTCTTATCAGGTATTGGCGTGGATTAACAGCGGGGCTTTTTTCATCACAGCTATTATCATGTTGTCAATGAAGGCCTCCCTTGATAAGATTGAGCAAGAAAAACTCCCTCAACCGACAGGCGAAAAAGTCTCGCTGATCCGAATGGTTCGCCAAATCAGCCATTCATTAAAAGAAATAAAAAAATGTCAACCGGTTTTTCGAGCCATTATTATGTTTGCCATCGCCAATGGCGGCTTAGTGGTTTTGATCCCACTCATTAGCATGCTTTTCTCACAACAGCCTCAGCTAGTCATTAATAACTTTCCTTTTACCTTAGCTTTATCACAAGCTATGATTAGTGTAGGAGTCATATTAGGCAGTCTTTTTGGGCCAGTGGTGTTACGAAATGTGTCTTTGTTTGTTATCTGTCAAGGAATGTTTGTCGGCATCGGGTTGACAGCCATCGGGATGTACAGTCACTTAATTTGGCTGATCCTCGCTTCGCTACTGTTAGTAGGTTTGTTAATAGGCGCCGCTTCCCCGAAGCTAAATGTTTTAATTTTAAACAGTTTTGATGTAACTAAACTAGGAACAATCAACGGGGGAATCAATAGCCTATTGTTAATCGTTCCTCCTCTTGGTACGATCATTTTTACCACAACGGCCACCTCTCTAAATTTAAGTGCAGCCACACTGTTGTTAGTAATTTTTTCTGTTATTTCTTTTATCGTTGGGCAACTCCAACCTAAACTATCGAGTTCAGAACCAATTAAAACGACTCCCTAAAGGCGGCGATTATGGTAAACTTATGATAACACTAAAAGAAAGAGGCGAAAAAATATGCCAATCATCAACATTCAAATGTTAGCCGGACGAACACCAGAACAAAAAGAAAATTTAATAAAAGAAGTCACTGAAGCAGTGGTGCGAACAACAGGTGCTAAAAAAGAAGCGGTGTCCATCGTCATCAGTGACATGAACAAGGAAGATTACGGACACGGCGGAGAAGTCACTAAGTAAGGGCAAGTCGCTGCTTGACACTGGTTACCTAAGCAGTTGTGAAGTAAAAAAACAAAATATTGTTAGGTTAACCTTGCAATTACAAACAATTCGTGTTTAAATAGATTCAACATAATAACTATCAATGAGAAAGACACCAATTACAAAGAACTGTTAATAAGAGAGGGAAAACCTGGCTGAAAGTTTCCTAAACAAGCTTTATAATTGACCACTTTCGAGAATTTAGTTTGAAACTAAGTCGGTCGGACCGTTATCCCGTAGTGAGAGAATCAATCGCAAGATTGTATTCTGAAGTTAGGTGGAACCACGAATTTATCGTCCTAACGCTTTGTATTTAGCAGAGCGTTAGGGCGTTTTTTGTATTCCCCACTCACTAATAGTTAATTATCAAAAGAGGAGGAAATTATATGTCAATGATTCATGTTACATTTCCAGATGGCGCTAAAAAGGAGTTTCCTAAAGGGGCAACAACCTTTGATATCGCGGGAAGTATTAGTAAAAGTTTAGCAAAAAAGGCCCTGGCCGGTAAATACAATGGAGAACTGGTTGATTTAGTTCGCCCTTTAGAAGTTGATGGTGCCATTGAAATCGTGACTCCAGATCACGAAGATGCTCTGCAAATCCTACGTCACTCATCGGCTCATTTAATGGCTAATGCTGTTCGTCGTCTTTTTCCTAATATCCACTTTGGTGTTGGGCCAGCTATCGACACTGGTTTTTATTACGACACAGATAATGGTGAACAACCAATTTCAGAAGAAGATTTACCGAAAATTGAAGCTGAAATGATGAAGATCGTTAAAGAAAACAACCCAATTGTTCGCAAGGTTGTCTCAAAAGAAGAAGCCCTGGAATTATTTAAAGCAGATCCTTATAAAGTCGAATTAATCACCGATTTACCAGCTGATGAAGAAATTACCGTTTATGATCAAGGGGATTTTGTTGACCTTTGTCGTGGCGTTCACGTGCCCTCAACTGGCCGGATTCAAGTCTTTAAATTACTTTCAGTAGCCGGTGCTTACTGGCGCGGTAACTCTGATAATCAAATGATGCAACGGGTATACGGAACAGCTTTCTTTGATAAAAAAGCGTTGCAAGAATACTTAAAATTCCGTGAGGAAATGAAAGAGCGAGATCACCGCAAATTAGGAAAAGAATTAGGCATTTTTATGACGAACTCAGATGTCGGTTCTGGCTTGCCATTTTGGTTGCCAAACGGCGCCACAATTCGCCGAACAATCGAGCGCTATATTGTAGACAAAGAGCTTAGTTTAGGTTATCAACACGTATACACACCGATCATGGCCAATGTGGAGTTCTACAAAACTTCAGGTCACTGGGATCATTACCATGAAGACATGTTTCCCCCAATGGATATGGGCGACGGTGAGATGCTCGTGCTACGCCCCATGAACTGTCCTCACCATATGATGGTTTATAAGAATGATATTCACAGCTATCGCGAATTACCGATTCGAATTGCTGAGCTGGGCATGATGCACCGTTATGAAAAGAGTGGTGCTTTGTCAGGATTGCAACGGGTTCGTGAAATGACACTCAATGACGGCCATACCTTTGTTCGTCCAGATCAAATCAAAGATGAGTTTCAACGGACACTTGAGTTGATGATTGCGGTCTATCAAGACTTTAATATCACAGATTACAAATTCCGTTTAAGTTACCGTGATCCTGAAAATACCGAAAAGTATTTTGATGATGATGCTATGTGGGAAAAGGCGCAAATCATGCTGAAAGAAGCCGTTGATGAAATGGGCTTAGAGTATTTTGAAGCAGAAGGTGAAGCGGCCTTCTATGGTCCAAAACTTGATGTTCAAGTAAAAACTGCTATGGGCATTGAAGAAACACTTTCCACCATTCAATTAGACTTCCTGTTACCAGAACGTTTTGATTTAACTTATGTGGGAGAAGATGGTGAGAACAGCCATCGTCCTGTCGTGATTCACAGAGGAATCGTCTCTACTATGGAACGATTTGTGGCTCATTTAACAGAAGTCCACAAAGGAGCTTTTCCAACTTGGTTAGCGCCAGTTCAAGGAACGATCATTCCTGTCAGCAACGATCATCATATGGATTATGCTTATGAAATCAAAGAACAATTGACAAAACTAGGACTCCGTTTTGAAGTTGACGAGCGCAATGAGAAGATGGGGTATAAGATTCGCAGTTCTCAGACGCAAAAAATTCCTTATCAAGTTGTGGTCGGGGACAAAGAAGTCGAAGCAGGTGAAGTCAACATTCGACGATATGGCAGCAAAGAAACGAACTCAATGTCAGCGGCGATGTTTATTGACAGTGTTGCGGCTGAAGTGAACAATTTTAGTCGTCAAGGGTAATGTCATGAAAAAGAAGCAAGCATATAGAGATGTTTGCTTCTTTTTCGATTGCCAACAGCTCGAATTAATGAGATACTTCTAAGAAGTGTCTAACTTTTCTTTAAAATGTTCTAAGTTTTTATGATTAGGCTTTTTATTGGCGTCCTTTTTAGGTAAAATAGGAGATGCTAAATAAGGTGAGTCACCTGATTGGAAGGAAAATTATCCCTATGAAAGATACTCAAAAGAAATCATTTCAAATAAATAAAAAACTACTAAAAAAAGCCACCAATAAAGAAGGCAATCGTAAGTCACATATTCCTTTTCGCTTAAATTTCCTGTTCTTTATTGTCTTTGCGTTATTTGTAGCCTTGCTGGTTCAACTGGCTTATTTACAAATTGCCAATGGGGCTTATTTTGAGACTAAGATTGAATGGTCACAAAAATCAGTGGTCCAAGGAAATGCCCCTCGTGGCATGATCTATGATGCCCAGGGAGAAGTGCTAGTTGGGAATCAAGCCAACCAAGCGATTATTTACACAAAGAAGCAAACCATGAAAAGTCAGGAGATGCTGGAAGTCTCAAAAAAAATTGTCGAATTAATTGCCATTGAACCTGACGAGTTGACTCCGCGAGACAAAAAGGATTTCTGGTTAGCCGATGAAGCCAATTTAAAAGAAGCCCAATCTCGTTTGTCCGATAAAGAAACTGATACCAAGCTATCCAACTCGCAAATTTACAGTAACACAGTGGATAAAGTGACAGATGAAGAAATTAACTTTGATGAAGCAACCTTAAAAGCCGCGTCAGTGTTTAAAAAGATTAACGGCGCCTATGCCATGACGCCTGTTTATATCAAAAATAAAAATGTGACCACAGAAGAAATTGCGACCATTGGCGAGCACACCACTGATATTCCCGGGATTTCAACCGGGATGGACTGGGAACGAGAATATCCTCGAGGTGAATTTATGAGTAGTATTCTAGGAATCGTGTCTTCGGAGAAAACAGGGTTACCTGAAGAAGAAAGTGAGAAATACCTCGCCAAAGGTTATGCCCGCAATGATCGGGTAGGTTTGAGCTACTTAGAAAAGGAATATGAGTCAGTTTTGCGCGGGACTAAATCTCAATCGGAAGTTGTCGTAAATAAGGAAACTAATGAAATCGAATCTGAGACGAAGACCTACGAAGGTGAAAAAGGCAAAAATATCGTTCTGACCATCGATATGGAATTCCAGAAAAAAGTCGAAGAAATTTTGCGAAGACATTACAGTGTCCTCCAAGGGAACGGCAAAGCTCAATATTCTGAAGGAGTCTATGCTGTTGTAAACGATCCTAAAACAGGTGAAATACTTGCCATGGTTGGCCTTAAACGAGATCAAGTAACTGGGGAACTGTCCGATGACACCTTAGGGACTATTAATAACGTCTTTACACCAGGGTCTTCAATTAAAGGGGCAACGATCATGGCTGGATATGATAATGGGGTAATTTCAGGGAACGACACCTTAGTGGATGAAATTATCCAGCTTCAAGGTGACCCGATTAAGAAATCGGTCTTTACTTATGGGCCTCGCTCCATGACAGCCATTGATGCTTTACGTGAGTCTTCCAACGTGTATATGATGAAAATCGCCTTCGCTTTAATGGGTGAAACCTATTCACCAAATATGACTCTAGGCTGGCATCCAGAAGTCTTTGATACCTTACGGACCACTTACGAAAATTTCGGTCTCGGAACCTATACTGGTATCGATTTACCAGGTGAAAGTCCAGGTTTTGTTTCAAGGCAGAATTATACGCCTGATGGCAATGAAGTAGCAGGTCGGATGGGGAATCTGTTGGATTTATCCTATGGAAACTTTGATGCTTACACACCTTTGCAAATCGCTTCGTATATTTCCACTATTGCCAACGATGGGGTAAGAGTTGCCCCACATGTCGTCAAAGGTATCTATGGCAACAATGAAAATGGTGGCCTAGGTCAAATGGAACAAAAAATTACGCCAAAAACCTTATCAACTGTCGGCACACCTGATCAGCTGGCGATTATTCAAGAAGGCATGTACCAAGTTATTAATGGTGGAGGGACAGCCGCTAGCATGCCAAGAACGAAGTATCTGGCAGCTGGTAAGACTGGAACGGCCGAAGTTAGTGAAGCCAACCCAGCAGATCCGAATAATCCAATTTCATTAGTTAATAGTACCATGGTCGCGTATGCTCCAGTTGATGATCCTAAAGTTGCGGTGACAATCATTTTGCCGCGGATAAAAGATGATAAGGATCATACGAATACAAGTATTACGGCGGAAATATTGGATGCCTATTATGATTTTTATGAAAAATAGTCAAGTAGAAGGAAGCCTCTGTCGAATGATGACAGAGGCTTCTTTTTTAGGTGAATCCCTTCACCGATAAGAGCGTGTCACTGTAAAGTAGTTCTACTTAACAAATTTGCTTAAAAGGCTAGTAATTGGCTAAAAAAAATGATATGATATTTTAGGTGAGTGAAAGTGCTCATAGTCTTGAAATGTTTGGAGGGAATATCATGCGAGTTCATATTACTTTAGAATGTACAGAATGTAAAGAGCGTAACTATTTATCTAACAAAAACAAACGTAACAATCCAGATCGTTTGGAAGTTAAAAAATATTGTCCACGTGAGCGTAAAGTAACGCTTCACCGTGAAACAAAATAATCAATTGTAACATTAAGCTAGAAACCTTATGTGGTAAGGATTCTAGCTATTTTTTTTGTAAGTGAGTACGAAGAAGGTTAAAGGAAGCTCTTTAGCTGAGTTTAGGCGTGTTTCTTTATACTATTCCAGTGTGACCCAATTGTTCTTATACCTCTCTAAATATAGCAGGAGAGATCTCATTAAATCTCTGGCAACTAATTTGAGGTAATCCAGCCATAAGTTGATAAGTCATCCATAGTGAAAACCTCATGGATGAACCTAGCTGGGCGTAGCAAAAAACCCCCTAAAAAATAGGAGGCTGATCAGTTCAATGAAATTTATTTTTTTAGAATTAATGAATAGAATCTGTTTTAGAGAACGTTTTTTGATAAAGCTTAAATAAGGTCAGTCCGATAAGCGCAATACCTAGTAACAGTGGACGAGAGTCAGTGTCATTAGATGTTTGTGGCAACTCTTTTTTAGCTTGATCATTTGCCTTAGTGTTATCATCGTTAGTAGTTTTATCAGTAACTGTCACATTAATGGATCTTGCTTCCATTGTAGAGGGCGTTTCTTTTTTGAAAGGATTATTTTCTCTGATTCTAGCGATACTTTCTTCAGTTAAGCGAACGTTCATTCCAATGACCGTTTTGCCAGATTTTAACGCTTTCCAATTACCATCTTTATCGACTTCGATGATTCCGTTGGGATCAGATATTTCATAAATACCAGTCAAATCAGCTATGCCGCCAATAGGATCAATCGTAAATTTTCCAGTGTCTCCGACTTTAGCGTTGATATCTTGATTGGAAACATAGGCTCTCAAGGCATAAGCTCCGTCAAATACGTTAAAAATCGCTAATTCTGCAATTTCTTTAGTTACGAACGTGGTATTGGGGAATTTTTCCTCTAATCTGTCCATTGTATCTTGAGAATACTCGAAAAGTATTGGAATAGTAGCCGTGCCAGGCTTAAGTGCTATCCATTTGCCGGTTTCATCAAAAGAGACGACACCATTGGCAGGACTTTGGGCAAGAAACTTACCCGTTACTTCCACTCCTTCAATTGGTTCAACACTGATAACGCCAGTATCATTTAATTTTAAATCGCTTAAATCATCAACTATAAATTTAGGCGTAATATCAAGCATTGCTCCTATAGAATTGACGACAGACACATTGACGAGTGTAGCGATCTCCCGTTGACTAAATTCATAATTAGGGTATTTACTTTTTAATTCATTCATAGTGGATTCGGAATAGCTATATGTTAAAGTGATGGTTGTCTTACCTTCTTTTAAGGCTTTCCAATGTCCGTTTTCATCAATAGTGATAACATCGTTATCTTTAACGGTAGCTAAGATTTTTCCAGAAGTGTCTTCAATGCCTTCAAGTGGTTTTACCTTAATATCTCCTTCTGAGTCAACTGCGATATTCTCCATGTTTGGAATTTCAAAATAAGCAGTGATATCTTTAACTTGTGTTTCGGCTGGAGTTGCAACAAGGGGTGTTGAACTTTCTTCTGTCGTAGCAAAAGTATTTGGTACAAAACCAATTAACAAAGAAACGCTAAACAAACAAATAACTCTAAACTTTTTCATAATTAACCTCCAATTTGTGATTAGCTTAATTGTACAGTATTTTAAATAACAATGGTAGCGGTTTTTTTGTTTTTAGCAAATAGAGGAAGACGTGGCAGACGAAGGTATTAGCCAATCACTTCAGAAGCAACGTGAAGGTAGAAATAAAGAAAAATCACTCAATCAAAGGTTATTAAACAACCGTTTGGCTTTCCGGTTGTTTTTTTCTGTTTTTTAGTGGATAATCAAGGGTATGATGAGTTGGTTGACAACTAACTGAAAGTAGGTGTCCGATGGATAAAGCAACAGTTCGTCAAGAAACATTGGGGAAGTTACGAAAACTTGGCCTTGTCCCAAGTCGTAAAGAGCAACAAGAAAAGGCCATACTGGACCAGTTGTTTCAATCGTCCCTTTGGCAAGAGGCAAGCAGTGTTGGAGTGACACTTAGCATGGGGTTAGAGTTTTCAACAGAACCAATTATCGAGCGAGCATGGCAAGAGGGTAAAACAGTCGCCGTCCCTAAGACAAGGCCGGAACGTAAAATGGATTTTATTAAGATTACTTCTGGAACAATTTATGAAAAAAGTCACTTTGGCGTCAGAGAGCCACTTAATGATGATATAATAAAGGAGACTCAGCTTGATTTATTGATCGTTCCTGGGGTGGCTTTTCGTTTAGATGGTTATCGGGTAGGTTTCGGTGGCGGATACTACGACCGTTACTTGGCGGGGTATCCAGGTCAAACTTGTAGCCTTGTATTTCAAGAACAACTCAATCAAGAATGGGAACCAGGTCCTTTGGATCTCCCAGTTTCCACCATTTTCATGAAACAATGGACTGATAAGTAAACAGATTTTTATAATGTGAGGAGAAATGAATGAATTACCAAACAGAAATGAAGTTAAAACGAATTAAAAATATGCCATTAATGGTCTGGGGACTATTGGCCATTCAAATAATTGTCTTTCTCTCTATGACGTTGGCTGGTATGAGCCGCGGCTTGGGATTTAATGGCTCTCTAAATGGTGAGATTTTAGTTGCTCATGGCGCCATGCTAAAAGGATTTGTCACTCATGCCCATGAGTATTGGCGCTTTATTACGCCAATTTTTGTTCACATTGGGTTTATGCATTTAATCGTCAACTCTTTAACCCTCTATTTTATTGGAACCCAATTAGAAGCGATGTTAGGGCATTGGCGCTTCTTGGCAGTTTATTTACTAACCGGTGTGGCCGGAAATGTTTTAAGCTTTGCTTTTGGTAACGCCAATTCAATTTCCGCCGGAGCAAGTACCTCACTTTTTGGTTTATTTGGTATCTTTGTGGCCTTAGGTCGGGTGTATCCGCATCATCCAATGATTCAGTTTATGTCTCAACGAATGCTAACGTTGATTGTGCTTAACTTAGTCATGAATCTATTTAGTAGTGGGATCGATATTCTAGGCCATGTTGGCGGAGCACTTGGCGGTTTTTTATTAGGCTTTGTGATCAGTATTCCCGCTCTCAAAGACACTCATTATGAATCCAGTGCTCATGATGTTCATCGACGCATTCGATTTGGCTTAATATTTGTCTTTTTTATTGTTTTTTGTTTATTATATGGATTTAGAGATGTTTTAGGATTTTAAGTATGGCCTTTCGCACTTTCTAGTTAGGGAGTGTTAAAGGCTTTTTTACATATTGTAAAATATATTGGGAAAAATGTGCAAAATTTTTGATATTTTTCTTTATTCATGGCATACTGTATAAGTGTTTGAAAAAAGTAAATACGTGTTTCGGTTGGGCAGCGATGCTTTCAAGGTTTTTTCTTCAAAGGGCGGGAAGAAAACTGAAAGTCATACTGTCTATTTTTGCGTATAAAAAGGAGAAATTGTCATGTTTGAAGAAATGATTATTGCTATTATCGTGATTCTTTTAGGAACTAAAGTTGCCAGTCACTTATGCAGTAGAATTGGCATTCCAGCTGTGATTGGCGAATTGTTAATCGGGATATTAGTGGGACCAGCGTTACTTAATTTGGTCCATCCTTCCGACGTTTTACACGTGTTTTCTCAAATCGGCGTAGTCTTATTAATGTTTTTGGCCGGTTTAGAAAGTGATTTTAACCTATTAAAAAAATATTTAAAACCATCTGTCTCAGTGGCGATATTGGGAATCTTGTTCCCGCTGATCCTCTGTGGACTTGTCGGGGCTATGTTTAATTTGTCCACGATGAGTGCGATTTTCTTGGGAATCGTCTTTAGTGCGACATCGGTTAGTATTTCAGTTCAAGTCCTGAAAGAATACCGCCGTTTAGATACGGAAGAAGGCTCAATTATCTTGGGCGCAGCAGTGGTAGATGATATTGTGGTCGTGCTAATTGTCAGCATCTTTTCCACAATTGTCAATTTAGAAGGCGCGTTTACCTTAAGTGGGCAACTGTTCTGGGACCTATTAGGAACGAAGATTCTCTTTTTCTTCATCTTGTATGTGTTCGCCAAGTTCTTGTTAAACCCATTTATGACATTTGCTAAAAAATTAGTGGCAACGGAAGGAGAAGTGGCGATTGCCTTAGTTCTCTGCTTGGCTTTTGCCTTATTATCTGAAACCTTAGGGATGAGTGATGTGATTGGTGCCTTCTTTATGGGCTTGTTATTATCTTCTCACTCGTCTAAACACACCGTGGAAAGTCGCGTGTCAACCATCGGCTATTCCTTGTTCATTCCGATCTTCTTCGTGTCTATCGGTTTGGATATTCAGTTTTCAGCGTTTAAAGAGCACGCAATTTTTATCATTCTCTTATCAATTGCCGCCGTACTATCAAAATTGCTTGGCGGGTATATCAGTGGGCGCCTTTCTAAAATCGATGCTAACCGCTCATGGATTGTCGGTGCCGGCATGGTATCTCGTGGTGAAATGGCCTTAATTATTGTCCAACTAGGACGAGGCTTAAATTTGATTACAGGAAGTATTTACTCAGCCATCGTTGTGGCTATTATCATTTCAACCTTAATCTCACCATTACTTATTAAGTTCTTTATTGAGCGTAGTGCAGCAGCAAAACAAGCCTAGTAGTACTCGACAGCAGTGACTTAGTCACTGCTGTTTTACTTTTAATCGGTCAATTTGCTGAAATAAGGATCAATTCTTGCAATTCTTTTCCTTAGCCATTGCCAAAGCTCCTAGATATTAGGTATAATAAACACTAGCTTACTTTTTCGTGTCAGCTCTTTTTTTGTGAGTAGATTTCATGGAAGGAGAAGACCGAGAAGCTAGATGAGAGGTCATTGAGATAAGGAAGTGTCTGTAAATGGAAACACTTTACGATGTCCAACAGTTATTAAAATCCTACGGTACGGTTGTTTACTTAGGTAAGCGTTTATGGGATATTGAGATGATTGGCATTGAAATTGACAGCTTGTATCAAGCTGGTATCTTGGAATTAACAACCTATCAGCAAATTAAAATGATTTTAACACGCGAGCACGAAGTAGAAATAAGGCGTGAAAAGAATAAGGAGGATGTTGTTGTGGACGGCAAATTAATCGGCATTGATCTAGGTGGTACTACAGTTAAGTTTGCGATTTTAACAGTCGAAGGGGACGTACAACAAAAATGGAGTATTGAAACAAACATTGGCGAGGAAGGAACCTTGATTGTTCCAGATATTATTAAATCCATTCGTCACCGTTTAGAATTGTATAACATGAAATCAGAAGATTTTATCGGGATTGGCATGGGCACACCTGGCACCGTAGACCGCGTAGCTGGTACTGTTATTGGCGCTTATAACTTGAATTGGAAAACACTTCAAGAGATTAAAAAACCAATTGAATCAGAATTAGGCATTCCTTTTGCGATTGACAACGATGCAAATGTGGCAGCCTTAGGCGAAAAATGGAAGGGTGCTGGAGAGAATAGCCCAGAAGTTACCTTTATCACACTTGGAACGGGTGTTGGCGGTGGGATTATTGCAGAAGGCAATTTATTACACGGTGCAGTTGGGGCTGCGGGAGAAATCGGCCATATCACCGTTGAGCCGCTTAATGGTTTTGACTGTACATGTGGCAAAAAAGGCTGTTTGGAAACAGTTGCCAGTGCGACTGGAGTGGTGCGTTTAGCTCGTACGATGTCAGAAGAGTACTCTGGCGATTCTAAACTAAAATACATAATTGATGATGGTCAAGACGTGACAAGTAAGTCTGTCTTTGAGTTAGCTGAAGCTGGCGATGACTTTGCTTTATTAGTAGTAGATAAAGTTGCCTTTTATTTAGGACTAGCTTGTGGTAATATCGGTAATATGCTTAACCCAACGGATATTGTAATTGGTGGAGGGGTATCAGCGGCCGGTGAGTTTTTAAGAAGTCGCGTTCAAACCTACTTCGATCAGTTTACTTTCCCGCAAGTTAGAGATAGTACGAAAATTAAATTGGCTCAGTTAGGAAACGAAGCCGGCGTAATCGGTGCTAGTTCGTTAGCGTTACAGTTTAAGTAATTCAGTTTTTATTAGAGAGGAAGCAAAGCAGTGAAAATCAGCCCATTTTTAATTATTAACATCATTTTAGGGGCCATTTTATTATGGATGGCAGGGAATGAACTATATCTACGTCTAATGGCAAGAAAATCAGCAAAAACGATCACCGAAGAGGAATTTAAGGAAATCATGCGCAAAGGTCAAATTATTGACGTTCGCGAGAAAGATGTTTTTGATGCTGGACATATTTTAGGAGCCCGAAGCATTCCTTATTCAACGTTTAAACAAGCCCACAGCTCCTTAAGAAAAGACTTGCCGATCTTTTTGTATGATCAAAAGAAAACCTTGAGCATCCGTTCAGCCAATATTTTACGGAAAAATGGTTACACTGATGTCTATATCTTAAAAGGCGGCTATAACGGCTGGACTGGCAAGATCAAGAAAAAATAATAAGAGACTCTCACCTATTTTCAGATTGAGAATAGGTGATTTTTAGCGTATTAATGTAACCGTTATCTAAAAAGTGTTATACTAAAGATATAAACGAGAGGAGCGGATTTCCATGTTAAGTAATTATCAACGTATTTTAGTTGCAGTCGATGGGTCTGAAAATTCAGATTTAGCCTTTAAACACGCAGTAGAAGTCGCCAAACGCAATCATGCCTCGTTACATGTCCTGCAAGTTATCAACGATCAGGCAGGCTCATACAGCCCCTTTGCTTATAGTGATATCATCAAGGAGGAAGAAGAAGCTGCCGAGAAAGAGATGGATAAGTATCTTGACTATGGACATGCACATCAATTAGAGGATATTGTTCCCATTATTCGCTTGGGAAATCCGAAAACCAGCATTGCTAAGTTTGTCGCTGAACAGTATGACATTCAGTTATTGATCATTGGGGCTACTGGAAAAGGAGTCGTCAATCGGATGATTATTGGCTCCACGACGAGTTATGTGGTTCAACACGCAGTTTGTAATGTCCTGGTTGTAAAGAACCCTGAGAATAAAGGGGTAGAATAATTGTAAAAAAGACTCAAAGCTAAAAATAGCCTTGAGTTTTTTTATTCTTCCTGAAGCTCGCCAAAAAAAATAGAAATTAAGTAAAGCACCTCATTTTCGGGAATAGAGATTGCGTAATCACGTTCGAAAGTAGTTAAAAGACTGCTGATCAGACTGAATTCTTTTGAATACTTCTGTTTATAAGACTGACTGTCAGGAAACTCGATAGAATCATAGTCTCCTTTCAAGCGATCAATCAAGCATGAAATGTGGAAAATAGCGCCGAATATCACTTTGATATTAAAATTAATGCCAAAGACATTTTCAATTCGCTTAATAAACTTTTTAGCGTCAGCGACAATTACGAAACTATCGATGTTTTTCAGTTCATCTTTTAAAGTTAGTTCAATCTCACGATACGTTGTGTCCAGTTCAATAAAATACTGAATTTGCTGGATAACCTTATTGTTAAACAAATCATATAATTGAAACTGCGGCAGCGCGATTTCAATGGGCACTGTTGTCACCACGCAGAGGATGTGGTATTGATTTTGCATGTGTTTAATATAACTGCTAATCGATTCATCTCGCAATAGGGTAATCGTGATGATTTTGATGCTGTCTGGCAGATTAGTTAGTTTTTGTTTTAAAAGATTTTTCATAATAACCGCTGTTCCTTCCCCTGTCAAACAGAAGGAGAGGATCACCGAAATTTTATCTTCTTCAGGAATGACTGGAAATTGACTTTGGGCATTTGTGGGATGATTACTGGAACGGATGCTTAACAAATCTTGAAAGATATCATCTAGCGGTGTGCCGATAATCGCTTTGCGAGTTGCTTCTAGCACGTGAATCGTACTGCTCATATCAAAAGTTCGACACGTGATTTGAAACGTTTTTTCAATCTCTGTTCCCAGATTAATTAAGGAGCCCATGTCAACCAGAAACAGAATATCACTAGTGGAATGGCTTTTGACGATCATCTCTTTGATCTGGTCAATAATAATCGAAGGGCTTTCACTCAAATCCATGTTAATGCCAACCGCATGCTGGGTTCCTAGTAAGTCATTGACAAACGTTGCCATCGAGGTTGCCGACGAAGCACCATGAGAGACGACAAAAACGCGAACCAATTCATCTTTTTGATGCTCATTTTGATCATTGTATATAAAGAACATCGTTAAAAAGGCTACTTCTTCTTGGGGCACATCAATATCTAAGGCCGCATTTAAGAACAACAAACATTCCGTGGCAATGCTAAAATAGTGGGGATACAAGGTCGCCAGTTCATCAGCATCATGATGTCGTTTAGGTAAATCTCCTCGCTTAATCCGATGGTAAATGGTGGAAATATGAATGGCCATGGATTGTTTAAGCTTGTTATTGATTGGCCGCTGTAATAGATTTTCAGCTAAAGCGATGGTCTCAATACAAATTTTATAGAGCGGTTCTGACATCATTATTTTAAGGTTGTCCATGCTGTGGGAATGCTCATTTTGCGGTGGGAAAAAAGTATCAAAATTGGTTCGCAAAATTTCTTGAATTTCATCGTAGCCTAAAGTTTCCTCTTGATGAATCGTTTCATTTGAATGAATTAGTTTATAGATATTAAGAGCACTTTGGTGACAGTTATCCTCACAATCGGGCTCAAATGCGATATACTTACCGGCCAGCTGGCTTGTCAGGATGTCGTCTTTTTTTTCGCTAGCAGAATACAAACCAGTTAAAATATAAGAAGGTAATTCTGGACTGTGTATGACAATTTCTTTATGAGACATGACTAAAAAATCGGCATATGCTTTGGCGCAAGTCAGCTGAATATCATTTTTTAATTGACCAATGTTATGGGAACATTCGTAGTTTAAAAAAGCTCGTAATGAATTTTTTGTTATTTTAATAGTCTCATTTAAACGATTGGCTTCCTGTTGGAAAAATAAGGAGATTAACGCCGCCCGCTCTTCAGATGTTCGTTCTTTTAAATTAGGCAACATCAAAATCATCGGAATGCGACGCTGAAAAGTATTTAATAAGGCTGAATTGCTGGCTTCAGTAGTTGCTGCAATGATCAGCACACTGGCCTGTCTTTCCGTATCAGATTCTCCCAAACGATGGTAGACCCCACGATCAAGAAAGGTAAAGAAAATTTCCTGTCCTTCAGGTGGCAAGCGATGAATCTCATCAAGAAATAAAATTCCCCCATCAGCTTTTTCAATCAAGCCCTTTTTTTCCTCTTCCGCTCCCGTATAGGCATTTTTTGAGATACCAAAAAGTTGTCCGACCAATAATTGGGGGTTATTGGCATAATCAGCACAATTAAACTGAACAAAGGGCAAACGTTCTTCAGGCTTGACATGCTGGGCGTAGTCGTAGATCAGCGAAGCTAACATCGATTTTCCCACTCCCGTCTCCCCGTAAATTAACATATTTAACCCTTTTGGTGGATATAAAATAGCCGCTTTAGCTTGCTTGACAATCATTTGAAGTGAAGGATTGTCACGCTCAAATTGTTCCAGTTTTGATTGCTTAATTACAGGGTGATAAAGTACCGGTTTTCCTGATTCTTTGCGAGCCAATCCCATTTTAACGAGTTCATTTAAGTCATTGCTGACATTGGCTCTCGACAAATTTATTTGTTCGGCAATGGCCATTGTTGAGAGACCTTTACCGGAATACAGTTTAGTCATTTCCATCAAAATTAAATCAATTCGTTTCATGAATGTATCGACTCCTTTATATATAGTGTATAGGTGAACTAAGTATGCCACGGAACAGTTTAAACAGCGGTGTCCTATAACAGCGCTGTGGAAAGTGACAATAGATACATTATGGAGCAGGAGACTTTAAAAGTAAATACAAAGCTTGAACTTGTTTCAATGTGTTTTCTTTTCTCGGCTGACTCTGCTCCCAGATGAAACACATCAGAATTTGCTAGCGAAAGACTTGATTTATCGAGGATAATTAACCATAGAAAAAGCTGGCATGAAACTTGCTTTATATAAAAGTGAGAATCGGAGGTGAAATGCTAGTGATAAACCAGGATGAACAATCTGAAGAACGAGCCATCATGTTGATCGTTCACGGAGGCTATGCAAGAAGTTTAGCCCTTCAGGCGATAGAAGCCGCAAAAGAAGGGAAGTATACTGTAGCGGCCCAACTGCAAATGGAGGCCACAGAAGAATTAAATAAAGCCAACCGCTTCCAGAAAGAGGTTATCAATGACAACTTGGTAGCAAGAGAGGAGGGACGAAGTGTATCGTTGATGGACATCCATGCCCAAGATCACTACATGAATGCTTTAACGATTATCGATTTAGCGGACAATTTTATTGAATTATTTAAGATGAAACGAGGTGGGTAAATGCTTAGAGTCACCTTGGCATGTGCTGCGGGAATGTCAACGAGTTTATTGGTCAGCAAAATGAAAAAAGCTATCGAAGAAAAGGAGGTCGCCATTACATTAATGTCCGTCTCAGAAAAAGAATTTGAAAAGTATTTAGGGGAGACTGATATCTTATTGCTAGGCCCCCAAGTGTCATTTCTAGAGAAAAAGTATCAGGCCCTATTTAGAGGGACAGAAAAGAAAGTTTTATCCATTCCCATTTTAGAATACGGGCGAATGGACGGTGCCAAAGTTGTTGATCGAGTATTATCATTAGCTAATATGGAGGAACGTTATGAATAAAATGATGGATAAATTACAAGAAAAGTTAGGCCCCATTGCGTATAAACTGGATTCAAATCGCTATCTAAGTGCCATAAAAACTGGTTTTTTTGTGGCAATGCCATTGTTGATCATTGGTTCAATCTTTTTATTAATTACCCAGCTTCCATTTGATCCTTATTTGAATATGATGGAATCAATTTTAGGCAAAGATTGGATGAGTCTTTTTCTAAAAGTTAACGACATGACCATGAATGTCATGACTATTTTCGTGATTTTGGGAATCGCCAAAGAACTGGGGAAACACTACCACGTAGATGAAGCCTCTTCACAAGCAGCTGCTATTTTAGCCTTTTTCATATTAACGCCAATTATCACCAGTGAAGGGGGAGAAACAGGGTTGCCAATCGGGAACTTTGGCGCATCAGGACTCTTTGTGGGAATGATTACGGCCATCTTAGCCGTTGAAATATTTCGTTTGGTTGTCCAACGAGGTTGGGTAATCAAAATGCCTGATTCAGTCCCATCCAATGTTGCTACCTCATTCTCAGCATTGGTACCAGGAGTCTTTGTAGCAGTGATCTTCAATTTGATTAGAATTGGTTTTTCTTTTACCAGTTTTGAAACCGCTCATAATTTTATTTTTGAGGTATTACAAACACCTCTCTTAGCATTGGGCAGCTCCTTGCCAGCGACGATTATCGTTTTGCTATTTGAAGCCTTATTGTGGTCCTTTGGGATTCATGGTTCCAATATTATCGGGGCAGTTATGACCCCAATTTGGACGGCCTTAGCCGTTGAAAATGCTAGTGCATTCGCCAATGGCGAGGTTTTACCAAATATCGTGAATGCGCAATTTTACGGTAACTTTATTAAATTGGGAGGATCAAGTGCCACTATTGGTCTAGCGATTGCCTGTGTCTTAATGGCTAAGTCAACTCAGTTTAAAACCTTAGGGAAATTGTCGATTGCACCAGCAATTTTTAACATCAATGAGCCCTTAATTTTTGGGATTCCGATCGTCTTAAATCCCATCATGCTAATTCCTTTTATCGCAGCACCAGTGATTATGTGTATCATTGCCTACACAGCGATGGCGACGGGGTTAGTGCCTATTACCAACGGTATATTATTACCGTGGACAATGCCAGCAGTCGTGTCCGGCTTTATTTTATCTGGCTGGCGCGGAGCTGTTTTACAGATCGTTCAAATTGTTTTGAGCTTCGCTATTTATTATCCTTTCTTCAAAATGGAAGATCGTCGAGCTTATGACGTTGAAATGGGCAATGAACAAGTTAAATAACAATCAAAAGAGAGAAGCGGCCTAAAGACTGCTCCTCTCTTTTCCTAATCTAGCGTCAATATTGCGCCATTGCTCGAGGTGACTTGTTGGTACCAACGATAGCTTTTCTTTAAATGACGAGCGCCGCTACCACGGCCATAATCATCTAAGTCGACGTAGATAAAACCATATCGCTTACTCATTTCGGACGAGGAACAACTGACGATGTCAATCGGTCCCCATGGATAATAACCAATAACTTCGACCCCATCCTTAATAGCTTCCAGTAGTTGCTCAATATGTTGACGTAAAAAATCAATGCGATAATCGTCATCAATTGTCAGTTGCTCATTAAGTGTTTCTACAAATCCCATCCCGTTTTCAGTCACCATAATTGGTAGTTGATAGCGGTCATAATACTCATTTAGGGCGATTCGCAAACCAATAGGGTCAATTCCCCAGCCCCATTCATTAGTTTCTAACTGAGGGTTAATCATCGCTGGCTCAGAAGTCTTGATGCTTTCAGCGCTAACTAAGCGCGTGTAGTAATAAGAAAAACTAACAAAATCAACTGTATGGCGAAAATCTTCTCGATCGTGTTCCCCGAACTCAATGGTGACACCCAGCTCATCAAAAAAACGATTGGCATAAGCTGGATAACTACCGCGGACTAAAATGTCAGAGTAGAAATACTCCATTTGGTTGTACTGAAGAGCTGCCAGCAAGTCTTCTGAACGACTGGAAGCAGGCGCGCAATTCCCGTAATAGGCCATCATGCCAATTTGCATGGCTGGATCAATCTCTTTTCCAGCTTTAATGATCCGACTACAAGCCACTAATTCATTATGGGCCCCTTGATATTTGGCTTGGACTAAATTATCCACCATATCGGCTGGAATCCCTAAGTGATTAAAAGATTCGTGTGTGATCAAATTCATCTGGTTAACCAATAACCAGTAGTTAATCTTTCCTTGATACCGCTTAAGCACGGTTGTGGCAAACTTGACAAAAAAGTCAATAACTTTGCGATTGGACCAGCCCCCATAGGCGGTTGCTAAATGGAGGGGCATCTCATAATGAGAAAGGGTGATTAACGGTTCCATGCCATTTTTGATGATTTCATCAAATAAGCGATCATAAAATGCTAAACCTTCTTCATTTGGTTCTTGCTCATCTCCTTTCGGAAAAATTCGCGCCCAACTGATAGACGTTCGAAAGGCATTCATCCCAGACCCAGCTAATAATTTAAGGTCCTGAGGATAGCTGTGATAAAAGTCAATACCATATCGTTTAGGGTAATACCCTTCAGAATCATTCAGAGCAAAGTTAATCTCCTCAGTGTCCATCTCTTTGTTACTTTTTTGTTGAATTGCCACGTCATCTCGGAAGCGATTGATGTCAGCGACACTTAATCCCTTACCTCCAAGATTGTAGGCTCCCTCAGCCTGATTCGCAGCAATAGCACCTCCCCAGAAAAAATTTGCTGGAAATGACATTGGATTATGTGACATGATAGGTTCCTTCTTTCAATAGTTTAGTTAGACAGCTGTTGTGAGCTAGTTTTCTTCTGACAGTAATTTTTTTTCATAGACCTTAAAGAAAGGGTAATAGATGACCGTATAAATAATTAAATTTACTACAACCAATAACGCGCCTCGAATACTGGCAGTAGCAATGGCGCCAGCAAAAACGCTAGGAACTGTCCAGACGGCAGCTAGTGGATATCCCATACCAGGGACGATCCCTAAAGTAAAGGCAAAATAGGTAACAAAAGTGGTGATGATCGGTGCAATAACGAAAGGAACTGCTAAAGCTGGATTTAAGACAATCGGCAAGCCGAATAATAAGGGCTCATTGATATTAAACAAGCTAGGCAACAAACTTAGCCTTCCAAGACTCTTTAGATGAGCGGATTTAGAGAAGAACATCAAGAGACAAAGCCCTAAAGTCCCCCCACCGCCACCAATCCAAAGAAAGGTAAAGATAAATGGCTGAACCCCAATATTAGGAATGGCTTCTCCCGCAGCTTGAGCGGCCATATTAGCCTCAGAATTGATCAGCCAAATAGGTAGCATAATGGTGGCCAAAATTTGCGGATGAATTCCGAATAACCACATAAAACAGGTTAACAAGACATAAATTAGAGGTGAGGCAACCGAATTAGCTGAGGCTCCCAATAAAGGTGTTACCAGATTGCTAATCAGTTGATTAATATCAAACCCTAAGATATGAACGATTAGCCAAACGATTAACGTGGAAAAGAAAATGGGAAACAGTGAGGCAAAACTGTTACTAACATTACTAGGAACCTGCTCAGGCAAGCGAATCGTGATGTTTTTTTTGGTGCAAAAGCGCAACAATTCCACCGCTAAAATCGCTGTTAAGATTCCCGTAAACATCCCTTCGCCACCTAAATATTGAGTTGGTAAAACGGTGCCAGTTTCCGTCGTGACAAATTTAAGTGTCATAAGAAAAGCGAAGATAGCGGAGACACCCCCTGTTAGTCCATCCAATTGATAGCTTAGGGCTAAATTGCGACCAATGCCAAAAGTAGCATAAATCGACAATAATCCCATACTCATTTGAAACGGAATCAGCAATTTAGCAACCAGATCAGGATGCCCTCCCATAAATGAGACATAAGATTGAGGCCAAGGTATAAAAGGGATCAATAAGAAAATCGAACCGATAATTGTAATCGGAATGGTGGCTACGAGACCGTCTCTAACAGCAGTTAAATGCCGTTGGTTTGAAATTTTAGTCATAGGCCCCATTAATTTTGTTTCTACAAAAACCATCAGTGTATCCATAATTAGTGCTCCTTTCATTGATTACCATTATCTTATGGTGAATAGGGCCAGGATACAATAAGAACCATTTTCCAAAATTGGAAAATGGTTAAGTGGTTGGAGCATTCATTAAAAAGGCAAGGTAGAGGATCGCATTCATCATAATTCGTTGAGAATAATAATTCGATTCGAAAAAAGGTTCACAGTTATCAAATGAAATGATTTCTTCGAAGAAATTAAGCGCCTCTTCTTGAGGATTTTTTGTGATTAAAACTTGATATGCAGCAAGGGCAGGGAGCGATTCTAAAGCCCTTTGGTAATCCGAAACCGTCTTACCTGTCAGACTGATATAAAAAACGACATCAGCAGAAGTGATAATTTGACGAATGGTTTCTGGTTCAGACCGTCGATTAATCGCCAATACTGGAATCCCCAGTGGCGCCATTAGTTCTCTTAAAAAATTACTTATCGGGAAGGCATAAGTATTACTAATGCAAGCGATGGCTTTTGCGAAACTCATGTTATGGGCAATTCGAGAAAATACCTGTTCATCAAATTTAGCAAACGTATCCCGTTGAATTAATTGATCTTGCTCCAAAAATAGCGAGATTAATTGCTGAGAGCTTCTGGGTTCTAATGAACTGGTTTCTTTAAATGTGAAAAAATCTGGTGCGGCGTAAAAGCTTAAATCGGTCCGCATTTCTTTAAATGAGCGGTAGCCTAATTTTTTGCAAAACTTGGTGACACTAGAAGGGGCTGTATTCGCCAAATAGGCAATTTCTTCAATCATAATATCAGGAAAATCATTGATTTTCCAAATCAGTGTCTTGGCAATTTGATAATCTGCATCGCTATGAACAAATTTAAAGAAATACTCGGTTAATCTGATATAAACAGCAGTTGGAGGGATAGGTTTCATTCGGATTTTCCTTTCCATGGCATAGACATTGTGTCAAATAATCAGGCATATAGTTCCACTGGACAATGGGGGAGCATAACATGGAATCAGCACTATTAAGAAAAGCTGAACGAGGCGTTGCCGTTGCTCTTAGTGCTTTACTTCGTTGTCCCTTAACTCTAACGAATAAATTCGTAAGAATAACGGCAGCAATTAGAAACAAGGGACACTACACTTCGTTGTCCCTTATCTCTAACAAATAAATTTGTAAGAATAATGACTCTGCATTCCGATCTCATCAATTGCTATACGCTGAAGCGTCGAGCATTGAAGGTCGAAGAGCACTTAGAATTTGTTGAGATCGAAGCGAAGCGTAGTGGTGCCTCGTGAAGCTGGATCCAAACTACGATATAGAGAAAGTTTTATGCTTTCCTATAGAGTAAAAAAAGCAAATGACCGAAGCCATTTGCTTGTTAAAGTAATTAGTTATCCGCTGTTAATACCATTGGTAAAATCATCGGATGACGTTCCGTTTTTTCAACTAAGAAAGGATCCAATGTGCTGGTAATAACTTCCTTCAGCTTCGCTTCATTACAATCCGGTTCTTTTAGCGCTTTGTTAACAGCTCTGGCAAGGATTCGTTGACATTGGTTAATCAAGTCACCAGATTCACGCATGTAGATAAACCCACGAGAAAGAATATCTGGACCAGCCATAATTTGCTGTTTGTCATAATTAACGGTAATAACCGCTAAGACCAAACCTTCTTCAGAAAGAATTCGGCGATCTCGTAGGACAATATTGCCGATATCACCAACACCATTGCCGTCTACATAGATGTCCCCAGCATTAAAGTGACCTGCCACTCGCGCACTCTCTTGAGTCAGGGCCAACACATCGCCATTTTCAAGAATAAAGCAGTTTTCCTTAGGGACACCAGTGTCTTCAGCTAACTGTGTGTGAACCCGTAACATCCGATATTCCCCATGCACAGGCATAAAGTACTTAGGTTTCATCAAGCTTAACATTAGTTTTTGTTCTTGCTGACCACCATGTCCAGAAGTATGAATATTGTTGACTTTACCGTGAATCACTTCAGCGCCAGCTTCAGACAGTAAGTTGATGACTCGATTGACACTGACAGTATTACCTGGAATTGGCGAACTTGAAAAAATAACAGTATCTCCAGGTTGAATTTGAATCTGACGGTGAGTGCCGTTCGCAATGCGACTTAAAGCAGCCATCGGTTCGCCCTGAGAGCCGGTACACAAGATCAGCATTTCATTGGCAGGATAACTGTTGATTTGACGAGAATCAATAAAAGTATCCTCTGGTACATTGATATAGCCAAGTTTTTGGCCATTGATCATAGCATTTTCCATACTGCGACCAAAGACGGCGACTTTCCGACCAGTTTTAACTGCCGCCATAGCGGTTTGTTGTAATCTGAAAATATTAGAAGCAAAGGTGGCAAAAATAATTCGACCATCAATTTTTTCAAAAATATGTTCAATCGATTTGCCAATCGTTTTTTCTGATTTGGTAAATTCAGGAACCTCAGCATTCGTACTATCTGATAACATACATAAGACGCCTTCTTCACCAATTTTGGCCATCTTTTGTAAGTTAGGTGGCTCGCCAACCGGTGTAAAGTCAAATTTGAAATCGCCCGTACAGACAATATTGCCAGACGGTGTTTTGACAACGACTCCTAATGCATCAGGAATACTGTGAGTAGTTCTGAAGAAACTCACAGATGTTTTGCGGAATTTAATGATCGTATCTTCGTTAATTTCATGAAGTTCAGCATCTCGCAAAAGACCATGTTCCTCTAATTTATTTTTAATAAGGGCTAAAGCCAAAGGGCCAGCATAAATGGGAATATTTACTTGTTTTAATAAGTAAGGCACACCACCAATATGATCTTCATGACCATGAGTAATCACGAGGGCTTTTACTTTTTTGATATTTTGGACAATATAGCTGTAATCAGGAATAACATAGTCAATACCAAGCAGATCATCTTCAGGAAATTTAATTCCGGCATCAACGATAATTATTTCATCTTGAAATTGTACCCCATATGTATTTTTCCCGATTTCACCCAGTCCACCAATCCCAAAAACACCTGTTTCATTGTTTTTTATTGTGGGTTTCATTTAGTTAAACTCCGTTAGCGTAAAGTCAGCATTTTCTTTTTCATAGTCTAAGTGATTGCCTTCAAGGGCTTGCACCAATTCAATATTATATGGGGTATTGTCTTCTACTAGCTGACGGGCCATTACGTCCGTTTCTGCTTCAATATAAAGAGAGTGAGTTTGTTCTCTCTTTGGGTTTCTAACCTTTGTTTCTTGGTAATATACTTTAAAAATCATGTATCATTTCTCCTTTTCATTAGGCACTACAAGCCTGACCTATCAGATCAAACTTATAGAAATCCCTATATGTTATGCACGTTAAGACGTACGTTACTATTAATTTGAACACACGAAATATAGGTGAAATTCACCTGTTTTTTTTATTAAACACACCCTAACCCGGGGTTAAAAAGTGTCATGGAACCTCGTCTTTGTTCCAATTTGTCAGTATGTAATCACTACATAGATAACCGTTCGATAAAAATACGTGTCTGTTACAATTAAAATAATTCTATCATAAATTACCAAATAAGTATAGGAACAAGGAAAAGCTTTTGGTAGCGTCTAACGCTGATAGGAATTAAGGAAGGCACGAAAGTGATGCTTTTTATCGCTTCAAGTGACTTGTCTAATTTCCGAAAACTTGAATCCAAAAGCTGGACAAGAGAAAAGTTTTTGGTAGCCTTCAACGCTGATAGTAACTACGACGGGATCAATAGAGTGTCAAGAAAAAACCTGGAAATACTTGGTTTATCTGTGATAACTATGATATATTTAACTAGTTAATACTAAAGGCTGTACTAATTTGTTTGACTAGCTAAAAAAAATCAGCGGTTTTTTTGACGTGAGATTAGCGAAGCGTTTTAAATAATCTGATAAATAGCCACGTGGCGCCTTCGATGCCACGTAAGATAGTGAGCCGTTGGCCATTTTCAACATAAGAATACCAAAACTAATTCCTCAAGAAGAGAGGGGTTAGTTTTTATCTATAGATAATCAGAAACCATTTAACCAAGAACGGGATTATCTATCCTAAATAGAAGGGCACCGGTTGACAAAAGTAATGCCAAGTTATAACAAAACAATCACGAATAGGAGATGATTAGTTGAAATTAATGTGGAAATACACCATGCGCCACAAAAAATTGTTATTCTTTAATTTTTTATGTGTGTTTGGCTTTATTATCATTGAGTTAGGGCTGCCCACACTGCTGGGTCGGATGATTGATATCGGGGTCAAACAAAAAGACTTTGACTACGTCAAAATGATGGGGCTCTTCATGCTTGCCATTGTAGCCGTCGGAATTACCCTCAATATGCTACTGACTTACTTTGGTGCAAAATTAAACACCTCAATTATTATTGACATCAGGGATGACATGTTTGAAAACATGCAAACTTATTCTCATCAAGAGTATGAAAAATTAGGTGTCTCATCACTGATTACTAGAACCACAAACGACGCCTACCAAGTGATGATGTTTTTAGGCCAGTTTTTACGATTAGGGTTTATGACACCGATGATGTTTGCCGCAAGTCTCTACATGATCATGAGAGAAAGTGCGTCACTTTCAAAATTTGTTTTTTTTGCGATTCCCTTTTTGTTGTTGGGAGTAATCATCATTGCCAGAATTTCAGAACCTCTATCTGAGAAACAGCAAAAGAATCTCGATAAAATTAACATGATACTTCGTGAGAATTTATCAGGTTTGCGGGTAATCAGGGCCTTTGTTAATGAAAAATTTGAAGAAAAACGCTTTGATGACGTCAATGAAAATTACGCTGCTAGCTCAACGAAATTGTTTAAGCTTGTAGCTGTGGCTCAACCTGGTTTTTATTTCTTATTTAATATCATCATGGTATTGGTTATTTGGTTTGGTGCGAAGCAAATCGATTTGGGGCAACTAGAAGTAGGAAAACTGATTTCGTTTATTGAATACGTCTTCCATGCCTTATTCTCCTTTATGCTTTTTGCATCGGTCTTTATGATGTACCCTCGAGCAGCTGTGTCCGCCAATCGGATTCAAGAAGTTTTGGACACCGTTACCTCAATTTCAGAAAATCCTGATGGCGTCAAAGAGACAGCGACTCAAGGTGTGATTGAATTTAAAAATGTGACCTTTGCTTATCCTGGAGCCACAGAAAGCCCAGTCATTCGCGATGTTAGCTTTACGGCTAATCCTGGCGAGACTGTCGCGTTTATCGGCAGTACCGGTAGTGGTAAGTCCACCTTGATTCAATTGATTCCTCGTTTTTATGACACGACCAAGGGGGATATTTTAATTGATGGGGTGAATGTCAAAGATTATAACTTGACCGCTTTGCGCCAAAAAATCGGGTTTATTCCTCAAAAAGCCTTACTTTTTACGGGAACAATTCGTGAAAACATGCTCTTTGGTAAAGCCGACGCCACCGAGGAAGATTTACATTATGCGGCAGAAGTGTCTCAGGCAACAGAGTTTATCTCCCAAAAAGCTGATGGCTATGATGAACTCCTATCTGAAGGGGGAGCGAACTTTTCCGGTGGACAAAAACAGCGTTTAGCCATTGCTCGAGCGATTATCCGGCGGCCGGCCATCTATGTCTTTGATGATAGTTTTTCAGCCTTGGACTATAAAACAGACGCCAATCTCCGTGCTCGCTTGAAAAAAGAAACCACCACTTCAACTGTCTTAATCGTGGCTCAACGGGTTAGTACGATCATGCAAGCAGACAAAATTGTGGTGTTAAATGAAGGAGACGTGGTGGCGATTGGCACCCATCGCGAGCTTTTAAAATCCTGTGAGATTTATTATGATATTGCCTCATCTCAATTATCAGAGGAGGAACTCGCATGAAAAAATCAATCAAATCATTAAAACGATTATGGACGTATATCAGCCCATATAAAGTTAAGTTTTGGTTAGCGGTCCTTTTTACGGTAGGATCGGTCGGTTTGAATGTGCTGTTGCCTTATGTAACAGGATTGCCGACAACGGAAATTTTGAAAAATGTCTTAAAAGGTGAAGGCATTAACTTCCCTTATATTATGAAAACCATCATTGCTATTTTGGCGATCACTGTCTTTTATAGTGCAGCTCAATATTTTTCCGTCGTGATGATGACCAAAGTGGTTCAAGGAGCCATGAAGGATTTACGGCGAGACATTGCTGAAAAAATCAATCGCTTGCCAGTTTCTTATTTTGATACCCATCAACAAGGGGAAGTTTTATCGCGAGTGACCAATGATGTAGATGCCTTAAGCAATGCTTTGCAGCAGAGTTTTATTGCCATTGTGACGGCCATTCTGGGAATCGTTATGGCTGTCACCATGATGTTTGTTTTAAATATCCAGATGGCTTTAATGAGCATTTTGATGATACCAGCCTCACTGTTTATTTCTCGTTTTATCGTGTCTAAATCACAAAAATATTTCCAAGGGCAACAAAATGCCTTAGGGGATTTAAACGGTTATGTCACCGAACATATGACGGGATTTAATGTTTTAAAGCTTTATGGACGAGAAAAAGAGACTTTGGAAGGCTTTAAAGAAGTCAGCCATCGGTTATCCCGCTATGGCTTTAAATCGGCCTTTATCTCGGGATTGATGATGCCCTTGGTCCAATTAACCTCTTATTTGGCCTATATTGCCATCGCCATTACGGGAAGTTTCTTTATTATTGCAGGTAGCTTAACTATCGGAAACTTACAAGCCTTTATTCAGTACATCTGGCAAGTTAATCAACCGATGGGGCAAATTACTCAGTTAGCGGCGGTGTTACAAAGTGCTTCAGCTTCAACCACACGGATTTTTGAGATCCTGGATGAAAAAGAAGAACGCCTAAACGATGTGGATCAACCTTTGCCTGAGGTCATTGAAGGGCATGTTGTCTTTGACCATGTCGCCTTTAGCTATGATCCGGCTAAACCCTTGATCAAAGACTTGAGTTTTGAAGTGAAACCGGGGCAGACAGTGGCGATTGTTGGGCCAACCGGTGCTGGTAAAACCACCTTAATCAATTTGTTGATGCGCTTTTATGACGTCAATTCAGGGGCTATTAAAGTTGACGGTATCGACACTCAGCGGATGAATCGTAGTGATGTCCGAGAAATATTCGGCATGGTCTTACAAGATGCTTGGTTATATCACGACACGATTGGCGAAAACATTCGTTTTGGAAAACTGGATGCTACGGATTATGAAGTGGTAGATGCGGCCAAAACGGCCAATGTTCACCACTTTATCAAAACCATGCCTAAAGGTTATGAGATGGAAATTGATGAGGAGGCCTCCAATGTTTCATTAGGCCAAAAACAATTGCTGACGATTGCCCGTGCAGTCATCTCCGATCCGAAAATCTTGATTTTGGACGAAGCGACGAGTTCAGTTGATACTCGCTTAGAAGCACTCATTCAAAAAGCCATGACCCGAGTGATGAAAGGACGTACGAGCTTTGTGATTGCTCACCGCTTGTCAACGATTCGCGATGCCGATCTGATTTTAGTGATGAATCAAGGCGAAATCATTGAGCAGGGAACCCACGACAGTTTATTGGCAGATGGTGGTTTCTACGAGCAATTGTATAACAGTCAGTTTAACGAAGAAGCGGATTACGAATAAATTGAAACTGGTAGCCACCAAAGGAGCTGTGGCTGCCAGTTTTTTAGTGTTAATTTCAGTTCGTTAATGCTATATTAATTCTATCAAGTCACTAGGAGTTATCTAAATAAATTAGTGGCACTGGTTATTTGAAATAATCTACCAGAAGTACCCCGTTAAAAAAGGAGAGCATCAATGAAAAAACTATTAGGTAAACAAGGCATGCGGATGCTGGAGATGATTACCTATCTCCACACAAATGATTGGGTGACGCTGGAAAAAATCAGCGAAGCCACTGGCTATAGCGAACGAACCTTACGAGAAGACATCAAATATCTCAATACTATTTTGAAACCAATTGAAATTGCCGCTTCAACTAAATTAGGGGTTAAGTTAATCATTCCCCAAGGCTATTCGTTTAAATTTATTCATTCCTTATTATTGTCGGATAGCCTTCATTTTAGCCTATTAGAAGTCCTGTTTTTACATACCTACACGGATATTGCGGAACTGGCTGACGCCATGTATTCCAGTCCGACAGTTGTCAGTAAGGCGATCCGTCAAATAAACCAAGTGATTAAAGAGCAGGGATTTTGGATAACCACTAATCCGCTGGCAATTCAAGGTGACGAACAGTGGATTACAGCTTACTTTAGAAGTTACTTTTTGGCGAAATACGATGCTAATTTACCCTTGGATCAGACACTAATTGAACCGATTAAGGAGGCGATTGATCAGCTGCATCAAGCAGAAGGGGCATCGATTTTACCAATGAATCGTAATTTGTTAGTCCTCTACGGCGTCATTCGTGTCTTTAGAATGAAACAAAATAGCCAAAATCAGTATCAGCGAGAGCCTAGCCAAGAAGTTTATCAAGAGTCGATCACCACCTACAATCGCCGTTTATCAGAGTTGGCGGAGCTGACGGAGGTTTATGACTTTTTCCGGGATATTTGGCGGTCGAAAGAGGGCAATTATACCTGTTTTAGAATTGACGAATTTCATAGAATAGTTCAAGAGAAACCCGCAGTGAGGCATACTTATGAAATCTATGCTGACTTGGCGGACCAAATTGAGAATGAGTTGGGTTTTCATTTTAATTACAAAGAGTGGTTTATTTTTAATGTGTACAACATCGCTGTTGGAGAGTACTACACTGTCTCAATCTTAACAGATAAGTCAGAGTACCTACTACCAAACATCAAAAAGCTGGTGCCGTACCTTTATCTGACCGTCTCGCGAATTGCCGCAAAGGTCGCCCCTCGTTTGGACTTGACCACCGATCAACTTCTGTATAACGTCTTTAGTGCAACGGATGATTTTTTAACCACTGGTCATCGCATCCAACCCAAACTAAAAGTAGCCATTTATGGTAAATATAATAATATCATTGTAGCCAACAACTGGAACGTCATAAAAAATACCTTTGCGAATCGATTTGATGTTAGACTCATTCAAAGCACCTTCGACGATGCCCGCCAAGAAATAAATGCTAACTATGATTTATTAATTACCGACATTAACAATATTGACATTGACATTGACTACTTTTGCATTGCTTATGATATTTCGGCAAAAGAAGTGGCAATGCTCGAAGCCTATTACTTTGATGCCATGATTGCGCAAGTGGATGAACTGCATCAAGATGACTAAAAGAGCCTGTTATTAGCCTGTAATTAAACGATTATGCATATCACTTGCAATTAAAGTTGTGGCACGGTATTATGCTTACATAAAGTAAGTTACTTTAAAAATGGAGGCTATCACAATGACAAACAAACACGATATACTAGGTATACACCACGTAACAGCAATGACGAGCAGTGCCGAAAAAAATTACCACTTCTTTACTGAAGTCCTTGGCATGCGCTTGGTGAAAAAAACAGTTAATCAAGATGATATTCAAACGTATCACACTTTTTTTGCCGATGACCGGGGCAACCCAGGAACGGATATGACATTTTTTGATTTTCCTAATAATCCTAAAGGCATTCAAGGGAACAATTCAATTTCGCGAACAGGTTTGCGAGTGCCGAGTGACAAAGCACTTGATTACTGGGTGAACCGTCTGGATGAATTTGGGGTTAAACACGAAGGCATCAGTGAGACCTTTGGCAAAAAGGGGATTCGTTTTAGTGACTTTGACGATCAACGTTACCACTTATTCTCAGATGAAGGGGATCAGGGCGTTGCCCCAGGCATTCCTTGGCAAAAGGGACCAGTGCCTCACGAGTACGCCATTGTCGGACTGGGTCCAGTTGAATTAACAGTAAGTTACTATACCAAGTTAAGACACTGGTTAGTTGATAAATTGGCCTTTAGAGAAGTAGCAAAAGAAGGGGACTACACGTTATTTGAAGTAGGCCAAGGTGGGAATGGTGGATCAATCATTGTCAAAGAAGACCATCAATCTGGCAATGCCCAACAAGGTTATGGCGAAGTTCACCACGTTGCCATTCGCGTGCCAGACCGAGAAGCATTGAGACATTGGGAAACTATCTTGGAAGAGGATGGCCTGCATCACTCAGGTTATGTCGATCGTTTCTATTTTGAATCACTTTACGTTCGAGTAGGTTATATTCTCTTTGAGTTTGCGACTGATGGGCCAGGCTTTATGGGCGATGAACCTTATGAGACCTTAGGTGAAAGCTTATCACTGCCACCATTTTTAGAAAGTAAACGAGCGGTCATTGAAAGTGCGGTACGACCATTCGATACAAGTCGAGGTAATTAACATGAGCCATCTTTTTATTGAAAAGGACCGTCGTTATCCCACTCTCTTATTGCTTCACGGAACTGGTGGCGATGAACATTCTTTAGTGGAACTGGCAACTAGTCTCGCACCTAATGCTTCTTTGTTGGCCATTCGGGGGAAAGTCAGCGAAGGAGGGGCTAATCGGTATTTTCGTCGCTTTGCTGAAGGACAGTTTGATCTGGTGGATTTGGAAAAACAAAGCGATGAGTTGCTCAAAGAGATCAACGAGTTAGCCGAAAAGTACCAATTAGACCGATCTGAAATGATTATTTTAGGCTATTCCAATGGCGCCAATATCGGCGCCCACCTGATGCTAGAACGAGCGGACAGCTTCCGTCGCGGCCTGCTCTTTCATCCGATGTCTTTGGGCAAACACACCCAACAATTTTCCCTTTCAGAAAGCAAAGTCTGGTTGTCTTATGGCGAGTTAGATCCGATTGTTCCACAAGAGACTTTTGCTGAATTAGTTCAAGTCTTTGAGGCACGAGCGGCGGCTGTCAGTGTTTATCAGGCTCCCATGAGTCATGGTCTAACGCGTGACGAGCTACTAGCCGCCCAAAAGTGGTTAGAGGAGTTGATGTAGATGATTCATTATGAAAGTGAACAACTATCCCCCGAGCAACAGTATAAGCTGTTAAGCGGTAGTGTCGTCCCGCGGCCAATCGCTTGGGTCAGCACCTTATCGCCAGACGGAGGAGTGGTGAATCTTGCCCCTTTTAGCCTGTTTTCAATTGTCTCAAAGGATCTTCCTTTAGTTTCCCTCAGTATCATGCGCGAAGGAGGGCAACAAAAAGATACCGCGTACAACCTTAGTCAAACAGGTGAAGGGGTTATTCACCTAGTAGACGATCAGTTGCTTCAGGAAATGAACGACAGCTCGGCCAGTCTGCCTCGAAATGAAAGTGAATTGACTAAGCTGGACGTCACAACCGTTGCCAGTCGTCGCGTGACAGTGCCGGCAATCGCAGAAGCCAAGGTTCGCTTTGAAGGAAAAGTTTACCAGCATGTGCCGATCTATAATCAAGATAAAAGTCAAATTATCACCGATTTATTTATTTTGGAAATTTTGGCTTATTATTTTAACGAAGAAGTCTTTGATCCAAAGACAAATTATCTCGATGTTCTGAAGTTAAAACCAATTGCCCGCTTAGCAGGACCTAATTATGGCGTAATGGGAGAGACTTATCAACTAGCACGACCAAAATAAAAAAGAGTCTGACAAGATTTTTCCTTGTCAGACCTTTTTTACTCTGTTGTGCCACTGGAATTAGCTTTAGCTGCCGCATCTGCCATGACTTGTTGATAATCCAATTGTAAGTAATCACAGACTAATTTAATCAAACCATTTTCATCCAGATTCTCTTTAGCAGCTTGGTCGATTAAACCCTGCATATCCACATCAGTAATCGAATTGGCCGTGACATCAAGATCCAATAACTTTTCTCGAAGATTTTGAATGGCGGCCACATCTAAACTAGGCATCGGCTCTTCTTGAGTATCTGATGAGCTGGTGGTCGTTGGTTTTTCATTCATCAAGACATTGGCAATAATAATCGTCGTCGGGGTGCTGACTTCTTCTTTATCCAAGATATAAGCCAACTGACTGCCACGACTGCTGTTCACCAAAGCTTCAGTCGGGAATTTAAATTGCAAGGAGTCGATCGTAAAACTTTCCCCTTTCTTGATCACGAAACGATCTGCGTCACTTCGTAAGGTATACTGAGAACTGTGGAAGGTGTTGGTCGACTTCAAAATCGCCAAACGACCATATGAAAAGGAAATATTCTTAGAGGTGTCATTTTTGACGGTGACACTGAAAGAAATCGGTCCTGTCCACCAGTCAGAATTGGTCTGTTTAGCCTCAAAAGTGACTCCCTCTTTGTCACTGAGATTTTCAAAAATAAAATCCCGATTTAACATTTCTGCCCCAATAGCTTCCGCTACTTTTTCCATTTGTTCCATCAGTTCTTCTTGACGAGTCGGGCTGTAAACTTTTTCAACTTGGCTTAAAACCTCTTGGAAAGCTTCTTTGGTAATATCGTAACGAACCTCTGTCCCATCAAACAACTCTGCAACTTTGGCCTTGGCAGTGTCATAAGTGGTCAGCTGGTCTTCAGCGTTTTTTAAGATAGCTGTCATGGTTTGTGCCCATGAGCCAGTTGCAGACTCTGCGTCAAAGCTTTTTTTGAAGGTATCAATGTCTGCTTGGACCAAAGTGTCTGAAATAATTAAGAAGGCGTTGTGCTCACTGCCATTAATGGCCACCAAGGTGTTTTTAGCGACTTTTTCCGAAATATCCTTTAGCTTCGTGCGTGAGCTGCTGTCACTCGTTTTAGCAGCACTGCTGTCGGCACTCTCCCTTGTGTCTCCTTCTTCAAAAACTTTGTCCACATCAACGGCTCCAGTCGCTTCCCCAGGCGTTGTTTGTCTAAAGTCTTCAGCCAAAAACATCCCGTTTAAGCGCAGTTGGTTTCCGAGTTTTTGGTTGGCCAGCTCAATTTTAGTTTGAGCATCCGCTAAATCTTGCTGTTTGGTTGCTGTCAGATCCTGAGGGCTGATGTTTTGCGCCACCAAAATGCGACTTAATTCATCTGAAAGCGCCGTAATTTCTTTTTCTTCCAGATTTTTTGCTAGAAAATCCTCATCTTCGGCATTAAATAAAGCGTCAGCCTTGTCTAATAGAGTGGCTTTGATTTCAGCTTTATTTGATTTAAGGGGGGTAAGATAATAGTTTTTCCAATAGAATAACCCACCCATAATAAGAATCATCAGGACAAATAAGCCTGTGAAGATCCATGATTTTTTCATAAACTAACTCCTTAAACATAATCTAGTGCCTAACACGTTACACCTATTATACCGCAAAAGACAAATAAATTGTTTAGAAAGTTTAAGTGGATTACAATATAAGTAATATGGGTTTTAGAAACAGCTCTTTGTAAGGGCAGAGATAGACAAAGAAAGAACGGAGATGATGGAATGAAACAAATTAGAGTATTAGTAGGAGTTGTCATGACCCTTGGCTTATTAGCCGCTTGTGGCACCAGCAAGGAAGCAGAGAAACCAAAGGAGACAGCCAAAAGCCAGTCTGTTATAAACGTGACCTCTGGTGGCGAACTGGCTACCTTGGACAGTGCACTTTACAGTGATGTTTACAGTTCAGATACGATTGGTCAAATTATTGAAGGACTTTATCGAGTGGACTCAGACAATGAAGCAGAGCTGGCCATGGCTGCCAAAGAGCCTCAAATATCTGAGGATCAGCGAGTTTACACCTTTGAAATTCGCGAGGCAAAGTGGAGTAATGGCGACTCGGTGACCGCTGCTGACTTTGTTTACGCTTTTCAGAATGTCGTCGACCCTGATTACGGTTCGCCAAGTGCTAATCAGATGGACGTGATTAAAAACGCCAAAAGCATTCGTGAAGACAAGGGGGAGCTGGCCGAATTAGGCGTTAAAGCCCTAGATGACACTCACTTGGAAATCACCCTTGAAAATCCAACCCCTTACTTAGCCAAATTGCTGACAGGAACGCCTTTCTTACCTAAAAATCAGGCCTTTGCAGAAAAACTAGGGACGGATTACGGCACTGATGCCGAGAAAGTCTTAAGCAATGGTCCTTTCACGATTAGTGGCTGGGATGGCACAAATAATGAATGGGTCTTTACTAAAAATGATCGCTATTGGGATGCTGACAACGTTCAGCTTGCTGAAATTAATGTTAGTGTGATTAAAGAGATCGGCACAGGGGTTAGTCTGTTTGAGGCTGGCGACGTTGATTTCACCGTGATTGGTGATGAATACGCCACTCAAAAGAAAAATGAACCAGAATTTCAAGCTGTTCCTAAAGCCTTGATCGGTTATATTGGCTTTAACACCCAGCGGGAAATCACAGGTAATCGCCAGGCTCGTTTGGCGATTGCTCAAGCATACGACAAAGAGAAATTTGCCGACAATATATTAGCCGATGGATCAATCGCTCTTAATGGTTTAGTGCCTAATAATTATGCTAAGAACCCGGAAACAGATCAGGAATTTCGCGAAGAGAACGGTGATTTGTTAACTTACGATGTGAAAAAAGCTCAAGCCGCTTGGGAAACAGCTAAAAAAGAATTAGGCAAAGAAACCATCGAATTAGAGCTTTTGTCAGCCGATTCACCAACCGCTAAAAAAACCGTTGAGTTTCTTCAAGCAGAGTTGCAAAGCAATTTGCCAGGATTGAAAGTAACCATCAAACACGTCCCAGTTGCTCAGCGCTTAGATTTAAATCGAGCGGGTGACTTTGATTTCTTCTTTGGCACATGGACCCCAGATTATGCTGATCCAATCAACTTCTTGGAAGTCTACGAATCAACTGGCGGCTTAAACTTTGGCAAATTTAGCAACGCTGAGTACGATCAAGGCATTGCAGCCGCAAAAGCCGACTTGGCGACCAAACCAGAAGAACGCTGGCAACAACTCTTAGCGACGGAGAAGCTGGGAATTGGTCAAGAAGCTGCCATTGCCCCAGTCTATCAAGGATCGATCGCATTTCTAACTAAAGAAGGTTTAACAGGTGTCCAAGTCTTTCCATTTGGACGCTCAGTCTCTTATCGCCTAGCAAAAATGACGGATTAAATTTAGAAGCCACGATGTCTTGTGGCTTCTTTAATTTTCCCACTGATAGCTAGATGAGATTAGTGGATGTGAGATAAGGCATGATTTTTAGCCCTTTTTGTCTTTGTTTTTTATAAAAAAACAAGAAACCCTAGTTTTTTTATCAAGAAATCGGTACAGTTAGAGAGTATCAGAAAAGACTGACTGAAAAAGCTCTAAGTGATAAATGAGAGCTGAAGAAAGAGGCTTGTATGGAAAAAAAAATAGTATTTATCGACATCGACGGCACACTCGTTGATCGTCATGAACAAATTCCGGCGTCAGCGCAGGAAGCGATCCACAAAGCAAAAGAAAAGGGGCATCTTCTTTATTTATGTACTGGACGATCCAAACCGGAGATCTACGATCACTTATTAGCCGTTGGGTTTGACGGAGTTATTGGAGCAGGTGGCGGTTTTATTGAATCTCAAGGGGAGATGATTTTTCATCGTCAAGTAGCCGATAACAGTGTTCGCCATATGGTTGATTATTTTGTGGAAAAAGGTTTTAGTTTTTATTTGGAATCAAACGGTGGTTTATATGGAAATGTTCAGTTGGAACAACACTTAACTGACTTGGTCACTCAAGGAATGACAGAAGCCGAGAAAGCCAAACAGGGCAAGCACCCATTTTTGGAGAAAATCACCTTTAGCGATGAGCAGTTGTATCGCAATGATGTCAATAAAGCTTGCTTCTTAGAAAACTCAGCAGTGCCTTTTAGCGAGATTCAACAAGAATTTGCCGGTGAATTCGACGTGATTCACTGTACCGTGCCAATTTTTGGCGATGATAGTGGCGAGTTGATGGTGCCAGGAATCCATAAAGGAATCGCCATTGAATTTCTATTAAATCATCTGAACATGCCGTTAGCATCAACGCTGGGAATTGGGGATGGCATGAACGACAAAGAGATGTTGGAATTGTGCCAAGTGGGGATTGCCATGGGGAATGCTAAAGCAGGTTTGAAAGAAATCGCTGATTTTATTACAACTGATTTAGAAGCGGATGGTCTTTATAACGCTTTTAAAGAATACGACTTAATATAAAGAAACAAGTCACTTCCAAATTAACGGAAGTGACTTATTTTTGTTGTCGACAAGTAATTAAGGTTTTTTTTCAAGAAGATAGGTGCTGTCATTTGCCTCATCATAAAAGTCAACCGGTTCTTGAAGACGACAGTTAATCACTAAATGATAGCCATATTGATCTTGCAAAACCAAGCGCTCAGCCGTTAACTCTAATAATTCAGCAGGCAAAGGCCGACCATCGATTTTTAAAGAAAAATCAGGTAACACCTCTAAGGAATGCTGAACCTTTTGTTGTTGATCAATAAACCACCAAGTTCCCTGATAATGTTGTGGCAACGTTGCTTGAGAGTCTTTATTTCTTTTTAAGAGAAGCGAACTTGCAACGCCTGCAACGAGAGAGAGGCCTAGAAAGACCGACCAGTGTTTTTTAGCCATAAAATTCCCACCTTTTCATAAGCAACATACCGCCTGTAACATACTTCAGAAGTATAGCTTTCCTTTTATGCTCTTATCATAACTCATCGCCAGGACTTTGACTATCCATCTTAGGGACTATTTAATGAAAATTTAGTGTATAATTAAGAGGTTAAGGAGTGGCACACTAGAAAGGAGGCCAGTTAATTGAAAGTAACTTACCCAAAAGTGGCAGTAGCGCAGCTAATTGAGCGGAAAAATCGGTTTATCGCCCATTGTTATTTACCCAGTGAAGACCGGGAAATTGTCGTCCATGTTAAAAATACTGGTCGCTGTCGTGAACTGTTTTATCCAGGGGTTGACGTAGCAGTCAGTTATCAAGCTTCGGCCACCCGTAAAACCGACTATGACCTGATTGCCGTAAAAAAAGGGCAGAACTGGATTAACATTGACAGCCAGGTTCCAAACTTGCTGGCCTATGAAGGAATCCGAGGGGGGCAAATAAGCCTTCCAGGAATAGTCGGAGAAATTGCGACAATTAGAAGAGAAGTAACTTTTAATCGCTCCCGTTTTGATGTATATTTAGAGACAGATCAAGCAGAAAAAGTGATCGTTGAAGTAAAGGGCATGACCTTGGAAAATCATCAAATCGGTGCTTTCCCAGATGCACCAACAGAGCGGGGCTTAAAACACGTGCGAGAATTAATCGCTTTAGGGAAAGAGGGCTATCAGGTCTATGTTTTATTCATCGTACAGATGGCAGACATTCGGCTCGCCACGATTCACCAAAAGATGCAGCCAGCCTTGGCAACGGCCATGGCTGATCACGATTCAGGGTTACAGATTTTAGCTTACACTTGTGAGGTGACCCCGGCGACGATTGAACTTAAAGGGGCCGTTCCCTTCGATCTTTCGGCAGAATTTAGTGATCCCAACGATTAAGATGCCCAATCCCCTAAAGGGGAAACAAGGGAAGAAGATCCCAATAAATGGAGGTAGAGAGATGCTTAAATTAGGAATTATTGGCACAAACTGGATTACCAATCAATTTGTGGATGCCGCAATTGCCTCAAAGGAATATGAATTGACGGCGATTTATTCTCGAAAGGAATCATCAGCGTTGGCTTTTGGCAAGCCCTATGGGGTGTCAACTGTTAAGACAGACTTAATCGAGTTTGTCAGTATGCCCGAATTGGATGTGATTTACATTGCGTCCCCAAACAGCCTGCATTTTCAGCAGTCAAAGTTGGCCATCGAACATGGGAAACATGTTATTGTTGAAAAACCAGCCGTTTCCACTTCTGCAGAATTAGCAGAAGTGATCGCATTAGCTAAAGAGAAACAATGTTTTTACTTTGAAGCAGCTCGTAATATACATGAAGCCAGCTTTAAAAAAGTCAGTGAGATTTTACCGCAACCAGAGGAGATTATTGGGGCTAATTTTAGCTTTATGAAGTACTCCTCTCGTTATGATTTAGTTTTAGCCGGTGAAGAGCCAAATATTTTTTCCCCTGCCTTTTCAGGTGGCGCTTTGATGGACTTAGGTGTTTACGTTGTCTATGCAGCCGTAGCTTGGTTTGGTAAACCAGAAAGCGCCTTTTATTTTGCCCGTAAAGTGCCAACCGGAGTGGATGGTATCGGCACGATCATTCTACGCTATGCCAATTTTGATGTTAACTTGATGACAGGAAAAATCGGCAATAGTTTCTTACCTTCAGAGATTTACAGTCTGAAGGAAACCATAGTCTTAAATGCCGTCAACAGCATTGAATCAATCCAAGTCTACAATCGCCAACAAGCGGAATTTTCAGTAGTGGAAGCTGCCCCAGAAGAACAGCCAATGATTGCGGAAGCCCGTGATTTTGCGGCCGTCATCACTCAGCCTCAGGATCCAAACTGGCAAGCGGCTTATGAAGAGTGGTTGGTTATCGCTCAAACCGTCCACACCATTATGGAAGACCTGCGTCAACAGGTTGAGGTTGTCTTCCCAGCAGATAAGAATTAGATAAAATTTTGTAGTGAGAACCAGCTTTCCGTTGTCAAAATCGGTAAAAGTCAGGTGGTTGGCGAGGATGGCCAACCACCTTTCCTAGGTTTTTGATGTGATTGGACTTCAGACTGGAAAAAAAGGCTCAATTTGTGCTAAGATGCAGATTATAGAGGTAAAAAAATTGGAGATTAAACGATATGGAATTTGTGACAAACTTGCCGCAACCGTGGCAGACTTATTGGAATGAACTGGGCTATCAGGCCCCATCTGTGATCCAAGCTCGCTGTTACGAAGCTTTAATGGCTCAGGAAAATGTCGTCGGTGTTTCACCGACCGGCTCGGGTAAAACCGTGGCCTATTTATTGCCTCTTTTGCAACAAGTAAAATTAGGGGAAGGCAATCAATTATTGATTTTATTGCCATCTCAAGAACTAGCAGTGCAAGTTGCCTCGGTGGCGAAAAGTTGGGCAGAGCTGATTGGCATCAAGGTGCAATCCTTAATTGGTGGCGCCAATGTTAAACGCCAAGTGGAAAAGCTCAAAGAGAAACCAGAAGTTCTGGTAGGCACTCCAGGCCGTGTTCATGAATTGATTAAAGCTAAGAAGGTGAAAGCCCACCTGATAAAAATGATCGTGTTAGACGAAGTGGATCAACTGATAGAAGTCAGTGAATTAAATGCCACTAAACATATTTTAAAGGCTGTCAGCAATGACAGTCAGCTTGTCTGTGTCTCAGCCACAGCCGTTGATATTCAAGAACGCTTGGCAGAGAGCTGGTCGTCGCTGACAGTCATTGACGTGACGGCTGAAGATCAGTCAGCTGGTAACGTCAGTCATGGCTTTATTCGGGTGGCACCTCGTAAACGCCTGGAAACACTGAAAAAATTAGCCTTTATCAAAGGGTTTAAAGGCATTGTTTTCTTCAATGAATTGCAGGAAATGGGATCAGTTGCCGATAAATTGGCGTATCAAGGGGTTCCCAATGTCACCTTGGCCTCCGATCAAAATAAATTGGAACGCAAGTTGGCATTAAGCGCCTTTGCAGAAGACAAAGTCTCCTTATTATTAACAACGGATATTGCCGCCCGCGGGTTGGATTTTGTGGCCTTACCCTTTGTTTTGCATTACGATGTTCCTTATTCAGCAGAAAGCTATACCCACCGTTCAGGCCGAACAGGGCGAATGGGAAATGACGGAACCGTCCTAGCCTTTGCCGGCGACTACGAACTGAAAGATCTGAAAAAAGTTGCCAAAGGCTATCAGTTGACCGAATTAAGTGTTCATAGTAGCCAACTGGTCCCAGTGACTGCCGCCATGAAAGAAGAAGCCCTTAAAAACAAGAAAGTAGAAGGCAAAATTGAGCAGCCGGCGACTCAAAAGAATCGAGCTGCAGCCAAAGGGAAAACCAAAGAACCACGTAAACATAAGAAAAAGGATCAAAAGAATAAAGGTGCCAGAAAAGCCAAACAAAATTCCAACAAGCCAAATTAGGAAAGCAATCGCCTAAGGCTGTACTAGAAATATTGGAGGTAAACGATGTCTAATAGAAAAGAGCAAATCATTCGTCTGTTAAGTGAGCGTCCAGAAGGGCTGACAGCCATGGAAGTGGCTGAAACGATGGATTTAGATCGAACGAATGTCAGTCGCTATTTAAACGATTTAGCAAAAGAAGGGCGTGTCAGGCGGTCTGAAGGGCGACCAGTGATTTTCACTGTGGCTAGCGCTTCCATGACCGAAGAAGCCTCTTTCGATGTGACTTTTGATAATTTAGTGGGAGCAAACGAATCATTAAAAGTTGTGATTCAACAGGCGAAAGCCGCCATGTTGTATCCGCCTCGTGGTCTGCATTCCATCGTTTTTGGTCAGACCGGAACGGGGAAATCCCTTTTCGCTGAATGTATGTATCGTTTTGCTATTACCTCAGGCACCTTGCCTCAGGAGGCGCCCTTTATTTCCTTTAACTGTGCCGACTACGCCCAAAATCCTCAATTGCTTTTTGGCCACATTTTCGGTGTGAAAAAAGGCGCCTATACCGGGGCGAATGAGGATCAAGAAGGGTTGATGGCGAAAGCCGATGGCGGTATTCTCTTTTTAGATGAGATTCACCGCTTGCCGCCAGAAGGACAGGAAATGCTCTTTACCTTTATCGACAAAGGCGTTTATCGTCCTTTAGGAGAGAGCAGTAAAACTCACAAAGCCTCAGTGCAAATCATCGGCGCCACCACGGAGTCTTCCGAAGGGTTTTTAAGTACGTTTAATCGACGCATTCCCATGTCGATTACACTGCCTCCACTAACTGAGCGGACCATTGACGAGCGTTATGAAATTGTCACCCTTTTTATCAAACAGGAAGCTAACCGCTTAAATCAGCGGATTATCGTCGAACGAGAGGCAATTTTAGCCTTTATGCTCTATCACGCTGAAGGCAATATCGGTCAAGTTAAACGAGATTTAAAATTAGTCTGTGCCAAGGCGTTTTTACATTATCGAACCTATCAAGAAGAATATTTAACAATCAATCAAAAGGAATTGCCACTGCAAGTCCAAAAAGGTCTCCTAAAAGTAAAAGAATTACCAGATCGTGTCGATCGGTTTATCGATAAGAGCAGTCACTATTTAACCTTCGATCCTGGCACCAGTGAAGTGGTTTGGTCACTAGACCCGGCTCGCGACATGGAAGTCTACAATGCAATAGAAGAAAAAGTGTCTAATCTATCACCAAAAGAATTAAAAAACACCACCTTAGAATCGTTGATTGCCACTGATGTCAGCAAATACTTCGAGGCCTATGTGGACGAACTGTCTCGTAATGATATTCACCGTGATCTCATCAGCGATGATATTTGGTACTTAACCGATCGATTATACGATATAGCCGAAGAGCGCTTGAACCGCAAGTACAATGAAAAAGCGCGCTTTACCTTTGCCTTACACTTGCAAGGCACCCTTGAACGAATCAGAGAAGAGCGGAGCATCATTCACCCTAATCTCAATGAGATTCGCATCAATTATAAAAAGGAATTTCAGGTAGCCATCGATCTCTCTGCCATCATCGAAGAAGAATACAATATTGAAATCCCCTTTGATGAAATCGGCTTTATTACCATGTTTTTATCACTGGATATTAGCGAACCAGTCACCCGCCATGAAAGCAAAGTCACCGTCGTCTTGTTAATGCACGGCAAATCAACAGCATCCAGCATGTTAGAGGCCGTTCAGGAACTGTTGGGAACAGAGACTGGCCAAGCGTTTAACATGCCTTTGACCATGGAAGTCCAGCACATGTACGAACAATTAAAAAACTTCGTGTTAGCCAATCGCGATGAAATGGCAAGCGGGATGTTGCTTCTTACCGATATGGGCTCCTTAAATACCTTTGGTAATATGATCTATGAAGAAACCGGCATTCGCACCAAAGCGATTTCCATGGTCAGTACCATGACCGTTTTAGAAGCTGTTCGTATGGCCAGTATTGGTCGCACCCTAGAAGACATTTATCAAAACATTCAAATGTCTTTCGAAAGCATTATTCGCAACCAATTTCGTCCTCAGCGAGAATTGGAAAAAGCCGTGATTGTCACCTGCTTTACCGGTGAAGGCGTTGCTGCTAAATTATATGAACGGATTTTACCGGTGATCAACACCAAGGAAATTGAAATTATTCAGATGCAGTTTCTGGAGAAAGAAGCCTTTAAAAAGCATATTGACGAGTTGATGGAAACCTATGAGATCAAAGCCATCGTCGGGACTGTCGATGTGGAATATCAAAATATTCCCTTTTTCTCTGCCTTTGACATCTTTAACAACGAGAAATTAAATGTCTTTAAACGAATTGCCGCTGATGAAGTGCCCTTAGAACAAATGGTCACCTCTTTAGAAGGCACGATCAAAAGTGTCGATTCTGTCGGAGATTTATTGGCGTTGCTACAAAAAATCGTCCATCAAATTCAAACAGATATGCAAATCATTGTGGAACCAGGCATTGATGCAGGGGTTTTGATTCATTTAGCCTTTCTTGTAGAAGCTTTAAAAACCGGCCAAGAAGCCCGTAAATTTAAAGATCTGGATAACTTCAAAGCCAAGAATCGCATTGAAATCACCGCTGTTCGCTCCAATTTAATGCAATTGGAGAAGCAGTATGAGATTATACTCCCTGAAAGTGAGATTGCGTATTTAGCTCAGATGATGATTGAAAATCGCATCGATAAGAACTTTATTGATACACACTAGCCTTAGTGTGTAGTCATGTCAATTGCTGTGTACAGTTTTAAATTATCTGACAATTACCAGTAAAACCCTAAATTAGCCCTTGTTTTAACCGTGCCGAAAAGTTGGCACGGTTTTTGCTTATATAAACGTGTAATCAAAATAATCTTTAGGAGCGTATATAAAAATGGCTAAAAAAACAATTATGTTAGTATGTTCAGCAGGAATGAGTACCAGTTTATTAGTAACAAAAATGCAAAAGGCAGCAGAAGCACAAGGAATTGAAGCAGATATCTTTGCGGTGTCAGCATCAGATGCTGATTCAAACTTAGCGGATAAAGACGTTAATGTCTTATTATTAGGCCCACAAGTAAGATTCATGAAAGGCCAATTCGAACAAAAATTAGCGCCGATGGGAATTCCCTTAGACGTCATTGACATGAAAGACTACGGCATGATGAATGGCGAAAACGTCTTAAAAGTAGCATTAAACTTAATCGGTGAATAATCACCCCCAACACTTGTTAGATAGATAGGAGCATTTACAGATGGATGAAGCAAATTTAGAATCAATCATGGGATTAATCGTTAACGCAGGAAACGCAAAAAGTGATGCAATGGAAGCCATTCAAGCAGCCAAAGCAGGAAAATTTGACGAAGCAGCAGAGAAAATTAAAAGTGCTGAAGCATCATTAGTCGAAGCTCATCACTCACAAACGGGCTTGCTAACGAAAGAAGCTCAAGGCGAACATATGACCGTGACACTTTTAACGGTTCACAGTCAAGATCACTTAATGACAGCCATTGCCTTTACAGACTTGGCTAAAGAGATCATTGAATTACACCAAAAAATCGCTGATTAAGCGGTAAAATTGAATCAAACGACAGAAAGACGGTGGCAGATGATCATCGTCTTTCTTTAGTGTGTCTAACTGTTTAATAAATACGATCTTTTAATGAACGAACAAAATCCTAAAGCGACAAACTAAACTGAATTCCCTAATTTATTTGCTAAAACAGCTGATCTTGAGTGTGTAGAAAATAAAAAAATAACAAGTGAAGGATTCAGAAGGGGTTTAGTCAACTTGTCTTGACAGTGTGTAACGTTATAACGTTATGTGTAAAATTGTGAGTAATTGGTCTGGACCATTGTAGAAGCTGTTACGTCAATGATTGAGGTGTTTAAAAAAGTTGGCACGATAATTGCTTATATAAACGTGTAAGCAAAAGAAGTTACCTCCGACTGACCGACAAAACGGCCAGTTAGAGAAAAGCTTCCAAAAAGGAAAGAGGAGAAGACAAATGGCTAAAAAAACAATTATGTTAGTATGTTCAGCAGGAATGAGCACCAGTTTATTAGTAACAAAAATGCAAAAAGCTGCCGAAACTCAAGGTATTGAAGCCGATATCTTTGCCGTTTCAGCATCAGATGCGGATTCAAGTTTAGCAGACAAAAATGTGGATGTCTTATTACTGGGCCCACAAGTAAGATTCATGAAAGGTCAATTTGAACAAAAATTGGCGCCGATGGGCATTCCTTTAGATGTCATTGACATGAAAGACTACGGCATGATGAACGGTGAAAATGTCTTAAAAGTGGCCCTAAACTTAATCAAGGAATAAAGACAACTAATAATTGTAAGAGGAGTATATGTTTAGATGGATGAAGCAAATTTAGAATCAATCATGGGATTAATCGTTAATGCAGGAAATGCCAAAAGTGACGCAATGGAGGCGATTCAAGCCGCTAAAGCTGGTAACTTTGATGAAGCAGCAGAGAAAATTAAAAGTGCTGAAGCTTCATTAGTGCAAGCCCATCATTCACAAACTGGTTTGTTAACTAAAGAAGCTCAAGGCGAGCATATGACGGTAACACTTTTGACAGTTCACAGTCAAGATCACTTAATGACCGCCATTGCCTTTACCGATTTGGCTAAAGAAATCATTGAATTGCACCAAAAAATTGCTGAGTAATCAGTAGAACGGATTTTAACCATAGGGACAGGGATTGTTGGAAAGTAAACCTTTGGGAAATACTACTCACCAGTTTTTTGAACGGGACTTGTGATCAGTTTGGCTTTAAGAAGGAAACTTCTTTAGCATATATTTCAATTTATAGGAGGAAATGAAATGAATGCACTAACAGCATGGCTGGAACGGTATATACTACCGATTGCAGCGAAAATTGGGGGACAGAAACACTTAGTTGCCTTGCGTGATGCCTTTATTGGTACCATGCCAGCAACAATGGCCGGATCGATTGCGGTTATGATCAACGCTATTATTAGAGATTTACCAAAAGAATTTATTGACGGGTATGACGGAACAACAATTCCAGTCATCAAACAAATTATCAGTGTCAATGGTTTTGTCTGGAACGGAACCATCGCCATCGCCGGGTTAATCTTCGCCTTTTCTTGGGGATATAATCTAGCTAAAGCTTACAACGTGAACGTTTTAGCCGGTGGTATTGTGTCACTAGCAGCACTTATTCAAGGAATTTCATTTGGACCAAGCAACTCTGCAGACTTAGGCATGAAAATACCTGAAAAGATTGCAACTGCTATCACTGGTTCAGAAATAGGCGCAACTGTTACACCAGACGGTCAACTAAGCGTTGGCTTGTGGGGCTGGTTAAACCTTAATCACTTAAACGGAAATGCCTTCTTTACTGCCATGATTATTGGCGCTGTATCAGTTATTATCTTTGCTAAATTAATGCAAAAAAACATTACCATCAAATTACCAGATTCAGTACCACCAGCAGTATCAAGCGCTTTTGCAGCGATCATTCCTGCCACAGTTGCCTTGTATGTCGTAGCGATCTTTAACTTTGCCTTTGGCGAGTTAACAGGCCAATTATTTATCGACTGGATTCAAGAAATGATTGCTAAGCCATTAATGGGCTTCACTCAAGGTTTAGGCGCTATTTTAGTCATTCAATTAGCAATTCAAATTTTCTGGTTCTTCGGTATTCACGGAACCAACGTTATGGCTCCTGTTTTAGAAGGAATCTTCGGACAAGGCCAATTGATCAATATTGATATTTACCAAAAAGGTTACAATGGCTTAGAAGGCCGTGCCGCTGTCTTAGAAGCGATTAAAGATGGCAAAGCCTTTATGTGGGTACGTGGTTCATTTGATATCTTCTCAATGTTTGGTGGTTCAGGTGGTACGATTACCTTAATCTTAGCACTGTTACTATTCTCTAAACGTGCGGATTACTTAACCATCGCAAAACTATCATTAGGACCTGGTATCTTTAACATCAACGAACCAATCATGTTTGGTTTACCAATCGTCTTAAATGCGATTATGTTTATCCCATTCATCTTAGCTCCAATTGTTGCCACAACAATCGGTTACTTAGCTACCTCATGGGGCTTAGTCGCGCCAGTAACACAAGCTGTTGCCTGGGTCGTGCCGCCTGGTTTACTAGCATTCCTAGCTACCGGGGCTGACTGGAGAGCACCAATTGTCTCTCTTATCTGTATGGCAGCAACTTTCATCATCTGGGTACCATTCGTTATTGCAGCCAATAAAATGGATCCAGCTTTAGGTGAAAACGAAAACTAAAATAGCCTCAACGTTTTAACGAAAGCACGAATTATGCTATAATGAATTAAGATGTATAAGGAGTTGCCGACGCTTCCTAGAGGTGGAAGCAACTCCTTTTTATTAAAAACCATAGGAAGAAGGAACGACAAATGATTGAATTAAACGCACCAGTTTCACAGGATAAAATGATCGAATTATTAGATGGCTTGGAGAAAGACGGCGTTACCTTTACATTTAAAGAGAAAAAAGGAATTAAACTGTATTTCGACGTGAACAGTGAAGACGTTGACGGAGCAGCCCGGATTGCGAAAAATACCATTAAAGAACAACCTTGGGGCTCTGTATTATACTTTCAAGCAAGTGGCGTAAAATAGCAGACAAAAGAATGGATGGATCAAGATGACTAAAGGTGGTTTGTTTTTATGTAGTATTGGCTTATTAATTATTCTGTATAGCGCCAACCAAAATACAGGACAATACAACTTGTTGAACATGGTAACCGGTATCGCCTTTCTGATATCCGGCGGCATCGCTTATTCAGCAGGAGCAAAAAAAGAAAAAGCTTTGAAAAATAAAAACGACAAGAAGTAGCAACCCGCTATTTTCCAGAGAGGTGAACGAAATGCAGATTGTTAAAAAATTAGATGTACCGGCACCCTTTTTATATGATAAAATTATCGACTCAGTGTTGTTTGACATTCGCAAACAAACCGGCAAAAATGTAACCAAAAAGCAGTTAAACAATTTTGAGTATGTCAAGGAATACTCTAAAAGCAGCAAAGCCAAAATCAAAATTGAAAAACACATTGAAAATCAATCTTATCATTTTAGAACTTCTACAACCCGTAATGACTTTCTGGTCCAATACGAGATTCAACCAATTGATGATAAGAGCTGTGAAGTGATCTATCATGAAGAAATGAAGTCATTCGGAACCATGCAGAAGTTAAACGACATGGTCGTAGGAACGCTTCTAGGCTTTCTGAAAAAGCGTCAATTTAAAAAGATGCTAGAGATGATTGAATCGTCTTATTAACCTTAAAATTGCCCCGTAGAGGGCTTTTTTTTTGTGGCTAAAAAGCTAGTTTGATCGGATAGGGTGGGAGTAGCTAAACTTGTAAACGCAACCTTAAATATTTCTTAATATTTCTTTTGTTAAAAAAACTTGTTTTATATTTCTTTAATGTTACAATTAAGTTACGGTTAAATGAAGTTTAACAGAAGAGGAGAGATGAAGATGAAAAAAGTCGTGTATCTAACAGTTTTATTTAGCCTTTTTGGCTGGAGTTACGTAAATGCTGAGACAACTGAAATGTCAGAAGATAGAGCTGAGGTAACAAGTAATTCTGTTGTGAATGATCTCACATCAGCTAACCCAGTAAGCGAAGAAGAAAGTATGACAAGTGAGAGTAGTGAAGAACTAGACGCGATAAATGAAAAAGATTCAGCCATAATAGATTTGGGGACAATACTTGTTCCGGTAAAGAAAAATCAGAAATTGACTACTCAAGATTTTTACAATTATTTAGATGATACTGAGAAAGTGATAGAGCGTGGAATAAAAGAATTTCAATTTGTTGACAATCAAATACCTTCAACAGACGTAATAGGGCAGTTTCCAAACAGTGTTAAATTAACTGGAGTAGATAAAGATGGAATTACTAAAACTATTTTAGCGGGGTATTTAGTCAGTAATGATGTAGCAACTATCAAATTAACAGATGTAGCATATGACGACGAAAAAAAAGCAATAGTTGGAACGACTGATCCAAAAGCTTGGGTTACTTATCATGGTGAAATCGATAAAGGGTATGGACAAGGTCATGTTATTGCAAATGAAAAAGGTTATTTTGAAATTGGTGGTATGGAAGAAGTTGGGACTAAATGGTTCCTTAAGGCATATGACGATATGTCAAGTCAGGTTAATTATAGTGATGAAGTTGAATTCACTATTCCTGGAGAAAACTTAACTTCATCAGAAAACTCATCATCAGAGTCTGATAAAAGTAAAGAAAATAAGAAAAATATCTTGCCACAAACAGGTGTAAGAATAAATAATGTAGTAATTGCAGTAGGCGTTATTCTATTGGCAACAGCAGGTTTGTTTTATTGCGAAAGAAGATTTAAATTATTTTAATAGAGACACCTCGTAATATAATTCAGAAATATAGTCCACTGAGAAGGTTATTTTTAGCTTCTGTTCAGCTGAAAATTTAACGGTTGATCGCGTTTTTTTACTGGAAACTATATAGTTAGAGTCATGATTCATTTTTTGTTGTATTAGCTCGTTTAGCAATTAAGAACTGCGGATAAAAGGTGGGTTTCCCATAGATAGGGATTGCTCATCTTTTATTTGACTTTACCAAGACAAACCGTATAATAAAAGAGTAGCATTAATTATTTTGAGTTAAGCAAATCAAATATCAGACTGAGGTGTGCTTTTTGAGCATTGTGACTGTATCTATCTAGATTAATTTAATAGCCATTAAACTGTAGTTTATTTGGTATGTCTAAAGATACTCATACATTCTCAAAATAATTCAAACACACTTGCTTAAATATGTAGTGATAGATGAACAAGAATGGTGAGCTGAGAGAAATCTCGGCTTTTTTGCATCGTTGTTATCATTTAGCGAGTCAAAGACAGGATCAATTAAATTAATTCAGGTAGTCATTTCATCAAGTAATAAACGAAGGGATGGAATGGCTCGTAGTATAGATACTGCAAAGCCGAAAAAATGAATCTAACAGAAATAATTAAAGAACGAACGAAGTTAAAAGAACCGGCTGAAATAATAAATCAATTATTAGTCGAAATGTATCTGCATAAAAAAATCTCTACCGGTGAATTAGGTACGCGCTTAAGTTTGCCAATTCCTGTAGTAGCGGCCATTCGAAAAGAGTTGACAAAGTTTGGTCTCGTAATCAATCAAGGGGGGCCACTACTTTCAAGAAAAGGCCTTATCTATGTTGAGCAGCAACTTGGGTGGAGCACCATCAACAAAGATTATTACCTTAAATTGCTAAACTCGCAGACTGAGCGTACCTATCTTAGCAAACAGCTTGTAGCTGAATTATCTGCTGGCGTCCTCCAACGACCACCAGTGGAAGTCAGATACGATCAAGCCTTTGCTACACTGGAGACCAGTGTGGCCCGAGCCTTCTCATTACTGGCTAAGCATCAACTGGTTAATCATCGCGTTTTATTTTTAGGAGACGATGATTTGACCTCATTAGCTGTCGGTTTATTGCTGAAAAAGATCGGCCGACCGCATATCAAAAATAACGCGGTGACTATTTATGAAATGTCAGGTGAAATCATTCGTTGTCTGAAAGAGTCAGCAGTCAATCTTGATTTGGAAATCGACTGTTTTCAAATTGATTTTCGTGATTCGTACCCAGAATTGTATTTAAATCAGTTTGATGTGGTTTTTGTGGATCCACCTTACACGTTGTCTGGCTTGAAGTTATTTTTATCAAGAGCTATTGGAGCAAGTAGACTTGGCACAGGCATGATTTATTTATCATTTGGTAAAAAAGCGCCAGCTGAGCAATTGGCGATCCAACAATTAATAAGCAACCAAAACCTGATAGTAGCTGACATCAGAAGAGATTTTAATCAGTATCAAGGAGCAGCCATTATTGGTGGGAAAAGTGATCTGTATGTCCTTTCAACCACGGCTGATAGCTATCCAGTAATCCCAAAAGCAAGTAACTGGAATCAGTTTATTTATACAGGAGAGGTAAATATCAAACAAGTAATTTACCGATGCCCAAACTGTCAACAACTTTTTCCGATGGAAGGATTAACTCCAATAGTTACAATCGAAATGTTAAAAGAAAAAGGTTGTTCTATGTGCGGAGGAAAAAAATTCGCCCGATTAACACCGAATGCACCAATTCAAAAGAGCAAGCAACGTTTGGGCAATCATTATCTCCTCGATTTAAACGATTGTTCGGAAGGTATCCTATCTTCAGTTAAATCAGTTGAAGAAATAATGCTTGCAATTATTTGTAAATGCCAGTTAACAGTTGTTAATCATTGTTTTCATTAGTTTGAGCCATATGGAGTAAGTGGTGTGGTTGTTTTAGCTGAATCTCACTTTACGATTCACACATGGCCTGAGTTAAATTATGCAGCAGTTGATTTATTTGTTTGTCAAGAGCTGAAGTCAGAGTCAAAATTTATTGATTTGTTGAGGGGAAAATTTGATGCGAAAGAGCTTGAATATCAAAAAGTTTATCGTGAATAGTGACTGTAGGACATAGTTTTCTCTAATTCTATTGAATTAAAATCGAATTAGGGTTTGGAAAGGAGTCTGGGACTAAGTTCTAGACTCTGTTTTTTTAAGAATTATTTTATCAAATCTCTCCAATTTTTTTTAAATTTTTGATATGCCTTAGCTTTAATCGTTAAGGTTATTCATGTAAAGATCACCTTCGGATAACCCTTCTGTATGAGTTTGGGAAAACGTTTTTAGATAAGTGAAATTTAGAATGCTATATTCTGCATTACGAATAGTAGAGTTTATATCAATTAAAGTAACATAGATTGCTTTGGGCTCAGTTGTGTAATACTAAAGATCAGTTAATAATTGCTTCTTTTGTCAGAGGTGGTTAAACATAAAATATGTAATATTTTATGTTAGGTGACTAATTTATGAGAACCTTTCAATTAGAAGAATAAATTTTGTTTCTAGAACTAGACATTTAGCGACTTTCATGAGAAAATAGTCCATGTTGTGTTCCTGTAGCTCAGTAGGATAGAGCGATCGCCTCCTAAGCGATAGGCCGCTGGTTCGAATCCAGTCAGGGACGTTAAATCTGAAATATTTTAGTGACTTAAGGAAAGGTGAAAAAAACATAAAGATGTTTGATATTATTGGGGATGCGATAAAAAAGATTCGGACATTTATTTCTAAACAAACAATAGAAGAGAATAATTTAGAAAAAAAATTGACTATTCAAAAAGTTACTTCTAGCATTTTGGGGTATGAGGTAAGTCGACTTCTCTTATTTATTATTAAGTTATTTATAGCAATAGCTACTTCAATACTTTTTAATATTTATTTACAAAAAAGTTTATTTATTGGTTTTGAAATTAATATGCGAGAAATTGATGTCCGAGTGTTTGAATTTCAACAGAGTATTTTTAGTGGTTTTTTGATTCTATTAATTGTATTCATTTTTCTTTGGAGTCTAACTGGGAAATTTGTTCTTACTACTGTTTTTTATAGTGTTGCAATGAGTTTATTAGTATTTGCAAATAATCAAAAAGTTGAGTTGAGACAAGAACCAGTCTTTCCAGAAGAACTTCAAATGATCGGTCAATCTCAAGAATTATTGGAGATGATTGATTCGAAATATATTGCTTTGGGAATCAATATATTAATTATGGCAGTTCTGAGTACAATCATTTATTATTTTTTAGTTAGAAAAGTAATTTTAGGAAAGTATACAACAAAACTTGGACTACGAAGAATTCAAATAAAACACAGCATTGGCACATACATTTATTTAGTTGGCCGCTTCTTTGCAATTGTAGCTTCTGGTTATATCCTATACTTTTCATACAATTTTAATGATTCTCCTAAGGTAGGTGAGTTGTTAAAAACGGATAAAAGCCAATTGGTTGGGTACAATCAATTGCTTAATTATCGAGTTAATGGTTTTGTAACCGGGTTTTTATATAATATGCCTGTCAAACCTATGGCAGTTATACCTGAATACTCACAAGAAAAAATGAAAGAAATTGAAGTCAAATACTTAGAAACGGCTTCCGAAATTAACCAGACAAGAGTAACCAACTTTTCAGACACGAAACTGGTATATATTTTGAGTGAAAGTCTTTTCAATCCAAGTAAGGTTGCTATGTTAGAAATGGATTATTCACCGCTAACGGAAATTGATAAAGTTATGCAGCAGTCCCACTCTGGAAAGATGTTGTCAACAAATCTTGGTGGTGGGACGGCTAATACTGAGTATGCCGCTTTAACGGGGTTATCCATGGCTAATTTTCAACCTCAGATATCTAGTGCATATATTTCCTTTGCCCATAGTCAAGCGAACGACGGAACAGTTGTAAATTTTTATAAAAATGGAAATCAAGATAAAAGTCAGGCAGTTGCCATCCATCCTTATTCGCCTCGGCTATATAAGCGGATAGATGTTTTTAAAAATTTTGGTTTTGATGAGTTTTTATATGAAGGCAACTTAACTTATACAGACACTCATAATGGAGTCAATATTACGGACGAATCGGCTTATTTGGAAACTTTAGATGAATTAAAAAAAGATCAAGTCGGATTTATTCAATTGACCACCATGCAAAATCATTTGCCTTATGGAACTGAATTCATCGATAGACGAACTCAAGAGGAGCCAGGTCTGAACTTAGAGGATGAGGACAAGGTAACGTTTAATAACTACTTAGATAGAATTAAAGCCACAGATGAAGCGACAAAAAACTTTTTAGATCAAATAGAGCTTATGGACGAGGATGTAACGGTGCTGTTGTATGGTGATCATATTCCTGGTTTTATGAGTAAATATGCGGATAAAATGAGTGATTTTGAAAAGTTTGGAACGGATTTCTTTATATACTCCAACCACGGAAGGAGCCAGTCAGTAGACTTTCCGATCGTCAGTCCAATATTTTTTACCAATCTAGTGGCCCAACAAAATAACGCTAAGATATCAGCCTATTATGCAGTTTTGGAAGAATTATTCAAGCATATACAGGCGTATAGTAGAGAAGTTTATTATGTCGATGGTCAAGCAAAAACGTATGATGAGCTTGATGATCAAACCAAAGAAATACTTGAAGATTACAAGTTAGTTCAATATGATTTGACGAGTGGAAAAGAGTATCTGTCCGATTCATTTTTTAAAGTAACATCAAAATAGAAAAAACAAGAAGCTCGATAGATTACCAATCTTCGAACTTCTTGTTTTTTTGTATGGACCAATTATTAAGCCCAATCACCATTTCTAAATAACGGAACACGAGTACCATCCGCGCGAATACCATCAATATCCATCTGATCAGAACCGATCATAAAGTCGACGTGAGTCGTACTTAAATTCAAACCAGCAGCTTCCAGCTCTTCCTGAGACATCTCCGTGCCGCCTTTTAAACTAAAAGCATAGGCAGAACCTAGGGCCAAGTGATTGGACGCATTTTCGTCAAATAAAGTATTGTAGAATGTAATACCAGATTGAGAAATTGGCGAAGGATCAGGCACTAAAGCGACTTCCCCTAAGCTCTTAGCTCCTTCATCCGTTTCCAATAATTTTTTCAAGACATCCTCACCTTGCTCGGCAGTAACATCTACCACCTTGCCGTCCTTAAAGGTAAAATGCATGCCAGAAATAGTCGTACCAGCATAGCTCAATGGTTTAGTACTTGAGACTGTCCCATCAATACGACGGCTGTCAGGAGCTGTAAAGACTTCTTCAGTTGGCATGTTCGCCATAAATTTCTCGCCACGAGAATTAAAACTACCAGCGCCTTCCCATAAATGATTGTTGGGCAAGCCAATGATTAAATCAGTTCCAGGAGCAGTGTAGTGCAAGGCATCAAATTGCTCTGCATTTAGTTCCTCAGCTTTTGAATTTAAGGTTTTATCATGGGTTTCCCAGGCAGCCACGGGATCCTCGCTATAAATACGAGTAGTTTTAAAGATTTCATCCCAAAGAGCATCTAGTTGAGCTTCAGCCGTATCCAGTTCAGGGAATACTTTCGCAGCCCAAGCAGTCCCAGCAGCAGCAACTACTGTCCAACTCATTTTGTTAGCTTGACTGGCTTGGCGGAGTTTGCTTAAGGCTTTGCCATTGGCAGTTTGAAAAGCGGCTACTCGCTCAGAATCAGTGCCAGCTAAGGCATCAGGGTCTTGAGAGACAACGCTAATGCGACTGGCTCCTTTTTCCACCCAAGAATCAGCCTCATCAATTTTGTATTGCGGAATAGTCGACATTAACGCCTCGTCAGCATGTAAAAAGAATTCTTTTTGAACCACATCGTCTCGCCATTGAACACTGACGTTGGCAGCCCCAAGTTGATAGGCCTCTTTGACAATCAAACGAGCCAGTTCAACTTGTTCCACATCAATCTGAAGGACAACGGTATGTCCCTGTTGCACATTGACCCCTGTTGCAGCTATTAATTTAGCGTATTTTTGGAGATTTTCTTTGAAATTAGGTAATGTCATCTATCTTCCTCCTATTAATGAATGTTCATTATCGTGATGGCACACTACGGGGAACCCCATATAGAAAACACTAGTTTTATAGGCTTTGGCCACCATACATATGATAACACAAAGGTCAGAAGGGAACAATTTATCCAGTGGCGTTGATGGTCTCATTACACATAAGGTTCCGTTTCTTTCAAACAGTAGACGGCGTTTCCACTTTGTAAAAATAACAAGATATTATAACTGTCTTTTTTTATTGTACGATTCATGATACAATAAAATCAGATAAAGTGAACGGTAATTTTTGAGGGGCTTGGCAGAAAATACAATTGGACAAACTTATAGGATAAACACTCAAAGTGAATGTAAAGAGAGGTAGGAAGAAGAATGGCAAGGAAAAAAACCATTACGAAAGATCAGATTTTAACTGCAGCATACGACATCGTGGCGACAGAAGGCTTTTCTCGTTTTACGGCACGTAATATTGCCAGTAAAATGAAATGCTCGACTCAACCAATTTATTTAGAATTCAAAAACATGGATGATTTGAAGGCAGCACTTTTCGAAAAGATTGAGACTTATTTAAGAGACGTTGTCTTTGCTCGAGTTGTCACAGGTGACCCGTTATTGGATATGAATCTAAACTATGTTCGTTTTGCCACTGAGGAGAAAGTGCTCTATCGCTCTCTTTATTTAGAAGGACATTCTGGTGAAGCGATGTTAAATCAATTCAGTCATGATTTATTTATGGAAAACATCAACAAAGATCCAGAATTAAGCCAATTAGACACAGAGATGAAAACGGCCATTTTCTCAGGAACATGGATTGTGGCAACGGGAATTGCCTCCCTAAAATCCGGTGGCCTGATTAACCCAACTGACGACAACATCAAAGCCTTGTTAAACGATGTGATCAGCAGCGTAACAAAGAACGATAAAAATCAAATTTTAACAAAGCCAGTTAAAGAAAAACAAGCATAAGAAAAACCCGTTATGGTTACCATAACGGGTTTTTTTACGCCTTACTTGCAATTGTTTTGGCAAAAGCTTCCAACTTCACAATATCTTCCTCTTCAGCAGCTAAGTCGACTTTGACACAGTCAGCCCCTTTAGTGGCACCAGCTTTGACAAAAGCGGCCTCAAAATCATCAACTGACTTACAGAAAAACTCGTAAAAGGTATCGCCAGAGCCGACGACGCCGAAAATCTTTCCAGATAAATCAAGTTCCTGCAACTCCTCATAAAAATCGACGATATCATCAGGTAGTTCTCCATCATCGTAAGTATAAGTTGCCACAATACAAATGTCTGCATCTAAGAAATCTTCCGCATCAACTTGCGTACACTCTTCCTGTTCAACTTCTAGGTCTAAATTTTCTAATGCTTCAGCTACAATATCAGCAATTTCTTCGGTATTACCAGTTAAACTAGCATACACAATTTTAGCGAGAGCCATATCCATCATCCTTTCAATCAGTCTACTGCTAAATTATACCAGAAACAATCGTAAATGAAAGTACCACTTCCTTAAATGAAGAAAATAATTTTTAGACCGTGATCACTTACTGGCCAGAAGAAGTGAAACATAGATATTTGGCGGATTTGTCTCAATATGATAGAATGTAAATTGCCAACAACTTCAAATGATTAAGAAGTTGTTTATTCTGACCTATCGGAATCAATCGGATCAATCAAAGGAGACAAAAAATGATTACACTTAAATCAGCAAGAGAAATAGAAATGATGGAGGAGTCTGGCGCCTTGTTAGCTCAAGTCCACCATGCCCTTAGAACCTTTATCAAACCAGGCATTACCAGCTGGGATGTGGAAGAGTTTGTCCACGATTTTATCAAAAAAAACGGTGGGGTTGCAGCCCAAATTGGTTTTGAAGGCTATAAATACGCCACCTGTTGCAGCATTAACGACGAAATCTGCCACGGTTTTCCTCGTAAAGAGAAACTAAAAGATGGCGATCTGATCAAAGTCGACATGTGTATCGATTTAAACGGTGCCATGTCAGATTCTTGTTGGTCTTATGTTGTGGGCCAATCAACACCGGAAATTGATAAGCTGATGGAGGTTACCAAAAAAGCCTTGTACATCGGTATCGAACAAGCTCAAGTAGGCAATCGTATCGGCGATATTGGGCATGCCATTCAAACCTATGTAGAAGGTGAAAATCTCAGCGTTGTCCGCGATTTTATCGGCCATGGCATAGGGCCAACAATCCATGAAGCACCCGCTATTCCTCATTACGGTGAAGCAGGCAAAGGGCTTCGCCTTAAGGAAGGGATGGTCATTACCATTGAACCAATGGTTAACACTGGAACCTGGCGCATGAAAATGGACGACAACAACTGGACTGCTCGCACCCTTGATGGCGGTTTAAGTTGTCAATATGAGCACACTTTGGCTATCACCAAAGAAGGCCCGAAAATTTTAACTTCTCAAGGGGATCAGTAATCTATAACTGCAATAAAAATACAACGACAGCTACTTTCTGTGTAAAGTAGCTGTTTGATTAGGGGAGAGCGATGGAACCACTCGAGAAAATAAAAAATGACAAGCTAAAGAAGTTCATTCAAACCGTCATTGGGCGGGTGTCCGGTGCTGAAATTGGCCCCTCATCGTCCACAATTGCTTACTATCTGTTGTTGTCAATCTTTCCATTGATAATTGCCGTTGGGAATATTTTGCCTTTTCTGCAAATTAATCCAGAAACCGTGTTGCCTTATATTGAATCCATGCTACCAGTCAGTATTTACGAGATGTTGGAAGGCACCATTCGCGCGCTCTTAGAGAACTCCAATGGTGGCTTGCTCTCCATTTCCGCCATCGCCACTCTCTGGGCGGCTAGCAAGAGTATTAATGCCTTACAGAACGCTTTGAATAAGGTCTACGGCGTGAATAACCGGGTAAATGCCCTTTTAACTAGATTGTTCAGTTTTGCAGCGATCTTTCTCTTTTTAATGGCTGTCATGGTTTTAGCTATTCTCTTTACCTTAGGCCAATCCATCTTGGATTATGTCTTGCCAATTTTAAATTTACCCCATAATATTTCCGGAATATTTGGCACCTTGAAGTGGCCAGTCACCATGATTTCGCTTTTCTTAGTCATGAGTATTATTTATTACTTTTTACCTAATGCTAAAGTTCGACTGCGCTCCGTCTTACCAGGAGCGGCCTTTTCCACCATTGGCTGGATGGCTTTGACTCAGTTTTTTGGACTGTATACCAAGTACTTCTCAAAAGGCTTCTCCAGTTATGGCTTAATTGGAGGGTTTATCGTCTTTATGTTATGGCTTAATTTTGCTGCCACAGTCATCATTATCGGTGGGGTCATCAATGCCGTAATTGAGGAGTTTTCTAATGGTGAGATAGAGGCGAAAAGCCGTCGCATACCCAAAAGACTAACAAAATTCATTCACTCAAAAAAAGAATAATATAATAGTTTCAAATAAAAAAGCAGTTGAAGCCTTCATTCAAAGAAGGCTTCAACTGCTTTTTATCATTTTTGTTCATCGTTTTCGGAATCATTTTTTTTCTTATTGCCGAAAAGATATCCGAATAGGTTAAGAAGAAACTGTTTGTTCGGTCCAACAAGACCAATTAACTCAACAAATAATTCGATTCCTAGTAGCAGCAAGATAACCAATAGAATACCGCCGAATGTGCTAGTATATGTCAGCAAAAGGGCTGTAAAGGAAAATAACATGGCCAAGCCGTAAATCGTTAGCACCGCACCCCGATGGGTAAACCCTAATGACAAGAGGCGGTGGTGCAAATGCATCTTATCAGCAGAAGCGATGGGTTGCTTATTGATGTAACGTCTGATAATAGCAAAAACCGTATCAGTGATCGGGACACCAAGAATAATTAAAGGTGTAACTAAGGAGACAATTGTGACATTTTTTAAATCCTGAAGGGACATGATGGCAATCATAAACCCTAAAAATAAAGCCCCTGTGTCTCCTAAAAATATTTTAGCAGGATGAAAATTATAGGGGAAAAAGCCGACAATACTTGCGATTAGAATAAAAATCGTTAATGTGATGTGAAAATTTGAGCTGGGAATAAAGAAATTGGCGATGATTCCCATCGTACCGAGGGCGATTAACGAGACCCCAGAAGCAAGCCCATCTAGCCCGTCTATCAGATTAACAGCGTTAGTTAAGGCAAGAATCCAAATTATTGTGGCTGGAAAACTTAAAATACCTAACTCTACATTACCGATAAAAGGCAACGAAAACGACTCCATACGAATATCAGCCAGAAAATAAGCAATACAAGCCGCAATTGTGATCCCTAAAAGTTTTCCTTTAGGAGATAATTCTTTAGTGTCATCAATAATGCCTGTGACAATAATGACAGTGGCAGCTAACAGAATAGGAAGGATATAAGTTTTAGGAATATAGTTGTCAAATATAAAAACAGCAGAAATTGCAAACGAGAGAAATATCGCTAAGCCACCAATCGTGGGCATGACTGTTTTATTGATTCGCCGTGCATCTGGTTTATCAGTCGCGCCAATTTTAAATGCAAACCACCGAACAAAAGGCGTTATAATCAGTGATAGGAAAACAGTTGAAAATAAATAGATAACAATACCAAATACATCATTCATTAATTTAGCCCTACTTTCAATGGGTCGATGTCACTATTATACAAAGTCTTAGCTCAAAATACAATCTAATTGGGTAGTGTTTAATAAAATTACGAGAAGTTAATTGTATTGGTTTCGTTAAATTATTGTTAAGAGACTGGTCATTTGCAATAATATGTAGTAAAATAAATAAGATTTTTACTTACACGTTTCAGAGAGAAACTAATCTGTGTTTCGGTGGATGCGAAAGGAAGCAAACTGAGAATGAGCAAAAAAGAAACAAGATATCGAAAAGATAAAAATAGAAAAAAACATAAGTCCGAAGACGAAAATTATGAAAGTAGAAGCAGTCGGAATAAGCCAAGTGTTTGGGTGAACGTTTTTAAAGTGTCTTTAGTTGTGTTATTGATTGCCGTGTTGGGAGCAGTGGCTTATGGCGCCAAATTGTTAACTCAAGCTGAGGATTTAATGGAACAGACATACAAACCTCGTAAAAGTGGAACTGATAGTAACGAGACGATCGAACCTAATAAAACCCCATTCTCAATCTTAGTTATGGGGGTAGATGATAATGATGAACGGGCCCTCGGTTCTAATCGTACAGACACGATGATTGTTGTAACCATGAATCCAGACACTGGAAAAGTCAGCATGGTCAGCATTCCTCGTGACACTTTTACTTATGTCGAGTCAGATGACTTTACAGGATACACAAAAATCAATGCTGCATATACCTATGGTAAGGAAGATGGTGCCATCGATGCTGTTGAAGGATTATTGGATATTCCGATTGATTTCTATGTAACTGTCGATTTTCAGGCATTTGAAAAAATTGTGGATGCTTTAGGTGGAGTCTCAGTGGATGTCCCAGTTGCAATAAGTGAAGCAAACGCTCAGTTGACTAGAATGGTCGAATTAGAGCCTGGCGAACAGGTGTTAACGGGTGAAGAAGCGCTAGCTTTCGCTCGTACAAGAAAAATTGATAATGACATCAAACGTGGAGAACGTCAACAAATGGTCGTTCAAGCGGTGATGAAAAAAGCGATGGCAGTAGGATCCATTACTAAATATTCAGATGTTATGGCTTCGCTTAATAATCACTTGTGGACGGATATGAATAGAGATACCATGATGAAAGTGGCTCAATCAGCATTAACTAATGATTTCAGCTTTGAATCGTTTACTTTTTCTTGGATGAGTTTTACTTATAGTTATACTGGAGAAAGTATGGTAGGGCTCCATGAAGATAGTTTAGAATACATTAAGCATAAATTATTAGTCTCTTTAGGCAAGGAAGCGGAAGATGAACGTGATAAGCCAGGCTATGTTTTTGAGACAGATGGCATTGTCAGTGAGCAAACCTACCCACCCTATGGTGATGGGGCAGTGGATGATTAATATATACATCCTGTTAAATAATCAAACATATAGTTCCATTGGATAATGCGCATAATCATCCGCCAAGAGTGGTACTTTCTGCTTTTTTCTGGCTGAAAGTTTAACGGTAAAGGATGATTATTTAATGGGAACTATATAGTTAATAGAAATTTGAATAGTCATAAGCGGAAGAATGACAGGTATAAGAGTAAATAATAATAAAGGTAAAAACGATGGCTGCTTATTCTTTTAATAGGTAGCCATCTTCTGTTTTAGCGTTGTTAATTTTTATTAAGAATTAGTAAAAAAATTGAAATAAGCTTAAGTTAACGGTATAGTGAAGTAACATATTAATTTTCGGGAGATCATGGATGAGCAAAATAGAAAAGTGGCTATTAACGGTTTTATTTATGGAATTATTTATTGGCGGTGGCGGTAGACAAATTGAATTTGGTCCTATTTCAATAAGACAAGTTCTTTTTATCTTATTGTTAGCTGTCTACGGGTATCGCGTGTTAACTAAAGCTGATACTAGAGCGGAATTGAAAGAACTTTTTAGTGTTAAAAATATGATGAGTGTGATTACGATTGGCTTACTCATGTGGATAGCTTTTAGTACATTACTGGGGTTGGCGTCTGGCCATAGCATTAGTGAAACAATTAAGGATGCTCTCAGAGTTTCTTATGTGATATTGATTTTTCCGTTTTGGACATATATTAGACAAGATCGTTTTTCATTAAATAATGTTTTGACTTTGTTAAAAATAGCGACAATAATAGTTGCCACAGGGACAATTATTATTGGTTTATGTGGTAAATTCTTTTTTGTAAATGAGTTTGGGGCTTTCTATGAATTCATCAATAACCTTTTGCCTGCCGATTTATTCTTTAGACCAAGTAGAGGCGTTTTTTATAAATCCCATTTTATTGTTTTGTTTGGTTTGATTGTAGCATCTAATAATATTATTATTAGTAAAGGCGCAAAAAGTGATATTGTCGTTTTAGTATTGGCGTCGATCTCGATCATCTTTTCTGAAACACGAGGGTTGTATATCGGTTATTTAATTGCCTTGTTAGTCATATTGGCCGCTCATATTTTGATTTATTTAATAGGTAGAAAAGATCGTGTTAATAAGATCAAGTTTAACAAAAAAATGATTACGGCTATTGTTTTTTATTTATGTGCGTTTACGATTGTGCCGACACTTTATACATCATCGACTCAGGCCAGATTTAATGATGGAACCGAGCAGGCTTATACCAAAAGTAAGAAGCAGAAAAAAAATGTCAAAAAAGTCAATGATGTTAGTATAAATATGAGAGTGTACTTGTTGGATGAGTCAGTTAAAATCTTAGAAAAAGGGCCGAAAACGATCATTTTTGGTAATGGATATGGCTCGCAAATTGGAACACGCACAGATGGTATCGAGATGACCTTTCTCGATATATGGGTGGAACAAGGCTTAATCGGTGTTTTGATATGGTTAAGCTTTAGTATGCTACCGTTATTTTATTATTTTAAATTCATTTTGAAGCACCGTTATTTAGATAGCATGAGTATTGCAATGGCAGCATGCGTTTTGTGCATGGTTGTCATTACTAATATAAATCCTTATTTGAATAGTCCGATTGGACTTGGTTTTTTATTGCCAGTAATTGTAAGTGCGAAAAGATTAGAAATAGAAAGGGTTGCTTCTTATCAAAACAATTGCAATTAGTATCGTGACTTATAATAGTCAAGATGTTTTCGAAACACTGGACAACATTGTGACCAAGATCATGCCATATATAAAAACCAACATTTATGTATTTGATAATAATTCGTCAGATGAATATAAAAAAAAGTTAAAAAGCTATGGGACGCAAATGTCAATCCACTACCATCATGAAAATATGGGATTTGGTTTTGGACACAATTACAATGCAAGTAAATGTAATGATGAATATTTTATTGTTTACAACCCAGATATCTTGGCAGATCACGAGACACTCATAAAAATGCATGATTTTATGGAAGATCAAGTCGAGGTGGGGATGTGTGTTCCAAAAGTGTTGAATAAAGATGGTTCCATACAGTACTTAATTCGAAAAAGATTGAACCTGTTTGATTACATGCTGAGATTTATTCCGTTTAAGTTTATCCGACGACTATTTGATAAACGGTTAGCAAATTATGAATGTCGTGATTTAAGTGATGAACGTCAGGAAATTTTATTCGGTTCAGGTTGCTTTATGTTTTTTCGAACCTCTATTTTTAAGAAAATTAAAGGATTTGACGAACGTTTTTTTATGTATTTTGAAGATAACGATATCTGTCAACGGTTAAGAGCCGCTAATGAAAAAATTTATTACTTACCTGATGCGACTGTCATTCACTTCTATGCTAAAGGTGCACATAAAAGCAAAAAATTATTTTCAATTTTTATCAAATCGATGGTTCAATACTTTAATAAATGGGGTTGGACTTTTTTTTAGGAGAATGTTGGAATGGGAAATAAAATTACCGCAGTTATTGTTATTTATGAAAAAAAATTAAGTGAGATAGCATCCCTAAAAATTTTGAGAGAAGCTCTGGATAAGAAGTTATTAAAGGAATTACTGATTTACGACAATAGTCTTGAAACTCAGCCAGACGAACAGTTTGTCTACCCGATATCTTATATTCACGATGCTTCTAACTCTGGATTGGCGATCGCTTATAATTGTGCCCTTGAATTAGCAAAAAAGAATGATAGTCAACTTTTATTACTATTGGACCAGGATACTGAATTACCTCTTTCTTATTTTGAAAAATTAGTCAACCTGTCTCTCACATCTGATATAGGGGCTTGTTTACCTTTAATAGAGTCTGAAGGAAGACAAATATCACCTGTCTATACAGACCAATACATCAGTATGAGAAGTCAGAGTGTAGCAAGTGGTTTATGTACGAAACCCTTGATGGCAATCAATTCAGGTGCTGCTTTATTGGTCCAAGCAATAACAGACATTGGTGGATTCAATCAGGAGTTTCCACTGGATTATCTAGATCATTGGCTATTTTGGCGACTCAATCAGTCTGGGAAAAACTATTATGTTTTGAATCAGGCTTTGGAGCATGATTTATCTGTCTTGGATTACCGTCATGTGTCTTTTAAGCGATATGAAAGTATTATCCAGTCTGAAACACTTTATTATACAAAGTATTGCCGAGAGAGGTTGGCGATGCACAAAAAGCACTTAAGAAAAAGAGTCTTAAAACAATTTTTGACAGTGAAAAATAGAGACATCTATCGACGGACGTTAGTTGAGATGAGGAAATTAAAGGAGTGCAAGTAATCTATGATATCTGTTTGCATGGCAACCTATAATGGTGAAGCATTTATTGCAAAGCAATTAACATCCATCCTTGATCAACTGACAAATAAGGACGAAGTAGTCATTGTTGATGACAAATCCAATGATAATACGGTGTCGATCATTAAGACATTAAGCAAAAAATACCCTACTTTGACAGTTGTGTATCAAAATCAGTTTAATCTTGGGCCTATTGGAAGTTTTCAAAGAGCAATAGAACTAGCTAAAGGTGATATAATCTTTCTTTCGGATCAAGATGACCAGTGGCTGCCGAATAAAGTCTCCACAACTATGAAAGTTTTTGATGAGGAGTCAGCGGATTTAGTCGTTCATGATGCCGTCGTAATTGATGGCAAAGGAAAGGTGTTGGCCGAATCATGGAATGCTTACAATCACAATAAGCTATCAACTCATATCCTAGGAAATCTAATAAAAAATGGTTATACTGGCTGCATGATGGCTTTTAAACGAACATTAGCTGAAGCTGCCTTACCTTTTCCAAAAGAGCTAGAAATGCACGATCAATGGTTAGCATTAGTTGCAATTAAGACGAAGCGAACCATTAGCATTATCAATCAACCGCTCATGAATTACGTACGTCATGGTGGGAATGTAACTGGGATAAAAAAAAGAAAATTTAGTGCGATGTTAGTAGGCAGATATACCATGCTTAAAGCCATAATAAAATATGATAAAAGGAGACGTTAAGGATGAAAGGAATAATACTAGCAGGAGGAAGTGGGACCAGATTATACCCACTGACTAAAGCAACTTCAAAGCAGTTAATGCCCATTTATGATAAACCGATGATTTATTACCCGATGTCAACACTGATGTTAGCTGGTATTACCGAAGTGTTAATCATTTCGACACCTGAAGATACCCCAAGATTTGAGCAATTATTTGGCGATGGTCAGGATATTGGCATGAAAATTGAATACAAAGTTCAACCAACTCCAGATGGATTAGCCCAAGCCTTTATTATTGGGGAAGAGTTTATTGGAGAGGATTCAGTCTGCCTAATATTAGGCGATAACATTTACTACGGTGGTGGCCTGTCCCAGATGCTACAAAGAGCTGCAAATAGAGAACAGGGGGCTACTGTATTTGGCTATCATGTTAACGACCCTGAACGATTTGGCGTTGTTGAATTTGACTCAGAAATGCGCGCCGTTTCTATCGAAGAAAAACCAGCCGTTCCTAAAAGCAATTACGCTGTAACAGGTTTGTACTTTTATGATAATCGAGTTATTGAGATTGCTAAAAATATCCAACCTTCTTCTCGTGGCGAATTGGAAATTACAGACGTTAATAAAGCTTATCTGGAGCAAGGAGAATTAAGTGTCGAATTATTAGGTCGTGGCTTTGCTTGGTTAGATACGGGCACTCATGAATCACTATTAGAGGCCTCGACCTTTATTGAAACGATCGAAAAGCGTCAAAATCTAAAAGTGGCTTGTCTGGAAGAAATTGCTTACCGCATGAATTATATTAATAGAGAACAGCTAGTTAAATTAGCTCAGCCTTTGAAGAAAAATGAATATGGGCAATATTTATTAAGATTGGCAGAACAACCCTTAAATGAAAGAGGCAATGAAGAATGAAAATAATTGAAACTAGCTTACAAGACGTTAAAATCATTGAAACGGCCGTTTTTGGCGATCACCGTGGTTTTTTTACGGAAACATATACAAAGGATAAGTTTGTTGAGGCAGGCATTACTCATGAGTTTATTCAAGATAATCATTCATTATCGGTTGAACCAGGTGTTATTCGAGGGATGCACTATCAATTAAATCCGAAAGCTCAGACTAAGATAGTCCGTGCAACAACAGGTGCGATTTATGATGTGTTAGTCGACATGCGTAAAGGATCACCGACTTATGGTAAATGGGAAGGGTTCATTTTAAGTGAATTCAATCATCGTCAACTTTTGGTTCCAGCTGGTTTTGCTCATGGTTTCTGTACGATTACAGGTAATGTTAACGTGGAATATAAAGTAGATGAACTCTATTCGCCAGAACACGATCGCGGTATCGCCTACGATGATCCCGATCTAGGGATTAACTGGCCAATTAACAAAGGAATTTTGTCTGAAAAAGACACAAAACATCCACAATTAAAAGATGCGGAAAATAATTTTATCTGGGAGGCAAAATAATGAATATTTTAGTAACGGGTGGTGCTGGGTTTATCGGAAGTAACTATGTCCATTACGTCTTAAAAAATCACCCAACATATAAGGTGATTAATTTAGACTTATTGACATATGCTGGAAATATCCATAACCTAGATGATGTAAAAGACAATCCCAATCATATTTTTGTTCAAGGGAATATCACTAATCGTGAGTTAGTGACTCATTTAGTAAAAGAACATGATATTACCACGATTGTCAATTTTGCTGCAGAATCCCATGTGGATCGAAGTATTTTGAATCCAGAAGTTTTTGTTGAAACCAATGTTCAAGGCACCTTAGCCTTGTTAAATGTGGCCAAAGAGTTAGGCCTTAACAAATATTTACAAGTATCAACTGATGAAGTCTATGGTTCCTTAGGGGCAGAAGGTTATTTCACAGAAGAAACTCCCTTAGCGCCAAATAGTCCATACTCTGCAAGTAAGGCCAGCGCTGATATGTTAGTCCGTTCATACTTTGAAACTTATGGCCTAAACGTTAATATTACCCGTTGTTCTAATAATTATGGGCCTTATCATTTTCCAGAAAAATTAATTCCCTTGATGATCACGAACGGGGTAGATGGGAACGAGTTGCCAATTTACGGCAATGGTGAAAATATTCGGGATTGGTTGCATGTTCAGGATCATTGTCAAGCCATTGATTTAGTTCTTCATAAAGGGGTCAAAGGTGAGGTTTATAATGTCGGTGGCCACAACGAACGAACTAACAATCAAATTGTGGACATCATTATTGATAAGTTAGACCTGTCCTCAGACTTAAAAAAATATGTAGAAGATCGTTTAGGTCATGATTTACGTTATGCGATAGATCCGACTAAGCTAGAAACAGAATTAGGTTGGAAACCAGACTATACGTTTGAGACAGGGATTGTAGAAACCATTGAATGGTATCTAGCCAATGAAGCTTGGTGGAGACCGTTGAAAGAACGTGCAGGCTTGTAAGATGAAGACCTTAGCTGTAATCGTAACTTATTTTCCAGATGACGCCAATATTGAAAATATCAAAGCCATTGCTGCTCAAGTTGATCAAGTCTTAGTATCTGATAATACCCCAGAGCAGGTTGAGAAGTTCGAATCGCTAAAGGGTTCCAATATTAAAGTTGTGATGAACAAACAAAACAAAGGCATTGCGTTTGCTTTAAATCAAGGGTTAAAGCTGGCTCGCCACCAAGTAGTGGACTATCTTTTTACCTTCGATCAGGATAGTCTGATTACTGAGGGGTACACCAAAAGATTAATAGAGATAGGGCAAGTTTTTTATGAGGACCGGGGAATTTACCCCACCTTGATTGGCCCCACCTATCGGCATCCTACGGAGGAGGTCGATTATCAATCTCCAGAAAGTAATGATGGGGACTATCGAGAGGCAACGGTATTAATGTCCTCCGGCAATTGTCTCAGGATGGCAAGTCTTCCAGAAGGCTGTACGTTTGATGATGACCTTTTTATTGATTATGTTGATTTTGATTTTTGTTTTGATTTAATGCAGCAGGGGAAATTGATTATTCAAGCAAATAAGGTGGAATTGATTCATAGCTTAGGCAATTTAACCACTCATCATATACTGGGGAAAACCTTGCAGACCAGTAATCACAATTACCAGCGGCGCTATTATATTACCAGAAATCGGCGAGTTGTCTGGAATCGATATAAGGAGTCGCAAAAAGAGTGGATTCAATTGGATAAAAAAATGGAACTAATCGAATGGTTAAAAATCATCTTTTTGGAAAAAGAAAAAATCAAAAAGTGCCAATCGATTATCTTAGGTAAAAGAGACGCTAAAAATGGAAAACTTGGCGTGTATTCTCATCAAAAATAAGAGAAGGAGACTCATCTTATGAATAAAAAAATTATAGGAAACTTTTTCTCTTTAGCAAGTGTCCAAATGTTAAATTACATCTTACCATTGCTGACATTGCCCTATTTAATGAATAATTTGGGAGCTGAGAAATTTGGACTGGTAAACTTTGCCCAAGCGATTATTCAGTATTTCATTTTATTCACAGATTATGGGTTTAACTTAATTGCTACCAAAAATATTGCTAAAGTGGTAGATGATAAAAAGCAAGTATCCAAAATAGTTTCGAATGCACTTGTGGCCAAGGCCATCCTATTGCTAGTGTCAGCGTTGATCTTACTGGGGTTAATCGTGATAGTTCCTAAATTTCGTTCAGATGCGCTTATTTACTTATTAACCTTCGGTATGGTTATAGGAAGCGTCCTGTTTCCCACATTTTACTTCCAAGGGATTGAAGAAATGAAAAATATTTCGATTTTAAATATTTCGTTCAAACTCTTTTTTACGATTGCGATCTTTATATTTATTCACAATCCCAGTGACTATCTATTAGTTCCTGTATTCAATTCATTAGGATATATCACAATTGGGTTGGTATCACTTCTTATTATGGTTAAGAAGTATCATTTTACTTTTACTAAACCAAGTTTGACGGACGTGAAAGCTCAGATGAGAGAAGGTTGGGAAATCTTTTTATCCAATGTGTCTACTAGTCTTTACACAACGGGGAACGTCGTCATACTAGGACTCTTAACCAACAATACGATAGTCGGTTATTTTTCTGCAGCTGATAAAATAATTAAGGCATGTTCAAGTGTCGTCCATCCGCTTATTCAAGCAGTTTACCCTCACGTTAGTCATACATTAGAAAAATCTAAAGATCAGGCGATTACTTTGATAAAAAAGTTGTTTGTTTATGCGAGTATCGTCATTGGGGTTGGGTGTTTGATTTTGTTGTTTGGATCAGATCTTCTATTTCCAATTGTGTTTGGTGATAAGTATAATCATTCAATTCAATTAATAAAAATTATGTCGTTCTTACCACTTATTACCGTATGGGCCAACATTTATGGTGTGTTGACATTAATTAATTTTGGTTACCAAAAAATCCTTTCAAGAATTTATGTCTTATGTGGCCTAGGGAGCATTGTTTCAACGATTGTGCTAATTACCTTGTTTAATGAGATAGGGGCCGCTATTAATGTTATACTAATAGAAAGTATTGCAACATTATCGATGTATATGGTCATTCGACAAAAGAAAATATTTATAAAATAGGAAGTGAAAAAGTGTCAATTTTAATAACCGGTGCAAAAGGCCAATTAGGCACAGAATTGCGAGTGCTTTTAGATCAAAGAGGGATCGAATACTTAGGAACTGATACAGCACAACTCGATATTACTGATCAGGAAGCTGTCGATGTATTCTTTTTACATAATAAACCAACCTATGTCTTTCATTGTGCGGCTTATACAGCTGTTGATAAGGCCGAGGATGAAGGGAAAGCAATAAATCAATTGGTCAATGTTGAAGGCACAGAGAACATTGCAAGAGCCTCAGAAAAAGTAGGAGCTACTTTAATTTACATCAGTACCGATTATGTGTTTGATGGAACAAAACAAGAAGGGGAATATTCAGAACTGGATCAACCTAATCCGCAAAATGAGTATGGCCGAGCTAAGTATGAAGGGGAGTTAGCTGTTCAATCAATTTGTTCTAACTATTATATCGTGAGAACATCTTGGGTGTTTGGGGTATATGGCAATAACTTTGTGTATACCATGGAAAGACTAGCTAAAACGAACCCCAAATTGACAATTGTGGATGATCAGTTTGGTCGACCGACTTGGACTAGAACTTTAGCCGAATTTATGATCCATTTGATGGAAAGCCAACCTGAGCATGGTATTTATCATTTGTCTAATGATAATAGCTGTAGTTGGTATGAGTTTGCCGTAGAAATATTGAAAGACTCAGACGTTAAAGTTGCCCCTATACGCTCAAGCGATTTTCCTCAAAAGGCCAAAAGACCTCAATATTCGATTTTAGATCTTAGTAAGACTAAAGCAACTGGATTTAATATTCCAACATGGCAGTATGGCTTAGCGGAATTTAAAGAAAAAGTAGAGGAAATAAAACATGATTGACAAAGTCTTAAAATTTTTTCATGTAAATACACAAAGTATTGTTCTCTCGCTGCTAGTTGTAGGCTTATTTTTGCCAACAAGTGTTGGTCAGTGGATGAGAAATGAGATTTTCTATTTTGTGATTTTGGGTGCTTTTTTATTACTGTTGTTTCTGATTCAGAAAAAAGTGGATAAAGTTCAATTAGGAGTGGCAGTTCTGTTAAATGGACTACTACTTTTCTATACAGCTAGCGCTAAGAATATAGAAAATCCACCTGAAATGTATCGTTATTATGCCATTCTTTTTTTAATGATGACATTAATCTTCTGTTTAGACTTAGACATAAAAAATAGTCGACTGGATTATAGTCGTTGGGCCCTAAATGGAATTAGTGTTATTTTTATTTTATGGTCATTGTCGGCAATTCTTCACATTGAGCTTTTCACGAATTTCATCATTGGACCATATCAAGCTTTTTATGATGGTTTAGTTCAGACAATGCTATCAGAAGGGAAACCAATTAATGTATTCGGTACACACTCATTAGCAGGCTTCTACTTATTTATTTTTGCCACACTGCATATGTTAACTTTTTATGTCACGAGAAAATATTTTAATGCAGTTGCTGCAAGTTTATTTTTAATCTTCTTAGTTGCAACAAAATCAACGACATCGTATGTTTATTTTATTATCGGAAGTGGCTTATTCTTATTAATGCTTTATCTGGTAAACAAAAAAACGTTTATTATAGGTCTTGTAGTGGCCGCTGTATTAGGGGTTATATTAAGTGTAAAGTTTGATTTATTCTCAGTGCTTAAATCAAATTTGTTTGACAAAGCAAGTAATAACGGTATGGGGATACGTTTTAGAGAAGGTGGTACAATTGCGGTACAGATAGATCGAGTAATGGCTAACCCTTTTAAAGGAACTGGCTATAGGTCTATATGGGAAACCTATTACATCGATTGTGGATTTACTCATTTTGCTCAAAGACTGTCATTGCCGGGGATGATTCTGATTTATTTGTCTTTTTTTAGATTTTTGAAAAAACATTTGAATTGGCTATTAGCTAGTTTTCTTTTTACTATGTTTCTTTTATTTGAAATTGGCTTTGCAAATTTCTTCTATTTTAGAACCTTGTTTATCTTACCATTTATTGTGTTTTACATTTCTCAACTAATTGCCTATAATAAGGAAGTTAAGCTAGAAGTGTAGTCTTTTGATAGGTGGTTAGTGGGAAACGAGAAGTACTTGAGTAAATTATTTAAGTAGCTCACCTAGAAGTGACCAGCATTTAAATTTAACGTTAATATCGTAGCTTATCGTGCAACTGTTTTGACAGCATTGTGACTTGAGCGTAATGAAAGGAATTGATTATAACTATGAGCACAAGTGCAGGATGGAGTAAAACTAAAAAATTAATGACTATCGCAGGAGACCTACTGTTTTTCAATTTAGCAATTCTCGCATCGTTTCATTTGAAATTTGGTCCAACTATCCCTAAATATAATTTTAGCTCGTATCAGGGATCAGCATTATGGATTGGTATCTTATTTGTCATCATGAATCTGTTTTTCTCAGTGTATGTTTTCTATAATAAATCAGTGAGCGATATCATCATTATTACGATTATATCGCAAATAGCAATCACAGCCGTGATGATGATGGTTACCTTTGCCGGTCGCTGGTTCTCATTCCCTAGATCGGTACTCTTAATAAATATTGTGGTTGGAATTCTCTTTTTGTCGTTATGGCGGTTATTAATTTTTACTTTATACCTGAAGGCAAGTGGAGAAAAACGGATTATGATTTTGGGAAGCATGGAAGATGTTCTGGTTGCCGTGACAAACTTTGAAGAATCTAAAAATAATAAACATAAAGTGACCACTGTTGTGTTCTCTGAGTTCGTTGAAAATGCCAAAAAGTATGCCGATGAAATTGATATTTTTTATTTGACAAATAATATCTCGGAAGCTGAAAAGATTAAGCTAGCTGAATTTGTCGTTAAGCAAGATAAAAAGTTGTTTGTTGAGACAGACTTTTCGATACTATTGGGTATGCGTTCTAACATGATGAACTTTGAAGATGAAAGTATTGTTGAGGTGTCGGATTTTAGAATTCCTTCTGAAGACTATTTGTTCAAACGCTTATTTGATATTATTCTATCGGGATTATTGTTACTTATTACGTCACCGATTACTCTAATCACCTTTGTTTTAGTAAAATTAACATCAAAAGGTCCTGCGATTTATAAGCAAGTGAGGATTACTAAAAACGGACGAGAATTTAATATTTTAAAATTCAGAACCATGAAGATTGATGCTGAAGATAGTACTGGGCCGGTCTTGGCCAAAAGTCAAGACAATAGAATTACCCCCATTGGTAAATATTTAAGATCTCTAAGAATTGATGAATTACCTCAATTGTTAAATATCTTAAAAGGTGATATGTCCTTAGTTGGTCCCCGGCCAGAGCGACCTTTTTTCGTTGATCAATTTTGCGAAGAAAATTCATTTTATAGTATTAGACATAATGTTCAAGCTGGTTTGACAGGATATGCACAAGTATATGGTAAGTATACGTCAGATTTCAATACGAAGTTGAATTTTGATTTGCTTTATATCAAGAATTATTCATTGATTTTGGATTTGAAGATAATGATTCAAACGGTTAAAATTTTATTTGATAAAGTTTCTGCAAAGGGATTGGATGAGGAAGCAGTTACTATTTTATCAGTAGCAGAACTTTCTGAACGCTCAATCAAAGTATGTGATTAGGCCAAGCTCTCTCTGAGGCTTGTTATTAAAGTACTTATGAAGAATAGGAAGTAAAAAATGAGAAATGCTAATGTGAGTTTGTTGATGTCTATTTATAAGAATGAGACAGTCAATAATTTTAATGCTTGTATGGAGAGTATTTTACGGCAAACATTCTTACCGGTAGAAATAGTCCTTGTTAAGGATGGACCACTTACTAAAGAATTAGATCAAGCAATTGCGGAAGCTGTAGAAAAATATCCAAATAACTTTTGGCTAGTACCCCTTGAGAAAAATTATGGACTTGGAGAAGCTTTATCGATAGGGCTTCAAAAGACTAGCTTTTCCTTGGTTGCCAGAATGGATACTGATGATATCATGAGAGAAGATAGGATTGAAAAGGAATATCTTTATTTACAAGCTCATCCTGAAGTAGCAATTGTTGGTTCCAACATTGTTGAATTTGAAGGCACGGTTGATAATATTATTGGTCAACGAGAAGTAAAGGAAACGAACAGTGAAATAGTAAACTATTCTAAAAGGAGAAATCCCTTTAATCATATGACCGTCATGTATCGTAAGGAAAGGGTTTTGGAAGCAGGAAATTACCTGCCTCTGCCAGGTTTTGAGGATTATTTTCTTTGGGTTAGAATGTTAAAAAATGGTTCTCAGGGAGCTAATATTTTAGAGCCACTTGTCTACGCCCAAGCTGGAGAAGAAATGATAAATAGGAGAGGTGGACTTGCTTATTTTAAGCAAGGAGCTGTTGGCCGTTGGAAGATCTACAAAAATGGTTTTGGTTCGATAATTGACTATGGGATTACCTTTATTGGCCATACAATTTTTTGTCTCATCCCCCCTAAAATGAGAAGTACATTTTATAATACTCTTTTGAGAAAAAAGATCACACATGGAGAAGATTAATCATGACATTAGTATCGGTAATTGTGCCTGTTTATAACGTTGAAAAGACATTGAATAGGGCAATCGAAAGTATTATAAAACAAAGTAGTGATCAGTACGATTTGGAAATAATTCTTGTTAACGATGGTTCTACCGATTCTAGTAGTACTATTTGTGAAGACTGGGCAAGCAAATGTTCTGAAATTGTTTGCTATCACAAGGAAAATGGTGGTTTGTCATCCGCAAGAAATTATGGCTTAAAAAAAGCAAGTGGAAGTATTATTTCTTTCCTAGATAGTGATGATTATTTTATGGATAATACTTTTTTTCAAGTAATACCTTTTTTTATTGAGAACGAAATTGACATTGCCGTTTTTGGTATTGAAAAAGGCTCATTAACAGAATCAACGAAGTTAACAGTCACTGATAGGATTATTGATAATAAGGAAAAAAATATAGAGCAGCTATTCACGGAAAAGGCGGTTGATTTTTATGCTTGGAATAAAATCTATCGATCAACTCTTTTTAAAGAAATAGCTTATCCTGAAGGCAAGCTCTATGAAGATGTTATGCCGACTTATCAATTGGTTAACGCGTCGTCAAGAATTAGTTATCACAGTATTGTGGGAATCTTTTATTTTCAAAATCCTGATAGTATTGTTTATCAACATTTCAATTCAAAACAGTATGATAATATTGATCAACGAAAAATTTTATTGAACAGCATACGGATAGACTATCCGCAGCTACTTCCGTTAGCTATTTCAAAATTAGCAGATGGCTACTTATCAACTGGTTATAAAATTACATCTGTTAAAGGCAATGAAACAGAAAGAGAGCAATATTTAACGAAAATTAGACATGATATAAAAAATAATGAAGAAAAAATAGTTGGTAATAAGGCTGTGCCGCTGACCAAAAGAATGGCTCTGAGACTATTGTTAATGAATGGTAATTTGTACAATCGTTTATACAAGCTTGTACTAAAAAAATAAAAGGTTAAGAGGTAGCGAATGTGAATTTTAAAAATATTGTTGAGAAAGTAAAAGCCTATTATATTATCTATTTTGGGATTGTATTAATAGTGAAAGAAATCGGTCCGTACAGTTTCGTTCCAGGAGTTATTAACGCCATATTCATACTTCCAGCAGGATTCTTGGGAATTCTTTTTGTGATGTATGATTTTTTCGATTTTTTAAAGAATAAGAAAAAGTTAACCTATGACAAGCTGTTGATTATTTTCACGGTCATATTGATGATTACCACATTAGTTAATTATCAATATGCTTTTACGGCAAATGTTAAATTAATCCTCAATGAGATAATCTACTTTTTTGTCATTTTTAATTTTACCAGACACAACTCAAAGTCTTTAGACACGATTAAAACGTTTCTACATTGGTTAGTTGGATTATGGTTCGTTCTGGTCACGATATCTTTGGGGATGTTTGTGACTCAAACAGAATATATTTATATTTTGGAAAATAGATTCCATCCTTTAAGATTAGGGTTTGTGGAAAATCGATTATTTGGTATTTTTTCTGACCCCAATTTTGCAGCAACCATTTGTTTGGTAACGGTGGCTGTATCTTTATACTATTTATTTCAGAAAAAAGAGCAGAAACGCTTGGCGTTAAATATATTTTTTGTTATTAATATTATCTTTCAATTGGCCTTTGTAGTTCTTTCAGGATCCAGAACAGGTTTATTGGAATTATATGTGGTATTGCTTTTCGCTACATTTATGTATACGTATCAGTTTAATTTTAAACAGAACAAAAAAATGTATCAAAAACTTATGATATCTATCCTTGCGAGTGGTATCATGTTTTTAAGTGCGTTCGTGTCGCTAAAAATAATAAGAGAAGTGTTTATTACAGTACCAAGCTATATCGTAGAGTCTGTAACGACGATTGAAAACGACGGTAATAGTTCAAAGATTAAAAAGAATCGTATATCTAAAAAAATCGATTTAAGCCGAGCTGATGTCGAAAATAGCGAGGATGTTTCGAATGGGAGAGTCAACATTTGGAAGACAGGTATAAAACTTTTTAATGAGCAAAAAATAATTGGTGTCGGCCCGTCTAGGGAAGGGATCGTAGCATTTGCAGAAGACAAATTTCCAGACAGTGTTATTGCCAAAACAGGCTTATCTCTTCATAGTTTCCTTGTTCAAACTCTGACAGGAACTGGAATTCTAGGTTTCATCGTTTTCTTTAGTTTCTTTATTTTAAACATGTTGAAAATTTTTCTGCATTCGTTTAAAGATAGAAAGTTTGTGTACAGCATTGATTTTGTTTTCTATTTAATCACATTATTGATTAGTATAAATGCAGTCGTCTCATCAGAAATTGTTTTAGTGAATAAAATTGGTGCGTTTATATTTTGGCTTCTTTTAGGAAGAGTGTTACAGGCTGTTATAAATGACAAAGCGGAGAACTATTAAGTGACTAAAGTGTCATTTGACTTAAAAGATACTTTATTTGGGAGGTTCTAATGAAAAGTAAAATAGCACATTTTTATAGTATAGGAAGAAAAGTCCTATTGAGAGTGTTAACTTACGGCATGTTTTATCTTTTGTATCCTCTGTTGTTATTGAGACCCATCAAACGCAATAAAGTAGTAGTTTCAAATTTTTGGGGGAGAGGTTATGGCGATAATCCTAAATATATTTGTGAGTATTTGTTAAACACAGGCAAGGATTTAGACATCGTTTGGTTGTGTAAAAAAGAGGTCATAATCAATCAAAATCAGTTGTTTCCCAAAGGGATTCGCTTGGTTAAGACTAACTCCTTTAGAGCGTTAATAGAACTGCACACAGCAAAAATTTGGATGGATAATTGTCGCAAAAATTTCTATCCGCCTAAAAGAAAAGAACAATTTTATATTCAGACATGGCATGCGGGGTTTGGCCTTAAAGAAATAGAGCATGACATTGAGGCACTATTACCAAAAAGATATGTTAAAATTGCTAAAAAGGATTCGCAGATGTGTGATTTACTCATATTTGAACACTCAAATGTTTTTCCCGACATTCAGAAAACATTCTGGTATGACGGAGAAATATTCAGAGAGGGTATTCCTAAAAATGATATTGTCGTTAATCAAAATCCAGAAGTGCAAGATAAAGTTTATCAGTATCTGAATTTGAAGCCACATGAACATATTGTTCTGTTTGCCCCAACCTTTAAAGAAACGGGTGAGTTAAATATAACAGAACAATTTTTATTGAGGCTGATTGAGGCCTTTGAACAAAGGTTTCAGGGGATCTATAGATTAGTATTACGGTTGCATCCCAATGATTTTGAAAAAAAAGAGCAACTATTTGCAAACATTACCACTGAGAAAGTAATAGATGGTTGTGATTTTCCAGACATGCAAGAATTGTTATGTGCAACTGAAGTGTTGATAACTGATTACTCATCAACTATTGGTGAAATGCTAGTATCGGGGAAAAGATGTTTTCTTTTTGCTGATGACTACGAGACATATATGGCAACTAAAGGAATGAAACTGGAATTAACAGAGTTGCCTTTCCCATTTGCCCAAACCGAAGGAGCATTAGTCGATAATGTTAGTAGATTTGATGAAGAAGCTTATCGTAAGGATGTTGCTGATTTTATATCGAAGTGGGACATTTTTGAATCAGGAAAAGCAAGTATGCAAATCGGAGATCGGTTGTTAGAAGAAATGGGAGTGTGAAGATCAACATGTTTCAGAAACTATTAGAGGCGCTCAGAAAAAAAACGTTGTTTGAGTCAGTCTATTTCGGCTTTCAGTTGAATCATCTGCAGTATCGAAATAAAAAGATTTCTCAGGCGAATAAACGGGAAGAAAATACGTATCGTTTTATCGCCAAAAAATATGCAACATTATTAGCGTCCAGAAACTTGGATTCGAAACTCCAGTCGCAGGTCGTCCAGACAAAAAAGATTTGGATTTGTTGGTTACAAGGATTGGAAAAGGCTCCACAAATAGTTAAAGTCTGCGTAAAGTCTATTAAAAAGTATTATCCAGATTATGAGATAATCCTTATTACACATGACAATTTGCAGGACTATGTGGATTTTCCAACACATATTTTTGAGAAAAGGAAGTCTGGTTTAATAAGTGACGCCCACTACTCTGATTTAATAAGGATTCAACTTCTTGTTGAGCATGGTGGTATTTGGATGGATGCAACTCTATTTGCTAGTGGTAGATTGGATGAACCCCTTCTAGCATCAGACTTGTTTGTTTATAGATCAAGTTTTGATGATAAGAGAGCAATTATTGCCTCAAGTTGGCTAATTGTTGCGAAAAGTAATCATCCTATTTTACTTATGACCAGAGAATTACTCTTCGAATATTGGCGGGATCATAATGTGTTAATGAATTATTTTCTATTTCATATAGCATTTTCACTCGCTTGTCATAGTTTACCAAGCCATTGGATAACTGTTCCTAAAAAAGGAAATTTAGAACCCCATTTCTTACAATTTCAGCTAAATAATGTTTTTGATGAGAAGGTATTCCGGCAAATATTAGGAGAAAGTGCCATACATAAATTAACCTATAAGGATATTGAAGAAACAACTTCAAATTCCGTTTATCAATTTATCATTACAGATGAGGGGTTGGACTAAAGTGAAACAAATAGTGAAAAATTTTGCTTCCAACGCGTCATATCAACTTTTTATTATTATTTTCCCATTGTTGACTATGCCATATGTAGCGAGGGTATTAGGAGCAGAGCAGTTAGGAGTCTATAACTATACATACTCTATCGCAATTTATTTTGCTTTATTTGTTAAGCTTGGAGCAGATCATTATGGAAATCGTAGCATTGCAAAAGTTGGAAAAGACCTAGAGAAAAGAAGTCAATTATTTTGGGAAATTTTTTCAGTACAGCTTATTAATGGCCTTATCTGTATTCTGGCTTATTTGATAACAGTTGGTTTTTTCGTGCAAACTAATAAAACAGTCGCTTATATTCAAGTATTTCTAATCGTAAGTTATATGCTTGACATCAATTGGTTTTTTTATGGTATGGAACGATTTAATATTGTGTTGATTCGAAATGTGTTAGTGAAAATAAGTACGTTAATCTTTATTTTTCTATTGGTAAAAAAACCAGAAGATATCGGCATGTATACGTTAATCTTAAATTTAGGAACTGTAGTGGGCTTTCTGGTTACTTGGTTACAGCTAAGACATTACATTCAGTTTAAGAAGGTGTCGATCAAAAATGTTTTAAGCCACCTTAAACCAACAGGTGTCTTATTTATTCCAATCGTATCTGCTACTATTTACACTAGTTTTACGTCAATTTTGTTGGGTAGTATGAGTAATATGAGTAATGTGGGCTACTACAACGCAGGTAGTCAAATCTTATCTATGCCAAAGGGAATTATTGCGGCTTTAGGAACTGTCATGTTACCTAAAATGGCTGCTTCTTATTCTGATAAAAATCTTAAAAAGAGTGCAGAAAAGTACTTGGATTTATCTTTGTTGTTTGTGACTTTTTTATCGGTGGCTTTTGCATTCGGTATTTTGGGGATTGGTAAGGACTTTATTCCTCTTTTTTATGGTGAAGGGTTTGAGCCAAGTGTCTCAGTATTAATGATTCTATGTCTGTATCTACCGTTCTATTCATGGGGAAATGTAATTCGTACTCAAAGTTTAATTCCTCAAGGAAACGACCGCCCTTTTGTTATATCAGTCTTATTAGGAGCAATTGTTAGTATTATAGTTAACTTACTGTTAATTAAGCCATTTGGTGTAATCGGTGCTGCTATTGGGACATTTGCCTCAGAAGTGGTATTAGCCTCATATCAAATAATTGCAGCTCGACATGAAATAAATTTCAAAAAATTTATTCAACCATTATTTTTCGCTATTTTTAGTGGGGGAATGATGTTTGGGATTATTCAACTTATACCTAGCCACTTTTCAATTTTAGTGCGTCTTAGTTTAAAAGTGGCATTAGGTGGATTAGCTTATCTACTAATGATTTATCTATATATTCTCTATTCAAAAGCTCCAGTTGTAAATGTATTGAAGCAAACACTTAAGCGGGATAAACAGAAAGTGAATTAAATGAGGAGGATTCAAATGATAACAGCAATAGTTGTAGCAGGTGGCGTAGGTAAAAGAATGGGGCAAGAAATTCCCAAGCAATTTATTATGGTTGATAATAAACCGATACTTATCTACACGCTTGAAAGTTTTGACAAACATCCGTTAGTAGATCAAGTATTAGTTGTCTGTAAAGAAGGATGGGAAGAAACACTATGGGGGTATATCAAAGAGTTTGGCCTTAAGAAAGTCAAGTGGATTATCCAAGGTGGTTCGAAAAGTCAGGAATCGATAAACAATGGCGTACAATTTCTTAAGACGGAGCTTGAGCCAACTGATATCGTGGTTATTCACGATGGGATTAGGCCACTAGTTGACGAGTTAGTATTATCTGATGTGATTATTAAGGCTAAAAAGCATGGGAATGCGGTGACTTCTTTACCTTACAATGAGCAAATATTTATAAAAGAAACAGAAGAAACCACTACTCAATATATCAATCGTGAGACGTTGAGACGCGTATCAACTCCTCAGGCCTACAAGTTTGAAAAATTGACTTGGGCTTATGAGAAAGCATTTAGAGAGAATATAGGAATAACCGACTCCTCGTACACAAATACGATGATGGTGGATTTAGGCGAACGTCTATATTTTGCCTTAGGATCAGATAAGAATATCAAATTGACTACACCAGACGATTTAGAATTATTTAAAGGATTCTTGAGAATGAAAGGGGAGTAGAGTATGCTGATTAATAATCCGCTGTATATGTCCGATATTCAGAAAATTCTATCAGCCAAGTCTTCTTGGGACACTCTTAAAAACAGCTCTTTTTTGATTGTAGGTGCATCAGGAATGATTGGTTCTTTTTTAATTGATACACTGATGACACTCAATAAAAAAGAAGGAGCAAACATTCGCATAGGCGCTATGGGACGCTCAATTAGTAAATTGAAACAACGATTTTTAGCTTATCAGGAAGATGAGCTGTTTACGATGCTAGAGGGAGATATTACCAAAGGTGTGCCAACTAGTGAGCGTTTTGATTATGTTTTTCATGCGGCAAGCAATACTCATCCTGAAGCATATGCGACAGACCCAATCGGCACAGTAATGACTAATATTTTGGGAACTCAGCAAGTTTTAGATTATGCAGTAAAACACCAAGTGACACGCACCATATTTTTATCGACTGTAGAGGTTTACGGTGAGGCCTTAGATAATACGACTAGTTTTTCAGAAACTGATTTTGGTTATATTGATTGCAATACGTTGCGTGCGGGATACTCAGAAGGAAAAAGAGCGAGTGAGGCATTATGCCAAGCCTATATCGAGCAGAAGAAAATTGATGTCGTGATCCCTAGAGTGTGTCGTGTCTTTGGGCCTACAATGCTATTGAATGATAGTAAAGCCTCCTCTCAATTTATTATGAAAGCAGCTCGTGGAGAAGATATTGTTCTTAAAAGCAAAGGAGAGCAATTGTTTTCTTACGCTTACGTGGCAGATGTTGTTGATGCACTCTTATTCTTACTATTGAATGGGCAAAATGGGCAGGCGTATAATATAGCTAGTCCGGAGTTTAATCTCCAGCTAAAAGAATTGGCTCAAAGCTTAGCAACACTTGCAAATACCAAAGTGATTTTTGATTTACCAACTGAAACTGAAGCTAAGGGGTTTTCAAAAGTAAATAGAGCATTATTGGATACAAATAAAATAAGAAATTTAGGCTGGCAACCAATATTTAAACTAGAGGAGACACTGAGTCACACTGTAGCAATTGTTAGAGAAAATGTATTGTAAAATGATAAAGTCATTGAGTTCATTCCGTTTGTCTAGGGCTTAATGACTTTTACGTTAAATGAAATCACTAGTTCGTTAAAAACTTCTTATGCGTTTATTGTTGCTAGGACACATAATTGATAAATTTATACTCCATTTTGTGAATATGCGAAGCTATTCGATATATACTATATCGAATAGTAACTATGGTTTCTATCAGTTTAATTTGTTCATTTTTTGGTTTGTTAGAGTTATTACGATAATTTGCGACAACTAATGGGTGATGATAGTTGCTACTTTATTCACAAAAAGGTGAAGTTATATTAGAATTCTGCGAATGAATCGAATTTATTACCGATATTCTTTTATAATTGGGAGAGCTTCTCAAGTGAGTGATAAAATATGTCGAGTGGTTATTTGAAGAAACTAATCTGCGAGTTGAGATAATCAGTAAGAAGTAGGATAAAACTCTTTACGATTTGGAGTAAACAGTAACGAAGTGAAGTTTAGGAGGGAAACATGGAACGTAAGTCAAATATTGAGCTTATTAGAATCGTCAGTATGCTAATGATTGTTTTTCATCATTACAGTGCCCATAGTGGATGGATATACCCTGCAGAATTTTCTAAAAGAGAATTTTTTATTAGATCTATTGGTATTTTTGGAAAAGTGGGTGTAACATTATTTTTACTTATTACTGGATATTTTCTAGGAAAAGCTAATTTTAGACCATCAAAGTTGTTTAACTTATGGGCACATATCTTTTTTTATTCGTCTTCTATTTTTATAATCTTTTCGTCTTTTACTGACATGAATGTAGAAAGTCTTAAATGGTCATCTTTTTTTCCAATATCTCTTTCTAGTTATTGGTTTTTAAGTTTTTTCTTCTTCTTACAGTTTTCATTACCAGCTCTAAAGTCAGTTGTTTCTAAAGTGGATAAAAAAATGATACTAATCTATGTGGTAACTATTTTAACACTATTGAGATTACCAGCAATAATTGCCATTTTGACTAAAAGTCCAATTCGATTTTATATTGGAGATTATTTTCTATTTATTCTAACAGCTTTAGCGGGTTATTTGATAAGTGTTTATCAGGTAGAACTGGTAACTATATTAAAGCCTTGGGTTAATCTATGTTTTAGTGTAACGTTGACTATTTTAGTGCTCAGTCCCTGGTTAATTAATAAGTTTACTGAAATTACTAAATTACCTTTGGGCATGTTTTTTTTGGCTGATCAAAGTAGTTTGATTTCGATAATTTTTTCAGTGTCACTCTTTGCTCTATTTTTGCGCGTAACAATCTCTAGTAAAATTATCAACGCAATTAGTTCTTGTACTCTGGGAATCTATCTAATTCATGATAATACGATAATTAGGCAATTTATTTGGAAGGATTTTTTTAAGAATAGCGAGCACTTCTCTGATAGTACGCTAATTTTTCGTTCTCTGATGCAACCATTACTAGTTTTTTTTGTTTGTTTAGTAATTGAATTTATTAGGAAACAAGTTGTTGGGTTGCTAAGAAATGCAATCAGCTCCAAAAGATCTCAATTAGCAGAAAAATAGTATTTAGTTGAGACTAAGTCTAGCAGATTTATCATAAAGTTAATTATTAGTTAGTCAGTGAAGTAGCCTTATCAGACTGTAATGTAACAGTCTGATAAGGCTACTTCACTTTGTATTTGAAATGATTTTGATTTTTATATTAGAGGAAAAATATGCTATAATGTTATAAAAAGTGTGGTGATATTCATTAGATCTTTAGTTTCAATAATTATTCCTGCTTACAATGCGGAACAGACAATTCAGCGGTCTATTACTTCATGTCTAAATCAAAGCTATAAAGATATAGAAGTAATTATTATAGATAATCATTCAACAGATAAAACTGCTGACATTATTATGAGCAATAAAGATTCTCGGGTATGTTATATATACTCTGAAAAAAAGGGACGCTCTCTAGCTCGTAATATTGGGTTAAAAAAGGCAGAAGGAAGCTATGTACAATTTTTGGATGCAGATGATGAGCTCACTGCATCCAAAATTGAAACAGCTGTGACTTATTTAGAACAACATTTGGATTATAAAGGTTATGTGACTGGTGTTCAATACATAAAAAATGAAAAAGAAGTCGCTAAAGTTTTACCGAGGTTACATTATCCCAATGAGTTACTGGCTCATAATTTATTTCCAATTCATTCAGTTCTCTTTCGTAATGACAAAAATGTGACATTCGATGAAGAGATAGACTATTGTGAAGACTGGCTATTTTGGGTATATGCGTTGCATGGTCACCCTCTATTTTTTGATGAAACAATTGGAGCAATAGTTCACATTCATGAGGGGAATACAATGGGACAAAAAGACCGAATGAACGAGTATCAACTCTATGTTCAGCAAAAAATTAAAGCAATGTATCCGATAAAAAGCAAACAGCTGTTACTAAATGAATTAAAGTTGTTTGTTATTCATTACTTTACCCAAGAGAAAGAAAAGGCAACTGTTGACATAATAGCTGAAAACAGTCCAACAAGGTATGCTGTAATTTCAGTATTGCTTAAGTTACCATTCCTTAAGCAGCTAGCACAAAAAAAAGCTCAAAATTTGGCAAAAAGAAATTTATACTAATGTGAAAGGATTGTTTGAGTTATGAAACAGCGACGCGTTGCGATCATCGTTTTGAATTATAATAACGCTGCTGACACGGTTGAGTGTCTTAAAAGTATCAATCAGTTGACTTACGATAACTATCACACCATTGTCGTCGACAATCATTCTACAGATGATTCTATTAGCGTTCTTCAAAGAGAATATCCTTCACTGGATTTGATAGCTTCCTCAATAAACGGCGGTTATGCATATGGCAATAATTTAGCAATCAAGAGAGCAAGACAAGAAGAATATGATTATGTCTGTATTCTTAATAATGATGTCATCGTTGAACCTGATTTTTTAAGTCAGTTAGTTACTTATGGAAATGAGCATCCGGAAGCAGGCGTTATCGGACCACGAATTTGTGAATATGAAGACGACAGTCTTATTGAATCTGCCGGTTCGACTGTTGATCTGAACTATGGTAAGGTCACGAGATTATTCCATAAAGAAAATGAAGAGGTAGTTCAGGGGAGAATAATCCCTTGTGATTATATTGGCGGTGCTTGTATGCTTGTCAGTATGGAGGTAATTAATCAGGTTGGCTACATTCCAGAAGATTACTTTTTATTTTATGAGGAAAATGAATGGTGCTTAAAAATTAAACAAGCAGGATACGATGTTGTTTGTGTGGCTGACGCTAAAGTAATTCATAAAGGTTCAGCTTCTATCAATAAAGTATCGGGGCTTTCAGAGTATTTTATGTATCGGAATCTAGTGATTTTTATCAGAAGGAACGGAACATTGATGAATAAATTGATTTTTTATCCCTATATTGCTTTGTTCTCTTTAAAGAGTGGTATGACAAAAGCAGACGGTTGGCGATTTAGCAGGTATTTCTGGGATGGAATCACAAATAAGAATAAATATCAGAACTTGAGAGGATAAATTGTAAGATGGATAAAATATTAATTACAGGTGGGGCAGGCTTTATTGGTTCAACTCTAGCTAATCAGCTCTGCTTAACAAATGAATTAGTCATTGTCGATGATTTATCGATGGGGAGTAAAAGTAATTTACCTCAGACTGACACGATTACGTTTATCGAAGGTTGTGTGACTGATAAGGTTTTAATGACTCAAGTTTTATCAGAAAATAATTTTGATTACATCTATCATTTGGCGGCTGTTGCTAGTGTGGCTGATTCTGTGGAGCGCCCCTTGGAGACCCACGAGATTAATTTTGATAGTGTCTTTAGCTTGTTAGAGTTAACCAAGAAGTATCAAAGCGGTTTAAAAAGACTGATATTTGCTTCTTCAGCAGCTGTATACGGAGATGAGCCTACGTTGCCAAAAGCCGAAGAGTCAGTTATTAAGCCCTTAACGCCTTATGCAATTGACAAGTTTGCCGCCGAGAAATATGTACTGGCTTATAGCAATCTTTATAATGTCCCAACAAGTGCCGTCCGCTTTTTTAATGTATATGGACCTAAACAAAATCCTAATTCGCCTTATTCCGGCGTTATTTCGATCATCCTTGATCGCTTAAAACGAAAACAAGCCGGTGAAGACTGTTCTTTTACTATGTTTGGCTCAGGGAAACAATCCCGAGATTTCGTCTATATTGAAGACGTGCTGCTGGCCTTAAGGCTAGTTGCCACGTCAAAAGAGTCATTAGGAGAAGTTTATAACGTGGCGACAGGCGTGGAGACCACCTTAAATGAGCTAGTTGAGATCTTGTCAGAACTATTGGCAATTGAGTTGCCAATTGATTATCAGGAGAGCAGAGAGGGAGATATTGAACATTCTTTAGCCGATATCCACAAGATCAAAGGATTAGGTTTCAATCCCGAATACTCTGTCAAGGCTGGTTTAACAGATTGTATTAAAAGAGGCTTTGCCTAACGAAGGCTGACTATTTTAAAACTATTCATTTGACCAAAGTGACCCAACTTAGCTGATGAGTAGTTTTTTACAGACGTTTGAGAGAATATTGCTCCTAAAATGCGATGTAAAGCCTTTTGATTAATATTTTAACGTTAAATGAACAAGAAGTATGATAGAATTGTATAGGATACTTGTGATTGCCAAAACGTTTACACGCGTTATTTTCTTGTGAAATTGGCCAATAACCCTTGAATTTACGCGAAGACTCTATATAATAGAAGAAGTGAAGAACTGAAAAAATATGAGTTGAGCAGGTGAAAAAATGGTGAAAATCAAAGTAATGACAGTTTTTGGTACAAGACCAGAGGCTATCAAGATGGCACCACTGATTAAAGAAATTGAAGCTCAAGCTGAAAAATTTGAAAGTGTTGTGGTGGTGACAGCTCAACATCGTGAAATGTTGGATCAGGTGTTAGCAACCTTTAAAATCACTCCTGACTATGATTTAAATATTATGAAAGACAATCAAAGTCTGGCGGAAATTACGACGAATATCCTTCTGCAGTTGGAAAAGGTTATTGTTGAAAGTAAGCCGGATATTATTTTAGTGCATGGAGATACGACAACAACCTTTGCTGCAAGCCTCTCAGCTTTCTATCATCAAGTCAAAATAGGGCATGTAGAAGCGGGATTACGGACTTGGAATAAGTATTCTCCTTACCCAGAAGAAATGAATCGTCAAATGACCGATGTCTTAAGTGATTTATATTTTGCCCCGACAGAGCAAAGTCGTGATAACTTACTGAAAGAAAACATTAATCCAGCAAAAATTACCATTACTGGAAATACAGTGATTGATGCACTTAGTTATACAATTAAAGAAGGTTATCTGCACGGAGACATACCCAAGATTGCTTCGGACCATAAAATGATTTTATTGACGATGCATCGACGAGAAAATCAAGGAGAACCGATGAGGGAAGTTTTTCAAGCAGTCAAGCAAGTTGTTGATGAAAAGGGAGATATTGAGATAGTTTATCCAGTTCACTTAAACCCGGTGGTTCAAGACCTAGCGAACAGATACTTAGGGGGACATAAACGAATCCACCTAATAGATCCCTTAGAAGTAGAAGATTTTCACAACTTGGCCAATCAAAGCTTCTTTATCATGAGTGATTCAGGTGGGGTTCAAGAAGAAGCCCCTTCCTTAGGAAAGCCTGTATTAGTTTTAAGAGACACGACAGAGCGTCCTGAAGGCGTTAAGGCAGGTACCTTAAAGTTGGTTGGTACTAAGTATGAAGACGTCTATAACGGCATGTTAGAGCTTTTAGATAACGATAAAGAGTATCAACGTATGGCTAACGCCGAGAACCCTTATGGAGATGGTCATGCCAGTCAATATATCTTGGCGGCTATCGAAAAATCTTTTTCCGAATATAACGATGAGTAAACTCAAATAACGAGACTACTTAGGTAGTTGATATGATATAATAATGGTTACGTAAAATTTTAACGAGAATATTTTTTTGGAGGATATAAATGGAAGAAACAATAAGTTTACAAGAGATATTTGGGATTATCAAAAAACGTTTGGCCTTAATCATAACCTTGATGTTTATCGGCCTTGGTTTTTCGGCCGTGATGACCTTTGTTGTCATGACACCGAAATTTAGTTCTTCGACGCAATTAATAGTTAAACTTCCTCGGGCAGCAGAGGGAACAAACAGCAATGTGAACGATGTTAACTTTAACTTGTATATGATTACCACCTATAAAGATTTTATCACCACATCTAATACTCTGGCTGAATCAACTCAAGAGATTGTGGCGAGAGAAACAAACTTCAAAGGCAGTGCTGCTGACATTCAAGCCATGCTGCAAGTCACGCAAGAGCAAAACTCTCAAATGTTTTCCATTAAAGCCACATCAGAGGATCCTAAAATAGCACAAGCTGTCGCAAATACAGCAGCTCAAGTCTTTCAGGAACAAGCGAAAGAAACTCTTGAAGTGGATAAAGTCTCAATCATTGCACCAGCGCCACTTAATGTCTCGCCTATTTCTCCAAACAATAAATTGAATTTGTTAATTGGATTAGTTTTGGGACTGATGGTTGGTGTGGGGATTTCCTTCTTAGTGGAACTATTAGATAAAACTGTCAAAGATGATAAGTTTATTAGGGACGTTTTAGGTTATTCAGTATTAGGCACTGTTCCTGAAATGACTGCTAAAGAATTAAGTGGGCAAGTCATTCAGAAGCCAGTGGAAACAGCCAATGTTCGAAATAATGTAACTAATCCTACCCCAAATAACCCAGTACCACAAACCCGACGTCAGCGAAATAGAGTTTAGAAAGAGGAGAATGACATGTTTAAAAAGAAAGCTATCAAAGAAACAACTCAAGCAGTAAGTTTGATTACCTTAGCTGATCGGACTTCTCCTGTTTCTGAGCAGTACCGAACTATCAGAACGAATATTCAGTTTGCTATGGTTGACAAGGAATTAAAAACGTTAATTGTTACATCATCTGGTCCTGGAGAAGGCAAATCAACTACTTCCGCTAACTTAGCCGTAGTTTTTGCTAATTCAGGTATTAGAACATTGTTAGTCGATGCTGATTTAAGAAAACCAACGGTAGCTAAAAGTTTTGGTTTGCGCAATCACCATGGACTAAGCAATTTATTAAGTGAACGTGATGCAAAAATTCAAAATGTGGTTCAATCCTCAGGAATTGAAAATCTAACCATCTTATCCAGTGGACCAAAACCGCCTAACCCTTCAGAAATGTTAGGTTCAATGCGTATGCATGCCGTGATTAAAGAAATGCGTGACGCCTTTGATTTGGTTATCTTTGATATGCCGCCGGTTGTGGCTGTAACAGATGCCCAAGTTGTGGCATCTCAAGTCGATGGAACTATTATGGTTGTTCGTGAAGGTGTGTCAAATAAGAATGCTTTAATAAAGGCTAAGAGTTTGTTGGAAATGGTAAATGCCAATATGTTAGGTGTTGTTTATAATGGTTCAACACGTAATGTTGACCAAGGGTATTATTACTATGGAGCCTAATTAACAGAAGTTGAGGAGTGAAAGAATGATTGACTTACATTGTCACATATTACCAGGAATAGATGATGGTGCAAAGAATTTGGAAGATTCCATTAATATGGCAAAAGTCGCAGTTGACAGTGGCATCACTCATATTCTTTGTACTCCTCATCATAATAATGGAACTTATCGTAATCCTAAATATGATGTGATTCAACAGGTTGCTGCTTTGCAAAAAGAGTTGGATAGCCGAGAGATAGCTCTAACTTTATTTGAAGGACAGGAAGTTAGGATTACTGGCGAATTACTTGAGGATATCGAGCAAGACAACATTTTGTTTGCCGATATTGACGATCAGTATTTATTGATTGAGTTTCCAAGTAATGATGTTCCTGCATTTACTGAAAAGATCTTTTTTGAATTGTTAAGTCGTGAAATAACCCCGGTTATTGTTCATCCCGAACGTAATTCAGTTTTTATTGATGAACCTAATAAAATTATTCCCTTTTTGGAAATGGGAGTCTTATCACAGATGACCGCTCCAAGCTATGTTGGTACCTTTGGGAAAAAAATTCAAAAAACGGCTAAAATTATGTTGGAACATAATTTAGTTCACATGGTAGCTTCAGATGCTCATAACGTAGATAAACGGTCTTTTTATATGAAGGAGGCCTATGAGTTGATGGGGAAAGAGTTTGGAAGTGATAAAGTGGAGTCTTTTCAGCTTGTGACAAAAGATATTATTAATGGAGATTCTGCTATAGTCCCAAATTTTGTTGAGGTAAAGAAAAGTCGGTTTAATCTGTTTAGGTGATGAAAGAACGTTTGCTTGGAAGAGGGTTTAGTAAGGTATGAGTAGAAAAGTTAAAATAATGATTATCCTAGCGATAGATTCGGTGTTAATAACATTGGCGAATCTATTTTCTTATATATATATGAAGCCATTTGTTGCTATCACTACTGAGGTATTAGTTAAAGCGTTAGTGATTCAATTAGTCCTATACTGGATTTTAGGTCGAGTCTTCAAAGTGTTTACTCGAATAAATCGCTATACGAGTTTAAAGGAATTAGTTGCTATTTTTTTTGCTTTATTAATTTCCTACATAGTTGAGATGGGGTATTTCATTTTTAGTGGAGATGTCTATAGTCAACGGTACATTTTTTTTACTTATCTCTTGAGCATGTTTGTCATTAGTGCTAGTCGTGTGGCTTGGCGCATTTTGATTGAATATAATAATAATAAGACTAAAGATAAACGAAAACAAAAAAATACTATTATTGTAGGTGCCGGTGCTGGTGGAGGCATCTTATTGAATACATTAAATACCTCCATGACAAACGATCAGGTGAATGTTGTGGGAATAGTAGACGATGCCACTGATAAGGTCGGCACTCTGTTTTATGGTAGTAAGGTAATCGGAACTACAGAGAATTTGCCTGAATTGATCAAAGAGTATAACGTAGAGAATGTTACTATCGCTATTCCTTCTTTAAAGGCAGAAGGTTTCGAACGAATACTTGGCCTTCTTGAAGCTTTGCCGGTGACCGTAAATTCAATGCCTTCTATTGAGCAAATAGTTAATGGGGATGTAAGTGTAACTAAGTTGCGAGAAGTAGATGTCGTTGATTTATTAGGCAGAGATGAAGTCAAATTAGATATGGAGTCAATATCTAGCCAGTTAATGGATAAAACAATTCTTGTTACAGGAGCTGGAGGATCAATTGGCTCAGAAATTTGTCGTCAGGTCATTCGGTTTAATCCAAGACAATTGATTTTAGTGGGGCATGGTGAAAACTCTATTTATTTGATTGAAAAAGAGTTAAAGACTAACTACAAACATAAAACTACTAAAGTCATTCCAATTATTGCAGACATTCAGGATCGCGAGCGGATTTTTGAGTTAGTAAAAAAATATCATCCAGACATTATTTACCATGCGGCAGCTCATAAGCATGTTCCTTTAATGGAGTATAATCCGTCGGAGGCAGTTAAAAATAATATTTATGGAACAAAAAATGTAGCCGAAGCAGCTAAAGAACATGGAGTGGGATCGTTTGTTATGATTTCGACTGACAAAGCGAATAATCCACCTAATGTTATGGGCGCCACAAAACGAATTGCTGAAATGATTGTCACAAGTTTAAATGAGAGTGGCAAAACGAAATTTTCTGCAGTGCGGTTTGGCAATGTTTTGGGAAGTCGTGGAAGTGTTGTTCCCTTGTTTAAAGAGCAAATTGAAGCTGGTGGACCAATTACTGTCACGGATATGAGAATGACTCGATACTTTATGACAATTCCAGAGGCTAGCCGTTTAGTTGTTCAATCCGGTGCTTTAGCGAGTGGTGGTGAGATCTTTATTTTAGATATGGGAGAACCCGTTAAAATAAGCGATCTAGCTAAAAAAATGATCAAATTAAGTGGGTACTCTGAAGATGATATCAAAATAATTGAATCCGGCATAAGACCAGGTGAAAAATTGTATGAAGAACTTTTGGTAGATAAAGAAAAATCACCAGATCAAATCTATAATAAGATTTTTGTAGGAAACATTTCTGGTTTTGATTTTGCAGAAGTTTGGCAGTTTATTCAAATGTTACCAGTAGATGATCAAAACTTATCAAAAGAATTAATTAAATTTGCGAATGAATCGAGTAGGTGTTAGGAATGTACGATAAAGGAATTAAACGATGTGTGGATTTTTGTTTATCTTTGATTGGTTTAATCGTTTTGTCACCTGTTTTGTTGGTAATAGTGTTGGCGATAAAATTAGATTCAAAAGGACCCATCATATTTACACAAAAAAGAGTTGGCAAGAAAAAAGAACATTTTCAAATCTATAAATTTCGCACGATGAGGATAGATACTCCAAAAGAAATGCCAACTCACCTACTTGAAAATCCCGACTATTTTATTACAAAAGTTGGCAAGTTCCTCAGAAAAACGAGTTTAGATGAGTTGCCTCAGATAGTTAACATCTTGAAAGGTGAGATGTCTATTATAGGTCCTCGCCCCGCGCTGTGGAATCAATATGATTTGATAGAAGAGCGAGATAAGTACGGTGCTAATGACATTCGGCCTGGGTTAACTGGCTGGGCTCAGATTAATGGACGTGATGAGTTGGAAATCCCTCTGAAAGCCAAACTAGATGGCTATTATGTGAGTCATGAAAGGGTTATCATGGATGTGAAATGTTTCTTTGGGACAGTCATTTCCGTGTTCAAATCAGATGGTATAGTTGAAGGAAATACTGCCGCAATTGAAGATAACGAGGGTGAACAATGAAACGAGTATTGATTACTGGAGAAAATAGCTATATTGGTACCTCAGTAGAGCAGTGGTTGAAAAAGGATTCGGAGTTATTTGAAGTTACAGTTGTAAGTGTCAGAGGAAATGATTGGCGCTCTCAGAACTGGAAAGAGTATGACTGCATTTTTCATGTTGCGGGAATTGCTCATGCCGATACTGGGAAAATAACAGAAGAAGAGAAAGCGCGATATTATCAAATAAATCGTGATCTTTCTTTTGATGTCGCTGAAAAGTTTAAAGCTGATCGACAAGGAAAAAAAAGTCAATTTATTTATATGAGTTCAATCATTGTTTACGATGATAAAACAAATGTTAGTAAGCAGAGAGTTATTACCTCTCAAACCAAGCCAAATCCAAGTAGTTTCTATGGTGATAGTAAGCTACAAGCAGAATTGAAATTATCTGAATTGGAAGATGATGGATTTACATTAGCGGTCGTTAGGCCGCCAATGATTTATGGCAAAGGAAGTAAAGGAAATTATTCGATGCTGTCCCGTTTAGCTTTGAAAACTCCAGTTTTCCCAAAATTTGATAATGAGCGTTCTATGCTACATATTAGTAATTTATCTGAGTTTATTAGATTGCTTATTATGGAAGAAATCTCAGGTATTTTTTTTCCTCAGAACAAGGAGTACATTAAAACCAGTGACTTAGTAAAAATAGTGGCTGATACTCACAACCATAAATTAATACTAACCCCATTGTTTAACTGGGGAATCATACTTTTGAGTTTAATTCCAGGGAAAGTGGGCAAATTGACAAATAAAGCATTTGGTAATTTGGTATATGATAAAAAAATCAGTACTGAGAAAATTGATAATTATCAAATTATTGATTTTGAAGAATCAATTAAATTGACTGAGGAATCTTAAATTCAGGTAAGGATTGAAGGAATGAAAAAAAAACACATACTGATAGTTAGTCAATACTTTTTTCCTGAGCAATTTAGGGTGAATGATCTTTGTAAAGAGTGGATTTCTAGAGGTTACGAGGTGACTGTTTTGACTGGAAAACCCAATTATCCTGAGGGAAAGTTTTATTCAGGCTATAATTTCTGGAATAGAAGGAAAGAAACGTATGAAGGTGCTACCATTATTCGTTTGCCACTTATTCCGAGAGGTAACAATTCCATTATGTTAGCACTAAATTATTTGTCCTTCGTTTTTTTTGGTTTTTTCTGGGCGCTGTTTTCTAAAAGTGATGTGGACTCAGTTTTCGTTTATGAAGTATCTCCAATGACGCAAGCTTTGCCAGGTGTTTGGTATGCAAAAAGGAAAAAAATTCCTTGCTATATCTATGTTTTAGATTTATGGCCAGAAAATTTTGAAATTATTACAGGGATAAGTAATCAGTTTATCATAAAACAATTAACTAGAATGGTAAAATATATTTACAAAAATTGTAAAAAAATATTTATTTCATCAAATAAATTTGCTGACTCAATTAATGACAAAGGCGATTTTGAAGATAAAATAATTTTTTGGCCTCAATATGCTGAAGATTTCTATTCTAAATCTGTACTTGATGGTATGGATATCGTAAAATCCAAGGAGTTTAGGAAAATCACTTTTGCTGGTAATGTTGGTTATGCGCAAGGGTTGGAAATTTTGCCAGAGGTAGCTGTCAAGTTAAGAGACCTTAGTGTTTATTGTAAATTTGAAATTATTGGTGATGGTCGGTACAAGGCAAATTTGATGAAGGAAGTTGAAGAAAAATCAGTGATGGATTATTTTGATTTTATCGAAAAACAACCGGCTACTGCTGTACCTAAGTATCTAGCTGATACCGATATGTCTTTGATATCCCTTGCAAAGAATGAGATTTTTAAAATGACAATTCCAGCTAAATTACAGTCCACAATGGCTTGTGGTGTACCTGTATTAGTCGTTGCTGACGGTGAAGTTAATCGAATTGTTAGTGAATCTAAGTGTGGTTTAACTGGCGCATCAGGAGATATTGAAAAATTGGTTAGTAATGTCATTCAATTGTCAAAATTAGATCAGCAAGAATTAGAAATTATGGGAAAAAACTCCCTTCATTATTATCAAACTAATTTTGATAAAGAAGAGTTGTTAAATCAAATGGATAATTATTTAGAGGAGTGAAAAGGTTGTTTAAAAACAAAACGTTATTAATTACTGGCGGCACTGGCTCATTTGGAAATGCAGTTATGAATCGTTTTTTGAATACTGATATTAAAGAAATAAGAATATTTTCAAGAGATGAAAAGAAACAAGATGACATGCGCAAAATTTACAAAAACGATAAATTGAAGTTTTATATTGGTGATGTAAGAGATATACAAAGTGTGAAAAATGCTATGCACAATGTTGACTATGTTTTTCATGCGGCGGCTTTAAAACAAGTGCCTTCGTGCGAATTTTTCCCGTTAGAGGCTGTTAAAACTAATATACTTGGGACAGAAAATGTTTTAGATGCTGCTATTCAAGAGGGCGTAGAAAAAGTTATTTGTTTATCAACTGATAAAGCTGCTTATCCTATCAATGCTATGGGTATTTCAAAAGCCATGATGGAGAAAGTGTTTGTTGCCAAATCGAGAACTGTTAGTGAAGATGAGACACTTATTTGTGGAACAAGATATGGAAATGTGATGGCTTCACGTGGTTCTGTTATACCGTTGTTTATTGATCAGATAAAAAAAGGTGAGCAATTAACAGTAACTGATCCCAATATGACGCGCTATTTAATGAGTTTAGAAGAGGCTGTGGAACTAGTTGTTTTTGCTTTCCATAATGCTAAAGCGGGCGATATTATGGTGCAAAAGTCTCCGGCGTCAACGATTAGAGATTTGGCTCAAGCGCTTCAAGAACTGTTTAACTATGACAAAGAAATTAGAATTATAGGTACCCGCCATGGTGAAAAGCTATATGAAACACTTTTGACGAAAGAAGAGTACATTAAAGCAGATGATCTTGATGGCTTTTACCGCGTGCCAGCAGATAAACGAGATCTAAATTATGATAAGTTCTTTGAAGATGGCAGTGAAGAATTAACGGAGCAAAAAGAGTATAATTCACACAATACAAAAATATTGACTATAGAAGAGATCAAAGAGAAATTATTAGAACTGGATTTCGTTAGAAGTGAACTGGAAAGTTGGACAACTAAATGAAAATTTTAATTACGGGAGCTAGAGGATTTATTGCTAAAAACCTGATAGTGGAATTAAACAACCGTGGTTTTACAGATTTGCTATTAGTAGATAAAGAGACAAGCGATGAAGAGTTAGCTACTTACTGTCAAAAGGCTGAGTTTGTATTTCACCTAGCAGGTATCAATCGTCCAAAAACTGATAGTGAATTTATAGAAGGCAATGTTTCGTTTACTGATAAGCTGCTTAGTTTTTTACTGAAGAATAATAATACATCTTCGATCCTATTATCCTCTTCAATTCAAGCTGAGTTAGACAATCCTTATGGCGTTAGTAAAAAAGCTGGTGAAGAGTTATTATTTAATTATGGGAAACAAAATCAAGTCAGGGTGATGATTTACCGTTTTCCTAATGTTTTCGGTAAGTGGTGTCAGCCTAATTATAATAGTGTCATTGCTACGTTCTGCCACAATGTGACTCGTAAAAAGGAAATAACCATCAATGATCCAGATGTGATTATGAACTTGGTTTATATTGATGATGTCGTAAATGAATTGATAAACGCATTAGAAGGTAATGCGTTTCAGCCAACTGAATACTGTGAAGTGCCTGTGGTTCACAAACAAAAATTAGGGTGGATTGCGTCCACCTTACTTAGTTTTCAAAAGAGTCGAGAAAATAAGTTTGTTCCTGATATGAGTGATGAATTAACTAAAAAACTATACAGCACTTATCTTAGTTATTTACCAGAAACAAATTTTTCATATGACTTAAAAATGAATGTTGATGAGAGAGGCTCTTTTACAGAGTTTTTAAAGTCAAATAGTGCTGGGCAAGTATCTATCAATATTTCAAAACCCGGTATTACCAAAGGACAGCATTGGCATCATACAAAAAACGAAAAATTTTTAGTAGTTAGTGGAGAAGGAGTTATTCGCTTTAGAAGAGTTGATACTGAAGATATAATTGAATACCATGTCTCTGGAAAGAAATTAGAAGTTGTTGATATTCCAGTTGGGTATACACATAACATCGAAAATATGGGTGATAACGATATGGTGACGGTAATGTGGGTCAACGAAGTATTTGACTCATTAAAGCCAGATACATTTTACTTGGAGGTATAATGAATGAAAAGATTGAAAGTAATGACTGTGGTTGGTACTCGACCTGAGATAATTCGTTTATCAGCTGTTATCAATAAATTAGAAGAGTCTGAGGCTATTGAACATGTGTTGGTTCATACTGGACAAAACTACGATTATGAATTAAATGAAGTTTTTTTTGAGGATTTTAAATTAGGCAAGCCTGATTATTTCCTAAATGCTGCTGTAGGCACTGCGATTGAAACAGTAGGGAATATTTTAATTAAAATTGATCCTATTCTGGAAGAAGTTAAACCTGATGCATTCTTGGTATTAGGTGATACAAATAGTTGCTTATGTGCAATCGCTGCTAAAAGAAGACAAATTCCTATTTTTCATATGGAAGCAGGAAACAGATGCTTTGATCAAAGAGTTCCAGAAGAAACCAATAGAAAAATTGTCGATCACACAGCGGATATTAATCTAACATATAGTGATATTGCAAGAGAGTATCTACTTAGAGAAGGTTTACCAGCAGATCGAATTATCAAAACTGGGAGTCCAATGTATGAGGTATTGAATACTCGCAAGCAAGACATTGAAGAATCTGAAATTTTAACTAAACTTGACTTAAAAAAAGATGAATATTTTGTTGTATCTGCTCATCGAGAAGAGAATATTAGTTCAGATAATAATTTTATGGATCTAGTTGCGAGTCTAAATATTATTGCTGATAAATATAAATTACCGATAATCGTAAGTACGCATCCGAGAACAATGAAAATGATTGAGAAAAAGGGTGTTAAGTTTCATGAGTTAATTCAAACAATGAAACCAATGGGATTTAACGATTATAATAAGCTTCAAATGAATGCTAAGGCGGTATTAAGTGATAGTGGCACAATTAGTGAAGAGTCATCTATCTTAGGCTTTAAGGCGTTGAATATTCGTCAGGCCCATGAACGACCAGAGGCAATGGAAGAGGCTAGTGTTATGATGGTAGGTCTTAAGAGTGAACGTATTCTTGAAGGGATGGTAGTGTTAGAAAATCAAAATGAGAATACTCTAAGAGCTGTGGAAGATTATTCGATGCCTAATGTTTCAGAAAAAGTATTGAGAATATTAATCTCATATACTGATTACATTAATAGTGTGGTATGGAAAAAATGAAAAAAAGAATTTTAATTGTAACAGAAGGTTATTTTCCAGCAGAAAATTATGGTGGCCCACCAGTAAGTGTTAGAAATTTATGCAATAATTTAAAAGATGAATTTGATTTTTTTATAATAGCTAAAGCCCATGATTTGAATTCAAAAGAAAAACTATCAGGAATTGTTGAAGGATGGAATACCCGAGATGAGGCAAAAGTAACTTATTTGTCAAATGATAGTTTCAAAAGTAGCAGTTTTAATAAAATTATTAAGGAGGTAAAGCCAGATTTAATTTATTTACAGAGCTTTTTTTCATACACTTATGTTCCACAGATGCTACGAATTTCCAAGAAAAATGACATTAAAACTTTAATTGCTCCAAGAGGGGAACTTTTAGAAGGTGCGTATAGAAAGAAATGGAAAAAACTACCTTATAAGAATATACTTAAGTGGCTTTATATAGACGAAAAAGTTTTTTTTCATGCTACTAGTGAAAATGAAATTAATTCTATTAAATCAGCCTTTGGTAACAAAAATACTATATTAAGTTTTCCAAACCTACCAAGTGGCAAATTTGATAAAAATATAGAAAAGGATGTCAAAAAGAAGGATTCTGGAAAACTTTCATTAGTATTCATTTCTAGGATAGTTCCAAAGAAAAATTTGATTTATGCTTTAGAAATATTAAGAGAAATCAAGGGTGACGTCATCTTTGACATTTTTGGTCCAACTGAAGACAAATTATATTGGGAAAAATGTCAAAAGGCAATAAAAGAATTACCACCAAATATAGTAGTTAATTATAAAGGTATTTTAAAAAATGAAGAGGTAAAATCAAGATTATCTAATTATCATTTTCTTCTATTTCCGACATTGAGTGAGAATTATGGGCATGTTATAGTAGAAGCAATGTTAGCATCATGTCCAGTTATTCTAAGTGATCAAACTCCGTGGAATAAGATAGTAGAATATGAAGGTGGATTTGTTTTCCCATTAAAAAATAAAAGTATGTTTATTGAAGTAGTTCAAAATTTAGTACTAATAGACGATAATGTCTATAAAAATATAGAAAAAAATAATGAAAAATTTATTTTAAATGAAATAATAAGTAATGAGGAGATTATTCACCAAAAGTATTTATTTCGCGAATTAATTAAAAAGTAAATTTTTTATTGGGAGAGACAAAATGTGAAAAAAATAGTAGTAGCACATCCTGCTCAACAACATTCATATAAAACTGCTGAAGCATTAGAATCTAATGATGCCCTTTTTAGCTATATTACGTCTGTTTACGTAAAGAATGGCTCAGTTACAAAAAAAATTTTGAGCTTGTTAAAAGGAGATTCTTTAAAACGAGCTATTAATCGTAAAAATGAATCATTAGATGACTCTCAAGTGGTATTATTTTGTGAATTAAGTGGACTTTTTCTATTATTATTACAAAGATTAAAATTACCGAAAATTTTCTACTTTCTTTGGTGGGATATTCATAATGCGAACTTTAATCGCAAACTAATTAAATATATTAATAAGAACTCTGTGGATGCAGTTATCGTTTATGACAGAGTTTCATCGAGTTTTTTAAAGAAATTGAATAATAGTAATGTTTTGTGTATTTTAGATATGTCCGCGCCTTATTATCCTTTCATGAATGATATTCTTCAAAATGACAGCTCTGATAGTTTTGAGAATAAACAGAAAAGTATCAGTATAAAGTACAAAAATTGGTCATTGATGAGGAAGAGTAAGGTTGAATTAGAATTTGCTGATAAATTCATAGTGGCTTCTGAATTCACAAAATATTCGTTGGTTACTTATGGTGTTAAAGAAGAATTAATAAATGTTGTTCCATATGCAGTTCAACCTTCTGATTGGGAAGGAAAAAAGAAACGCAGAGATAATGCCAAAATTAAGTTGCTTTTCGTAGGTAGCTTAACAAAGGCTAAAGGAGCGTATCATTTTTATAATGTGATTAAAAAATTACCAATTAATTACGACGTGACTTTTGTTGGTCAAGTGGATAAGAGTACATATTTATACAATGAAATGAAAGATAAAGTGAGTTTTTTGGGACATGTTCCCAAAAGTTCAATGGAAAGTATCTATAGGGAGAATCATTTTTTAGTTTTTCCTTCTTTAGCTGACGGGTATGGACTATCTATTGTAGAATCTTTGCGTGTGGGTACTCCAGTAATATGCTCAAAAAATGCAGGTGCGTGCAACTTAATTATTGAAGGGGAAAATGGATTTTTGTTTGACTATAATGATGAGAATCAGTTATATGAATTATTACTAAGTATAACCGAATATGATTATTTTAATTTGTCTAAAAAAGCAATTGAATCGGTGAAAAGTCTTACGATTGGTAAATATGCAGAATGTATTAATAATACATTAATCAATTGGATAACGGAGAATCAAAAGAAGATGAGGTAATATAAATGAGGAGTATTCCAAAAACGGTAATAATAATGACTACTTATAATGGCGAAAAATTTATTGAAAAACAATTAAATTCTTTGAAAAATCAAACCTATAAAAATTTTGAAGTTGCAATTTTAGATGACTGTTCAACTGACAATACTGTGAGTATAATTGAAGCTTTTATTAAGAGAAATCAATTATCAAATTGGTACTTAACAATAAATCCTAAAAATTTGGGTTGGAAAAAAAATTTTATCGAGGGCAGTAAAAATAACTTGAAAGATTTTGTGTTTTTTTGTGATCAAGATGATATCTGGATCGAAAATAGAATAGAGAAGATGATTGATGAAATGGTTAATAACAATAACATTAATGTTCTTGTAACTAATTATAAAATAATTGATTCTAATGACGAAGTTACGAAAGTTCATAAATATTTTAAAAAGGACTTAAGCATAGAAAGAATAAAATTTAATGGGAAAAATTTAAATGTTCAGAGACCAGGCTGTTCGTATTGTGTGAGAGGCAATTTTTTAGAAAAAATTTTGGGATATTGGCAGGAAGATTATGCACATGATTCATTGGTTTGGAAATCTGCTTTGGTTACACAAAGTTTATATATATATAACTATTATTCTTTACTTTATCGCCGACATGATAATAATGCTTCTGGGAGCAATTTGAGCAATAATAAAATTATAGCTTTAAGCAAAAGCGAGATAAATCATTTAAAACTTTTAATTGGTTACGTATTAGAAAATAGTAGTGACAAATCTGATCAGATAATAGAAAAAATACAAAAAGCTATTAATTTCCACGAGATGCGATATGAGGCTTATCAAAAGAGAAGTATATCAAGGATAATTATGTGTGGTCTTAAGTTTTTTTCATATTTTCCATCATGGAAGTATATAATCACCGATACCAAACGAATAATGAATAAATGAGGATTTATGAAATATTTAGTAAGGGAGAAACTTTATGGTTACTGCATACATCATTATTTTCTTATCAAACATATTAACTCTTTTTAGTAGGAAAAGAAATCTCGTTCTCGTTGTTATTTCATTTGCTTTTTTTATATTAATAATGGGATGGAGTCTTTCTGATCCTGATTGGGTAGGGTATTATTATCTTTATAATTTTACAGCGAACGGACCGATTTTACCAGAATTTGGATATCAATTTTTAGAAAAAATATTTTTGAGTTTAGGCTTCGATTTCCCTCAGTTTAGAATTGCAATTGCGTTTATTACTTATTATTTGATGTATAAGGGAATTAGTTTTTTTATTAAGAAAGGTCCATTATCTCTTTTTATATCATCGTATGCCTTATTTTCACTGTTTTATGATAGTATTCAGCTGAGAAATACATTAGGAATTTCAATTATAATTATTGGATTAAGGTATTTATTTGAAGAAGGCAAATTTGACATATTAAAATTTATTTTTACAGTTTTAGTGGCAACGACATTTCATACAACAATGATATTTTATCTAGCGTTTTTAATTGTTAAATTTAAGAAAACAAACTTGGTACAATTCTGTATAATCTTATTTACTTTTTTGACCACTATAATAATAGTTATGAATGGAACTAAGATTCCCTATTTGGAAGTTATATTTGGTTCTCTGAGAGAATCAAAGTATACAGGCTACCTAGATAAATCGATGCGTTGGGGGTTCATTTTTCCTCTAGCATTACAAATGATAAATATTCTTTTTGCAAAATTTTTGATGACAGTAAATTTTTCTGATATAAATAGTATTGATAATGAAGGTAGGAAAAGTCAGTTATTATTGAATTATAAACTCAATGTTAGCGGCATCCTTTTTATACCAATATTTACAGTCAATCTTAATTTTTATAGATTAGCTAGAAATTTACTAACTATAAATTTGATTTTTTCGCAGCTTAGTCTGAATCATTCAGTCAAACAAAAGGAACGAATTAAAATTATTTTATTTACTTTTATTTATGTTTTTGTGTGGGTTTTTTATGGCTTTATTTTTGGAAATGAGTTCGAAACAGTGGTTAGACCGCTATTAGAAAATAATGGCTTTTTCCCCTAGAATTTGTAAGTGTGAAAGGAAAGTAATTTGAAAGAAAAATCGATTAAAAAAAATGTAGTATTAAATATGCTAAGAACAACAATGAATATTATATTTCCCTTAATAACATTTCCTTACATTACTAGAATTTTGGAAGCTGATAATGTTGGTAAATTTGACTTTAGTAAGTCAATAGTAAGTTATTTTATACTTCTCTCAGGTTTAGGAATTTCCCAATATGCGGTAAGAGAAGGTAGTAGTTTAAGAAGAAGTCAAAAATCATTTGAAAAATTTTGTAATGAAGTTTTTAGCATTAACCTTATTATGACAGCAATATCCTATGTGATTCTTTTTATTTTATTATTTAGTAGTAAAGTGTTGTCTAACTATGCAATACTTATTTCGATATTTAGTGTGAATATTGTAAGCAATACTTTTTCAGTTGAATGGCTATATACTATTGAAGAAGACTTTAAATATATCACTATAAGGAGTTTTTTTGTACAGTTATTATCTTTAGTTCTCATGTTTATTTTTGTTAAAGAAAAAAATGATTACGTTCAATATGCATTAATAACTGTTTTTTCTTTAGGTGGCGCAAGTTTATTTAATTTCTTCCATTCTAGAAAATATGCTAACATCCAATTCGTGTTGTCCACAAATTGGAAAATCCACATAGTTCCTATGCTAATTTTATTTTTTAATTCAATAGCGAGTATGATTTACTTGAATTCCAATATTACAATTATCGGTTTGATTAGTGGAGATTATTATGTAGGTATATACAGTACTGCTACTAAAATATATACGATAGTTAAACAAGTAGCGAATGCGGTTTTATTAGTCACAATACCTAGACTTTCTTACTTAGTCAGCGCAAAAAAAGGTAAAGAATATAATGATCTTATTTCAAAAATACTTAATGCAATTACGTTGATAACTATTCCTGCGATGATAGGGATTATTGTTTTACGAGAACCGATTGTTGAACTTCTAGCAGGTGTAGGATTTGAAAGAAGTGTATATTCTTTATCTATTTTAAGTTTGACAATGATTTTTAGTTTATTTTCTTCATTTTATATATACGGAGTATTAATTCCTCATCACAAAGAGAAGAATGTACTGAAAGTTAGTATTATAAGTGCAGTTGTTAATGTTGTTTTAAATCTTCTTTTTGTCCCTTTTTTACAAGAAATAGGTGCTGCTATTTCAATCTTTATATCAGAATTATTAGTAATGATTCTGTCAATTATGTATTCCAGAGATTATCATAATAAAATTCATTTGAGAAAGAATTTGATAGTAGCTATGATAGGTAGTATTATGATTTATATAGTTTGCTTAGTTTTGAAGCAAGTTACTGGATCAGTTATAATATATCTATTTATATGTATTTTTAGCAGTATAGGTTTATATTTATCCTTGCTGATACTTACAAAGAATGAATTATTATTACTTGTAATCCCTAAAAAATTTTTGAGGAAATAATTAGATATAGAATAAGGAGTGTGAAAAATGTATACTTATTTGAGTCAAATGATAAAATTAATTATTTGTAGGAAAAAATGGAGAAATAAAAATCTGCATAATTATACGTCAGTAAAAAATCTCTTTTCATTAGAAAAAGTTTCTGTTGGAAAAAAGACATACGGAGCTTTGATGGTAAGAGATTTTGGAGAAAAAGATTCTGGACTAGAAATTGGAAACTATTGCTCTATTGCTAATGGTACTGAGTTTATTCTTGGTGGTGAACATAGTTACAAGAATTTATCGACATTTCCTTTTAAAAGGTATTTTGGAGATGGGCAAATAGAATCATTTTCAAAAGGAATTATTCGAATTGAAGATGATGTTTGGATTGGGGCGAATTGTACCATTTTGTCAGGCATAACAATTGGTAAAGGTTGTGTTGTTGGTGCCGGAAGTGTAGTACGGAGTTCCATTCCTCCCTATTGTATTTTTGTAGGGGATAAAGTTGTTAAGAAACGTTTTAGTGATGTAACAATAAATAGATTACAAGCTTTTGATTGGTCAAGTTTAACGAAAGAGGAGATATCCAATAATTTAGAATCAATATATAGTTTTGATGAATTAGAACTTGATAATAATAAATTAATTGAGATTTCTAAAGATAGGTAAGAAAATTATTATTAAGAACTTTAAAAGATAAGTAATATATTAAGTTAGGAGAATAATAATGAATATTTCTGTTTTTGGTTTAGGATATGTAGGATTAGCTAATGCGTTACTTCTAGCTCAAAATGAAGATGTAATAGCATATGATATTGTGAGTGAAAAAGTATCGTTATTAACTAATGGAACTTCGCCTTTAGTTGATGATTTAATTGAAGATTTTATTGGTCGAGAGGATCTAAATATAAGATATACAAGTGATTTTAAAAAGGCTGTGGATCATGCAGAGTACTGTGTAATTGCAACACCAACTGATTACGATGAAGAAAAAAATTATTTTAATACGTCAACTGTGGAGAACGTAATTGAAAAAGTGATGGCAATAAAAAAAGATTCAATTTTTATCATCAAGTCAACGGTACCTGTAGGATATACCGAAGAGTTAAAAAGTAAATTTAAAACTGAAAATATTATTTTTTCTCCTGAATTTTTAAGAGAAGGAAGAGCTCTATATGATAATCTATATCCCTCTAGAATTGTTATTGGAGAGGAAACTGAGAGAGGCTATGAATTAGGTCAAATATTTTTAAGGAACACAATTGAGAAAAGTGCTCCTGTACTATTGAGCAATCCAACTGAAGCTGAAGCTATTAAGCTTTTTTCTAACACTTATCTAGCTTTGAGGGTTTCTTATTTTAATGAATTGGATACATATGCAGAAGTACGTGGATTAAATTCTAAACAAATTATTGAAGGTGTAGGGTTAGATCCTAGAATTGGTAATCATTATAATAATCCTTCCTTTGGATATGGCGGTTATTGTCTCCCAAAAGACACGAAACAGTTGTTGGCTAATTATGATGACGTACCTAATAATATTATAAGTGCTATAGTAGATTCGAATAGAACTAGAAAAGATTTTATTTCTGATCAAATAATTGCTAAAAATCCAAAAATTGTTGGTGTATATCGATTAACAATGAAATCAAATTCAGATAATTTTAGGTATTCTTCAATTCAAGGCGTAATGAAGCGCCTCAAGGCAAAAGGTATTGAAGTTGTTGTGTATGAGCCAACTTATAATGAAGATTATTTTTATAATTCTAGAGTTATTAGAGATATTGAGGAGTTTAAAAACAAAGCGGATATCATTATTAGTAATCGGGTTGATAAAATGTTATCTGATGTTAAAGAAAAAATTTATACAAGAGATTTATTTGAGCGAGATTAATAAAGTTTCTTATTGTGAAAAAGACGAGAAAAGCTTGCAAATGAGTAATTGAATTAGGGTGTATAAAAAACATCATACCCACTCTTCATTGGAAAAGACCCAACGATAGAAGGGGGAAAGATGTTTTTTTTATCGACAAAGGCACTGGTTTTCTACCGATTACGAAACAATTACTCAGGAGACCTTACAAAGCTAAAATGAGATATGTCTTCAAAAAATCTTGTAAGATACTGACGGCACTTAATCCACTAGCTTTTGAGCCACTCAAACTTGTAAAAAATAGAAAGGTTTGTGTTCGTTGAAGGCGGCATTGTAAAGTGCCCACTCTCTTTTGTGACTGTTACATTAAAAGTAACAGTTTTTGCTAACTTGTCCAATAATCAGGTACAGCTACATCTGCTGGGTGGAAATTAGCGATTTGTCGCCCACATATTGGTGAAGAACTGCCGCATAACCATCTAGGCAATGAGAAAGGTCACTTATGCTAAAAAGCTACCTATAGGCGTGACTGCTCAAAACGGGTGATAGAACCCTATACTAAAAAATTCCAAACACGCCTTAAACGACTATGGTTTTCGGATTTATTTATCATTGACACCTTAGTGTTCATGGCGGATCATGCACATTAAGCTAATATTTTTTTCAGTTGGTTCATTTTTTTTTGAACGAAGTTAACGGGAGATAAAGGAATCGTGACGGCTATTTTAGACAGTCTACTATACCGAGTGGAAGTCGTTTTTAGCTAAATATGTAAAAGTTTATTTGATTGTTACAATACTATTGATTAATAGAGAAACTAATGATTTTACTCTAGAAAAACTCATGAAAATTGAGCGTATATGGCAGAGTTCGACAAAGTGGTTCATCGACTTATTCGAAAAAAAGAATAAATATTTAATGATAGGAGTAGTAAGTATGAAAAAAGTTCTAACTGGGTTGATGTGCGGAGTGTTGTTAATGAGCTCGTTGTCATTGTCAGCCTCAGCGGATTCATTTGAAAATAATCGCAAAATAGAAAACTCAACCACAAATAGTGTAAATCCCTCGTTTGATTCAACTGATCTAAGTACATCCGAATCAGATGATGAGAATAACGAGGTGGCGGAACAAAGTTTAGAAAGTTCGACGGAGATTTCTAACCAAGATTTAAAGATGAACAGCACTGAATTAGAAGGAACTACAGAAGAAACAGAAGAATTGAAAGAAGTCATTAATCAGGATGAGATTAGAAGCCAGGCAATGAGCCAGTTAAGGGTTCGTTCAAGTGTTCAAGAGAGTTTCATTGCGTCGGTATCTGCTGGTGCAGTTCGCTTGGGACAGCAATATGGGCTATATCCGTCTGTGATGATTGCTCAGGCATCACTAGAAAGTAATTGGGGAAGGAGTACTCTGGCTAAAGCCCCAAATTATAATTTATTTGGTATTAAAGGTGAATATAACGGAAATTATGTATTAATGGACACCCTCGAGTGGGATGCCCAAAATAATAAGTGGATTACGATCAAAGCGAAATTTAGAAAATATCCCAATTATGAAGAATCAATGAGGGATAATGCTGTTTTACTTAGAAATGGCTTGACGTGGGATTCTAGCTTCTACAAAGGCACATGGGTAGAGAATGCGAAAAACTATAAAGAGGCGACAGCATTTTTGACCGGTAGGTATGCGACAGATCCGAAATATGATTCAAAACTAAATGAAATAATTGGTGCCAATAGCTTAGATCAATTCGATAAAAAATATGATACGATAATTAGTCAAAAGCCTGTTAATAGATCAGTAAGTAGGATTATTTTAACAAATGGTACCCATGGTCTTTATAATGGGATTTTTAATACGAATTTCAATGTGAAGTGGATTGGGAGTAATTCAAATTATGGAGGCAAAATTGCATACATAACGGCTGAAGCTGTAACGAACCGTTCTACTTATTTGAAATTTGAAATTGATGGTAAAGTAATTGGCTGGATGGATAAGCGATCTTTCGATATGGCACCTTTTGATCAAATAGTTACTCGTAAAGCTTTGAATAATATTGAGGCAAAAATCATTACGACAGCTGGGAATCATGGTCTTTATAATGGTATTTTTAATACAAATGAAAATGTCAGATGGATCGGTTCAAGTAATAGTTATCCGAATCGTTTTGCTGTTCTAACAGAGGAAGTCCAGACAACTAGAGCGACATACATAAAATTCAAGATAGATGGTAAGGATATTGGGTGGATGGACAAGCGTGCCTTTAATATGAATCCATTTGATCAAGTGATGAGTCGTAAAACGTTAAATAATGTAGAGGCTAAAATCATTACCACAGCTGGTGAACACGGACTTTACAATGGTGTTTTTAATACAAATTCAAGTGTAAAATGGATTGGTTCAAGTAATAGTTATCCGAATCGTTTTGTGGTTTTAACTGAAGAAGTTCAAACTACTAGAGCGACGTACATAAAATTCAAGATAGATGGTAAAGAAATTGGTTGGATGGATAAACGCGCCTTTAATATGTCTCCCTTTGATCAAATTGTTAGTGAGAAAAAACTAAACAATGTAAAAGCGACGATTATTACGACTGAAGGTAACCATGGTCTATATAACGGTGTTTTTAACACAAATTCAAGTGTAAAATGGATCGGTTCAAGCAATAGCTACCCGAACCGCTCGGTGATTCAAATTAAAGAGGTTAAGACTACACGGGCGACATATGTTAATTTTAAAATAAATGATAAGGAAATTGGTTGGATGGATAAACGAGCTTTTTCTTACTAGAACAAACTGATTGAGTGGTAGTTTATTAGCAATTCTGATTCTGGTACTTTTTAGTCAAAAGTATCGTTTATGTGTTACACTCAAAATATAAATGTTTTTGGAGGGTGAAAAAGAATGGTGAAGAGAGTTAGCAAGTGGTTGGTATTACTTGTCATCGTAGGTCAATTGACTCCAAGTTTGATCTTTGCTGAGGAAATAGTATCTTCTTCTAGTGGAGATTATAATGAGTTAGCCTCCGATACATCAATAGAAGAATCACGCGAAAGTACGGATCAAACTATACCAGAGGAGATGATAGAGGATACATCCAGTGATAATTTAGAAATTAGAGAAAAAGAAGTCAGCTATGAGGCAATTGATTTAGACGTTATCAATCAATTAATTCATAGTCAAGCAATGAAGAGTTTTAATCAAAGAGACAGTGCGATAAAAGAGTTTATTGATTATTACGAAACTGAGCTTTATTCGATTTCAGAAGAATTTAGAATTGACAGGTCATTATTAGTGGTACATTTAGGTTTACAAACGAATTGGGGAAAAAGTGAGTGGAGCCAACCACTTCAGCTGAATCCTTTTTATAAAGAAGGGACATATGACAATGCTTCATTTAGTAAGCTAGTTGTTAGTCGGAATCAGCAAACTAATGCAAGAGAGACAAAAGATCAAGAGTACAAACTTTATCCTGATTTAGCAACTGCCTTAAGAGAACAGATAGGGGATATGGGCCAACAGCCTAGTACTCTTATTGCAGATAGTCAAGTTGGGAGAGTTTCCAAAACGATAGTCGAAAATTATGTTGAGTGGCAAAATGAAGATGCTCAATTTAGTAATGACATGTTTGAAATTTTAGAGTCAGAGTATTTTGAAAAAACTACTGATTTAGAGAAAAAGAAACTGAACGAGACTGGCAGTAAACTTAACGTAAATAGTTTTGATGAAATTATTTCTCAGCAAGCTGTTTATCGGAATGCAAAAATTCTCGATAATGTTGGAAATCATGGCGTTTACAATGGGGTCTATAGAACGGGTCCAAATATTAGATGGATAGGCTCTAATTCTACATTAAAAGGAAAAGAGGCTGTCATCACAGAAGAAGCAGAGACTACTCTGTCCACTTATGTAAAGTTTAGTATTGCAGGAAATGAAGTTGGTTGGATGGATAAGCGGGCTTTTTCCTATTACGAAGAAATAGTAAAAAAAGAAAGTACTGGGAACTTAGATGCTCGAATGATTACTACAACTGGAGAACATGGACTATATACCGGCCCGTTTATGACTAATGGAAGCGTTCGTTGGATAGGTAATAATCTTCAATATAATAATCGTTTGGTTATTGTAACAGAAGAAGTTACAACGAGAAGAGCAGTCTATGTTCACTTTTTTATTGATGGAAAAGATATCGGTTGGATGGATAAACGAGCTTTTAATTTCACGCCATTTGATAAGATAATTAATCGTAAGTCTCTAGCCAACGCTGATGCTAGAGTGCTAGCAACTACAGGAGAACATGGGATTTATAGTGATGTATTTAATACTAATCCAGGGGCGCGGTGGTTAGGAAGTAATAAGAACAGCAAGTATGCCAACCAATTGGTGACGCTACAAGAAGAAGTAGTCACAAGTCGTGCAACGTACATCAAGTTTAGTCAAAATGGTAAAGTAGTTGGTTGGATGGATAAACGAGCGTTTAATTTCACTCCTTTTGATGAGATAATTAGTCGCACGCTTTTAGATAATATGGATGCTCAAATTATTACGACTACTGGTGATCATGGAATTTACAGTGATGTGTTCAGGACCAATGCATCTGTTCGTTGGCTTGGAAGTAATAAAGAGAGTAGGTATGCTAATAAATTAGTGACCTTACAAGAAGAAGTCGTGACAAGCTTAGCAACTTACATAAAATTCAGCCAAAACGGTAAGATAGTTGGTTGGATGGACAAACGAGCCTTCAATTTTGATCCTTTTGATAAAATTATTAGTCAAAAAAAATTAACTGCGACGTATGCGAGCATTGTTACTAACAATGGCAATCATGGTGTTTATTCAGGTGTTTTTAATACAGAGGCAGCTGTTAAGTGGATTGGTTCTAATTCAACGTATGCCAACAAATTAGCAGTTATAACAGAAGAAGCCATTACTGCCAGAGGCACGTATCTAAAATTTAGTATAGCAGGCAAAGCAATTGGTTGGATGGATAAAAAAGCTTTTAATTTTAATCCTTTTGATTCGATTCTATCTCAAAAAAATATAAACAGTACGAGAAAAGTAATCACTACTTCCACTGGGAGCCACGGGATATACACCGGTGTTTATAATACTGGACCAGAAGTTAATTGGATAGGCAGTAATTGGCACTATAAAGGTAAATCAGTCACTATTACTGAAGAGGCACGCACTGTGAAAGGGATTTATCAAAAATTTAGCATTAATGGTAAAGTGATTGGCTGGATGGATTCACGTGCATTTTCTTCTGTGATGGATGTTCCTATTATTAAACAAATGCCTGAATTGCCAACAGGTTGTGAAATTGTTAGTGTAACCATGATGCTAAACTATGCAGGGGTTAATGTTAACAAAATAGCCATGGCTAATGAAATGCCACGTAATTATAACCCAGAGTATGGTTTTTCAGGTAGTCCGTTCCTAACAAGTGGTCAACAGCCATCATATTGGTGTACTATTTACCCTAGGGCGCTAATGGCTCAAGTGAAGAAACACGTAGGCTCAGCTGTCAATTTGACTGGAACGAGCACAGAAGGGCTAAAAAGACAATTAGATGATGGTAAACCGGTGGTTGTTTGGGTCAGTTATTTTCATAATTTCTTAACCCATGCTATTACGTTGACTGGTTATGATAACACTGGTTTTTATTATAATGATTGCTGGTCAGGACAAAAAAATGCTAAAATCACATATGCTTCTTTCAATTCTTGTTGGGCAAAACAAAATAGACGAGCTATTAGCTACTAATAGTGAAAAAGAGTTGGAAATCGCATAATGAAAAGAGCCGATAGACATCTCAGAATCTGTTTTTTTTTGGTAGTCCCAGAGCGAAACGACTTTACATCCCATCTTCACCTCTTTTTGGTGTTTCGCTTAAAAGTGTTGTTTCTTCGTTAAGAGCGACTTACATTCTGGAAGCCTATATATTAGCGCGTTCGCAAAAAAAACTAGTTTGAAGAGTTGATTAACAGTGTTGAGTGCTAACACTGTTAATCACTTACTTATCTTTCTCCGTCTCCTTGACGATATAGATAGGTCTTTTTTTTGTTTCCGTGAATATTTTTCCAAGGTATTTACCAATAATACCTAAACTCAAGAGCTGCATCCCGCCAACAAATAGAAAAATTGAAACCATCGATGGCCATCCAGATGTTGGGTCACCAAAGATAATTGTTCTAATAATAATAAATATTAGCGCAATACCTGAAAAGAGGCAAGACAGTGCACCAATTAACGAGGCGATATTTAATGGGGCTTCAGAAAAATTAACAATTCCATTGATTGAATAATCAAGAAGTTTCCAAAAAGACCAAGACGTTTCTCCAACTTGTCTTTCACGATTTTCGAAAGAAATGTATTCCGTTTCAAAGCCAACCCAACTGAAAATCCCTTTAGAAAATCGATTGTATTCTGATAATTCTAAAATGGCATTGACCATTTGACGAGTCATCAATCTAAAGTCTCTTGCCCCATCTACCATTTCCGTATCGCTTATTTTATTGATTATTTTATAGAATTGTCTTGCAAAAAAACTGCGAATAGGTGGCTCACCTTTTCTGTCGGATCTTCGAGTACCAACACAGTCGATTGATTTGGAGGTCAGAAGTTCGATCATTTTTGGCAATAATTCTGGAGGATCTTGTAAATCAACATCCATTAAGGTAACAAGTTCACCTGTTGAATTTTGTAAACCTGCGTAGATTGCGGCCTCCTTACCGAAGTTTCTTGAGAAGGAAATATAACGAATCGCTTCATTTTGTTTTCGCAAATTTTTGATAGTTTCAAGGCTATTATCTTTGGAACCATCGTTGATAAAAATATATTCAAACTGATAGGGTAAGTTTTTTTTGACATCTTCCATTGCCTCATAAAATAGCGGGATAGACTCTTCTTCATTGAAGCAAGGAACAATAATGGATAATGTTTTGTGCATGTTCATTTGGTTTCCTTTCGTGGTTTCTTCAATTATAACACTAGTTAATTGATGCGTGTGTCAAAATTAGAAAAGTTACTATCGGCATAGTATGACATTACATATTTTGAGTTTGGTATACAATGGGAAGTAGTGTAAAATGTAATTATTCGTTGCCTCTATAGTTTGAAGGAGGAGTGATAATTAGGATGAAATATAGATAAAATTCTATTGATTTTGAGAGAGTACATGAGGAGTTTTGAAATGACTAAAATAAAGCAGTGGGTTTTAACCTTTAAGTGTATGAATGAGCAAAGATACTCTATCTTAATGTATTTGGTAATGGGAGGAGTAACAACAATAATTAATATTGTAACCTTTTGGTTGTGTTATAGCGTTTTGGGAATAGGCTATTCTGTAGCAACTGTGATCGCCTGGTTTTTGTCTGTATTATTTGCTTACCTGTCTAATAAGTTTTATGTTTTTGAAAGTACCAATATGAATGTAAGTACTTTAGTACATGAAATGATTACTTTTTTTGGTTTTAGGGTGATATCATTATTAATAGATCTTTTTATAATGTATATCTGTGTTAGCTTATTTAATGTTAATGCTTTAGTAGCTAAGGTATTAGCTAATATTGTCGTGCTTATTGTCAATTATGTTTTTAGTAAGTGGGTTATTTTTAAAAAATAGATTTCAATGATGTGATATTTTTGAGTTTTTAAGTGTAGAGTCCAAATAGGGAGATATTACTATAAGTCATTTGCCTACTTTCCAAATTGTTTGTTAGAACTATTTTGAGTTTAGCGTAGATGCCTTTTTAATTGTATAGTGAGTGGCTATTATCGACGTCAAAACAAATAGAATTATTAAATTAGTGTTAAGAAAAAAAAGAAATAATATTAAGTATAGATTTCTTGTGTTACAAATGTTACAATATCATTACAGAAAGAGTTTGAAATATTTCGTTTTATATATCAGAATATTAACAGATATTTTGGAAAAGGAGAAAATAATGAAAAAGAAAGTAATAATATCAATGTTAGGTTTGTTTATGGCTTTTGGTTTAGTTGGATGTAGTAAGAGCTCAGAAGCAACTCATCCTAAAAAGACAAAGGTGAGCACAAGTCAGCTAGATAAACGTACAAAGACAACGAGTGAGTCGGTTAAACCTGAAGCTAGTGAGTCTCAATCTCAAAGTAGTGCTGAAACGCCATTAATTAGTGAGTCGGCTGTGGCTGGTGAACAAGAGGCTAAGCAAGAAATAAGTAATGAGTTAACTGCTTCAACAACGACAGAGACAGTGGCTGGATATGTACAAGCCAATTATTCTGTAGAAGGTACACACTTTAGTGTTAAATCATCCATTTTTAATCAAGAAACTAAACGTCAGGAATTTTTTATTGATATATTGCCTAACACCAAAGAAGATCATGAAAAAATCATGAAAGCATTGAATGAGAGCGCTTTTTCTGGGGGCCTTGCATTAATGGACAATGTTTCAAGACAAATGATCGATGATTTGCCTAAGGTTTATGGAGATGTACACATTAATTATATCCAGTATGTCTATTATGATGGCTCTGACTCTGTATTGGTCGTTCAAGACAGGGCACAAGATACGTTGAAATAGTGAAGTTTATCGACATTGAAAAGTGAGAGGAGAATCGCGAAAATGAAAAAAATGATGTTTATAGTGATGTTAACTTGTTTGCTTGGTGGTAATTCAATTAAAGTATTAGCTGATGATTCGGAAGTCAATTCAAGTGAGGTATTATCGACTGAACAAACTACTAAGGCCGTTGAAGTTGAAACGAGTGAGACTAGCGAAGTTGCTAATTCTGAGGAAGTAAATTTAAATGCATCGAAAAATGAAAAGAAGAGACAAGATATACCAGATGAAATCAAAGGGAATTGGGTAGCAAATTTTGAGGGGGAAACCCTGAGTTTAGTTTTGGGAGATTATCAGTTAATTACAGATGGTATTGAGTACGTTGTAACAGGCTATACAGCTATTAATAATGTCTATACGATTGTGTGGGATCAAGATGCCTATATTGCTAAATATGGAGATCCTGTTATCTGGAGCCCACAACCATTCATGTTTACTTACAAAAAAGATACCGATACTTTAGAAACTGGTTCTATTATATACTATCGTCAAGGATCTTCAGAGGGGGAACCAACATTCAAGCATGCCCAATTTATTGAAGGTCAGAATTTACCTACTTTCCTAGAGGGAACTTGGAGTGCTCAAGGCGAAGGGTCAAAAGTAATGTGGATAATATCAGGAAAGACGTTAAATGTTAATGGAGTAATTTATGAGATTACGGCCTATGGTATTGATGGTAATGATTACACCCTTTACTGGGATGAGAAGGCTTATACAGACAGATATGGTCAACCTGAAATTTGGAGCCCCCAACCATTCATTTTTTCTTTTGATTCTGACAACGATATATTTGAGGTAGGTCTCCTAACTTTTCATCGAGAAGTTCCAATAAAAACGGAAGTAAAAACAGATGATGAAAAGCAGGAAAAACAGGATTTCAAGAAGAAGACATCCAGTTTATTGCCAAAAACAGATGAAGAAAATAATTTATATCTCTCTATTTTTGGCTGGTTGAGTCTATTGATTAGTGGGGGAGTTTTATTAAAGAAAAACTCTTAATTGAAGGGGAACGCTAAACTAAATAATAGGGGAAATATAGAACTCAAGTTTTATCAAGATGTAACGTTTTACTTTTTGACTTAAAAAAGAACACATTATTCCTTTTTAAGTCAAAACATTTTTAATAATAATTGGAACGCACTCTTTGTAGTGCGTTTTTGCTTTTCATGGGAGTTACCATATTATTCCTTTTTCTTTACCGTTTTTAATACCCAATCAACCTTATGATAAGAGTATATAAGTTATATGAATTAAGCCTGTCAGACGTGATAGGAAAAATTTCAAAAAACAAACGAAAAGAGAGTGAGAAAAATGGCAAATGAAAACATGGTAATATCTCAAGGTGGGATCAATTTAATTAAGAAATGGGAAGGCGTTCGGTTAACATCATATCAAGATTCAGTTGGAGTTTGGACAATTGGATATGGACATACGAAAGGTGTCACCAGTGGAATGTCTATTTCTCAAGCACAAGCAGAGGCATATCTTAAAGATGATATCACAAGTCATGTGGTTCATATGAAAAAAGTAATTAGTGTCAATTTAAATCAGAATCAGTTCGATGCGCTAGCTAGTTTCCATTTTAATTTGGGACCGTATGTTTTACAAAATGATGCAACATTACTAGGTTATATCAACAAAAGTCAGTGGCAAAATGTTGGCACACAGATGAAAAAATACGTCTATGCAGGTGGTTCTGTGCTGCAGGGATTAGTGAATCGCAGAAATGATGAAGTTAATTTATTTTTGACAGCAGTGACCCCACCAGCTTCAACTTACCCAGCTATTGAGGTATATTCTTCTGTAATATTAATTACCAAGGCAACAAACTACTATGATGGTTCAATTATTCCTCAAGCAGTTAGAGGGACCGCTTGCACTGTAATTGAAGCTAAAAATATAACCAAACAATCAAATAGCGTCCGAATTTATAAATTGAAAGAATTGAATCAATGGGTGCTTGAGCAAGATGTAACGAAACAAGTAACAACGTTTGCTTATATCGGCAACTATTCTTCAGTGATTTTAAATGCTGGCGCATCACAATATGTTGACTTAACGACAATTCCAGCGTCTGTTAGAAGTAAAGCTTATACAATTGTTGAGCAAAAAAGTATTGTGAAACGATCTAATAGCGTCCGTATTTATAAATTAAAAGAGTTAAATCAATGGGTAGTGGAGCAAGATGTAACGAAACAAGCAACAACGTTTGCTTACATTGCAAATCATTCATCGGTCATGCTAAATGCCAATGCATCGCAATATTTTGATAACTCAGCAATACCAGTTTCTGTAAGAAGTAAAGCATACACAATTACAGAACAAAAAAGTATTGTGAAACGATCAAATAGTGTCCGTATCTATAAGTTAAAAGAGCTCAATCAATGGGTCGTAGAACAAGATATAACCAAACAAAACACGACGTTTGCTTATATTGCAAATCATTCATCGGTCATGCTAAATGCTAATGCGTCGCAATATTTTGATAACTCAGCAATACCAGTTTCTGTAAGAAGTAAAGCATACACAATTACGGATCAAAAAAGTATTGTGAAACGATCAAATAGTGTCCGTATCTATAAGTTGAAGGAACTAAATCAATGGGCAGTAGAGCAAGATATTACTTTGCAAAGTACAACATTTCCTTACTTAGCAGTTAATAGCTATGTTGTGTTACAATCAAATGCTTCACAATATTATGATAATTCAAGTATTCCGCAATCTGTTAGAGGAAAGAGTTATACAATTACGGATCAAAAAAGTATTGTGAAACGATCAAACAGTGTCCGTATTTACAAGTTGAAAGAACTCAATCAATGGGTAGTAGAGCAAGATGTCAGAGCAACAACTGTAAAACCAGCTGTTGACAAGGGAACATTAGTTGTTGATGAAGCGAAAAAACAATTAGGGATTCCATATAAATGGGCTGGGAAAGATCGCAATGGATTTGATTGTTCGGGGTTAGTGCAATATGTTTATGCAAATGCAGTGAAGATGACGGTCTCAGCGCCTACTGGAAACCAAGAAAAATTAGGTAAGGAAGTTTCACTTAATTCATTATTACCAGGAGACCTCCTTTTTTGGGGACCGAGAGGAAACACTAGTCATGTTGCCATCTTTATTGCTAGTGGTCAGTATATTCATTCTCCGCAAGAAGGTCAAAATGTAAAAGTTGGATATTTCAAAGATTGGGCACCAGCCTTCGCAAGACGAATTTTGAATTAGGACATAAAAAAACGAGAAATGTATCAGTAGCAAATTTTTTTATTATATAGATAGTAAAAAACGCACTCTTAGGTGAGAGAGCGTTTTTGCTATTTTCGGATTTCTACTTTTTTTGACTTCACTTATAGCGACTGTATCTTTCAAAATACTTGTTATTTAAAAAACACACTATTGACAACGTTTTCATCTTATCGTACAATGACCCTGTTAACACAGCCACGACAACTAAATAAATTTTATGGCGTGCTTGCAAGGAGACGGCAATCCCCTTACAAGCCCAGAAAGACTATCGTAACTAGTCCCCCAGTTGCCAAAGCTAGCTGTTACACTAGCTTCATCTATTGTACCTAATTTAAGCGTTTTTTTCTAGTTTTTTTCGTGAAAAACAGGAACTGCTTAGGTTTATTTGGGTATCGTTGCCGGTGTCATTAGTTAGTGGAGAAGGAAATCAACGAGATTAGACGACAAGTCTGGTCTCGTTTTTTGCGTTCTATTCACTGTTTTACTCGATCTGCTAGCTAGACTTCTTGTTTTTTTATCCCTTTTTTCGAGAGAGTGATCGTTGGGAAAACTGGTGGTGTCATAATCATGAGTGAGTTGTCGGGGTGTGTTAGCCATTGGACAGGCCTATCCAATGGTGTCAAGAAGCGCTTCTTAAAAATGATGTCGTCAACAGGATCAAATTCGCTAGCAACTAGTTGAACACAGGAGAAATTCTAGACTTGTTTGAATCATTTTTAGAAGAGGAGTGCATCTTGTGGAAAAAAAGAAGTTACAACTGGGTTTAATTATCTTGATCTTTGTGGCAAATATCGCCACTGGGATTACGCCAGCATTGGCTAAAATCGGCAATGCCTTCCCAGAAGTCGGCCGCTCTCAGCTACAATTAATTATATCGATTGCGGCCTTGTTGAGTTTTTTAGCCTCACTTGCGGCAGGGAAATTACAATCGCTAGTCAGCCAAAAGACCGTCGTTTTAACCGGGGCCGCCTTTTTAGGGTTAGGCTGTTTGCCGTTAATTGTTCAGTCAAATTTTACCTTTTTGTTAATAGTTTCCGTCTTTCTTGGTGGTGGAAGTGGCTTGATGACCGCCACGATTCCCGCCTTAATTGCCCGCTATTTTGAGGGAGAAGCTCGGACCTCCATGTTAGGGAAGAAGACCGGCTATCAAGGGTTGGGTACGATGTTAATGACCTTTATCGGCGGTGTTTTAGCTGTTTATGGCTGGCAATACAACTACGCGATTTTTGTGATAGCGATTATTGCGTTTGTCTTAGGGTTGTTTTTACTGCCTAATGACCCCGTGTTGAAAACAGCCAAAGAAGGAGAGCGGACGGCTGTTGAATCTGATGAGCAAAAATTTGCCGTAGGAAGTTTGACCGTGATCTTATTATTGACCTTAGCTGTCACGTTGACCATGTTGACGTCTGTCTTGTCCAATAATATGGCCTTACATGCGGATATTAATGGCATTGGCGATTCGTCCGTTTCAGGTTTAGCCTTATCGGTCAATAGCCTGGGCACTATTTTAGCAGGCTTTGTGGCAAGCCAAGTAGTCAAAGCCTTAAAATCGAATACTCTTTGGATTAGTTATCTTTTGATGGCGGGGGGCTTGTTGATCATCGGCGTCCTTCATGCAAAAGTCGGCTTAGTCGGAGGCTCTTTCATTTTTGGCTTGGGCTATGGCACGGTCATGACCCGCTTGTTGTATTTGATCACGTCATTGCTGAAATCCACCTCAGTCCCGATGGGCATGAGTTTGTTTTCCGCCTTGACCAGTCTCGGTTTTGCTTTCGCTCCGATGTTGATGAATGGGATAGCAGGCTTGTTTTCAGATAATCTGGCAACAGCCTCCTTTATGGTGGCCTTAAGTTTTGCTTTGGGAATTGCGACGTTAATTTTAGTGACCGATGGTGAGAAAAAATTAGTTGGCAAGATCGTTTAGAAAGGAGTAACAAAATGACGTATAATGGTGAGTATTTTGATCAAGTAATTGATCGCAGAGGGACGATTGCTGGGAAATGGGACGGTTTAGAGTTTTTATATGGTAACAGTGACTTAATTCCGATGTGGGTGGCTGACACAGATTTTAGACCGCCGAGAGAAGTAGTAGACGTAGTGATTGAGCGGGCCAAACACGGTATTTTTGGCTACGGGTTTTATGGTTTTCCCTATAAAGAAGCGGTCATTGATTGGCATCAGCGCCGTAACAAGATCACCTATCAGAAGGACAGTATCTTTTTCACGCCTAATGTTTTGGTTTCGTTAAACAATGTGGTGCGAGCCCTAACAGAGGAAGGGGATCAGGTCTTGTTGTTTAACCCGACCTATGGCCCCTTAGAAAAAGAACCCCTCTTTGCGAAGAGAGAAATTGTTCGAGCCAAGCTGTTGAAAGAAGCGGGCTACTATGAGATTGACTTTAACGCCTTGACACAACTGATTGAAGACCATCAAATCAAGCTCTTTATTCTCTGTAACCCACACAACCCAACTGGGCGAGTTTGGGCCGAAGAAGAGCTGATTCAACTGGTGACCCTCTGTCAAGCCAACAACATTCCGATTGTGTCGGATGAAATTCATTCTGATTTGATCATGCCCGAGCAACACTTTACCCCGTTGATGAAGGTGGTGCGAGCCTTGGACTATGATCAAGTGGTGATGTTAAGTGCCCCAACTAAAACCTTTAATCTAGCGGGCATACAAGCATCTTATTATATCACCGACAATCAAGACTTCATCAAGAAAATTGATCAAGTCAAAGCCTACAGTCACACCGGTGATTTGTTAAACAGTTTTGCTTATCTGGCCTTAACCAAGGCTTATGAACATGGGGCCGATTATGTGGATAGCTTAACTGAGTATCTTTTTAGTAATTACGAGTATTTGGTGGAAGAACTGAAGCCTTTTAGCTTTGTGGAAGTGACGAAGCTAGAAGCGACCTACCTTGTGTGGATTGAGTTGTCATCTATAAATTTAACCGGGAAAGAACTGCGAACCAAGATGGTGGAAAGCGGCGTGGCCATTCAGTCAGGCGATGACTTTTTCGAGGAAGACGGGTTATTCTTTAGAGTCAATATTGGTTGTCCTCGGGAGACTTTAGAAGCAGGGGTGAAGGCCATTGTCGCTTGTTTGAGTGAGCTGGCAAAGGCTGAAGGCATTGAGTAAGGGTTAAGTGGAAGCAACTGGATAGTGTCTAGCAAAGGAGGGCTTGGTCCTTTTAAGGGGAGCGCCAGAAAAAGGTCAACTCTTAAACTGCTCCTACGCTAGTTCTATAACAGACCAACTCTTGTTTTGCGGGAGTTGGTTTGTTTGTGTTTAAGAAGTGTCTATTTGTGGAGCAAATCGGCAATCCGTTGACGTTGACCGGTCAGTCTGAAAATCGCTATAACCATCAATATGACGATTGTTTTTCCAGTTTTTTTATTATTTTGGCAGTTAAAAACAGTTCCTTTTAATCAATGATAGCTAATTTCGAAATTATTAAGCATGTTAACTCCAACTTTTTAATTATCTTAAAAGTGACTAACTATCCATGATTTGAGCGAATAGTATATAAAAAAATTGGTTGTTTTCATGATCTTTAAAAAAAGATGAGAAAGAAATCATTACGTTGATCTGTCAATTATTGACCTATTCATATTGTTAGGAGAATATGAATAGGTCTTCCTTTATTACCTTACGATTACCAGAATCGCCTTTTTTCTTTACCATTTTCTATTATGATCAGCCCTTAAAATAAGAGTATACAAATTTGTGTGATTTAAAGGTATCAGACGTGATATCAACATAGACTGAGCGTATTTAAATAGAAAAAAGAAAAGAGGAAACAATATGTCAAATGGATGGGGATGGCCTTTTCCAAAAGTAGGGGAAGGAAGCTTTTTAGGCGGTCAATTATTTGGAAAGAATCCCGGTGGCGAATTTCGACCAAATGGTTTTCATAACGGGTTGGATTTCGGTTCAGTAGATCATCCGGGAAGTGAAATTTGTGCAGTGCATGAGGGAACAGTCGTTTTTGCCGGTTGGGCACCTTCAGGTTATGAAGCGTTAGGGACCGTCGTAGCAACTAAATCAACAGATGGGTATTATGTAGTGTATCAAGAATTTGGGACAAGTGCAGGGAATATTCGGGTATCAGTCGGTCAAAAAGTAACATTAGGTCAAGTTATCGCAACTCGGAATACCAATCATTTACATTTAGGTGTGACGAAAACGGATTGGTTAAAAGCCCAGTCTTCAGCTTTTACAAATAATGGTGTTTGGTTGGATCCGCGAGTAGTGATTAAGACGGCGGTTTCAGTTCCCGCCCATACAGTTGTTTTATCTACAAAAGATGTTTTTTATCAAGGGGCGTTAAATAGTAATCAATTGATTTATAACATCCCTTACGGTGCAGTGGGGTCGAAAGTTGTCGGCAACACAAAAGACTATCAAAATAAAACGGCAACCGCAATCAAGGAAATTGTGACTCAGTTTACGAATGGCACTAAAGGGACTTGGATTGAAGTAAGTGTGGATGGAAAAATACTGGGTTTGTTAGATAAAAATCACCTCGTCCCATGTACGACGACTTTATCAACGAAGGGTGTATTCTATCAAGGAACATTAAACACTAATCAACTAATTTACAACCGTCCGTATGGCGCACTCGGATCGAAGGTTGTGGGAAACACTAAAGATTATCAAAATAGAACAGCAACAATAACTAAGGAGATTGTAACTCAATTTACGAATGGCACCAAAGGAACGTGGGTTGAAACAAGTGTGGATGGTAAAGTCTTAGGTTTGTTAGATAAGGCTCATCTCGTCCCATGTACAACAATTTTATCAACGACAGATGTTTTTTACCAAGGTACATTGAATACCGATCAATTAATTTATAACATTCCTTATGGCGCTTTAGGCTCAAAAGTTGTAGCAAATACAAAAGACTATCAAAATAAAACAGCGACAGTAGCTAAGGAAATTGTGACCCAATTTACGAATGGTTCGAAAGGAACTTGGATTGAAATAAGTGTTGGTGGAAAAGTCTTGGGTTTGTTGGACAAAGCTCATCTCGTTCCATGTACGACGATTTTATCGATGAAAGAGGTATTTTATCAAGGAACGTTGAAAACGAGACAATTGGTGTATGATCTGCCCTATGGGGCATTAGGGTCTAAAGTAATTGGTAATACCAAAGAGTACGTTAATTCAGTGATTACTGTCACCCAAGAGATAGTCACGAAATTTACTAACGGATTGCAAGGGACTTGGATTGAAATTAGGCTAGATGGAACAGTGTTGGGGTTAGTGGATAAAGCCCATTTAACACCATGCACAACAGTGATGTCAAGTAAAGAAGTGTCGTACCAAGGAACATTAAAAACTGGGCAATTAATTTATGATATTCCTTATGGAGTGCCAGGCTCAAAAGTGATTGCTAATTCGAAGGATTTCCAAAATGAATCAGTCAAAGTAACCAAAGAAATCGTGACTCAATTTACGAATGGTTCTCAAGGGACTTGGATTGAAATTAACTTAAATGGAGAGTTGATTGGATTGATTGATAAGGCACACTTTATTGCTTAATTTAAGTACTTAAGCTTGATAAGTCTCGACATTGAAAATAGCCTCGACTCCTATAAGTATGGATTCGAGGCTATTTACCATCAATTCCTACTTCACCACTCCCATATTTCTCCCGATAAACAGAAGGCGATTCATGCCAGACCTCCTTAAAATGACGGTTAAAGCTGCGAAGGGAGTTATAACCCGTAAACGAGCAAATATCGATGATCTTTTTATCAGTCAAGACAACGAAGTTTTTCGCGAAAATCATCCGCACAAAAATTAATAACTGAGAAAAGTTATAGCCGAACTCATCATAAAGTAACTGGTTGATAGCGGCGCTATTGCTGTAAAAGACCTGCGCAATTTTGACACTGGTTAAAGGCTCAGAATAATTTTCAAATAAATATTGCAAAATATTAAAAGGCGTACTTTGTTTAAAATGAATTGTCAGAGTCCTATCCAACTGCTGATGGCGAAATTCTTTAGGCGTTAGCCCAGTTAGCTTTTTAAATTGGCGGTTAAAGCTTGGGGTTGATTGATAGCCAACAAATTTAGCAATAAAGTCAATGGCTAAGCCAGAAAAGCGCATCATAGAACGGGCATTCATCATTCTGATAGCGGTTAAATTATCACGAAAATTATTGCCTGTCAGTTCTGTTAAGGAAGCATTAATTTCCTTAGCTGAGAGCTCGAACTGGTGGCTGATAGCAGTGATGTTTAAGTCTTCTGAAAAGTGGTAGTGGAGATATTGATAAATAACCCAAGGATTGTTTTTCTGTTTCCTTTTTAATGGTTTACTCTGTTCTCTAATTCGTGAAAAGCTCGCAATTATCTTGTATAAATTTCCCAGCAGTACCAGTTCAAAGTGGGACTGACGAGTGCGATATTCCGTCAGAGATGAGCTGAATAAATAGCTGAGCTCAGAAAAGGTAGACGGGTCAGTTTGAACCAATGGCACATCATTGTATTCAAGCTGGGAAATAAAGCTTTGATTGGTATCATTGGAAACCGAGGCATACATCAACACGTTTAAAGTGGTTTTAAATATCAGGCAATTAAGAGGACGAGTGACCGTTTTAAGGAAATACGTATGGTAGGGAAATAGCCACAAAAAAGTTCCTTCTTTAATCGAGTAGGTCAAATTATTGATGATGATCTCGCCCGCCCCTGCGGTTATCAAAATCAGCAGGAATGAGGAATGGACAGCAGCTGTGGTTGGTTCCACTACTGTCTGTTGGCTGACAAAAATATCGTCAATATTAATCGGCTGTTCTTTATAGTCGGTGCTGGAAAAAGGCAGCAGCTGCTCAAGATGGTGGTTGGTCACTTTTATCAAATCCTTTCCTGATGTTTAATGAAATAGACTAGATTCTAAGGCTATTATAGCACGATTGTCAGTGTTGTTCAGATCAAGTAGGATAAGAATAGTCAACGGTTTGTCCAGATTTTTTTTCGGTTTCACTATATACTTAACATGTTACTAAAATCACAAGGAGGGGTTTTCATGTCAAAAGTAGCATTGGTATCTGGTGGTGCCTTGGGAATCGGTCGAGCAAGTTCATTGCAATTGGCGAAAGATGGGTTTGACTTGGTTATCTGTGATTGGAATCAAGAAGCGGGATTAGCAACGACGGATGACTGTCGTAAGTTAGGTGTTCAGGCAGATTTTATTGAGGCGGATATGAGCAAGGAAGCAGATGTTATCAAATTTGTGGCCTTTGCCAAGGAAAAATACGATCAAATAGATTTTTATTTAAACAATCAAGGGGTCATTCATCAGGCAAAATTATTTCATGAGATAACGGAAGAGGATGCAGATTATGTGATCAATACTAATATTAAAGGCTGTTTCTTTGGGATTAAGCATGTCGTAAAAGAGATGTTAAAACAAGAGGAAGGACATATTGTGGTTTTAGGCTCTTCTTCAGGAATTAAATCTGAAACAGGTTTTGGCGTGTATTCAGCCACTAAGAAAGCGGCTCTTGGTTTAGCTCAAGATGCGGCCATTGAATATGCTAAGAAAAATATTCGGGTAAACACGATTTGTCCCGGTGGTATTGTGACACCCCTGACTCAAATGGTTGGCCAACAGATGATCGCTGATCAGTTTATCCCTCCTAGAGCACCAGATATATTATTAAATGAAGGCGCTTTAGGGGACGTCTCAGATATTGCCCAGCTCGTTTCGTTTTTAGCCTCAGAGGCCTCCCGTTACATGACTGGTGCAGTTATTAGTGTTGACGGTGGTATTACGTTATAAAAGAAAGGACGGAGTGACAATGAAAAAAGTATTTATTTTAGGCGGTACGGGTTTTCTTGGATATTACACCTTAAAAGAATTACTGAATCGAGGCTATGAGGTGGAAACAATGGCGTTACCACCGATGCCAGCTGATGATCTATTACCAGCAGGGGTTAAGTGTGAATTAGGTGATATCAATCAGTTAACTGACGAAGAGATTATTGCAAAACTGTCAGGATGTTATGGTTTTATTTATGCTGCTGGGGCAGATGAACGAATCATCCCCCAAGCTCCTGCGATTAAGTTCTTTTATGAAGCTAATGTGTTGCCGACTCAACGATTAGCCCGCTTAGCTAAAAAGGCTAAAGTAGAAAAATTTGTTGTATTTGGTTCCTACTTTGCTGAGTTTGCCGAGCGCTTGGAATCTTTCAATTTGCGAAATCAAGCATACCCCAATACTCGCTTACTACAGGAACAAATTGCTTTCGCTGAAGGAGAGGGGAGCATGACCGTCAGCAGTTTACGGCTCCCTTATATTTTTGGAACGATGCCAGGTCGCACGCCTTTATGGAAGATGTTTACTGATCAAATCAAAGGCCAGGAGGTCTTCCCTTGCTTAGGTGGTGGCACTGCTATGGTAACCGTTCAGCAAGTGGCAGAAGCCGCAGTTGGCGCTATGGAAAATGGTCAGCATCGAGGAACTTACGCCATCTCTGGAATTAACATGAGCTATCATGAATTTTATCAGCTGATGGTTGATGTCTTAGGTCAAAAGACTGAGCTCCCAGTTCTGCCATTTTCACAGTTAGCAGAAGTCTATCAAGGAATTGATCAACAAGCCGCAGAAGCAGGAAAAGAACATGGTATCCACGCCGCAGTCAGCGCCCAATTACAGGAGGAGAACCTGTATCTTGATCCTCAGGATACCATGCCGATTTTAGGTTACAAAGCCTATGACGTAAGAGCCTCAATTATTGAAACCTTGCAAAAATGTGTGGAGTAGAAGGAGCTGATTTGATTGTTTTAGCACATTGTACAATTTAACAACTACTTAAAGTGTTTTTGTCAATATAGTGGCTGTTTTTCAGATTAAACACATCTAAATAAAGAAAAAAAGCACTCAAGTTTTGGTAATGATTACTTTTGAGTGCTTTTTTTAGGAGTATTTTTTGTCAGGTTTATAGTGATATTAAATCAGAAACGAAGGTTAATGAACAAGCCGAAAGAGAACGAGATAATTTAGCCGTCAGTGATTTACATAGTTTTATGTAACGGAATGTTCATTATATAAAATTAAATAAACGATCGGTTAATGAATTACTCTTAAATGCAAGCCTGTAGATTGGTGATTTTAAAGCGGAAAATGATTTTTGTTTTAAGGTATCTTATGTTAAACTAAGATGGTGCCGTTCGTAAAACCGTTAGGAAAAAGAATAGGCGAACGGCGCGATTAAGTTTATAGGAGGAAGAAAATGAAAAAAATGTTGAGTATGCTGCTAGTAGCGTTAGTCGCTATTGGTTTCGCATTACCCGCATCAGCAGCCGGAGCAATTACAGCTGCTGAACAAAGTATTTTGAATGAGTTGAATGCTGGTGTAACAGCCGGTGGAGGCACATTCTATTTTGCAGCAAGTGATATCGCTCAAGCAGAAAATGAATTGAAAGCCAATGATTTTGACGCAGCGACGTGTCAAACAGTTGTTGGACATATCCAAGCAGCACGTGCCTTGGTTGTGAACAACTCTGCTGGTTTGACAGCAACAAGCTTAAATAACTTGTTAGGTCAATTGCCTAAAGCGATTCAAGATCAAATCTTGGATCACATTTATGCAGCTGCAGATGCTTTGGATTTAGCCATTAGCTCAAACGGAACCGTTGTGAACAAAGCTGGTAAAACAGTGATTGTACCAACAACGAAAGCCAATCCAGTAGTTAAAGCAACGGGTGCTAACTACACAATTAGTTTCTTAGTATTTGGATCATTAATGGTTGCCGCTTTAGGCGCAGCTGTTATTGGTAAAAAATACTCAGCAACAGCAGCTTAAGGGTTATGAAGAAGAAGGGATGGGCATATCTCTATATGCCCCTTCTTTTTTTTATCGCAGGTTATGGGATTCTTTACATCGTGTTAGCACCCGTTCTAAACGTTGTAACGTCAACAGTTAATCTATTAGTATTAAACGAAGCCCCAACCTTTAAAGAAGAAAGAGTGGCACTCTTTGATGAAACTAAAAAAGTCGAGCCAGCTAAGAATACCTCTGAAACGATTCCTTCCAGTAAAGTCAACTATCCCAGTATTGGCGATGAATACGGTCAACTGGTCATTGAAAAATTGGGAATCAAATCAGCTATGACGTTTGGTGATCGACCTGAAGATTTGCGTGTCGGTGTCGGTCATTATAATGGCAGTATTTTTCCAGGAGAAGTGGGGACTACCTTGATTGGTGGTCATAATACGACCGATTTAGCAACGTTAAATCTGATCGAAAAAGGTGACAAGATTACGGTGTTCACTCATTATGGTACTTATGTGTATCAGGTAAATGACACAAAGGAAGCCAGGTTTGATGATGCCTCTGCGATTGAGTCGGTCTTTGAACGAGAAGGCCATCACTTGATTTTATACACCTGTTCACCAGTCGAGATGATTGGGTTAACCGATGAGCGGTTGTTTGTTTATGCGGAATTGCAGTCGGGACCATTGATTGATCCGGAAAATTAAGAAGAAAGCAAGAGAGTATCAGCAAGACGAGGAGAGTTGAGTCATGAAAAATAATAAGCGAACCATCCGTAATATTTCTGTCGGATTTATTGCGTTTATGTGTAGTATCCTGCTGGTAGGGTTAACCTTGATTCTGATAATGGAACGGACCATTATGTCGGCTGATTTTTTAAATAAAGCAGCGGTTAAATCGGATTATTACACAGCATTAACCAAACAAGTCACAGTTCAAATTCAAGATATTGGGCTAGGCAGTGGCATTCCTCAGGATGTGCTGGAGGAAGTCGTAGATGTCAAACAAGTCCAACGTGATTTTGAGTCTTACAGCTATCAGGCCTATATGGGGAATGCTTTGACCATCGAGCAAGCGCCGTTTTTAGAACAAATCAGCGGTCTCATCTACGATTATGGTGCCACTAAAGGTCAAAAACTAACACCTGAAAATGTTCAGGGGGTTAAGTTGTTTTCAGAGAAGTCCTACGATGTTTACAGTGATTTTATTAATTTACCATACTTGCCAGCTGTTGGTCAGCGAATTCAAGCCTTTGCCAGTAATTTAGTCTTACTACAAGTCATTTTAGGGGTCAGTGTGCTCTTAATGTTGATGTTGATCGTTTACTTATTACACGGCTGGTGGCATCGCTTGTTGCGTTATATGGCGTATATTTTTAGCGGCAGCGGTTTGATGTTGATCGTGTTGCCAGCAGCAATTTTGTGGAGTGGGATTATCAAACGCGTGTCAATCGCCTCGCCACCGCTTTACAAATTAATTACCACGTATTTGTCTAGTAGTTTAATGGTGTTGATATACGTAGGAGGGGCGTTCTTATTAGTCTCGCTGATTTTCGCAGGTATTTCGACAATTTTACGGAAACATCAGTCTTCTGTCAAAATGTGGTAAAAGGAGCGCCGTTTTTACTGAGAGACCTTGGTTTAGGAGAGGACAACAATGAGAGCGGACCAGCAAGTCAATAAGGAGTGGCAACTATGGAGGAAGAAGCAGTTATGCAGCTTAAGTTTCGCGGTCGGGAAACAACTCGACATACTTACGTCCAGTTAAGCGGGGGAAGTCACATGCCTTTTTGGCGTCATGACTTGAAATTTAGTGCTGTTATCGGGTTATTATCAACCATCAATCGCAAAGACTACGGGGAGAACGAAGCAGAACTTGAGCGAGCCTGTCAGGAGATTGAAGCGTTGGTCAAGGAATTGAGGGAGCAGTCATCAGTGTGAACTTAAAAGAGAAATAGTCTTTAAAAATTAGTAAAAAAGGATCAAAAATCTGTAAAAGATTTTTGATCCTTTTTTTATATGTTTTGAAAACCACCTGCTATGCGGGTGGTTCCTTAGAGCTTCCAGCGAGGTATTAAAAAAGCCTCCTAAAATGTTAAACTGATATTGGTTTCCCGACCGTATCATTAACAT
>NZ_JAEEGA010000017.1 GCF_017829975.1 Vagococcus allomyrinae | reverse complement strand
GGAAAAAGGAGTTGGTAACACTTGGAAATGCCTTTTCAAGTGTTACGAATGAAAAAGTTTTGCTAGGGTTGTTTGTTGGTATAACTATATATTAACCTGTAAATATGAATTAATTGTGAGTAATTGGACGACAATTATTGAAGCTTATGTAAAGAGAGTGTGACGGCAAAAAAGTAAATTGTTATTTTAGTCTAATAGACCATTGCTTTTTGGTGAGTTTCGCAGTCTTTTTTCATTTAACTGACGGCCATCGTGGGCGATACTTTTGAGTGTCTCTGCAACTTGGACAAATTTAATGGCATCGTCAATTAAATCATGATCCTGTAAAACAATGCCTTTAAGTAAAAAAAGTTCATCCAAGAAGTAATAATTTTTTAGTCGACTACTCCAAGAGATTCCCTGGTTGATAATGCTAAGTGCTTCTTTATAGTTGCGTAAATCAATATAGATCGTGGCGATATTATAAAAGACTTTTGCTAATTGATTGTCTTTTCGCTGTTGTGTTTGATTGTAAAAAGCATTCATACTGCGCTTAAGATAAGACATGCCACGGGTCACATCTCCTTGGTTGGCAGTGATTTTTCCGGTTTCACTGAGGATGATGATTTCCATATCACTTAAGTGTTGCTTTTTTGTGTCATAAGTTAAATTTAAGGCTTTGGCTAGCGTCTCGATTGCCCGTTTGCTGTAGGGGTTAAAGAAATACTGGCAACAGGCTTGATAAAAATAATATTGTTGTTGTTGGTTTTTGGTCACTAAGCTTTTAAAGGCGTTAGTTTCTTCCATGATGCGATTTAGTTGTTGATATTGGGTACTCTGATGATAAAATTTCAGCAATTCAAGCCATTCATTTGTTTCTTCTGGAAGAGTATTGGATAATTCATACTCTGTTCCAAGGACATAATCTAGTGAGACATTTAAGCGATCACACAGCTGCTTCATTAAGATCACGCTGGGAATAACTTCATTGTTTTCAATTCGACTTAGCATCGCTTGAGAGCAGATATCAGCGGCTAATTTTTTTTGAGACAATTGTTGTTCAAGTCGCGTTTCTTTTAGAACAGTGCCAAAGTGAAATGAATTATACATGGTTTACAACTCCTCAATTAAAGTGTCATGGGGTTGATCTCATCATTAGTCTAAGACAAAAAGAAAGGCTAAGCAAAGAATATGTACTGAATGATGTTATTTTTGTGATAATCATACGATAAATGTACAATAATGGACAGATATAACGTTAAAGTGTCGAACTATGATAAAACCCATGGGTGTCTAAAAAGAGACTTGCAAAATAAGCTTGGAGGTGTAAAATAGGAGTTAATCTAAATAATTCAATCAGTTGAGATAGAGAGAAGTAGCTTAAAAGCGGTCTAAAGAGAGCTAGTGGTGGTGTGAACTAGTGGCTAATAATAAGTGAATGGACTCTAGAACTGCAGCCCGAAGAAGGAGTAGGCGTTGCCGTGAGACTTCCCACGTTACCATGGAAGACCATATTGTTTGATATGGTAATGAGTGAGTCGTTTTTACGATTAATCAGGGTGGTACCGCGAAGTCAATCGTCCCTACATAATTAGTATGTAGAGAGGATTATTTTTTTTGTTTTGATGCACCTTTTTGGGAGGCGGTAGCTGTAGTGTCATTGAATGAGCAGATCGAAAAGGAGAGTGTCTTAAATGACAGTAATATTTTCAGGAATTAAACCAAGTGGAGAGCTAACTCTAGGGAATTACTTAGGTGCGATGGCTCAGTTTATTACCTATCAGGAAGAGGAAGCTTACTTTTGTATTGTGAATCAACATGCGATCACAGTGCCGCAAGAAGCAGTGGAATTGCGACTACGAACTCGTAGTTTAGCCGCACTGTATCTTGCCAGTGGACTAGACCCTCAGAAAGTCACGATTTTTATCCAGTCAGAGGTGCCAGCCCATGCGCAGCTTGCTTGGATTATGATGAGCTTATCTCAAATGGGTGAATTAGAACGAATGACCCAGTATAAGGAAAAAGCGGGGAATTTACATGAATCGATTCCTGCGGGCTTGTTGATGTATCCGCCCTTTATGGCGGCGGATATTTTGCTCTATCAGGCCGATGCGGTGCCTGTTGGCGATGATCAGCAACAGCATTTGGAATTGACGCGGACATTAGCTCAGCGGTTTAACTATCGTTTTGGTGAAACGTTTAAACTACCAGTAGCAGCCACTGCTAAGGAAGCTACTCGTGTCATGTCATTGCAGGATCCATTGAAAAAAATGAGCAAGTCAGCAGAGGACAGTGGGACTATTTTATTACTTGATTCGCCAGCGGTTGTGACGAAAAAGATTAAGCGCGCCGTAACAGATTCTGAAAATAAGTTATATTATGATTTAGTCAATAAGCCGGGGATTAGTAATTTGCTGTCAATCTATGCAGCAATTAGCGGATTAAGCGTGATGGAAATTGAACTGAAGTATCAAGAAGTTCAAGGCTATGGTCAGTTTAAGGTGGATTTAGCGGCCTTAGTAGTAGGATTACTGGCCCCCATCCAAGCTCATTATGAAAGGATTATGGCAGGGTCAGAATTAGACGATATTTTGTCAGCTGGGGCTCAGCGGGCTGCTTTGGTAGCTAATAAAAATTTACTGCGAGCGGAAGAAGCTATGGGATTAGCGCGGCATAAGGTCTGATACGTGAAGACTTATTTAGATCGTCCAGCTAAAAATAAAACCAGAAGCGCAGGTACTCGCTTCTGGTTTCGATTATTTATGAAATTGTGGTAAGTGTTGGGCGTGTGCTTCTAGCATTTCATCCATCACTTCTTTGGCAACAGTTCCACTAGTAATCAGTGGATTCATAGTGAAAGCTTGCATTAAGGTGCCACGATTGCCGGTCACAGCCGCTTTGATGGTCAATTCTTCCATGGATTTCATCAATTGTAATAAACCGCGGATTTCTGGCTCAAAGCTGCCAAAAGTAAAGGGTACTGGCCCATTACCTGTAATTAGACAGGTCACTTCAACAGCTGATTCATCTGGTAAATCAGTGATCGTTCCATTATTACGCGTGCTGACGGTCATAACCGTGCGTTTATCATTGTAGATGGAATTGATGATTTCACAAGCCGCATCGCTGTAACGAGCGCCGCCTCGTTCTGCTAATTGCTGTGGTTTGTGGTCTAGTTCTGGGTCTTTGTATAAGTCGAATAGTTCCGCTTCAATTTGTTTGACTTTTTCAGCACGAGTGCCGTTATTTTTGAAGTCTTCTAATTCATCGGCTAACATTTTGTCCGTCATGTAATAGTATTGGTGATAAGGGCAAGGAACCATGTGTAAGTTTTCAACTTGCTCGTAGACATAGCTGTTATCTTGAATGTTGGCTACAATGCTCTTACCGCTGGCGTCTTTGCCGTACATTCTATTGATCAACTCATCTGTTAAGTTAAGACCTTTATTGTCGGTTACAGTATGCCAGTGCAAATGGTTGATGCCAGCAAATTGGAAAAAGAGTTCTTTTTGGTTGCGTTCCAAGATTTCCGCTTCTTCAAAAACCGCATTAACAGGGATGTTGCATAAGCCGACAACTTTATCCCAATTTCCGTAACGTAAGACCGCTTCTGTTACCATGCCAGCTGGATTTGTAAAATTAATTAACCAGGCATCAGGACATAGCTCCTTCATATCTTCTACAATGGCTAAAATAACAGGAACGGTTCTGAGGGCTTTGAATATACCGCCAGCACCATTTGTTTCTTGGCCAATCATGCCGTGGCTAAGAGGAATCCGTTCGTCCAAGACGCGGGCATCTAACAGGCCAACTCTCATCTGAGTCGTAACGAAGTCAGCGTCTTTCAAAGCTTCACGACGATCTAAAGTTAGATGAACTTCGCAGTCGATGCCGGCGGCCTTGACCATCCGTTTTGCCATTGCACCGACAATTTCCAATTTTTCACGACCGGCTTCGATGTCGACTAACCACAATTCTTTCACTGGTAGTTCAGCGTGTCGTTTGATAAACCCTTCCACAAGCTCTGGTGTGTAGCTAGAGCCGCCTCCGATAGTAACAATTTTTAATCCTTTTGACATAGTATGGTCTTCCTTTCTGTTCGTTTCTATTCTCAGTATACCGTGATTGAGGTGAGAGAACATTGTTTTTTATTAAAATGGAACAGTGTAATAAAGAAGTGATTTGTTACATAAAAAAACAAGGTGTTACATTTCGTTTCTGAATTTTTTCTTAAAAATGTTTGAAAAGTTACATAAAGTTCAAAATTAGCACGTTTAAACTGATATACTGTTAATGGATGGGACCTATCGTACACTTTTGGTTATTAGGTATGACCGTAAAAGAAAAAGTATGTTTATCAGAATGCCGGTGATTTCTGTCGAAAAGGGTTGTTTGGGGACGGAAGGAAGATAAATCTTATGAAAAAAGTGTTACATCAGCGTTTTTCCCCAGCTATCTTAATTGTGTTGGTCGCTATTCTATTTATTAGCCCTGGGATTATCAGCAAAAGTATGATTGTTGGTTCTGACGGTATTTTTCATTTTAATCGATTTTATGAGACTGCTATGCAAATCAAAACAGGGAATATCAATTATTATATCTCGTTGTTTGGTTTTCAACAGTCAGGCAGAATTGTTAATGTTTTTTATGGCCCCTTAGTGGCTTATTTTAATGGTTTACTGGTACTAATAGCTGGTAATTGGTTTCGTTATCAGTTATTGTCCAATTTTTTGATCTATGTGACGGCCGGTCTGTCGATGTATGGGTTACTGCGAAGTCACAAAGTGCGTAAGGAATATAGTCTGGCCGTGGCTTTAATTTATTTGACGACATTTGCTATTCAGTATTGGACCTTAAGACAAGGCTTCACCAGCTGGGGAGCTAGCTTCTTTCCTTTGTGTTTAATCCCACTCCGTAAAATGGTGGAGAAGCAGGAAATTCATTGTCTACAATTGGCCTTGTGTATGGCAATTATGGTTCAGACACATGTTTTTTCCAGTCTATTATTGGCGGCAATTTACGTGCCTTTCTTTGGTTATGCTTTAGTAAAAACAGATAACAAGCTAGGTCTAATTAAAAAGTTAGGAGGAGCGGTGTTGCTCTTTTTCATCTTGACTGCTAATATTTGGGTGAATTATCTCGATTTATATAGTACGAACGAGATACTACCTCCTTTTGTTAATCAGACCATGGAAGCGAACACGATTAATAAAGGAAGTTCGTATTGGGTGTTCACACCTGCTTTGTTAATTGCTGTGATGGGGTTTCAGTTAATTGCGACCATAAAAGGCTGGCACCGATTTTCGACTTTAAATCGCTTGATAACCGTTACGAGCCTGTTCTTTTTAATTTGTTCCACAAGTTTGATTCCTTGGTCATTTCTTTTAAAACATCACGTTCCTTTTATTAGGTTAATTCAATTTCCCTTTCGTTTTTTTGTCCCTTACACGGTCTTATTGTTAATCTCGTTTGCTTTGACTTTGGAAGAGCAAGGGCTGACTAGCAAAAGGACGAGACCTTTTTTAAGTGTTGGCGTGCTGGCTTGTTTATTACAAACGCTAGTGTTGATCATGGTTGGTCTAAGACCATGGCAAGAAAAAGCCGTTGGGGAGTTTCAAACGCGACATACATCATTTACTGCTGAGTCAGAACAGGTTAAAGCGTCTTTCTTTGATGCGGATATGTCAAAAAGTTTGAGCATGTGGCAAAAATCGACGCCTGACTATCTACCGATGATGGGCAAGACCTCGGAAAATAAATATGATGCCTATGAGCGATTGATTATTAAACCAAATCCTTATTTTAGAAAAACGGTGACGAATGATCAACTAATCGTGTCTTGGATTGGCGAATCGGAGACTGAGGTAGCAGTTCCGATTGTCAAATACCGGCAGACGGTATTAAGTCAAGGTGGGAGTGAATTGCCAAAATCAGCGTATTCTCTTAGTGAGATGGGAACTGTTTTATTTAAACAAAAAGTTGGTGAAAATCAGCTTATGTTGTCCTATAAAGCGCCAGTCTACGTTCAAGTGGCATTGTTTCTCACGAGTATGACCTGGGCAGTTGTTTTTGTTGGTGGTGGGTATTGGTTCTTTAAACGCATAGGGGTCAGTCCTTAGATAGTTTATGCTATAATGAGTCTAATAATTAAAAAGGTGGGCTTTGAATGCTTTTTTTAGACAGAACCCCAGATTTGTCACCAATCGATTTAGATATCTATAAGTACGTAGTAAATCATCTGGAACAGGTGTCTTATATGCGCATTCGTGATTTAGCGAAAGAAACACATACGAGCACAACCAGTATTTTACGGTTTTGCCAGAAATTCGAATGTGATGGCTTTTCTGAATTTCGGATTAAGTTGCAACTGTTTTTAAAAGACAAAAAAACCGCTGTTACGCCAGTTGATGAAACGGCATTTATTGATTTTATCAAGCGGACGACTCAAGAAGCGTATCAGGAGCAGATTATGCGGGCCGTCGAGGTGTTAAAAGATAAGGAATTGGTGCTATTTATTGGAGAAGGTGCTTCAAATGTGGTGGCGGCTTATGGGGCATTATATTTTTCCTCATTGTTTACACTGGCTTTGCGAATTGAAGATCCTGAAAATTATCCAGTGGATTTCTTAGCAGAACGTTTGTCAGATAAGATTTGTATTATTGCCCTATCGGTTTCTGGAGAAACGCCGGAAATTATTGAATATTTAAATCATGTTAACTTTGGCAAAAGTGCGAGTATCTCAATTACCAACAGTGCCAAGTCGACGATTGCTAAATTATCTGATGTGAACATTCCTTATTATATTGAACAAGAATCCATGAATACAGCTAATATTACCTCTCAGGTACCGGCGATTTATACATTGGAGTATCTCGCCAAAGAAGTGAAAAACTTTTTTAATGAAAATCCCAAAACATAATCCGATGATCAAAAACAGCTTGTCACAGTTCTGTGACAAGTTTTTTTGTGGCGCTCCTATTTCTTAATGGGCTAGACCTCTATGAATTTATTAGGCACTCTACTAAAATCAGGATAAGGGTTGAAAACGGTTTATCTAAAACTGGGTTTAAGTCAAATGAAAAGGGGTGTTAGAGATGGAAAAATTTATGATATTTCTAGAAACAAAAGTGATTCCACCATTGACGAAAGTAGGAAACTTGCGATATTTGATCGCCATTAGAAATGGTTTGGTGGTGACATTGCCAGCCATTATTGGCGGTAGTATTTTTTTAATCTTTGGGAATATTCCGATCGTGGCATGGACAAATTTTTTAGCGCCTTATGAGGGCATGATCAATGCGGCTGTGACGGCTTCGATGGGGATTATTTCACTGTTGGCAGTAATTGGGATAGGTTATGAGTTAGCAAAGTCTTATCAGCTGGATGCCGTTTCTGGGGCGGGTTTATCATTGATGGCCTTTATCATCACCCAAATTAGCGCCAAATACGAGATGTCTACGGCTAATTTTGGTTCAACTGGTTTATTTACAGCGATTATTTCTGCCATTTTTGCAGTGGAAATTTATCGATTCTTCTTGCAACGTAACATCGTCATAAAATTGCCAGAAGGTGTTCCCACGGCTGTTAGTAATTCCTTTGTGTCGTTAATTCCAGCGGTTTTCATTTTAGTCAGTTTTTGGGTAGTTCGTGTCGTACTTGGGTTTGATGTCAGTGCTTTTATCGAGAGTGTCTTTTCGCCTTTGGTTTTTGCGTTAAATAGCTTACCGGGTATTTTAGTCTACACCTTTTTGGTGACTCTGTTGTGGTCGGCAGGAATTCATGGGGATATGACGCTTGAAGGGGTGGCAGATCCAATATTTATTAAATTTGTCGCAGCTAATGCAGCGGCTTATGCAGCTCATGAACAATTGCCTTACATTACCGCTTCTGGTTTTTCCAGTTTGTTTGTTAATGTCGGGGGAACCGGTGCGACCTTGTGTTTGGTCTTATTGATGATGAAATCAAAAAGTAAGGCCTATAAAGAACTGGGAAAAGTGGCTTTTCCAGGGGCTTGTTTTGAAATCAATGAACCGGTTATTTTTGGGTTTCCGATTGTGATGAACCCGTTGATGTTGATTCCTTTTACGATTATTCCGTTGATTTTAGCAGCAAGCACTTATCTGTTAATGAGTGTCAACCTAATCAGTCGTCCTGTTACGATGGTGCCTTGGACCATGCCGCCGATTATCGGGCCTTTAATGGCAACAGGATGGGATTGGCGTGCAGGGCTCTGGTCAGCCATTGAACTGGTCATTGCCGTGGCTATTTATTGGCCGTTCTTTAAAATAGCAGAGAAACAAATGATGGAGCAGGAGCAACTCAATCTGGAAAAATTGGAAGGGGAGGTAGCTTAAAGGTGAAAGCAGAGTTAAAGAAAAAATTAATGGGCTCATCGATAGTCGTTTTGTTGGTGACCATTGGCGGTTGCGCCCAGTACGTTAAAGAGGAGAAAAAGGCGGGAGCGACTCAAACTCATGTGAGTTTAAAGGATGCCGACAAGAAAGAGATTGCCATGGAGCTGGTCTCCAGTGCAGAAAATTCATCGCTAAAATGGCGAGATCAGTATGCCTATATTGAAGATATTAAGGATGGTCGCGGTTATACGGCTGGAATTATCGGGTTTTGTTCAGGGACTGGCGATATGTTGACCTTGGTACAAACTTATACCAAGGCTGAAGCAGACAATGTTTTAGCTAAATTTTTGCCAGCTTTAGAAAAGGTCAACGGATCAGAGTCTCATGAAGGTCTAGGGGCGGAATTTGAACAGGCTTGGCAAGAGGCGGCAAAGGACCCGCTTTTTCAAAAGGCGCAAGATGAGATTCGGGACACCATTTATTTTGAGCCAGCAGTTGAGCAAGCTGAGAAAGACGGCTTGAGTCCTTTAGGGCAATTTATTTACTATGATGCGATGGTTATGCATGGACCGGGTGATGGTTCTGTTCCGCTGGAGGAAAGTTTCCCTGGGATCCGTGAGTCAGCCCTGAAACAGGCCAAGGCTCCTGCTGAGGGTGGTGAGGAGCAAGTCTTTTTAACTAGTTTCCTTACTGAGCGAGGAAAAGTGATGGAGCTGGAAGAGGCTCATGAAGACCTTAGCCGCGTAGTAGCACAACGTCAATTTTTGAAGGAGAATAACCTGAATTTGACACCGCCTCTTAAGTGGACGATGTATGGTGAATTTTTTGAGATAACTCAATAGCACAACAAGACTGGCTGCTTAATCGTCAGTCTTGTTTTTTTGGAGAGAATCATGATAACTTTACTTATCAGGTCATTTTGGTTAAACTGGTGAGAGTGAGGTGAGTAGTGAATGAAAAAGAAAATTTTAGGTTTTTTATCAATGGGAATCGGCTACTCTACAGCTGTTTTTTTCTAATATCTTTTTTTCCTAGGAGGAGTCCGTCCAAAATATCTGGTGGATTTGCTCTATTTATTTGCTTAAAATTAACTGAAAAAGATTGCATGTTAAAATAATCAAAGCGATTTTTTCTAAAATCACCTGAAAAGAGCAATACTTTTTTCTGAGCTAACTGTTTAACAGGGCGTAGTTGAGTGTTAGCTTGAAGGTGGTTGAGATAGGAACTATCCAGAGGAGAGCATATGACAAACATTATTAGAAAAAATCCCAATACGATGCCTAAACCAGTAGGAGAATATAGTCACGTAACCGTTATTCCCCCAAATAGTACTCTCTACACTTTTTCCGGTCAAATCGGGGTCGATTTCGCAGGAAATTTAGTTGATGACGTTCACGTTCAAGTTGAAAATACCTTTAAGAATATCCGTTTAGCTTTAGCGTCAGAAGGGCTGACAGCGGAAAATGTCATTAAAGTTAATATTTGGTCAGTCGAAAGTATTGATTGGGACCATTTCTATCAGGAATGGGGAAAATTATTTGCCATTAAACCTTCAATGACCATTGCTTATGTGATGGCGCTAGGTTTACCAGAAATAAAAATTGAAATAGAGATATTGGCTGCAAAGCCAGCATAATCAGGAGCGCTTGATCCAAATGGATGAGGCGCTTTTTCTTTATGTAATTAAAGAAAATTGTTTTCTTTAAAAAAGTATTGCAAAAATCATTTTCATGAGTTACACTAAGTTTATGAAATCGCTATTATGTGGGAGGGGTTAATTTGCTAGACAATATGTCAGTTGAAGAGATGGCCCAGTACTTAGGTTGTGATGAAGCCCCAGTTGATTTTGCGCTTTTTTGGGAGAATGAACTTAGCAAGCTTTCTGAGTGGGAACCTGTTTATGAGTTGAAAGAAATGGCGGTGGTGCTGGCCTTTGCAGTCTGCTATGAACTACGCTTTATCAGCCTAGATGGCTCGAGTATATACAGTAAAGTTATCTTGCCGAAAAAGCTGAAACCGACCTCAGTTATGTTGAGGTTTCACGGCTACCAAGGGCGATCAGCGGATTGGTCAGAGGCCTTCAAATATGTAGCAGAAGGCGTGGCGGTCGTCATGATGGATGTTCGAGGTCAAGCTGGTAAATCCGAAGATTTTTCTCAAGTGAAAGGCAATACCGTTAAAGGTCACATTGTTCGAGGGATGCTGGAAGGACCGAGCCACTTATTTTATCGTCAAGTCTATCTCGATATTGGCCTGTTAGGGAAAATCATCGGGCAATTGCCTCAGACTAAAGGATGCCCCTTAATTAGTTTCGGCGAATCACAAGGGGGAGCCCTAGCACTAATTGCTGGTGCGATCTTACCAGAGGTTGAACGTGTGTTTGCCATTTATCCTTTTTTGTCTGATTTCAGACGAGTGTTAGCATTAAAGTATGAGGCGGAAGCCTATGACGACTTGTATCGCCACTTTAAGTTTACCGATCCTTTTCATCGTCAAGCAGAACAAGTATTTGAGACATTAGGTTACATTGACGTTAAAAATTTTGCTTCATTGATCAAAGGAGACGTTACCATGATTTGTGGGTTACTGGATGATGTGTGCCCACCGTCTACACAGTTTGCCATATACAACCGACTTACTGCTGTAAAAGAGATGTTGATTATGCCGGAATATGGTCATGAAGCACTAAACGTCGACTGTCAAGATTTGCTTTTTAGTTGGGCCACAGGGAAAAATTTATGTTGAAAATGGAGGAAATAGTCATGAAAGAAGACATCTATAAACAATTAACAGGAGGGTTAATTGTCTCTTGTCAGGCCCTTGAAAATGAGCCGCTGCACAGCTCATTTATTATGTCCAGGATGGCTCGAGCTGCCAAGGAAGCTGGGGGGATTGGGATTCGAGCGAATTCAATCGTCGATATTCAAGCGATTAGAGATACCGTCTCATTACCCGTCATTGGAATTATCAAAAAAGATTACCCAGACTCGCCAGTCTTTATTACCCCGACGTTGAAAGAGGTGAGACAAGTCTGTGCAACTGGCTGTGAAATTGTGGCTTTGGATGGTACGACTCGTGTTCGCCCATACAAGGAGGAACTGGCAGAGGTGATCAAACAAATTCGTGAAGAATTTCCTGAGGTGTTATTGATGGCTGATACGGGCACTCTGGCGGATGTAAGTTTTGCCGAAAGCGTTGGTTTTGATATTATCGGCACAACCTTGTATGGTTATACCGCTGAGACGGCGGGACTAAATATTGCCACAGATGATTTTGCTCATTTAAAAGCAGTCTTAGCGTTGACCAAGTTGCCGGTGATTGCTGAAGGAAAGATTGATACGCCTGATAAGGCTAAACGAGCGATTGAATTAGGGTGTTTATGTGTGGTAAGTGGTGGCGCCATAACGAGACCTCAAGAGATCACTAAACGGTTTGTTGATGCCATCGAGTCGCTTGATGATTAAGAAAGAGTGTTCGTTAAGCTTAATGGACAGCTAAAATGAGGAGGACTTAGTTTGCAAGTTAAAAAGAAGAAATTTCGTGGTATTGAAAATCCCATATCGGGATACTTGTTTATTGCCCCACAATTGATATTATTTTTAGTCTTTATTGCGTATCCCGTCATTGAAGGGTTTCGTATGAGTTTGTTTCAATCGACCTATCAAGGTGAATTGTTTGTTGGTTTAGATAATTATCTCCATCTGCTAAAAGACCCTGTTTTTATGAAATCAATTGTGAATACAGTGATCTTTGTGATTGCGATTGTCTTTTTAACCATTGTCTTTGGGTTATTTGTGGCCACAGCCGTTTACGATAAAAGTTCAAAGTACGTCTCCTTTATTCGCGGCAGTTTCTATCTGCCCGTAATGGTTTCAATGGTTGTCATGAGTATGATTTGGAACTTTTTACTTAATCCGGCCAATGGCTTGATTTCATATCTGTTAGGCAATATGGGAGCAGACAATGTTAATTTGTTGGGAAGTAAGATTTGGGTCATGCCGGTTATCATCTTTGTAACTTTTGTCGGCAATGTTGGCCAATCGATTATTTTATATATTGCTGCCATGATTGGTATTCCAGAGGATTATTTTGAAGCAGCGCAAATTGATGGAGCCACAAGGTGGCAACGAATCACTAAAATATTAATTCCATTGGTTAAACCGACAACTTTGTATTTAACGGTAATTAACATCATTGCTGTCTTGAAGATTTTTGTGGTAATTCAGTTATTAACAGGAGGTGGACCAAATAATGCTTCAGTAACGATGATGTATTACTTATATCAAAACGCCTTTGTCTACAATAATACCGGTGTGGCAGCGGCTGTTGGAGTGATCATGTTCGTCATTGCTTTGCTGTTATCTCTGCCGCAATTTAAAACATTTGGGAAAAAGGATTAGGAGGAAACTGAGGTGAAGCTAATTAGAAAAATTGGGAAAATGGAAAAACCGGATTTAATTGTCAATATTATTGTGACGCTCTTGGCGATCTTAAGTTTGCTACCACTTGCTTGGTTAATAACGAACTCCTTGAAGACATCAGCTGATATTTATAAGATGCCACCAGATATATTGCCAAAATCATTGTACCTCGATAACTATAAAGAACTTTTTAATAATCAACCAGCTTTGCGCTGGACCTTTAATAGCTTTTTTGTTTCCTTTGTGACAACTGGCCTAAGCGTCATTTTTTCATCGGCTGCCGCATACGCCTTTGCCAAACTGACCTTTAAAGGAAAGAATTTTCTGTTCACTTTGTTTATTGGGTCATTGATGATTCCCAAAGAGACCTTTATCGTGCCCTTATTTAAAATTGTGGTAGCGTTTAATTGGGTGGATACGTATCAATCATTAATTATTCCCAACCTGGCTGCCTGCTTTGGCGTCTTTATGTTGAAGTCGTTTTTCGAGTCCATTCCAGATTCTATTCGCGAGTCAGCTAAGTTAGACGGGGCCAATGAATTGACGATTTTTTGGAAATTGATGTTGCCAATTGCTAAACCAGGAATAGGAGCCTTGTTTATTCTGAACTTTGTGACATTCTGGAACGATTATCTATGGCAGTTATTGATGGCCAGAAGTAAAGAGATGAACACCTTAACTGTTGGGGTAGCTGGATTAATGCAAGAAATCAATCCTAATATGGGATTGAAAGTGGCAGGTGCAGCGGTGGCTGCTTTGCCGATGATCGTAATTTTCATTCTATTTCAGAAGTACTTTACTAAAGGAATTGCAGCGGGAGCTGTCAAAGAATAAAAATATGGGAGTGTTAGCGACATGAAAATGACAAACAAATTGGTAATGGGTGCAGTTGTTTTGGCATCATCTGTCTTGTTTATGGCAGGATGTGGAAAAACGGATAAAAAAGCAGACGGTGAGTCAGATAAGGTGACCTTGGAATTGTGGTTGACGCCTCAATGGAAAGGGGTAATGGATGCTTCAGAGGAAAAAGCTGATTATGATAGTTTCTTTAAAGAAGCAGCCAAGCGCTATGAAGCGGATAATCCGAATGTTAAAATCAATGTTCAAGTGATTCCAGGTGAGCAGCGGGCAGATAAATTGAGTGTGGCGATTCAAACGAAAGAACTTCCTGATATGTTTTTTGACTCTAGCTTTGCTTTAAGTGAGTACGCTCATATGGGGGTGTTAGCCCCACTGGATGACATTATTGATGAGGAAACAAAAAGCGATATTTCGGCGTCGATTTGGGATAATGTAACGATTGCAGATAAAACCTATTTTTATCCTTTTGGTCACAATCCAGGAACCTTGGTCTATAATGCCGACATGTTTAAAGCAGCCGGTTTAGATAAATACTTAGCTGGCGAACATGAGATTGCCAATTGGTCCACAGAGGATTTAAGAACGATTGCTGAAACGCTAAAAGCCAAAAATAAAGATGTGGCACCATTTGGTTTATTTGCTAAAAATAATCAAGGCGATACGTGGAACATGTCTTATATGCGGATGTTTGGCAATACCTTTTTTGATAAAGACGGTAAGATTGTTGTCAATGAAGACTCTGGTGTGGAAGCCTTGGAATACATTGATCAACTGAGAGAAGATGGGCTAACTACTAAAGGCGCCGAAACCTTAACTAGTAATGATGTGAATGCCATGTTCCAAAACAAACAAACAGCGATTAACTTTACCAATAGTGTCTTGTTTAATGGGATTGCTAAGGATATGGAAGATGGTAAGGTCGAAAAATTTGATATGCGTTTAGCTAATATACCTGGCAAAGATCAACCGATTTCCTTCACTTATGTGACGAGTTCCGTTGTATTTGATACGGGAGATCAAGCACGAATTGATGCGGCTAAAGATTTTGTTAAGTTCTATTCAACAGATGAAGAACTAGTGAAGGCATCAAAAAATACGTTGCCAGTTCGTGAATCTGTGATTAGTCAGTTAGAGGGTGAAATGCCTTACCTAAATGCCTACAATCAAAACTCTGACAATATCATTAATTTTTCTAATAACACACCGGGCTATGTTGAATTAAGAAATGCCTTTTTCCCTGAATTACAAGCTCTCTTTACTGGGGATAAATCGGCTCAAGAGGCTTTGGATAGCTTTACTGAAAATGGCAATCGAATTATCGAAGACAATACCAAGAAATCGGTTATTTTAAAGTAATTAGATAAGGGTGTTAACAAGGAGGGAACCGATGATTTATTTTAAACAGAGCGAAGGGCATTACTACGAGGAAATATTGCCAGATTTATCGCTGATTGAAAAAACAATCGTCAGAATTGAGAGAGGGGAACTGGCGGCTGGTCGTCATCAACTTACAGAGAGTTTGACTGTGGCAATCTTTTCATATGAGACGGCGAAAGAAATAGAACGAAACTGGGAAGCTCATGAGCATCATCTGGATGTTCACGTTCTTCTAAAAGGGCAAGAGAGTGTTGGGTTTGCTGCTACTGAAGGATTAAAAAAAGAGAATGTTGACAAAGTCAACGATTCTTATGAGTTTCAAGCGGATAGCGATAATTATTGGAAACTAGAGCCAGGGGAACGTTTGGTTATTTTCCCAAATGAGGGACATAAGACAGGTATTTCCACAGGAGTGTCAATGACTGTTAGCAAAGCTGTGTTTAAAATAAAGGGATAGGTGGCGATGGCTGTGGCAATTCTTTGCTTTGATATTGGTGGAACAAGTATTAAACATGGGCTGTATTCTCAAGAAGGTCAGTTGATTGCTTCCTATCCCAGTGTTCCTACAAATGCCGATCAACAAGGGATTATTCAGACGGTTCAGGAGTTAATTCGGACAGTCAAAGGTTTCAGCGATATTGAGGGGATTGCGATCTCCAGTGCGGGAGTGATTGACAGTGATCGTGGCAGCGTTATTTACTCAGGTTACACGATCCCTAATTATACAGGCACGGCGTTTAAAGACGTTCTCGAATCAGAATTTGGTGTCCCTTGTGAAGTGGAAAATGACGTTAATGCGGCTTGCTTGGCAGAACTTTGGCGAGGGGCCGGTCAAGGTTACCGCTCCATCGTTTGTTTAACCATCGGTACAGGGGTTGGTGGTGCGGTGATGATTGATGGCCAACTGGTTAAGGGGGTCGGTCTAACGGCGGGAGAAGTTGGCTATATGTCGGTAGGCGATCATTATTTTCAAGATGTGGCCTCCACAACTTTCTTGGTGAACCGAGCGAATCAATTAAGTGAGCAGTCAGTGAATGATGGCCGAGAGGTCTTTGAGTGGGCTAAAAAAGCTGACGGAGGCTGTGTTCAGGCAATTGCAGAGCTGGTAGATCATTTGGCCAGCGGTTTGGTTAATATCATTTACCTATTAAATCCAGAAATAATTATTTTAGGTGGTGGGATTATGTCCCAAAAGTCGTACTTAAATGATAAACTGGTAGAGAGTGTGTCGGAGAAACTAATTAGTCCGCTGTTTGATAAAAGCATCATCACGTTTGCTGAAAATCAAAACAATGCCGGCATGTTAGGCGCTTTGTATCACTTTAATCAAAGACATAGTAGGTGAATGAGATGAGCATATTAGAAGAGATTCAAAATCAGTTTCCCGAGTTTTCCGAGAAAGAAAAACAGATTGCCACTTATTTATTGCAAAATAGTGAAACGATTAAAAACATCAATATTTCGGAATTAGCCAAATTAACCCATTCCTCACCAGCAACGATCACTCGTTTTGCTAAGAAAATGAATAGTAGCAGTTTTGTCGATTTAAAAATTCGTTTAAATTCAAGCAATGCCTCTGAGCCAGAAAAAATGAGCTTGAAAAAGGCCGATCAAATTTATGAGTTTTATTCAAAGGTGATTGAAAATACGCGGAAAATTACGAAAAAGAAGCAAATTGAAACAGTTGTCGAGTTAATTGAAAAAGCGGAGCGCATTTTGATTTTAGGTGTGGGGAGTTCCGGCTTAACGGCGACGGAGTTGACTCAACGTTTGTTGCGGATGGGCATTAATGTGACGTCTATAACGGACCCCCATTTTATGATTATCAGCAGTTCAATTGCGACAAAAAATGATTTGGTTATCGGCATTTCCACTTCAGGTGAAACCAATGAAGTGGTGAGTTCAATGAACTTGGCCAAAAAGTCTGGGGCAACGATTGTTAGTTTAACGAGTTTTAGTAACAGCCAAATTGCTCAGTTAAGTGATATTAGTTTGGTGTCTTATAGTAGTAGTTTTGTGGATAATAAACGATTTATTAATTCCCAATTTGCAACGATGTACATTGTTGACATTATTTCAACGTTGTTGCTTGAGAAGGAAGCCTATAGTTATAAAATGGACCGGACCATTGATGTTATTACGAAATCATTGGAAGATGAGTTCTAAAATGAAGGAGCAGATCATGAGAGACTTAGAGAAATATAAAGGTATAATCCCGGCGTTTTACGCGTGTTACGATGAACAAGGTGAAGTGAGTCCGGAACGAGTTCAAAAGTTGGCCAAGTATTACTTGGAAAAAGGTGTCAAAGGCTTGTACGTTGGCGGCAGTTCTGGTGAGTGTATTTATCAGACAGTGTCAGAGCGCAAGTTAGTATTGGAAAATGTCATGGCAGCTGTCGGTGGTAAGATGACGATTATTGCTCATATTGCCTCTCCTTCCACTCGTGATAGCGTGGCCTTGGCTAAGCATGCTGAATCTTTGGGGGTCGACGCTTTAGCAGCGATTCCCCCAATTTACTTTGTATTGCCAGAAGATGCCATTGAAGATTATTGGGCAAGTATGGCAGAAGCGACCAATCTGGATTTTATTATTTACAACATTCCCCAAACAACAGGGTACGGACTAACAGTGGAACTGTTGAATAAAATGTTAACCCGGGAGCAAGTTGTTGGTGTGAAAAATTCATCGATGCCTGTCATGGACATTAACAATTTCAAACTAAATAGTCACCGAGAGATTGTCGTGTTTAATGGTCCTGATGAGCAGTTTGTTGGCGGTCGAACAATGGGCGCGGATGGAGGCATTGGTGGTACCTATGGCGTTATGCCAGAAGCGTATTTGAAGGCGGATCAGTTGATTAAGGAAAATAAATTAGCAGAAGCGCTTGAACTACAGTATGCGATCAATCAAATCATTTTCAAAATGGTGTCTTGTGACGGTAATTTATACGATGTGATGAAAAAGATATTGGCTTTAGATGGGATGGAAATCGGTAAGGCCCGTCTGCCTTTGCCGCAAATAACGGAAGCAGACCTGCCGATTATTGAGGAAGCTCGCCGCATGATTCATGATTTACTGGCTAAGATAGCAGTTTAATTATTCGAATGACGTGAATATAATGGTGGCGAGCGGTTGCGAATAAGCGGGCTCAGAGCGTAAAATAAATCAGATCGATTCTGGTGTCTATCAGAATCGGTCTGATTTTCGTGTTGGTGTGATAAAATGAACTGAGTAGGGGTGTTTTGCTGACTTAGCAATGGCTAAAGCAATTCCCTTGACGAATCATGGTGAATAGTTTAACAATAAACCTGTGGTATTTTATCAACCAAAAAGGGGTAGGGCATATGGTGACATTTTTATCAAAAACAGAGGCAGCGAAAGTTCAGCTATTAAGATATTTAGCCTCCAACGAATTGAGTGCTCCAGTCACTGAACTTGCTGAGCATTTCGGTTTATCAAGTAGGACCATTACGCGACATTTTGATGATTTGAAAAAAGATTGTCTCAGTTTATCTTTAGGTGACGATCTGGATTTTGATAAGAAAGCCGGCGTTTTTTCTATTCATTTAACCGGATCAACGCCGATGAATTTCCTTGTTGACTATCTGCGCTTAAACTATATTCGTAATTCGGTTGAGTTTGATATTCTTAATCGCTTATTAAATCGCAAGTACGATAATATTCAGGAATTAGCAGATGAACTTTATTTGAGTCCTCCTAATTTATACCGGTATTTATACACATTGGAACCGATTATTGAGAAGTTTGATATGTCTTTTTCTTTTATTGATAACCCCTCGGATTTAAATTTGATCTATAAGGAACGCAGATTGCGCCTGTTTACTTATTATTTTTATTGGAATTTCTATAAGGGATTGGAGGTGCCCAAACCGCTAAAGGGTGTGGCTACAACTTCTAAGTCCGAAAGTCAGTTTTTTGGTGATGAGCTATTGCCAACGAAGCAAGCACAAATTCTGTATATGGCAGGGATAAGTCGAACCAGGATTGAGCAAGGCAAGTTTATCACGATGAATGAAGAGATTTCTTTGATAGCTGAGACATTTATACGTGTGAATGATTTGTCACAAGAGTTTTCTTTTTTTGATGAGATAGCTTTGCAACAAGACATGACCAATGAGCGTTATTATTTTAACTTTATGATGCGTTTAAAGATTCCTGACTTAGATAATGAAGAACAAAAGCATGAAATTGTGAAGGAATTGTTAAAACTAAAGACTCCTTTGGCGGTTGAGAGTCGAGAGCTAGTAGAAAAAAGTTTGGCTCATTTTGGTGCTGTACTTTCAAAGAAAAACCTCGATCAATTTTATTATCACAGCACCATTTTTTTTGTTTACGCTAATTATTTTAATATTGATCTGCCAGAAGAATTTGGGGTTCTTCGTAAAGCTAATGTTTATGATATAGGGCATGAAAATACCGGACTAGTCAAGCGCGTATCAGACTTCTATCAGGAGTTTAATGCGGATCATCATGTACCAAAGGAGTATGATGAGATGCTGAAAGGGGTCATCAGTTTTTCGTTGCATGAAAAAGAACAGAAGGAGCTTACCATTGCCATGCAACTGTCGAAAAACATCATGGCTGAGCCTCTAGTTAAAGAAAAATTAGGCAATATTTTTAATCCTAACGTCTTAAAATTCACTCAAAATGCGTCAGAAGCAGATATTATTGTGTCTGATAGTTACGAGGGTACATTTCCCTCTAAATCTTATTTTTATATGAGTGATCTAGAAGATGGGGCCCAACTTAAGCAATTATTTCACTTTATTGAAAATGCGCTATTTGTTAAAGAATTTTCGCCTCATTAATTAGCCAGTGCTTGATTGATATGTTGCCACTGATGTTGTGGCAAATAGCCGAAATAATTGGCTTTAATTTCAATTACTAGCAGATAACGGCTTTCGACAGAGTCAAATTGTTGAATAGCAAAGTAGAGATCATCGCTGGAGTCAAAGCTTGATGATGTTAATAACCACGTGTGAGGGAACAGTTGGATTCTTTGTTGGCAAATGACTGACAAAGCGCTATCGAATGCTGTTTCTTCTTTTGGTGTGGAAAAATGTTCTTTGTAAATGATTAAATAATTGATACTAAACATCTCCTTTATTGTGTTAGCGGCGAAGAGCCATACTTCTCTTGGCTAAATGCCGATACAAGGTGGGTGGGGTGATTTCACATTCGTCAGCGATTTGACTAATTTCTTGATCGGTATGTTCGTAAAGGTAAAGAGCTCGTTCGATATTGTCGGTTTTGGTTGGTCGACCTAATTGAACACCGTTTTGCCGAGCAACTTCGATTCCAGCAACGACCCGTTCGCGAATTAGGGAGGCCTCCATCTCTGCAAAGGCCCCCATGATAGTAAATACAAGTTTTCCCATAGGGGTGGACGTATCGATGTGATTGTCGATACTGACAAAATTAATGTCGTTTGTCTCGAAGAAGTCGAGTAGTTTTAGTAAATGTTGAGTTCCTCTAGCTAAACGATCTAGTTTAAGAATAACCAATGTATCTCCCGAAGTTAGATGCTTAAGCATCTCTTCCAAAACAGGGCGATTTTTTTTTCGACCACTGTCGTATTCTTTGTAGACATAGTCAACACCATAGTTATCAAAGGCGGAAAGTTGCGTATCTAGCTTTTGATGAGTGGTACTAACACGTGCGTAACCGATAATTGCCACGTAAGGACCTCCTTATGATTAATAGCTTAATAATACTACAACTTTGTGAAAAATAATTCTTGAAAAATGTCGAGAATTAGGACAAAAGATTTAAAATGAACGTTTTTTAATGCAATATGTTATTGGTCGTTTGACGAGTGACGTGTCTAATTTTTTTGTCGTCTGAGTGGAAGATTTCCCTGTTTTAAATGATAATACAAGTTAGGAATAGACACGTCACAGGTTTTGGAAATTTCGGCAATCGGTAAATCAGTGGTTTGATATAAATCGATAGCTTTGCCAACTTTACTTTTTTCAGGAGGGCGCCCTAGTTGCACGCCGTTTTCTTTGGCCGCATCAAGTCCAGCCATGACTCGTTCTCGAATTAATTCGGCTTCCATTTCTGCAAAAGCGCCCATTACGGTAAAAAAGAAACGTCCCATAGCGGTTGAAGTATCGATATTGTTCTGAATACTGACAAACTGAATATTTTGTTTATCAAACCGTTCTAAAAGTACCAGTAGTTGCTTGGTTGTTCGAGCTAACCGATCCAATTTGAAGATAACGAAGGTATCGCCAGGGCTGAGGGAAGCCAAAGCTTTGTTTAATTCCGTTCGAGAAGTATTACGTCCACTTTCGTATTCTTTAAATAACTGATCAACGCCGTAGTTTTCCAAGGCGGCGAGCTGTGAGTCAAACTTTTGTTGATGGGTACTAACACGCATGTAGCCAACTGTTGTCATAAGATTAATCTCCTTCTAAACTTATTTTGTGTTAATTAAATATCGTTTATTAGAAACAGTTAGGATGGGGTGATTGCTTAAAAAAAACACTGACTGTCTGTAATAAATGTTGTCTTTTTTTTTGTAAAAAAGTGGGTAATAAAAATATTATACAACAAAAAAATTGGATAAACTGCATCTTTTCAGCCCTTGTTAAGCGATCTCTATTGCTGAAGAAGAGGGTTTATAACAGTTCAAAAAATAACTATTAATTTCTTGTTGACATCCACTTTGAATTATAATAAACTATAGTTTTTATTATTTCAGAATAACGTCCGTTACTCCTGTCTTTTGATTTTGATAAATCCCGTCATAAGGGGATTCTTAAAATCAAGATAGGGGCTTTTTGGCGTAATATTTGCTTTTATCATTAACTATAGTTTTTGTTATTTCAAAACATCTTGATTTGTTTATTAAATCAAAAATAAATAGAAGATTACGAACTTATTTTTAAAATTTGATCTATTGTTGAATGTGGATACAAAATGACAATGATAGGTATCTTTTCTCAATACTCGTAATCAGAGAAGAAAGGAGCGGATGAGTGATGCTGTATGCCTACATAAGAAAAGAATACCCAGTTTCAACTCTTGAACAGTTAAAAATGTTAGGTGCGTATAAATGTGAAGAGGTATTTATTGAGGAGACGGAGTTAGCTAGTAGCAATGAGTTAGAAAGGCTTAGTCATATTCTTCAGCCAGAGGACCAGCTACTGGTGTACGATTTACGAGCATTTGCCAAAGGGGTTAAAGAATTTAAGAAGTTACTGGAACAATTGAAAGAGCATGAGATTCGGCTGATTAGTCTACAAGATAAACTGGACACAGCCGTCATGCCACATTTTTATGAGAGTGTCCTATTAGTGCTGGATATGGAAGAAAAACATCGGAAGTATTTGATTCGCACAAGTTTGGAACAAGCCAAGTTGGAAGGTCGCATGACTGGGCGTCCTCGAGTTGAAGATGAAATTATTAGTAAGATTGTCTTCTTGTTTGAAAAAAAAGGCAAATCGATGAGAGAAATTGCGGAAATTTGTCAAGTTTCTTTGGGAACCGTTCATAAGTACATTCGAAAAAATATGGATGGCAGTACTCCATCAGTTATTGAAGACTGATGGAATGTGTTAGTGAGGCTCCGTTGTGTTATGGGAGCTGACTTTCCTTGTTTAAAGTAGTAGAGGTAGTGATTAAAATGGTTTCATTTAGTTGTTAAAAGCAACTAATTGAAATAGATACTGTCTTAGGACAGGGTATTTTGAACTAATCAAAATATTGTGAACAAACGTGACAAGGATGACGGTATAAGTGTCACGAAATTATAGAGGAAAGGAGGAAAAATAAGCGTGAGATTTAATAATAAGGGATTTAAAATATTAACCATTGGGTTGGGAGTGTCAACAGTGTTGGGGGCGTCTTTATATGGCTTTTCTAAAACCACAATGCTATCTGCTAAAGAAGTGATTAATCAGGATGGGGTGGTTGATTCATCGTTAATGACAGACTCCTCAAGCATGAGCTCCTTGCCTGAATTATCATTTAGTGATACTGGGAAATACACTAGCACAAGCACACCTGAGGCAATAGAAACAACTGAATCTCAAGAGTCGTCTTCGTTAGAAGCGAAAACGACATCAATTAATCTTCAAGCAGCAGGTGTTGCTGAAGTTGGGGATTGGGAAGAATTTGCAACGGCTTTAGGAGATGCCAGTGTGACGACGATTACGTTGAAAAATGACATAAGTTTGTCTGGCACATTAATGAATGTGGCTGGTATTTTTGACAAAGCTTCTGTTGATAGCGATGCAGGGATCGTCTATTTCTTTGTGGAAAAGGCCAGTATCTCAAGAACGCTGATTATCGATGGTGGAGGTTATACCTTTGATTTTGGCAATCTGGCGATTGGTTTTTCCAACGGCAGTGTCAATACCGCAAGCCATTGGAATATAACGTTGCAAAACATCGATGTTAAAACGACTAATCTATATGCGCCGTTCTTTTTCCCTAATATTTATTTAGCAAATTCCAGTATCCCAAGTGAAAACAAAGGATTAACTGGGGCAAATGCAACGAATGCTAAGTTAGAAATTGGCGAAAAGGCACGAACGATTTATCTAGTGGATACCTTTGAAGAACTAGTTGGAGGTATTGGCATGATCAGTATCACTGATATTCAGTTCGTCACTGATATTGTCGCGGGCAGTTCAGTTAATTTAAGGTTCCGTGTACCAACGTACAATAATGGGGTGGATTACGTCACCAATGCTCGAACGTACAATAATGCGTCTGGTGGAACCATTTGGATTTATATGAATGCTCAAGGCGTAGCGCGGGAAGTCATGGTTGAAGGCGATGGCTATACGTTAGATGTGGGGGCTATTACGTTTTGTTTTTATGACTATACAGTTCAAGCACCGAGAAGTGGTGACGTTAATTGGGACATTACATGGCAAAACATGAATACCTATCATGGTAATTATTGGGGAATGGCTGAGTATTACGATATTGGCAACAGTGCAGAACCAAATCAAATGATGCGATACCATAATTTTACCAATCGCGGGGCTCAGTTAATTGAATCGCCTTTGTCTAAAATGGAATTCGAAGGAACCATTGATATTCGTCAAGAAGATTCCTATACCTCTAAGCGTAAGGATGGTACGACGATTAGAACGTGGAATGTTAATAATAACAATAACCAAACCATATCAGGGTCATCGGCGGTTTTTAAAAAGGATGCCAATGTGTATATTTCATCAACTAGAGGACCGGTAGTTCATCTTCAGAATGGTTCGGGTACTGAAAGCAATTTTAAAATTGAAGAAGGTGCTAATGTAGAACTACATCGTTCTGGAGGTGGTAATGCAGGTCAAGGGACAAACTCAGTTGTCTACATTGAAGTAGGTAGTTTGATTGTTGATAGTGGGGCTTCTTTCAAAGCGACATCAACAGATACTAGTTATCCCAATATTATTTATCTACAAAATGCTAATTCTAAATTACAAGTAGCTAAAAATGCCACAGTTGATTTGGAAACAGTTGGTTACACAGGTAGTGTTAATAACAATTACAATGTCAATCCAGTCTACATGGCGGGTGGAACAATTCAAGTCAATGGAACGATGAATCTAAAGGGAAGTCAAATGGGGAATTCGGGAACGCATCTATTTTACGCACAAAACAGTGTTGATTTTAAAGTAGGAGCTGAAGGTACCTTGGACATTCGTTCAGATAGTACCAATCCTGCTCAAAGTTTGATGTACCTCAATAATACGTCATCATCCTTTAAATTTTCAGATGCCAAGCGTGTTAACTTGCAAAAGACGGCGTCGATTGCAGGAACTGGCGGCTTAGTCTATATGACCAATGGCGGTGTCTTGGATGTCTCTGTTCAAAACGTTTATCAGTGGACAGCTGGCAATCTAGCTGGTGGGGAGACTTCTGAAGAAGGTGGTTATACCCAAGCTTATGAACCAATGAGTAATATGAAATTAACCTATAATGGCAATGCTTTACGGAGTAAAACCGGGAATTCTATGTATACGGAGACTAAGGAGCGTTTCATAGCGAATTTTACTACTCAAGGTCAGCAACGTGTGTTATTTGAATACGTGCCAGCACCAAGTATTGAAATTCAAAGTGTTTCAACGGATAATCCTGAGGATCCAGGAGCGATAACGATTTTCGGTTATGCACGACCAGGCACCTTTATTCGATTGTGGGAAGATCCTAAAAATGCCACGACTTCTGCCTTAGTTAAAGGATCAGAGGATACAGTTAATACGCCGATTACAGATCCTAGCTTTGATATGGATGCCCTTGATGGTGAAGGCAATAAGATGTATACCGATGATCCAACCAAAGATTTTACTGTTAGAGCAGATGGTGCCGGTGATTGGCGTTATACGATTGCCTCAAAAGATGTTAAGCATTTTACCGCTCACAATGTGATCAACGCTTTTGGTTTTAATAATTTAAAAACAGAACATCCAACACAAATTGTTTTGGATAAAACGGCACCGACTGGAACGCCCGTAAAATATTACGTGGTCAAAGGCGATGCCACACCTGATGCGAGTGTCTTTATTAAAGATGGGGTAGATACTAACCCAATCGCCAGTCAAGCCAAAGTTAATTATGCTTATAATGCAGCGACTGATATCGCGAGCTTAATGACGATTGCTTCAACAGAAGCGGTGCCTCATAACGTTCAAATCGATGTCTCTGATAGTGCGCTTGATCCTGTTACAGGTGAAGCCGCCGCTAATATCAGAACGATTGAAGCGGAATTAGTGGTCTTGGATAAACCGGTCACGATTGACATGACGGCAGAAGAAATAACCGTTGAGTACAAAGATATTCGTGAGATGACGGATGCTGAGTTAAAAGCGTGGGTAATTGAGCAATCAGGTGCCTCAGGTTTTAAGATTGATCGAGGGGGTCTTGTTGATTTAACGGATGATATTTTAGTCAGCGGTTTAGGTGGTTTAAATAACATCGACACGATTGTAGCAGCTGATGGTAATATCCTTGTATCCTTAACGATTCCAGGATCAGCTTCAGGGTTTGATGATTACACCACAACGGTTAAAGTAAAGGTTATTAATTTACTTTCGACATTAAAAGTTCAATTTGTGAATGAAAATGACGAAGTGATGGCTGGCTACACGTTAACCATTACGGAAAAAAATGGTGAAAAATTAGTCGTCAGTGATGAAGTTGATTTAACTGATCCGCAATACGGCGTTACCACACAACTGACAGCTTTAGAAACAGCTGGCTTTGAAATTGTGACCCGTCCAGCTAAGGAGCAAGCTTTCTATCTAGATAATACGGAAGTGACGGCTACCTACAAAGTAACGGGACTTGTCTACCTGTCATCTGCGCCAACGACGATTGATTTTGGCACAGTCAGCTATGACGCTAAAGTTAAACAAGTGGATGATGGCGTCTATGAAGGGGACTTAGTCGTAAACGACACCCGTGCCACAAAATCAAAATGGTTGTTGGGAGCTAAACTTAAATCGCAAATGACCAATACCGATGATGGGACGGTCCAATTAGTCGATTCATTACAATATGTCTCTGGCGATGACACCTTGATTCTTAATGACGGTCTTCAATCAATCTATCAAGAAACTGATAGCACTGAAAAGAATTTGAAAGTAACCAATATTTCAGATACATGGGGCAAAAATAAAGAATCAGATGGTCTCAAGTTAGTTGTTGACCCATCTAAAGCTAAAGTGTTAAAAGGAACTTACACAGGTGTCATTGAATGGCAATTCATGGAGGCGACACCATAAATGAAAACGGAGGAATGTATGATGAAAGTCACTATTAAAAGAGTTACCCTCTGTTTAGTCGTGCTCCTTTGTGGATTTGTCAGTAACAATGTGTTGGCCGTAGAATCAAATGGTGGGCAAGTATCGTCGACAAGTAAAATCACTTTTTATCAAGTGGAAGAACCTAAAAAGGACGAACCGACCCCTGATCCTAAACCAACTCCGACACCGAAACCAAGTCTTCCACAAACAGGTGAAGTGATTAGAAATTACTCGCTTATTGGCTTAGGGGTGATCAGTTTGACAGCCGGTTTATTTTATCTGTTAAAAAGGAGGAAAGGGTATGAAAAATAACGTCCTTTTAACCGCCTTTGCGACACTTATGTTTGCCTCGTTGTTAGGTCCGTTAACTGCTTCAGCTGAATCATCTGGCTTTAGCACAAATGGAAATGTCACCGTTAAGGCGAGCGATAAGACAGAGCCCCTTGACCCAGAAGATCCGTTAAAACCTGTCGATCCAGGCGAAAGTCCTTCGACAGAAGGTGATTTGAGAATTGATTTTGTTTCAGCTATTAATTTTGCTGAGGCCGAGATCACTAAAACAAATCGAATTTATCCGAGTTTGGCTCAATTGTTTTATGGCGATACGCCTGCTAGAGGAACGTATGTCCAAGTCACTGACTTGCGAGAAGGAACCCCTGGTTGGTCGTTGCAATTGAAACAAAACACTCAGTTTAAAAATAACGACAGCATTGAGCTAAATGGTGCTAGATTATCGTTTGATAAAGGGTGGGCCAATTCTGGTGGGACTGGAATCGCTCCGTCTGTTTTCCGAGACACCATCTCAGTTGATGAAATTGGCAGTTCCTATCAAGTGGCTACGGCCGCAAAAGGAGCTGGGAATGGCACTTGGTTAATGTCATTTGGTGCTTCAGAAGCCAATGAGAATAATCAGGAAAATAGTTTAACGCCTCTAAAGGGGAAAGATGGTAAAGCTGTAACTGACAGCTTGTACAATAAACAAGCCTATAGTAATTCAGCTATCACTTTATCAGTGCCAGATAAAACCGATATTTTACCTGGTGACTATCAAACAGAATTAACATGGATTTTGCAGGCAACGCCATAAAAAAACCTGAACACAGAAGATGTTTGTTTCAGTCGTAATGACTGTGAATAATAAAAAAACACTATATAGGAGGAAATAATATAATGAAAGCAAAATCATTATGCGCAGTAGCACTAGCAACACTATTTTTAGGAGGTTCTGTTGTATCAGCAGCTCCAATGGATCCAATGGACACAAACGGTACTGTAAAAGTTGAAAATGGTAAAATCGACACAGAAGATGGGTTAACTGACCCGGAAGATCCAGATAAAAAATTACCAGTTGATGAATTACCAGATGTTATCGAAAACCCAAATACAGACATGGGACCTTTAGAAATTTCTCATGCTCCTGGACTAAGCTTTGGCACAGTCAAAACAGCGACTAAAGAAGTAACGGCTTTTGCTGCAGCGAACTCATACACAGATGCTGATGGCGCTCAAAAACGTGGTGCTCTTTTACAATTTGGTGACTTACGTACAGATGCTAATGGCTATACTGTCTCTGCTCAATTAAAAACACAATTTACACAAGGAACGAATGTATTAAATGGTTCGACTATTTCATTTGCTAATCCTTGGTCAAATACTGCAACAGGTGCAACAGGTACGACGCCAGATTTTGTTAGCAATTTTGAATTGTCATTAGGCGAAACTAAACCAGTTGCGACTGCTAAAAATCTTGATAAAGCGGGTAAAGGTATGTGGGCTGTTGAATATGGTTCATCTGATCAAGTCGGCGACATGACTGATACAACTGATAGCTCAGTTCAATTAGCTATTCCTGCTAATACAGCTTCTTCAATGGCTGGTGGGGATTACGTTGCGGTTATCGAATGGTCTATCTCTAACGTTCCAGGTGTTTAGTCACTAAATGAGTTATTTTTGTAAAGCTGATGGATCAATCATCAGCTTTACTTTTCTAATTTTTTTGGTGGTCCGTTCGAATTAAACCGGGTATCCGAAAATAGCGTTACTCCCTAAAGGGATGGTAGATAAAAAAGAGTGAGGACGATGAAATGATTACACAGGCAATGAAACGATTAATGGTAGTAGTGAGCATGGCGGGAATAATGATAGTGGGGTTATTCTTCCCAGGGAGAGTTCTTGCAGATGAAACTACTGAAAATGTTGTTGGCTTTAACTATAAAGTGGAATACCCAGAAAATCAGTTAGGGACGAATAAAGGTTATTTTGATTTAGTTTTGTCTCCAGGACAAGAACAAGTGGTTAATATTACCTTAAGTAATCCGGGAAAAGAAAAAATAGCTGTGGATGTATTGTTAAATGGCACAAAAACTAATCCTAATGGGGTGATTGAATATGGTGTGACAGAAATTGAAAATGATGCATCATTAAAATTTCCTTTTGAAGAAATAGTCAGTGGGCCAGAATCAGTGGAACTAGCTGGTGGCGAAGTTAAGAATTTAGAACTGACGATTAAAATGCCGGCAACCTCATTTGAAGGAGTAGTTTTAGGCGGTATTCAAATGCGGAAAGCCAATCAGGAGACCGGTGAGGTGGCACAAGGAGCAACGGTCAAAAATGAGTATTCTTATGTAGTAGCAATGGTGCTAAAAAATAACGAAGCCGATGTTCCACCAGAAATTCAGATAAATAAAGCGTCAGGCTCACAACGAAATTTTCGTAATTCCGTAGTCATTAATTTGTCAAACATCCAACCCTTTTTAGTGACTAATAAACTGGCGATCGAAACGCAAATCATGAAAAAAGGCGCTCAAGAGGTTTTATATGAACGTAAACAAACGGGGATGTCAATTGCCCCTAATTCACAAATGGACTTCTTCGTGTCGATGAACGGGGAACAGATGATTCCGGGGGATTACACTGCCAATGTACTGGCAACAATTGATGATCAGAAATGGGAAAAAAAACTTGATTTTAAGATTACCAAAGAAGAAGCTGATAAATATAATAAGCGAGATGTTGGACTTGTCCAAGATCGTGGGTTGGACTGGAAAATGGTGGCATTAATTGTTGGCGGAATATTAGTTGTCGTGATTGTTATCTTTGTGAGTGTCAGAATGGTGCAAAAAGGCCAAAAGAAAGCCAATGGCAAATCTGAAGCAAAATTTTCAAGTAGAAAGTCGTCTGGCAAGAAGAGATAAATAGGAGTAGATAATAATGGAAATTTTACAGTGGGCCTTTATGGTCGGGATATCATTGGCGATTATCTCACTAATTTTTATCCTCTATTTTATAGCCTCCTTTATTTCTCAAGGTAAAGGCATAAAAAAAGCTCAGCCGATTAAAACGAAAAATAAACGTAAAAAGAAAAAATTAGCCAATGAGCTAGATAAAATGAAAGTTAAGCGAAAAAAAGCACGCCGTAATATTATTATCTTTTTGTTGTTGGCCGTGAGTTTTGCTGGTGGTTCATATTATATCACGTATTACCAATCAACTAATTTATCGGTTGAGGACACGCAAAACATTACCGATGGTTTCTACTATTTGCGAGATTTGCAACAAGAATTGGAGGCCATTCAGTCAGGGGAAACAGATGAAGCCAAAAGTAAACAAACCATCACGTTTATTGTGACATCTTTGGCAGGTTATAGTGTGAAAAAAGCCAATACTTTAAATACCATTGAAGGGCAAAGGGCTTTAAATCGTTACTATTCTTCGATGTCTGAATTAGGGATTAACATTAGTCGTCGCGCAACGCAATTGTATACCGATCCTGACGTAATCGCAGAGTCATTGACAGATATTGAGAAAACAACTGGCCATCAAAGGCAGGCTTTTAAGTTCTTTAAAGTGGATGAATCAGCGTTACAGTCAGAAAAATAATAAGTAGAGATGAACCCCGATGGAACAGTTCGTCTATTAAGCGTCTCAAAGTAAGGCGATCATTATAAAGGAAACAGGATCTGATTGTTTGAAAAAAACTAGACAGAAAAAGCATACCAGAAAAAACAGACCCACAAAAAAGCGTAAAAAATTGCAAAGAAGACCGAGTAAACTAAAAAAAAAGACCCATCACCGAACAAAAAAGCAGCCCAAGAAAAAGCTTGTTTTGCCCTTTTGGGGCGAGATTAAGTTATTCGCACTGGTGTTAAGTGGGATTCTATTGTTGCTTATGGGGGGGACGACCTTATTTTATTCCGTAAAACAAGTTAGTGGATATGGTATGATGCCTTCTTTGCGGAATAAAGATGTGCTCGTTGTTCAAAGACGAAGTGAGCTTAACCGATTTGATATGGTACTTCTTAACAATGGGCTTGAAGAAGGTTTTCGTCGAATTATTGGGTTACCAGGGGAAAAAATCCGATATCAGGATGACACGCTTTTGATTGATGAGCAACCAGTAGATGAAAAATTTATTGTTGATAAAATTAATGAGTATCAAGCGAAAGGAAAAAACTTTACAGCGAATGTGACGCTTGGGGAAATTGTCACAGAGGCTAAAATTCCTGACGGTCATTATCTGGTGTTAGGAGATAATCGGCCGTATACGACAGATAGTCGGGATTATGGCTTAATTAAGAAAAGCGAGATTGCTGGGAAAGTTGTCCTCCGACTTTTTCCATTGGAAGCGGCAGAACGATTTTAAGAAATAAAGATCTGGAAAGGGATGGAAAGAAAATGAAAATCGGAATTATTAGTGAAGGCTATGGGGAAGACAGTCTTGAGCTACTTGTGGGATGTGATGAGGTGATCGTATTGCCCTTTGATAAAGTTTCGACAAATGACTTTAATTTGGTGATCAGAGAGCATCTAGCAGATGACATCATGATTCCCTCCGTAGAGGCTATTGGTTTACAATTAGTCCAGTTATTACCTAGTTTAAAAGTGGTAGCAGAGCATGACAAGATTTTGCATTTTATTCAAAAAGATCAGTCAAATTTGTTATCAGATGACGAGTATTTTTTTGAGATTTATCATTTGGCTCTTTTGGAAGAAACGATTATCAAAAAAAGAACGGTTGTGTCAATTCGTAAAGCACAAGAAAAAGGGATTGTAGTGGGACGGCCAACAATTGGGTCAGAGTTAATTGACAAGATATATCGCCTTTATAATACAGAGAAAAAGACGATTAGAGAAATTGCCTTTTTATGTGATGTTTCAATCGGAACCGCTTTTAAATACTCAAAAGTATAAATGAGCAACTCTAACGGTAATTAATTGTGATAAATCCTATTAAGGAGTGAAAACTAATCGAAAATACAGACAAAAAACTGGGCGCGGTCTCTAATTATTTGCTTTCCAATAAAGTTAGCTCTGGCGACGAGGAATTACGGGGAAATTACAATAGTGTATTAGAAGTAACCCGTTTGCTATTAAAACAAGTGGATCAATTAGGTCAATCATTTAAAGCCATGAAATTACCTTATCAAAGTGATGAAACTAAACAAATGATCGAGAAAAAAATATCAGAGGCTTTAGAGATTTGCGATATTTTGCGATCGGCTGCGGATTTAGGCAAATCTCCTAATGAGATGATTGGGTATTATTTGCTAGGAGCTAAGCAACAAGCTGATGAGCTTCTCATAGAAAAAACAATTGGACCTGAAGAGAACTTGGAGAATTTAGAAAAAACTAATCGAGTGTCGGAATTAAGCCAAGATGCTCGGTTGTATGCAGGTACTCAACGGGAAGAAATGGCCAATCAGCTACAACTATTGGATGGCAGTATCAAGAATGGCAAAAAGGAAATAGTCCCGTTAGTGGTAACAAAAAGAAATGAATTGCTGGCCCTTGAAGAAGCTCTTAATACGCAAATTGATGAACTACGGCATCATTATGATCTTCCAGAAGCGCTTATAATAAATGAAGAAACTCAGTCGTTGGGAGAGGAATCGCCCAAGTGACAGGAGTTGTTATTGCTAAAAATAGTTATACCTGTATTTTAAGAATAACTGAATACCAAGAACAAGCTGAAATAACTGTTTGGGAACTCCAAAAGCAATTGTAGTTCTTGGTGATAACAGCATTGATTGCATAACTAGATAATGAGAATTAACAGGCAATAATCATTGATCAAGATAAATTAATAAAGTCATCGTTTCCTAACTATTGGTAAGAATTAGCTAATAGTTAGGAAACGATGACTTTTTTTGCGTTGACTGCTTATTAAAGGTAATGCATCAAATAAGTCATAAACTCTCGCAAAAGTCATGAAATAGGGATAAACTAATAATGTTTCGATGATTATATACATCCTGTTAAATAATCAAACATATAGTTCCATTGGATAATGCGCATAATCATCCGCCAAGAGTGGTACTTTCAGCTTTTTTCTGGCTGAAAGTTTAACGGTAAAGGGTGATTATTTAAAGGGAACTATATATCAATTAAACTTGACTTGGAGTGTACTCCAAGGCGTATGCTAGAGATAGAAAATGGATGGAGGGATCAAAAATGGCAGTCAGTCAAAGAGCTCAAGAAGCTCGGAAACAACTATTCCCAAATGAGACATCAAGTTTGCAAACAACAGATCCAGAGTTCGTTGAGATCTTCGATAATTTTGCTTTTGATGAGGTTTTGGCATATAGTCAGTTGTCTGTAAAGTTGCGACTGAAGGTGATTCTAGGGGCTTTAATTGGCGTGCAAAGTCTCAACGAATTTAAGCAGATGATGGTCAGTGCTTTGAAAGTCGGCGTGACACCAGTGGAAATTAAGGAAATTGTCTATCAAGCAATTCCTTATCTTGGTCAAGGAAAAGTGATGGATTTTCTTTATGGAAGCAATGACGTCTTGAAAGAACAGGGAATCAGTCTGCCCTTGGAAGGACAAGCGACAAGCAATCAAGCAACACGTTATGAGAAAGGCTTGGAAATTGTTAAAGAAGTAACTGGAGATGTGGTGGATCAGATGCTTGAGACCATGCCAGCTAATCAGGTTCATTTGGCAAAGTTTATCGTCACGGGCTTTGGCGACTATTTTAGTCGCAATGGGCTGACAATTCGAGAACGAGAGTTGCTAATTTTTACATTTTTAGCTACGATGGGTGGTGCTGAGAGGCAATTGGAAGGTCATATTATTAACAACATCAGAGTGGGCAATGCTCCCCAAGAGTTAATTGAAACACTAACTGTTTTGTTGCCCTTTATTGGTTATCCACGAACATTAACAGCTTTAAATTGTCTTAATGCGGTTTTAAAAGAGGAGGAAATTTAATGGAATATGTGACATTTGGTCATACAGGAATGGAAGTATCGCGAATTTGTTTGGGAGCCATGGGATTTGGCGATCCTAATAGTGGTTTTCACGAATGGGTTTTAGAAGAAGAGGAAAGTAGAAGAGTAATTAAGCAGGCATTGACGTTAGGAATTAACTTCTTTGACACGGCAAATGTCTATTCTTATGGTGCGAGTGAACGTATTTTAGGAAAAGCCTTAAATGATTTCGCCAATCGCGATGAAATTGTTGTGGCGACCAAGGTTTTTTCCGAAATGCGTAAAGGACCTAACGGCAGAGGCTTATCTCGTAAGGCGATTCTATCGGAGATCGACCAAAGTTTAGAGCGGCTAGGTATGGATTACGTTGACCTGTACATCATCCATCGTTGGGATTACAACACACCGATTGAAGAGACAATGGAAGCCCTTCATGAAGTGGTCAAGTCTGGCAAAGCACGTTATATCGGAGCTTCTGCAATGTATGCTTGGCAGTTTGCTAAAGCTCAGGCTGTAGCTGAGAAAAATGGTTGGACGAAATTTGTCTCCATGCAAGATCATTTGAATTTATTGTATCGCGAAGAAGAACGAGAAATGTTACCTTTGTGTCAAGACCAACAGATCGCTGTAACACCCTATAGTCCGTTGGCCTCAGGACGCTTGACTCGCGACTGGTCGGCAACAACCAAACGATTTGAAACTGATAAAGTGGCGCAAAGCAAATACGATAATACCTTGGAACAGGATCGAGTTATTGTGGAACGGGTGGCAGAGCTGGCAGAAAAATATCAAGTGGAACGAGTTCAAATTGCGTTAGCTTGGTTGCTACAAAAGGAGCAAGTTGTGGCGCCAATCATTGGAGCGACAAAAGAAAGTCATTTGGTTAGTGCTATAAAAGCATTAGAGGTTAAGCTTAGTCTGGAAGATGTGGCTTTTTTGGAAGAACCCTATGTTCCCCATGTGATCATGGGACACAGCTAGTTGAAAGCCAGAAAGATAAAAAGATGCTTCTCTCGAAAATGAGAGAAGCATCTTTGGGTTTATCAAGACTTAGGTCGTTAAAATTTTATCAGAATCCGTTATCTCGCGGAGAACCTTACAAGGATTCCCGACGGCAATCACATTCGCAGGAATATCTTTATTAACCAAACTTTTTGCCCCAATGATGCTGCCTTTTCCGATCGTGACACCCGGTAAAATCGTGACATCCCCGCCAAGCCAGACATCATCTTCAATTACAATAGGAAGTGCCGTTTCAATTCCTGTTCGGCGCTCAATTGGATCCAGAGCATGAGTCGCCGTATACATGCCACAATTAGGGCCAATCAAGCAGTTTTTACCAATAGTTATGGTGCCTCCATCCATCAGAAAGGCATTGTGGTTGATAAATGTACCATCACCAATTGTGGAATAAAGACCATAGTCGGCCCAAATTGGATTAAGGATAACCACATTATCCCCTTTTCGAGGAAATAATTCAGTTAAAAATTTGTCTCTTTTTGGGTTTTTTATGTGTAACAGATTAATATCCTGGCACAATTCCATCGCTTTTTCTCGCTCGGCAATTAAGTCTGAGTCTCCATTGGGGTCATACCATTCGCCAGCAAAACTTTTTTCTTTTTCAGATGTCATAATGATCTCCTTTGATGATTAGTGTAGGGCGTCAAATAAGGCTTTAATTGATTCAAAAATAGCTATATAGTTCCCGTTAAATAATCATCCTTTACCGTTAAACTTTCAGCCAGAAAAAAGCTGAAAGTACCACTCTTGGCGGATGATTATGCGAATTATCCAATGGAACTATATGTTTGATTATTTAACATGATGTATATATTTGATAAAAGCGCCTTCTTCTATACATTATATCATTATTTTTAGACTTGTTGCAGTGCCTAGTAGATAGCCAGTGATAACCATAAAGTGATTTTTGTTATTTAATTTCTTTTAATAAAATGGGTCATGTCGGGTTAAACCCGACATAAAAAAATCGATTTTCGTTATGGTTGATAAGTAATTAGAGCTGTTAAAGCAACGTTGTTTCCTCGATAATACCAGCGGAATAGTTATAAAACGGATGCCTGTTAAACCCGACATTTAAGTGATCAAAAAATATGAACTTGTTATGTTGATCGGTCCCATAGTTAAATCTTTGCGAATGATCAGCTGATATGAATGCAATTGTTATACAATTGTTTGTAAAAAAAGAGGTCATGTCGGGTTAAACCTGACATAAAAAAATCGATTTTCGTTATGGTTGATAAGTGATTAGAGCTGTTAAATCAACGTTATTTCCTCAATAATACTAGTGTGAAAATTTATAAAACGGATGCCTGTTAAACCCGACATTTAAGTGATCAAAAAATATGAACATGTTATGTTGGTCAATCCCATAGTTAAATCTTCGCGAATGATCAGCTGATACGATTGCAATTGTTATACTATTGTTAGGAAAAAAGAGGTCATGTCGGGTTAAACCCGACATAAAAAAATCGATTTTCGTTATGGTTGATAAGTGATAGGAGCTGTTAAATCAACGTTATTTCCTCAATAATGCTAGCGGAAAAGTTATAAAACGGATGCCTGTTAAACCCGACATTTAGGTGGTCAAAGGAAGTGTATTTGTTATTTTCATAATGTTACGGTTTGAATGCTATTGCTAAATCCGTCATATGTACGCTTATTACTAGTTATACTACAAGAACCATCAGGTTGTCGAGATAGTAAATTTCCGAAAAAGCGATTAACTTTCCAAACAAAGGACTAATTTTCCTGTGTTTTTTTGACAGTGATCAGTAATCGCTGATTTAAAAGGAGAGGGACAGTGCTTGTCTGAAAGTTAAGGATAAAATAGGAAATACAGCATTTAAGGAAAAATCGCAGTATTAGTTGAGGATAGGCGATGAATCTTTTCTAGTGACATTATTTTGGGTGGCAGACAGAGAGAAGCGGTTCCTTATTTCGTTTTCTATAGGCGAATTAGTTATAGAAAGTGTAATGGAGCGGATTCTGTTGAGTCATTCTTTTTGTCTCTCATATCTGATAGATTATCAAAAAAATCGATCAATAAACTGATTAAGGAAGTTTTTCCTTGCCTTGAAGTCCACTTTATAGTTTATGCTTTTGTCAGACGTAAAAGAAAAGAGGAAAAGAAGATGAAGTTACTAGTCTTAGGCGCTGCTGGGCAAATTTCTAAGATGATTGAACGCAATCAGATTTTGGAAACAGAAAATGAATTGGTTTTATACGCAAGAAATGCCGCTAAACGAATGATTCTGCTTGATCCTGAAAGAGAACGAACAGTCGATGGTGACTTTTTAAATCACTCGGCTATGACCAAAGCGATGCAAGGCGTCGAAACGGTTTATCTAAATGATATGGGTGATCCGCAAGCAATTGCAATGATTTTAGCGATCATGAAAGAAGCTGGCGTAAAAAAGATCATTGGTGCGACGGTTTTAGGTATTTATGATGAAGTTGTAGGCCCCTTTGGTCGTTGGAATCAACAGATGTCAGGCGATAGCAAACTGTATCAGGATCAAAAGGATTCTAGTAAATTAATTGAAGATTCTGGACTTGATTACACCCTTCTGCGACTAACATGGCTATATGACGAGCAAGGTAATGAGGCATATGCCTATACTATGAAAGGAGAAGCTTTTGTAGGGGCTGAAGTAACGAGACAGGGGGTGGCACGATTAGTCAGTGATATCCTAGTAGCAGATGATACCCGATTTTCTAATCAAAGCCTTGGTGTATATGAACCTGGTTCTGAGGAGTTTGCTAAACCGTCATTTTATTAATGTTTTTTTAAATGAAATCCCAGGGATTTAGTTTGAAGAGGGAAGTGCAAATGAAGGTGAAAATAGTCATAAGTAGTGTTATTTTAAGTCTAATCCTCGTAGGATGTGGCTCAAATGAAAGAAGTGAAGAAGGACCCATGCCCAATAAAAAGAGAAGCAGTGTTGTTAGAAGACCTGAAAACCGTTTATCACTGAGAGAAACAGAATATGGTAGAGGGGCCCTTTCAGATGGGCAGGATACAAATGGGCAGGAAGGCCCCATCAGAATAATCACAGAAGAGGCTACAAGTCTAATCATTTACTTTTCCAGAAGTGGAAATACAGAAAATTTGGCTAAGATGATTCATAACCAAAATGGTGCAGATCTGCTTGAACTGGCCATTGTTAATCCTTATCCAGCTGATTATGACGCGTCAGTCAATCGTGCAAATGAAGAAAGAGAGCATCAGGCATATCCGGAAATCAGTACAGAAATTCCGAATTTATCACAATATGATACGATTTACTTAGGCTATCAGACTTGGGCAATGACCTTATCTAATCCGATGATGTCTTTTTTGCTGGCTTATGAATCACTTTTCTCTGGTCAAATAGTCTATTCTTTTTCTACGAATGCTGGATATGGTGAAGGGGATTCATTAATAAAAATTGCTGAATTGCTTCCCAATGTCACAGTGGCTGAAAGCTTTAGTATCCAAGATGAAGAATTGTTGGCTAATCAAGAAAAAGTAGTTACCTGGATTAATAAAAATTAAAAATAAGCAGGAGTGAATCTATGAAGAAAATCGTTATATTACTGAGTTTTGTTATGATTGTTATGCTATCTGGCTGTCAGCCTGACTCGATAAACAATTCGGCAACAACGTCGGATGTGAATCAGTCACCCCTAGCTTCAAGCGAGATTTTAATGGACGAAAAGTATGGAAATGTATTGGTTGCTTATTTTTCAGAACCAGAAACGGCTGGTACAGATGCAGTTGCTGGTGCAAGTCGAGTCGTTGAAAACGGTGAAGTCTTGGGAAATACAGAACAAATTGCTACATGGATTGCCAACAGTATTAACAGTGATAGTTATCAAGTTGAGAGTGTTGAAGCGTATCCGGGAGATCATGATGAATTAGTTAATCAGGCAGAAAAAGAAAAAGCGGAAAAAACGCGACCCAACCTTAAAGCTTCCATAGAAAGTCTGGCTAATTACGACACGATTTTTATTGGCTACCCTATTTGGTGGTCAGATTTACCGATGCCGATGTATAGCTTTTTCGATGCCGAAGACTTCTCAGGGAAAAATATCATCTTATTTTCCACTCACGGAGGCAGTGGATTTGCAAATACGGAAGAGATCATTCGTGATTTAGAACCAGATGCAGTTATTGAAACAAGCAGTTACACCGTTTCAAGAACCGAGGTAAGTGACTCGCAGAGGGCCGTTCAAGAATGGTTATCCAATTTTCAGAGCGATCAATAATTCAAAACATCTACCAAAAAATCTTTTTCTTGCTATAAAGTGGGCTTTATACTTTATAATATGTCTTGTGATGCTAATTAAAGAAAATAAGAAGAATGCTGAGGTGATTTTATGACTATTAAAGAAGTTGCAGCAATGTTTGGGCTAACACCGGAAACTATTCGTTATTATGAAAAAAATGGAGTGATTCCGCCAATAACGAGAGATAAGAATGGTTATCGTGTTTTCACTAAAAAAGATCTAAACTGGATTTTTCTTGCAAAAAGTTTACGAAACGCCGGACTTTCTATTGAGTCTATTGTCGAATTTGCGGCACTTTCCCAAGAAACGGGTGAGAAACGACTAGCTCAAAAAGATATTTTACAAACGCAGCTAAATGAGCTGGATGAAAAATTAGCCGAGATGCAAAGAACGCGAGATCTACTTGAATATAAAATTGATACCTATGATGATCACTTAGCTAAGTTTGACAGGCAAGAAGTGACCGAAGATCAAATTGAAGAGCTATGGAAAATCAAACATTTCAAAAAACAAACAATCAAAAATTAAGAAAGTTGGAATAAATATGCAAACAGTGGAACTAAACAACGGAGTAGAAATACCAATTTTAGGGTTTGGAACGTTTCAAATTACTGACGCAAAGGAAGCCGAAGAAGCAGTTGTGAAAGCTATTCAAGTAGGGTATCGTCACATTGATACTGCACAGTCGTACCAAAATGAAGAAGCTGTAGGAAAGGGGATTGCCAAATCAGGTGTTCCAAGAGAGGAACTGTTCATTACAACCAAAATTTGGGTAGAAAATGTCTCCTATGATGGCGTAAAAACGTCATTCCAAGAGTCTTTGGATCGATTAGGTTTGGCGTATGTCGACTTACTTTTGATCCACCAGCCTTACAATGATGTGTATGGCGCATGGCGGGCAATGGAGGAGCTACAAGCCGCAGGAAAAATCCGTGCAATTGGCGTCTCCAATTTTGCTGTAGATCGAGCCGTTGATTTAGCTGAATTTAACAAAGTGACACCTCAAGTGAACCAAATAGAAATCAATCCCTTCCAACAGCAAATAGCCAATATTGCCGCTTTAAAAGAAGAAGGAATCATGCCAGAAGCGTGGGCACCTTTTGCAGAGGGAAAAAATGATATTTTTCAAAATGAGGTGTTAACAGAAATTGGGAAAAAATATCATAAATCTGTTGCCCAGGTGATTGTTCGCTGGTTGGTTGAACAAGAGATTATTGTGTTAGCTAAATCTGTAAATCCAGAGCGAATGGCTGAAAATATCGATGTTTTCGATTTTTCATTAACTGATGAAGACAAAGCGCAAATTGCCAAGTTAAATGTCGGCGAAAGTCAATTTTTCTCACATTCTGACCCTCAAATGATCAAATGGATGGCAAGCCGTCGAATAGATAGTTAATATGCTGTACATAGTAAAGGAAATGAAGGAAGCGGCCATGAGTAGAGAATTTGATGTTAAGTTATATTTGATTATGGGGGACGTTACGTCAGAGATTGAAGTCAATGAAGACATCAAAAAAATTACTGCAAAAGAGCCGCTTTCTTTTCCGTTGTATTTTCAAAAAAGTATCGACAAAAACTGGTATTTTTCTGAGCCTGTTGATTTAGTGATCACAGGTCCCTTCAAAGAGTACTCAACCGAAGGCGATATTAGCTATTTTCCGGCGTTTAACTCTATCGGGATAATGCTAAAAGATGAAGAAATGCCATTAGGTATTAGCCGCTATAAGCTCGGAAAAATTAGCCATAGTTTAGGTAAATTACAACAATTGAACAATCAGGAGACGGCTAATATCGCTATTTACCATCGTGAAAGAGGCGAGAATCTACGCTGATCGTCCAAAAAAGTAAGGTAGGCCGCATTAAAGGGTCATCTGTGCTCTTTTGGGGAAAGAAGAATCTCTCTATATTTACAAAAAGAAAGCAAATCGGTAAGATCACTCGATTTGCTTTCTTTTATTTTGAATCACCTGTAGTAATAGGCCAGTCAGTAAGGTAACTGGTAAAATTTGAACAGGAAAAAATAAGGAGATAAAAATAGCCACACCAAGTGGTGAGTTTAGAATGGACCCAGCCATCGCAGTGGCAACTGTTGCCACAATAAACGTTGTATCAACGTTAGGTAACAGTTGTGATGTGCCGAAGCCGAGTATAATTGCTGAAAAGACGATGGGAAAAATATCCCCACCAATCCAGCCAGTATGTAAGCAAATTTGCAAAAAGATTAGCTTTAAACTGACAACTAGTAATAGCTGTAAGACAGAAAATTGACCAAACTCAGTCGGAACGGTTCCCAACGTTACTTGTCCTGAAAAGAGTAAATTGGGTGTAAATGTGCCAATGATGAAAATCGCCAGAGAACCGAGTAAGGCTTTTTTGATCGGCTGATCGGGCCAAAAAGACAGCCAAGTCGCCATCTTTTTTTGGAAGAGATGGTATAGCTTACCAGCTAAGATTCCCAAAACAATTAAAGGGAAAAATAACCATAAATCAGTTAGTTGCCACTGAGTCTGACCCATGTTACTGATAAAAGAAGGCTGATTCGTTCGTTTCATTAAACTAATAAAAGCCAATAGCCCATTGATAATAAATAAGAAAATGATGAACTTCTTTATTAAAACTAACTTTTTGTTGGCAAAGTTAGGGTCATAAGTTGATAAATAGCGCGTTGGATGGAGCATGTGCTTCAGTCGCTGCAGTGGACGTAGCGCGACAAAACTTTCTTGATGATAAACGAGATACCTGAGTTTGTCAGCTTGCCAAACAGATAGCATCACGATCGCACCTAGTAAGGCGGCCTCAGGTCCGACACCAGCACCGAAGATTAAAATCAGTAAAGCAACGGTTAAGCTTTTAAAAACAGGTCGGTAATTAACCGTCTGTTGTGCCTTTAACTGGTGAATAATCTGGTGGGCGGTTTGTGGGTAGTCGCCCCAGCGTGCCCGCAAGCTACCTACGATTAAACCGCCAAGTAGACAATACAATAAGATGATGAACGGCTTGAAGGTCTGGTTATTTAAAAGAAGATGCCATAAATGATGTGACACATTGCTTTCTAAATAGATGAAGCTAAAGGAAATTGCACCAATCAGGGTGCTCAAAAAGATGCCATAAATAGCAATGCGAATGCTCAAAGCTAGTTTGCTCATGTGTTTTATCCTCCTCTGTGTCTGTTAAGAATCATAAAATCACGTCACTAGATTATATCATAGCTAGAACTTATTATAAACGCCCTCATAGGCAAATTGAAAGAAGGATGGCCGATAAACATTGTTTTTAGTAAATTGGTGGACAGTTTGGGATAGAAGTAAGAGCTATTTTTTAGCTTTAGTTAGTCGCAAAGGTTCTTTCGCAATATTAGTTTTAAACCATAAAAAAGCCAGTCGGGTTTGACTGGCTCGTGAGTGTAAATCTAGAGCAACAATTTTTGTCAGCGATGGTTAAGAAAGCCAGCTCCACAGGAAAGCACTCAGTGCAGTAATGACTCCTACTATTAGTGAAAAAGTGACAACAATTTTTACTTTATTCCAGAAGTCTCTTTTTTTGTCTCGTGTTCGCCTGATATCATCGATATCTTTGCCTTCGGTAAAAGCAATAATTTCAGCATAAGTCTTGATATCTTTCGCTTTTTTTATCTTTTCTAATTTTAAGGCGGCGATCATCGAAATCCCCCAAAAAATCATCGGAATGATAAAGCCATACCATCCCCAAAGAACTATTAAGGGACCGAGAGAGACGGACATTAGCCCGATAAATATGAGCATAATCCAAGATAGTTTATTCATCTTTTCAACATCAATGTTTTTTTTCATTATTTCAAGATCTCCTTTGACTAGTTCATCTAAGGTAACATCAAAAAGAGCACTTAGGGCAATCAAATTGTGGATATCGGGGTAAGTGTGATCGTTCTCCCACTTAGAAATTGTTTGGCGCGTCACATAAATTTTTTCTGCTAGAGCTTCTTGGGAAAAACCATCTCTTTCACGATAAAGTTTCAATTGCTTACTAAAGTTCATTTTGCTGCCTCCTAAATCTAGATTAAGTGATAGTGACAAGTTTTGTCTGTCTATATGAGTGTACACATGAAGTAAAGTGAATGTATACATGTGGTTACGGGTGAAAAAAAACTGATATATCGGGATTGAGCCATCTGAATGTTCATCTCACACTAGAAATGAAAGATGGAAATCAGGTCAATTAATATGAGGTAAATGGTTGCAAATCTGGTTGCAAAAGGTGATTAATTGACCTGATTTTATTGTAACATGATTTAGGTTTACTAAAAAAATGATAACGTTTTACTTTTATTGAGGATCTCCAATTTCAATGAGAAGGTATGTTAGGCATGGTGATTAATCACGTTATTGGTGTGTAGTCGATGAGAACATTGACATATTAGAGTAAAAGGCTCATAATACAGTTGAATGATTACTCAACTATGGGGTGGAAAGATGAATAAGCAAGAAGTAATATGTGACTGTGAAATCATCCATGAGGAGATTGTAGAAAAGGTCAAAAAGGCTATGCCTGAAAAGCAAGTAATGGTTGATCTATCTAACCTATATAAGATCTTTGCAGATAAAACTAGATTAGAAATACTCCATGCGCTATACGAAAGTGAAATGTGCGTCTGTGATTTAGCGGTTCTATTGAACATGACGAAATCGGCAATTTCTCATCAATTAAAAACATTAAGACTTGCCAATTTGGTAAAGAATCGACGAGAGGGAAAGATTGTCTACTATTCTTTGATTGACAACCATGTTTCTGCCATTTTTGAACAAAGTCTCAAACAGATAATAGAGTAAGTCTGGAGGTAATGATATGAAAAAAGAGTATATCTTAGAGGGCTTAACCTGTGCCAATTGTGCAGGTAAGATAGAACGGGATGTTAAAAAAATAACTGGTGTTGAGAATGTGACATTAAATTTAATGACGACAACATTAGCATTAGACAAAAAAGATGATAACGGGCTTGATATGGCGATTGAAGAGATCGTTCATAAGTATGAGCCAGATGTGGCTGTATTTTCTAAAAACACCTATCAAGAAGGACCAACAAGTCGTCTTAAGGATAATCGGATTTTATTTCAATTGATTTTTGGAGCCGTGTTTTTTATCATTGCCGTGCTTGTTAATCGGCAAGCAAGTGTTAGTGATGGGATAAAACTAGCGATTTTTATTCTTAGTTACGCCATTCTCGGCGGAAACGTCTTACTAAAAGCCATTCGTAATATTTTTAAAGGACAGGTGTTTGACGAGAATTTTTTAATGAGTATCGCAACAGTTGGTGCATTTCTGATTGGTGATTTTGCAGAGGCGGTGGCAGTGATGCTGTTCTATCAAATTGGTGAGTTGTTTCAAGATACCGCCGTGAAACGTTCGAAAAAATCAATCACTGAGTTAATGGATATTCGACCAGATTATGCTAACGTAAAAGTAGGCAACCAGTTGAATAAAGTGAAGCCTGAAACGTTAAAAATAGGTGATATTATTGTGGTCAAGGCCGGTGAAAAGGTCTCTCTTGATGGAGTGGTCATCGAAGGTGAGTCTCTGTTAGACACAAAAGCGTTAACAGGTGAATCTGTCCCCCGAAAAGTTAAAGCTGGAGATAATGTATTATCTGGTTGTATCAATCAAAATGGCGTTTTAACGATTGAAGTCACCAAAACATTTGGTGACTCGACGGTGGCCAAAATCATTGACCTTGTTGAGAATGCTAGTAGCAAAAAAGCGCCAACTGAAAAGTTTATTACCAAATTTTCAAGATACTATACACCAGTTGTGGTTATTGGGGCCACACTATTGGCAGTAATTCCACCGCTATTTTTAGGCGGGGAGTGGTCTGATTGGCTCAATAGAGGATTAATCTTTTTGGTGATTTCCTGTCCATGTGCTTTAGTTGTTTCAATTCCTTTAGGTTTTTTTGGCGGTATTGGTGGAGCGTCTAAACACGGAATTTTAGTAAAAGGCAGTCATTATCTTGAAGCGCTGAACAATGTGGACACGATTGTCTTTGATAAAACAGGAACTTTAACCGAAGGGGTATTTGAGGTTACATCCATTCAGACAAGGGATGGTTTTACAGATGAACAGTTAATCGAATATGCTGCAAAAGCGGAGGCTCTATCCAATCATCCAATTGCAATGTCTATTAAGAAGGCCTATGGTAAGGAGATAGATCACAACATACTTGACGCTTATGAAGAAATTTCAGGCCATGGCATTAGTGTGAACGTTGATGGGAAGACGGTCTTAGCTGGAAATGAGAAACTGTTACAGAAACATCATGTTGCGTATCTTCCCAACGAGGAAACAGGAACTGTTGTTTATATTGCCGTGGATAAAGTATTTGCTGGTGTTATTGTTATTTCAGATAAAATTAAAAAAGATAGTGTTGAAGCCATTCAGTTGCTTAAAAGTAAAGGAATACAAAAAACAGTCATGTTAACAGGTGATAATAAAGTAATCGCTGAAAGAATTGCCAAAGAGTTGTCACTCGATGAGGTTTATTCGGAGTTACTGCCAGCAGATAAAGTTGCTATCGTCGAAAAACTAGAGGCTGAGGAAGTAGGAAATGGCAAACTAGCATTTGTTGGTGATGGAATTAATGATGCACCTGTATTAGCAAGAGCGGATATCGGCATTGCAATGGGTGGTCTAGGATCAGATGCAGCAATTGAAGCAGCTGATATTGTTTTAATGACAGATGAACCATCAAAATTAGCCAAAGCGATTGATATTGCAGGATTTACCAAGATGATCGTGTGGCAAAACATTGTATTTGCGTTAGGCATTAAAGCGATCTTTTTAACACTAGGGGCTTTTGGAATTGCCACCATGTGGGAAGCTGTTTTTGCAGATGTTGGGGTTTCGGTGTTAGCGATTTTGAATGCGACCCGGGTCATCAGATATAAATAGTATTGAGAGAAGCAGGCACTGTGATAATAGTGCCTGTTTTTTAGCATGCAGATTAAACTTCTATTTTTTTCAAGAGGTTATAAGTTATATGATAATTATCAGTTTTTATGTGGTCTCTGAGAGGTTGATATAGCCTTATTAGTTTGAATAAATCCTAGTTATCAAGAAAATGATTGTGTCTTAAATTAGAAGCAATCTTTCTCTCACTTTTGCGCTAATAAACAAATAGTGAACCAGTTCTTGCTAGAGGCATAGAATAACTGTTTTTTTGTTATTTATCTTGCGAGATTTTTCACATCATTAAAATGTAATGTATTTGTAATATTTTTAATAATAATGTAGTTTCTAAAACGTTTTAGATGAAATTTTTGATCAATTGCTTTTATTAATGGCGAAATTTGATGTTAATTACTGTATCGCTTTAGTTAATGAAGTCTTGATACAGAGCGATTTCCCCCTCTTGTGTCAGATTTTAGAGGTGTGTATAATGTGAAAGGTAAAGCGCTTACGGAATAATCAAAAAGAAAGTTGGGAGCTACTATCAAAAAAATATTTAGTGATGATGTGCCATTAGTTTATTCGCTTTTACATTTGCAAGCAGGGAATGAGGACTATCTCGTTGCTGCATCGGAAGAAGAAAATGGTTCGGCTTATGCTTATAATCTTAACAAAAATTATGAGAAGCAAGCAATTTGGCAAAATATCGGCGGTACGATGACAATGGTACAAGTTTCAGATTCCTTGGATTTTTTAGCCACGCAACGGTTTTTCCCAGGGTTTAATGCAGCTAGTTGTGAATTAGTCAAACTCAGTTTTGATGGCACTGGTTGGAATCAAACAAAAATCATGGATTTTCCTTATTTACATCGATTTGATTTGATTGAAGGACCTGACAAAATGTATTTTATTGGCGCAACGATTACTGAACATAAAGAATTTTCGGATGATTGGCGAACTCCAGGTCAGATCTATGTCGGAGAATACCGGCAAGAAACAAATGAATTAATTGGGTTAACCAGACTCGATGAACCACTTGTGAAAAATCATGGTTACTGTGCTTTTAGCGAAAAAGGGTATTCTTTTGTCACATCGGAGGAAGGCGTATTTTGTCTAAGATACCCTTCAGCAGAAAGTGACTGGCAGTTAACAAAAGTCTATGACTTACCGGTATCAGATATTGCCGCAATTGATACAGATGATGACGGTAAATTCAATTATTATTTAGTGATTAATAACTTTCACGGTCAAACGTTAACCATCTTAAACGATCGTTTTCAAGCGATTAAAGAAATTTCGGGAAAATTTCCTTTTGCTCACTCTATTTGGGGAGGGGTGTTTAATGGAGAGGCCTGTTTCGTTTTTGGTAATCGTGAGGGGAAACAAGATTATTATTTGTTAAAGGTAAGGGAAGAATTTGGGGAAGTTCAAGTTGAGCTGGTAAAAATTGATGAACAAGTCGGATCGACTAATACCACTGTGTTTCAGAAAAATCAACAGGATCTTCTTGTGTCAGCCAATCGTGAAATCAATCAAGTTGCCATTTATGTAGAATCTTAATTTATTTAAGGAGAGGATTAGAATGAAAAAAGTGTTAGTGACAGGAATTGTGTCAAAAGCTGGTTTAGCAGAACTGGAAAAAAAATGCGAGGTGACCTATTCAGAGATTCCTTTTAAACGATCGTGGGTTTTGGAACATTTATCTGAATATGATGGGGTTATTTTAATGGGCATGACAGCTGATAAAGAATTTATTGAAGCAGGGAAAAATTTAGCCATTATTTCGGTTAATGGCGTCGGATTTGATCATGTCGATTTGACTGCAGCCGCAGAACAAGGGATTACGGTGTCAAACTCTCCTCAATCGGTTAGAGTGGCGACGGCGGAATTGACATTTAGTTTGATTTTGGCTGCTGCGAAAAGGCTTCATGAATACGATTCGATTGTCCGGAGTGGCAGCTGGGTTGATGTCAGTGAGGAAAGATATCAAGGATTGACTCTGGATCAAAAAACGCTTGGTGTGTATGGCTTTGGTCGTATTGGTCAAACTGTTGCAAAGTATGCTGACGCTTTTGGCATGAAGATTATTTATCACGATCATGTTAAATTGCCAGAAAAAGTTGAGAAAGCGACTAATGCTACCTACGTTGAGTTTGATACTATGTTGTCAGAAGCCGATGTTATCACCATTCATGCGCCGTTACTTGAGTCTACCCGAGGAATTTTTAATGAAGAGACATTTAAAAAGATGAAATCTTCAGCTTATTTGGTCAATGCTGCTCGGGGGCCAATCGTGTCAGAAGCAGCCTTAGTATCAGCTCTGAAACATCACGAGATTGCCGGGGCTGGCTTAGATGTTTTTGAGAATGAGCCAAGGGTCAGTGAAGCTTTACGGACATTGCCAACGGTTATCATGGCGCCACATGCTGGAACAGGTACGGTTGCTGGGCGGCAAGAAATTGCAACGGAAGCGGCTGCTAATATTATCTCGTTTTTTGAAGGTAAGCCAGTCAACGTCGTAAGTCATTAAAAGGGGGAGATAAGTGTGGAAAATATCTTAGAGGTTATTAATAATATCCAAGCAACATTTGGCGCCGCCATTGTTGTGCCAATTATGATTTTCATCGTTGCGTTAATCATGAAAGTTAAAGTAAATAAGGCGATGATGAGTGCTTTTTATGCGGGGATTGGCTTAACTGGATTTGGTTGGGTAATTGGTTCCTTTTTGCCAACTGCCACAAGTGTTATTTCGAAATTAGTTGATAGTACAGGAATTAATTTGCCGATTTTTGATAATGGATGGCAGGCTGGCTCAGTTGCGGCTTTTGGGTCAACAGTAGGACTTGCATTCTTCGTTATTGCCTTGATTTTACAAGTCGTATTATTTACGTTTAAAATCACCAAAATTTTTGCGCCTGCCAATTTGTGGAATAATTTTGGTTTTATGATTTGGGGGTCAGTTGCCTATGTTGCAACAGGTAGCTGGTGGTTGTCCATTGCCCTGATGACCTTTATGCTGTTGTATTCATTGGTTATTTCGGAAATGTTGGCTGATAGCTGGTCAGCCTATTATGGGGTGCCGAATGCGACAATTAATTCACTGCATAATACTGAAATGTTTATTCCGGCGATTATTTTAGACCCGATATGGAATTTATTAGGTGTTAATAAAGTTAAAATGACGCCAGAAGCATTTAAAAAGAAATTAGGCGTTTTTGGTGAACCAGCCACGTTAGGTGCTTTACTAGGCTTTATTATTGGCTTTTTAGCGAACATCAAAGAATTAAATCAACTTTCGGCTTGGGGCTCTATTTTAAACTTTTCGATTTCTTTAGCGGCGGTGATGACAATCTTTCCATTAATTACTGGTGTTTTCGCCAAAGCCTTTGTTCCATTAGCAGAAGCCATGAAAATCGAAGAGTCAGATGAATTAGATGAAACGGAGTCGAGATTTAGTCCCAAACGGTGGTTTATTGGTGTTGACGATGGAGTTGGTTTCGGTGAACCAGCGACTATTATTGCTGGGACTATTTTGATTCCGATTATGGTAATTATTGCCTTTATTTTGCCAGGTAATCGGACAATGCCAGTAGTCGATCTGATTGCGTTACCTTTTATGATTCAACCCTTTATCGCTCTATCTCGTGGAAATATGCTAAAGGCTATCTTAAACGGGATGGTTTGGTTTAGTTTAGGTTTGTATATCGCCTCCCCAATTGCAGAGTGGTATACCCAAGCCGTGGCCCAGTATGGTCCAGCTTTGCCAACGGGCGTCGTCTTGATTACGAGTTTTAACCTAATTGCTCGTCCGTTGAACGGTTTGATTTTCTTAGCTTTTGTTTCACAAAATCCATTGTTTATCGGGGCAGTTGTTATCATTTATCTGGCTAGTTTAGTGTTGTTACGGACGAAACGGGCGTCAATTTGGAAATATTTAATTGCAATGGCCGATAAAAATACCGGCTATGTGAATGAAAGTCATGACAAAATCTTTTTAAATAGTGAAAGTGAGGAATAACCAATGAAGAAGATTGATGCACATTTACACTTAGTTAACACGATTTCAGGCTTTAACGGTAATGGTCGCTTAAATATGCTGGGAAATGGCGATGCGATTTGGGATGACGGTACACTTATTCATTTACTTCCAGATGATTACGGTCAAACGGATTTTACAGCGGAAGCAGTCATTCGATTGATGGATCAAGAGGGAATTGAAAAAGCTGTCGTCTTACAAGGAAGCCTTAATGGTTATCAAAATTATTATACGTGGCAGTCTATTAAAAAGTATCCTGATCGGTTTATTGGGGCTTTTTCAGTAGATATTTTTGCTAAAAATTATTTGGAAATTGTGCGTCGCCATGTGGAAGATTTAGGCTTTAGAGCCTTAAAGCTAGAAATTAGCGAAGGTGGTGGTTTACACGGTTACCATGGCACGACACCGTTCAAACTGGATAGGGATTCTCGAGTCTCACAAATTTTAGCATTTATTTCTGATTATCCTGGTTTTGTTTTAACAGTTGACTACGGCAACTATGACCAAATTAGTTATCAACCTGAAGCGATGGCTCATTTAGCTAAACGTTATCCTCACTTAAATTTTGTGGTTTGTCATCTATCTTTTCCTCATGTGGCACACTTGGAACGATTAAGAGCGGCGTTGGAACAGTGGCAAGGGATTACTAATTTATATTCGGATATTTCTGCCATTCAAGACATCGATGGTGAGACAGTTTACCCTTTCGAAAAATCTCAAGCAGTGGTGCGTTTAGCTAAAGAAATAATCGGGGCAGATCATTTGCTATGGGGAACCGATGCTCCTTGGTCAGCAACGTTTAATAGTTATCACCATTTGGCAACTTGGCTGGAACAAACGGATATCTTTACTGAGCAAGAATTAGCAGATGTTTTTTATCACAATGCGCAAAAAGTTTATTTTAATCAAGAGGCAGTGACTTCTATCGCCGAGGCAGAAGATCCTGTAATGAAAAATAGAGCATAAGGACAGTGTTGATCATGAATGAAAAAACTCTTTTTTTAACAATTGATTCTGGTGGGACGAAAACCAAGGTGGTAATTCATGATATAACGGGGAAACAGTTAGCTGTTTCCTCCTTTCCAACGAAAGGAGTGGAAGTGAAACGGGGATTTCGTGAAATTGACTTGCATGAATTTTGGGAAGCGATCCAACAAGGGATTCTTGAGGCTGTGGAACAGGAATCCTTAGATCCAACGAGAATCATAGCGATTTCAGTTGTGGGGCATGGTAAAGGACTGTATCCACTGAATCAACAAGGAAACATTTTTACGCAAGGGATATTGTCAACTGACGAGCGTGGGGAAGAACTCGCTGAAAAATTTAGTGAAAGAATTGAGGAGCTGTGGCCTTTGACTAATCAATCAATTGTTGGGGCGCAAGCACCAGTACTATTGTATTGGTTGAAGCAGTATGAGCGAAAAACTTACGAAAAAATTGGTTGGTTTTTATCTTCGAAAGATTTTATTCGCTATCAATTAACAGGCTCTTTAAAACAAGAAAGAGGGGATGCGTCTGGCAATAATTTAGTTAATTTTCAGACGAAAGAATATGATGATCGTATTCTTGAATTCTTTGACATTACTGAAATGAAAAGCTGTTTACCACCGTTAATTGATGCTACTGACCATCAGGCCACAGTTTCTGAAGAAGTTGCTAAACGGACCGGAATTCCTGAAGGGACACCTGTCTTAGGTGGTTTGTTTGACATTCAGGCTTGCACATTGGCGACAGGTGTTCTGAACTCGGCTAGTTTTAGTTTGATCGCTGGTACTTGGAGTATTAATGTTTACCCCAGTGCTAAGCCAATTATGCCAAGTAGTCAGTTAATGATGTCGTTATTGCCCAGCTTTTTTAACGAATATGGTTATTTGATTGAGGCTTCTAGTGCTACTTCAGCAGGTAACTTGGAGCTGATGATTGATATCCTGTTGTCCGATGAGAAACAACGGGCGCTTGAGAACCATAAGACGATCTATGATGATCTGGAGGAATTGCTTGCTAACACCTCTCCCGACTTTGCTAAAATGTATTATTTGCCTTTCCTTTATGGCTCTAACGGTGGTCAAGGGGCCAAGGCTAGCTTCATTGGTCTAAGTAGTACTAGTTCCAAAAGTGAGATGATCAAAGCCGTTTACGAAGGGATTGTTTTTGGACATAAACAACACGTGGAGCAATTAATCGCCACAGGTAAGCTGCCAGAGGTGATTCGATTATCTGGTGGAGCGGCCAATTCAGCTCAATGGGCTCAGTTATTTGCGGATATTATCAACATACCAGTCGAAACAGTGGAAGGAACTGAGCTGGGGGCCTTAGGGGGCATGATCTTAGCTGTCTATGCTTTAGGGAATGAGTCAGAGATAGCCACAGTAATGGCTCAGACTATGAGGATTAAAAAGAGGTTCGAGCCTAGAGCGAGTTTCCGGGACATTTACCAGAAAAAGTATCGACTATACAAGAAAATAATTTATTCCCATATGACAATCTGGGATGACCTAAACAAGATAAATAGAGAAATGGAGGGGTGAAGGTGGCAGAAATCGGCATTTATGAAAAAGCACTACCTAAAGCATTATCTTGGCTTGAAAAGTTAACCTTAGTAAAAGAGCTTGGGTTTGATTTTTTAGAGTTTTCAATTGATGAATCAGCTGAACGACTGGCGCGATTGTCATGGACGGCAGCTGAAATAGCCGAAGTTCGTTGGGCTGTTGAACAGACAGGAATTCCTTTGCGAACATTGATGTTGTCTGCTCATCGCCGCTATCCCTTGGGAGCGCAAAAATTAGCGATTCAAAAAAAATCTTTGGAAATAGGGAAACAAGCCATCAATCTTTGCGAAAAACTGGGTATTCGGCACATTCAATTAGCAGGTTATGATGTTTTTTATGAAGAAAAAAGTGTCAAAACACGAGAAGCTTTTATGATGAATTTGGCAACGCTGGTGAAATATGCGGCAACTAAAGATGTCATGCTAGATTTGGAGACAATGGATGATCCGTTTATAAATAGCTTAGAAAAAATTTACCAAATTAAACGGCGAATTAAATCACCTTGGTTACAAGCCTATCCTGATTTGGGGAATTTATCAGCTTGGTCACCCGAAAATGTGGCGACGGATATTGAGCAACATGTGGACTTGATTACCCACGTTCATTTGAAAGATAGTTTTGCTGTCACAGCTGATTATCCAGGCAAATTTAAAGATGTGCCCTTTGGTTCAGGTGTGGTTGATTTTGATGGGTTGTTCCAATTGTTAACGAATCTTGATTATGATGGCTGTTATACTATTGAAATGTGGTCAGAAGAAGATGATGAACCATTGGAACGAATTCGAGAAGCACAGGCGTTTTTTTCGCCATTGTTTGAGAAATATCAGATACGGGGGAATAAAAGATGTTGGAGTCATTAAAAGAACAAGTTTATGCAGCGAATATGGCCCTTTTTGACAGCCAGTTAGTAACATTAACGTGGGGGAATGTCAGTGGAATTGATCCAACGACCAATCATGTGGTGATTAAGCCTAGTGGTGTGCCTTATGAGAAATTGCAACCATCTGATATGGTAGTAGTCGACCTTTCTGGGAAGGTCATTGAAGGGGAATTAAATCCGTCCAGTGATACGCCAACCCATGTTTTTCTATATCGTCAGTGGCAGGACATTGGCGGCATCGTTCATACTCATTCTAAATGGGCGGTATCCTTTGCTCAGGCAGGTCTTAGCATTCCCGTTTATGGGACCACTCATGCGGATACCTTTTATGGAGAGGTACCTGTTGCTCGCTCGTTAACTCAAAACGAGGTTGAAACGGCCTACGAGCTCAACACAGGAAAAACGATTGTTGAGAATTTTGAAGACGAAGCTAGGGATCACCTAGCCGTTCCTGGTATTTTAACTAATGATCATGGACCATTCACTTGGGGACAAGATGCCATGGCTGCAGTTAACCATGCGATTGCGCTAGAAGCCATTGCCGAAATGGCTTATCGTACACAAATGTTAAATGGAGGAGATAATCAACTTCCTTCTTTTTTATTGGATAAGCATTATTATAGAAAACACGGTGAGAATGCTTACTATGGCCAACGACGCCACTCAGTTTAGGTGAGTCAGATGAGAAGACTTGGCATAAATACCATCGCATTTAAAGAAGCCCTTTCTCAGGGGCGAAAGCAAGTTGAATTAATCCCACTGATTGCGGCATTAGGTGTCGAAGTTGTGGAAATTAGACGGGAATTTTTAGCTGAAAGCTGTCTTGAAGGTGAATTGAGCGACTTAGCAATAGCGGCAAATAGTCGTGATCTTACGTTGTTTTACAGTATTAATGATGAAATGTTTCAAGCAGGGAGACTTAATCAGAAGTTAGACGACTATCTAAATGAAGCTGTACTTTTAGGCGCAAAGCGCATTAAGTTTAATTTTGGTAGCCTTCCTGATAAGTTGACTGAGACTTGTCTAGTCGATTTAAAGCGGCTTACTAAGTTTCCCCTTAAGATCAACGTTGAAAATAATCAAACAAGAGAACATTGCCATTTGGAGGACATTAAGCATTTTTTTGATTTTTGTCAGCAAAGGGCGCTTGAAATTGGTTTTTGTTTCGATTTAGCGAATTGGCTTTGGACGGGAACGTCAGTGACCGAAGCTATTAACCGTTTGGCTCCTTACACCGATTACATTCATTTAAAAAACTATCGCGATGAAGCAGGTGAATTAGTCGTCACCAATTTAGCGGCAGGAGAATTGCCTTGGCAAAGTCTGTTAACTGAATTTAAAGCTAACATTGATCTAACTTTAGAGTATAATGGAACCAAAGAAATGCTAGAGGAGGATCTTCGTTTAATACGAGACGATGAAAAATAAAAAACTTACAATTAAAGATATTGCTAATTTTGCGAATGTGTCAGTTAGTACGGTGTCGAATTATTTAAATGAACGTTTTGATCAGATGAGTGCCGAGACTCGAATTAAAGTGGGAAAGGTTATCGCTCATACCAATTTCTCTCCAAGTTCAGTGGCTAGAGGCCTCGTTAAATCCGATCTTAAATTAATTGGAGTGTCTGTTTCTGATATTGAAAATCCATTCACCTCAATTATTATTTCTGGAATTTCAGAATCAGCTAATAAGCATGATTACGGCTTGCTTTTTGCCAATTCTGCTAATGATAGCCACAAAGAAAATTCAAGCATTTTATCGTTGTTAGATCGAGGGATCTCAGGTCTAATCATCGACCCAGTCGATCCTGATAAGGATGAATATAAAATGTTGGACAAGGGAACAACCATTTTTATTGATCGTAAGCCCAATAGTATTGAGGCACTTACGGTTCAATCTAATAATTTTGATTGTGTCTTTGAATTTGTGTCGGAAATGAAGGGACAAAACTATGACGACATCTACTTTGTTAGTTGGCCGTTAAAAAATATCAGCACGCGAAATGAACGTTATTTAGGTTTTAAGAAAGCCTTAAAACTTCAAAATGATCACTTCTTAATTGAAATACCTGAGGATGATGCAGAGGCAGTTGAGCGAATTAAAGGGATTTTTGCCAAAAAAGAGCAGAAAAAAATTGGCTTTTTTACCATGAATGAACCAGTGTTAGAACATTTTTTGATGATTACAGAACATCTGTCGATGACCTATCCAAGAGACTTTGGGTTAGGCACGTATGAAAACCCGGCTTGGACTCGCATGATACGTCCACGGATTAGTTCCATTGAACAAGATTCGTTTATGATTGGTGTTTTAGCCAGTGAAATTTTGATTGATAAGTTGGAAAATAATACCCAGCGGAATGAACAGACGGTTTATGTTAAAACAACTACACATTATCGCGAATCTTTTTAGTAATGGGATCAAAAAAGTTTGTTTTTATTAGTTTTTGACCTTCAGAGACCTTTATAGAGTAGCCCTTGATAGCAAAGAACACCTTTGTGCTATCAAGGGCTATTTTTGGCTTCTTCGTAAAAATATTGGCCTCAGGGATATGGATAAATAAATTTTCTTACGATGGCCATCAGTTCAGCGAATAATTTCTAAGTGAGACTCGGGGTCATCTTATCATATGAGTTTAGTCATTCTCCACAGGTAAATACGTATCCGCCCACTTAGCTATTTCAAAAAATATTGGCGTTAATGCGTGTCCGCTTTCTGTTAATGAATATTCAACATGGGGAGGAATTTCATTAAATTGTTTTCTAGTAATAATGCCCATCCCTTCTAGGTCTCTTAAAGTTGAGGTTAACATCGTATTGGTAATTTTTGGGATCGCTCTTTGCAATTCGCCAAATCGATAGGCTGGTTTTTTACATAACTCAAAGAGAACCCAAGTGCGCCATTTTCCACTGAATAAATCTAAAGATTTTCTGATTGGGCAATTTTCATTGGCTGGTAAAGCGATGAGTGATTTAATAAATTGTTCCTCTGTCATGTTCATAAGTGTTCCTCCTAGTATGCTTAACAATACTTAGTACACTAATTCTGCGTACTTGTTATCTATTTTGATACTAAGTATAATATTCATACTATCTAGTGTAAAGATAAAAAGAAAAGATCTTACAGGTTGAACGTCTAAATGCTGTAAATCTTGAGGAGGATAATATGCGGAAGATTGTTTTACTGGGAGGAAACGGCTATATCGGAAGAGCTGTTACAGAGGAATGGATTAACAGAGACAATGAAGTGGTGTTTTACGTGGTTTCACGTTCAGGGAAAAACAAATTGCAGCACTCACAAATTAAAAATGTCAGAGCCGATGTTACCAATTATGAATCTGTGAAAAAAGTATTCCCTAATGATGCTGATTGCATTGTAGATTTTGTTGGTCGGCCAGAAAAAGATCCAGATGAATTGGTGAGAATTAATCGATTGCCAGCGGAAGTCATGCTGTCACTTTCAGAAGAATTTGGTGTCGCTAAAATCGGCTTTATTGGGGGAACATTAGGACCCAAAAGCTTTGTTAAGATGAAAGCTGACATCCTATTGCTGTTGAAATCGAGTGGCAAAAAAGTGGCCTATGTTGAACCAACTCTTGTGTACGGCAAGGATCGCAATGACAGTATGGCAAAAATGGTTCCGCTATTAAAATTTTTTGGAATATTTATGAAAAGTGTGCGTCCCATCCGTGTTGAAAACCTAGCTAAAGAATTAGTAGATAAGCTAATAAGTTAATGTCAGGTATTTTACGAAAGCTAAAATCGAACACATATGTTTTCAATGATGCTGAAGTCCGTTTGCTAAGTGGAGAATCTTTTCTTAGTAATCTGTTAGAAGTTTCATTCAAATGAACTATGTTGACAAGCAGTGCTTAGATTGAAAAATACAAATCGATATCTTGTCGATTCCTTATTAATTCCTATCTAAAAGGTTATCTTCGTAGAGTCGTGTGTTTTGATGTGACTTTCTATTTTTTATTTAACATAAAAGGCCTCGTCAGCATGTGATGAGGCTCTTTATGTTTCCGATCAAGTTACAAAATTAAAACCCATGTCCGCAAAGTGGACCCTTAGTCGCTCCAAATACTGTATGGAATTGTATGATTTAGTTGTGGCAAAAATATATTGGTTCAAGAAAATGAAATTAATTTAAGGTTATTCTTTTCTTTCATAGGGTTCTATAGTGTCTGTAAGATTCAAAAGATAGTCGACACTTGTTGAATAATAGTTAGCTAACTTTATTAAAGAATAGGTGGGAATATCCAAATTGCCTGTTTCGTAACGAGAATAAGTGGTTTGGCTGACATTTAGCAGCTGAGCAAGTTGATTTTGATTTAGATCTTTGTCTTCACGTAAATCACGAATTCGATGGTACATAATATCACCTCAGATTAATTTTACATTATGCGTTTATTGCATATTGACTTTTATGCGATAAGCGCATAAAATGGAAGTGAGTTAAGAATAGAATGTATTTGAATTGTTTTGATAAGAAGTGTGCCGTTCATTTAAGTTTCATAGATAATTACAACTAGTAGAATAATTTTGGATATTGCTTAAAGCTTGGTGAGTTGTTTCGGACTGAGTTTGAAAGGATATAAAAGTGTCTTATTGTACTTTTAAGTAAATTATTTTAGTGAATTGACTTTTATGCAATTATTGCATAGAGATTTAGAAAGGGGAAGTAAAATGGAAAAGCAAAAAGGAAAAAAATTATTGGCAGATAATAAGCAACCTCTAAAAGCTATTACTAAACAGGATTTACATGAGTTAAAGGAGTATTTGGAACGTCTAGTTTCTTGGAAAGAACCTTTGGCGTTGGTAAACGAGTTTTTTGAAAATCAAGCTATCCCTTTAAACAAGAAGAAGATTGTGAGAGAGTATCATTCGCAAGCGATAATGTTTCAATCATTCTATGAAATATTTGTATTAAGTATGGATACAATAGAACAAAAAATAGAGATATTGGAGAAGCGAGAGAAAGTTAGAGTGTAAGTAAAAAAGGGATAAAAATTATTGATTTTATGGATATACGTTTTGTATATACTTTGCTATAATAGAGTTGAGAGGATGTGGTATCCAGTGGAAATGAAAGAAAAGGATTTTTTTATTGAAATGGCAAAAGTAAAAATTAAGCTGAACGAGTGGGGCAATAGCCAAGGAATTCGCATTCCTAAAGATATTTTGAAATTGGTGGATTTTGAGAATATAGAAGAATTATCTTTAACGGTAGTGAAAGATGAGTTTGGCAAGAAGAAGTTAATGATTGAACAGTCAGAGAATAAAGAAGAATTGATCAAAATAGTTGAGTCTCTTGGCGGTATTTTAAGTGATATGAATGAGGCGATAGACATTCATGATTTACGTAAGGAACGAAAAGAGGAAAGGTTGCGTAAATATGAAAGTCTTAATTGATATTAATATTGTGTTGGACTATTTATTTAGACGAGATGAAGTGACTTATCGAAATGCCAAGGATATTTATTTGGCTTCAGTGTATGGTGTGATTCAAGGAGTCGTTACGGCAAATATGGTAACGGATATATTTTATTTGATTGAAAAGTATCAAGGTAAAGAAAAGGCAAAAATAGAAATTGAAAAATTAATTAAGACAATGGCTATTTTACCAGTAGATAAGGAAGACTGTCTTAATGCTTTGAGAGAGGAAATGTCAGATTATGAAGATGCTTTGGCGGTGGCTTGCAGTAAGAGATATGGTATTGATTTAGTGGTAACACGGAATGCGAAAGATTTTGAGAAATCGGGTTTGATTGTGTATAAACCAGAAGAATTTCTGGAAAGAATAAAAAGTAATTGAAGCGGTAGGGCAAGGTAATCTCGGATATTTTTAGAATGGCAAAATTGAATAATTGAAAAGAGTTTGGAACAATAATCAGAACATAATTGATTATTGGCTTGAATTCTATTTCGCGTTTAGTCGTTGATGAAGGCCGCAGTGGATTCAGAATTGTTGCAGGACTTTATTTTATATCGTCTTAGGCTCTTTTCACAGGTTTTTTATTTATCCCCCAAATAAAATGAATATTGGGGAAACAGGGATTCAAAATAAATAAATGAATAGGAAAAAATTTAACGGGGTTGATGGATGTAAAACTTGCTAACAAAAATTTTATTGAAAAACATAATAATCAATTTGTTAATGATGAAAAAAGAAAGTGAAAGAAACTGTGACCAAAGTGTGCCCACAAAGAAAAAACCACTCTACAAACACTGATAAGACAGCGTTTATAGAGGTTTGTTTGTTATTCCCACTCCACAGTTGCAGGTGGTTTACTCGTAATATCATACACGATGCGGTTAACATGAGCCACTTCATTTACGATACGAACAGAGATTTTTTGCAATAAATCCCAGTCGATACGAGCGAAGTCAGCCGTCATGCCGTCAATTGAGGTAATGGCACGGATACCAACCGTATAGTCGTAGGTACGGCCATCGCCCATCACACCGACACTGCGGATGCCTGGTAAGACAGTGAAGTATTGCCAAATGCTACGGTCAAGACCGGCAGCGGCGATTTCTTCACGTAAGATAGCGTCAGATTCGCGGACGATTTCTAATTTTTCTTCGGTAATTTCACCAAGGACACGAATACCTAAACCAGGACCTGGGAATGGTTGGCGCCAAACGATGTGATCAGGCATGCCAAGCTCGGTTCCAACGGCGCGAACTTCGTCTTTGAATAGTGTGTTTAATGGTTCAATTAATTTGAATTGCATGTCTTCTGGTAAGCCACCAACGTTGTGGTGAGATTTAATCACTTCGGCTGTTTCAGTCCCGCTTTCAATCACGTCTGTGTAAAGCGTGCCTTGGGCTAGGAATTCAATGCCTTCCAGTTTTGTGGCTTCATCATCAAAGACGTAAATAAATTCATTACCGATGATTTTGCGTTTTTGTTCTGGATCGGATACACCAGCTAGTTTATCTAAGAAACGTTTTTGGGCGTCTACTTTGATGATATTCAGGCCGAATTTTCCACCTAACATCTCCATAACTTGAGCGCCTTCGTCTTTGCGCAATAAGCCGTGATCGACGAAGATACAAGTTAATTGGTCGCCGATGGCTTTTTGTAAGAGAACTCCAACAACGCTTGAGTCTACGCCGCCTGATAGGGCAAGTAGAACCTTTTTGTCGCCAACGGTTTCGCGAATTTTGGCGATTTCGATGTCGATAAAGCTTCCCATTGACCAGTCGCCTGTACAGCCACAAATGTCAAAGGCAAAGTGACGCAACATGTCATTGCCGTATTCTGAATGTTGAACTTCTGGGTGAAATTGCACGGCATGGAAGTTTAACTTTGTGTTTTCCATGGCAGCGATTGGACAGTCAGTGCTAGTAGCTGTGACTTTAAAGCCTTCTGGTACTTTTGTGACTAAATCGCCGTGACTCATCCAAACTTGTTGTTTTTCTGGTAAGCCACTGAACAAGCCGGCTTTGGTATTTTGAATGTCGATAAAGGCTTGGCCGTATTCTTTTTTAGAGGCACCTTCAACAACGCCACCGAATTCTTGGGTCATTAGTTGCATGCCGTAGCAAATACCTAAAATTGGAATTCCCAGTTTGAAAATTTCTGGATCGATTTTGAAAGCTTTGTCTCCATAGACGCTATTTGGTCCGCCAGAAAAGATGATGCCTTTTGGAGCAATGGCTTTGATTTCTTCAGCCGTAATGCGGTGGCTCATCAATTCAGAGAAGACGCCAAATTCACGAATGCGGCGCGTAATTAATTGATTGTACTGACTTCCGAAGTCTAGTACAATAACTTTTTCTAATGTTGTCATGTCGGCAACTGTCACGTAACTTCACCCTTATCTTAATTTAGTTTTATATAAAGCGAGCAAGGCTCGCTTGTTCATGTGTTTAATACTTGGTGAGAGAGACGTTGTCAATCTCATGGCCGTGTGTTTTATGCAAGATCACATCGGCGTTGTTGCGGGTTGGTAAGATGTATTCTTCTAAATTTTTTAAGTTAACGTCTTTCCAGACTTGTCTCGCCATATCTAAGGCGTCTTTTCGCGGGCCAATGGCATAGGGATAATAGAAGTTGCCTGGTACTTGGAAAGCTGTGTCCAAAAGAGCTTCAAAACGAGTGAGGTACCAAGTTTCAATCAGTTCTGGTTCAGCGTCAACAAAGAGTGAAAAGTCGAAGAAATCACTGATGTATATTTGTTGATTCATCGGCAACTGCAAGACGTTAATTCCCTCGACAATGAGAATGTCTGGTTCATTAACAATCTCAGCTTTTCCGGGAATAATGTCATAGATATCATGTGAATAGACAGGTGTTTCAATGTTTTCTTGGCCGCTTTTTACTTGGTCGAGAAAAGCAATGAGTAATTCCATATCATAGCTTTCAGGGAAGCCTTTGCGATCCATAATACCACGTTCTTCTAAGATGGTGTTAGGATAAAGGAAGCCATCGGTGGTAATCAATTTTACGTTCTGACGTTTAAAGATACGTGAAAGCATCATTTGTAATAAACGAGCAGTGGTACTTTTACCAACAGCCACACTTCCGGCAATGCCAATAATAAAAGGGGTGTGCCGCTGATAGGACTGCATAAACAGACCTTTGCTTAACTGCAAGGATTCGTATTCTTTCATATATATATGAATCAAGTGAGTCAAGGGCATATAAATATCTTGCACATCCTGAAGAGAGATGCGGTCGTTAAAACTTTTGATTTCTTGTAGTTCTTCTTCTGTTAGAGGGGGGATACCGTTCCGGTAAAATTTTTTCCACTCTTCTCGTGAAAACTGGTAATGCTTTTTCGAGCTATTCATCTTGTTAGATCCTCCATTGGTCATCATTTGGGGAAATCCTAATGGGCTTATTTTATCATAATATAGGCTAAATATCTTACTTTTTCTTAGATAAGTCGAATTTTGTTAAGAATTTCTCATTTTTTTCTTTGAAAAGGTCTTCATTCGTTCAGCTTTTTTGCTGAGGTTATTTCCAGGGCACATCCAGGGAAACGGTTTTTGAAAATTGCTCATGAAAGGCTAATTCTTTTAACCCGTGTGTCCGACGTTCTTGATAGCCGCCGCAAATCATCTGCTCTTCGGCTGTCTCAGGTTCCACGGTGGGAACAGTAAAGTCTGTTTCAGGTCTTTCTTTTGAGGGGACGGCAACGAAAGTCATGAAACAGGTGGCAGCCAGGTAGCGGTCGCCGGTAATGAGATTTTCGCCGATGATTTTAGCGAAAACCTCCATGGATTTTTTTCCAGTTCCGGTGATAAAGGTTTCCACACAAACAGAGTGATTTTCTCCAATAGGATGCAGAAAGTCCAAACGATCTGTTGAAGCGGTGACGGCGTTACGACGACAGTGACGGGTGATCGAAATGGAGGCGGTATCGTCTATTAAGGCCATAAGCTTACCGCCAAATAACGTTCCGTGTGAGTTTAAATCTGTTGGAAAGACCCGATGAGTCTGGATAACCCGTGATTCTCGACAATATTTTATGTTTGACATATTCAAAACTCCCTTAGCGTGCTATTATATGGGTTATAATTAGACTATATACATTATGTTAACTAATCAAACAGATAGTTCCATTGGATGATTATTTAAATAGGAACTCTATATCTAACCCTTGTCAATCAAGACTATCATTTAATCTCCTAAGAGTTCGTTATCTTGGGGATTAAACAGGATATATCTAGCTGAATTATAACATATAACTTAAAACTAGGAGGGTTCAGGTGAAAAAATTATTTCTTTTTGGCGATAGTATCACAGCCGGCTATTTCGAGCATGAGATAACGGATTTACTGACGCTGCCTGTCCAACGAGGGTTAGCGGATATTGAGGTCGTGAATGCTGGGATGCCGGGGGATACGACTGCCGATGGTTTAGCGCGCATGGCGACCTTTGTCTTACGCTACAATCCAGACTATGTGACAGTCTTTTTCGGAGCCAATGATGGGGCGATTGATTGTCCCATAGCCATTGAGGAGTATCAGGCAAACTTAAACGAGATCATTTCTCGGATTGGGCCTCTCAAAGTATTGTTGCTGTCACCTCCCTACACAAGTCAGCGATATAATCATAATCGACCTTTGGAGCAGATGAGAGGATTCGTTTTAGGGGCAGAAGCAGTGGCGCTGGAAACCGGTGTTTTATTTGTCAATGTGCAAGCTGAGATGATTCAAACAGGAGATCCTGAGTCCTTATTACAAGAGGATGGTTTGCATTTTTCTTTAAAGGGATATGACTTTTTAGCAAATCTTATCCTATCTGGAATAAAACAATTAAGAGAGAAAGAGTGATGGCAATGACGAATAATCATTATTATACAAATGAACCGAGTACTCCTCATGATATTGCGGAATGGGTTTTTGAATTAAAGGGGAAACGATTTAATTTTACGACTGATAGTGGGGTTTTTTCAAAGAAAACAGTCGATTTTGGCTCACGGTTGTTGATAGAAACCTTTTCCGAGGAACAGTTGCCAGCGGGGGCCATCCTTGATGTTGGCTGTGGTTATGGACCGATGGGGCTTGCTTTGGCCTTTGATTCTGAGCGACCGGTGGAAATGGTGGACATAAATCAACGAGCGGTTGCTTTGGCTCGGCAAAATGCTGAAAAAAATGGCATAAAAAACGTTGAGATCTATGAATCCAATATTTACGAGAATGTCAAAGGGACGGCTTATGCGGCGATCGTCAGTAATCCGCCGATTCGCGCAGGCAAACAAGTGGTTCACGAGATATTGACAGGGGCTTTTTCTCGTTTGGCGACGAGTGGCACCTTAACAGTGGTGATTCAAAAGAAACAAGGAGCGCCAAGTGCTGCTAAAAAGATGGCGGAAGTATTCGGAAATGTTGAGACATTGGCAAAAGATAAAGGGTATTTTATTTTACAAAGCGTTAAATTTTAGGGAGAGGCCTCTCATAAAATAATCGGAAAGAGTTCCATTGGATTGTTTAGTTAGGAGCTCGATAGTAGAGCCACTGCTGAGGGGATTTCCTTGCTGGTGGCTCTTTTTGAAAAAAATGGCCTAGTGATTATTACAAAAATAGTACTAAAGGGATCAACACTTGCTGGTTTAGCTATTTTTTTTGAAAAGAGAAGGTGGTTGCTATTGACAATGGTCTATAGAAGGTATAAAATAGATAGTTGCAAAAGCTATCTGAAATCACGAAAATGTCGAGTGAAATATTGTCCATTTGGCGTTTTTTTATAGGAAAACAAAAGTAGAAGCTCAAAAAAAAGAGAATGTTCTATTTTTGGTTTTTTTTTGCCTAAAAAGGCTGATGTAATATTTTTGTTACTGATTTTTAATATTTGTAACATTGATGTCATTAAGATGGTGTTTTGAGAAAAATCAGAGGGGTGAAGAGCTTGGCTGGACACGTAGTCAAATACGGAAAGCATCGCGAACGTAGAAGTTTCGCACGAATCAGTGAAGTATTAGAATTACCAGATTTGATTGAAATTCAAACAAATTCTTACAAATGGTTTTTAGACGTTGGTCTAAAAGAAATGTTTGAAGATATTCTGCCAATCAAAGATTTTAGTGATAAGTTATCACTGGAGTTTGTCGGGTATGAATTGAAGGAACCGAAGTACACCGTTGAAGAAGCTCGTGCGCACGACGCAAACTATTCAGCACCAATTCATGTGACCTTACGTCTAGACAACAAAACAACTGGTGAGATCAAAGCCCAAGAAGTATTCTTTGGTGATTTCCCGTTAATGACGGAAATGGGGACATTTATTATCAACGGGGCAGAACGGGTTATTGTTTCTCAATTAGTTCGTTCGCCTGGTGTTTACTACAACAGTAAACTGGACAAAAATGGCCGTGTGAGTTTTGGCACGACAGTGATTCCTAACCGTGGGGCATGGTTAGAAATGGAAACAGACGCAAAAGATATCTCTTACGTGCGGATTGACCGTACTCGTAAGATCCCATTATCAGTTTTAGTTCGGGCTCTAGGGTTTGGATCAGATGACACGATTTTGGAAATCTTTGGCGACAATGAAAGCTTACGTTTAACCTTAGAAAAAGACATTCATAAAAATGCATCGGATTCTCGTACGGAGGAAGGCTTAAAAGATATTTACGAGCGTCTACGCCCGGGAGAGCCGAAAACCGCAGATAGTTCGCGTAACTTATTGAATGCGCGTTTCTTCGATCCAAAACGTTACGACCTTGCGAGCGTTGGTCGTTACAAAGTTAACAAAAAATTAAGCTTAAAAACACGTTTGTTAAATCAAACCTTAGCTGAAACGTTAGTCGATCCTGAAACGGGTGAAATTTTATTCGAAACTGGCACGGTGATTAATCACGAAGTCATGGATAAATTAGAGCCATTCTTGGATGCAGGCTTAAATAACGAAACGTTCTACCCATCAGAAGATGGTGTGGTGACAGAACCGATGACGATTCAAACGATCAAAGTCTTTTCACCAAAAGACCCAGAACGGATTGTCAATGTGATTGGGAACGGTCAAATTGACCCATCTGAAAAAACGATTATCCCAGCAGATGTGATTGCTGAGATGAGTTATTTCTTCAACTTACAAGAAGACATCGGCAACGTAGATGACATCGATCATTTGGGTAACCGTCGTATTCGTTCAGTTGGTGAGTTGTTGCAAAACCAATTCCGGATCGGGCTAGCTCGGATGGAACGTGTGGTTCGTGAAAGAATGTCGATTCAAGACACGGAAACATTGACCCCACAACAATTAATTAACATTCGTCCCGTTGTTGCGTCGATCAAAGAATTCTTTGGTTCGTCTCAATTGTCACAGTTTATGGACCAAACCAACCCTCTAGGTGAGTTAACTCATAAACGTCGTCTATCAGCCTTAGGGCCCGGTGGTTTGACACGTGACCGTGCTGGTTATGAAGTTCGTGACGTACATTACTCTCATTACGGCAGAATGTGTCCGATTGAAACCCCTGAGGGTCCGAATATCGGCTTGATTAACAGTTTGTCTAGTTATGCGAAAATTAACCCTTATGGCTTTATTGAAACACCTTATCGTCGGGTTGATCGCAAAACAGGTAAAGTAACAGAACACATCGACTACTTAACAGCTGACGAGGAAGATCACTACATGGTAGCCCAAGCCAACTCGCTTCTTAATGAAGATGGTAGCTTCGCGGAAGAGCTGGTAATGGCTCGGATTCAAAGTGAAAACTTGGAAGTGACGATTGATAAAGTCGATTACATGGATGTCTCGCCTAAACAGGTAGTGGCGGTAGCGACAGCCTGTATTCCTTTCTTGGAAAACGATGACTCCAACCGTGCTTTGATGGGTGCGAACATGCAACGTCAAGCAGTGCCTTTGGTTCAACCTCGTTCACCATTCGTGGGAACTGGGATGGAATACAAAGCCGCTCATGACTCAGGTTCAGCTTTAGTTTGTAAACATGACGGCGTGGTGGAATACGTTGATTCAAGCGAAATCCGTGTCCGTCGTTCAAATGGAACATTAGATAAATATTCAGCGACGAAATTCAGTCGTTCAAATGCTGGTATGTGTTATAACCAACGTCCAATCGTGACATTAGGTGAAAAAGTTGACAAGGGTGATGTCTTAGCAGATGGCCCGTCAATGGAAGAAGGCGAAATGGCTTTAGGGCAAAACGTCTTAGTTGCCTTTATGACATGGGAAGGTTACAACTATGAGGATGCGATCATCATGAGCCGTCGTTTGGTGAAAGATGATGTTTATACCTCGATTCATATTGAAGAGTACGAATCAGAAGCTCGCGACACGAAATTAGGACCGGAAGAGATTACGCGTGAAATTCCTAACGTCGGTGAAGATGCGCTGAAAGATTTAGATGAAATGGGTATTATCCGCATTGGTGCAGAAGTCAAAGATGGCGATTTATTAGTTGGTAAGGTCACGCCTAAAGGGGTAACGGAATTATCAGCAGAAGAGCGTCTCTTACATGCCATCTTCGGTGAAAAAGCTCGTGAAGTTCGTGACACTTCTCTACGTGTGCCTCATGGCGGCGGCGGGATTGTCCACGATGTGAAGATCTTTACCCGTGAAGCAGGCGATGAGTTATCACCAGGGGTTAACATGTTAGTCCGGGTGTACATCGTCCAAAAACGTAAGATCAACGAAGGCGATAAAATGGCCGGACGTCATGGTAATAAAGGGGTTGTCTCACGGATTATGCCGGAAGAAGACATGCCATTTATGCCAGACGGCACACCAGTGGACATCATGTTGAACCCATTAGGGGTACCTTCTCGGATGAACATTGGTCAGGTTCTTGAGTTACACTTAGGAATGGCCGCTCGTCAATTGGGAATTCATGTCGCAACACCAGTCTTTGATGGTGCCAATGAAGATGATGTTTGGTCAACCGTTCGTGAAGCTGGAATGGCAGCAGATGCGAAGACTGTTTTATACGACGGTCGGACAGGTGAACCATTTGATAATCGTTTATCAGTTGGTGTCATGTACATGCTGAAACTGGCTCACATGGTTGATGATAAACTTCATGCTCGTTCAACAGGACCTTACTCACTGGTTACGCAACAACCGCTTGGTGGTAAAGCGCAATTTGGTGGACAACGTTTTGGGGAGATGGAAGTTTGGGCCTTAGAAGCATACGGTGCAGCTTACACCTTACAAGAAATCTTAACCTACAAATCCGATGACGTGGTTGGCCGTGTGAAAACATACGAAGCCATCGTTAAAGGTGAACCAATTCCAAAACCAGGCGTACCGGAATCATTCCGCGTATTGGTTAAAGAATTACAATCACTAGGTTTGGATATGCAAGTATTGGATATCGACAATCAAGAGATTGAACTGCGCGATATGGATGATGACGAAGACGATCTAATCACCGTTGACGCCTTGACCAAATACGCCCAAGAACAAGCCGCAAAAAACGCAGAGAAAGAATAAGCTGCGACAGCGGGTGTTCTGCGATGAGCATATCTCGAACTTAAGGTATAATCGGCACTTTCGATTAAACCTTAAGTGAGAAATTGCCGAATCGTAGCCCGATGGAACGCGTGAATAAGCTGCGACAGCGGGTGCTCAACCCCAAGAATCAGCTTAACTAATTCAGCCAGCCAGTGGTGGCATTGACACTAAATGCCCCACTCTAAGGTTGCATTAATTCTTTCTATCACTTTTTTGCACTTAATATATGAATGGAGGGAACACCTTTTGATCGATGTAAATAAATTCGAGAGCATGCAGATTGGTTTAGCTTCTCCAGAAAAAATCAGAAGCTGGTCTTATGGTGAAGTGAAAAAGCCGGAAACAATTAACTACCGGACACTGAAACCTGAACGTGAAGGGCTTTTCTGTGAGCGAATTTTTGGTCCAACAAAAGACTGGGAATGTGCTTGTGGTAAGTACAAACGAATCCGTTATAAAGGAATTGTTTGTGACCGTTGTGGCGTTGAAGTCACTCGTTCAAAAGTTCGTCGTGAGCGGATGGCTCATATCGAATTAGCGGCACCAGTCTCACATATCTGGTACTTCAAAGGCATTCCAAGTCGGATGGGTCTGATTCTTGATATGAGTCCCCGTGCTTTGGAAGAAGTCATCTACTTTGCTTCTTACGTTGTCATTGAACCAGGAGACACATCTCTTGAGAAAAAACAATTGCTGACAGAACGTGAATATCGTGATAAACGCGATCAGTACGGCCAAGGCTTCCAAGCTGGTATGGGTGCTGAAGCAGTTAAACGTTTATTAGACGATGTTGATTTAGAAAAAGAAGTACTTGAATTAAAAGAAGAGTTAAAAACAGCCTCTGGTCAAAAACGGACCCGTGCGATTCGTCGTTTGGACATCTTAGAAGCGTTCCGTAGTTCAGGCAATGAGCCTGGCTGGATGGTGATGGATGTTATTCCCGTGATTCCACCAGATCTACGTCCGATGGTTCAATTGGAAGGTGGTCGTTTTGCCACATCTGATTTGAATGATTTATATCGCCGTGTGATTAACCGTAATAACCGTTTGAAACGTTTATTAGATTTAATGGCACCAAATATCATCGTTCAAAACGAGAAAAGAATGTTGCAAGAAGCAGTCGATGCCTTGATTGATAATGGTCGTCGTGGCCGTCCCGTTACGGGGCCAGGTAACCGTCCGTTGAAATCTTTGTCTCACATGCTGAAAGGGAAACAAGGGCGTTTCCGTCAGAACTTACTGGGTAAACGGGTTGACTATTCTGGTCGTTCGGTTATCGTCGTAGGTCCTAACTTGAAGATGTACCAATGTGGCTTGCCGAAAGAAATGGCCATTGAATTGTTTAAACCATTCGTGATGCATGAATTAGTTGGCCGTGAAATTGCCAGCAATATCAAAAATGCTAAACGTAAAATTGAGCGTCAAGAAGATGAAGTTTGGGACGTTTTAGAGGATGTTATCAAAGAACACCCAGTCTTACTTAACCGGGCACCGACACTTCATAGATTAGGGATTCAAGCCTTTGAACCAGTCCTAGTTGAAGGTCGTGCGATTCGTCTTCACCCATTGGTTTGTGAAGCCTACAATGCCGATTTCGATGGTGACCAAATGGCCGTCCATGTGCCACTTAATGAAGAAGCTCAAGCTGAAGCACGGATGTTGATGCTTGCGGCTCAAAATATCTTGAACCCGAAAGATAGTAAACCAGTTGTTACGCCGTCTCAGGATATGGTCCTAGGTAACTATTACTTAACCATGGAAGAGGATGGTCGTGAAGGTGAAGGCATGGTCTTCCGTGATGTAGAGGAAGCCGAATTAGCTTGGAAGAATGGATATGTCCATTTACACACGCGGATTGGTTTGCAAACATCGTCAATGCCAGAGAAACCTTTCACTGATTGGCAACGTGAGCGCACCTTGATTACAACGGTTGGGAAGGCGATTTTTAACGAAATCATGCCTCCTGAGTTCCCTTATTTAAATGAACCAACTGATTATAACTTAACGATTCAAACACCTGATAAATACTTCGTTGAAAATGGCACGGATATTCCTGCTTATATTAAAGAGCAGCCATTATTAGGCCCATTCAAGAAGAAAAACTTAGGTAATATCATTGCAGAGGTCTTCAAACGATTCAAAATTACTGAAACCTCAAGAATGTTGGATAGAATGAAAGACTTGGGTTATAAACACTCAACGATTGCTGGGATGACCGTAGGGATTGCCGATATCGTGGTCTTACATGAAAAACATGAAATGATTGAAGATGCTCATACAAAAGTTGAAAATGTTACCAAACAATTCCGTCGTGGTCTGATTACAGATGACGAGCGTTATGAACGAGTAATTGGGATTTGGAATGCCGTTAAAGATGACATTCAGCAAAAACTGATGGAAAGTTTGGATGACAAAAACCCAATCTTTATGATGAGTGATTCTGGTGCCCGTGGTAATATCTCTAACTTTACTCAGTTAGCTGGTATGCGTGGTTTGATGGCCGCACCGAATGGCCGGATCATGGAATTACCGATCATCTCTAACTTCCGTGAAGGATTAACGGTCTTGGAAATGTTTATCTCAACCCATGGAGCCCGTAAAGGCATGACCGATACCGCTCTGAAAACGGCCGATTCAGGTTACTTAACCCGTCGTTTAGTTGACGTGGCTCAGGATGTTATTATTCGTGAAGAGGATTGTGGCACTGACCGCGGTCTTGAAGTAATGGCCATTAAAGAAGGCAATGAAATCATTGAAACACTGGAAGAACGTCTGCTAGGTCGTTATGCTCGTAAGACGATCAAACACCCTGAAACAGGTGAAGTGATTGTAGCGAGAAATGAAATGATCACGGAAGATTTAACGAAACAAGTGATTGAAGCTGGCGTTGAAAAAGTGACGATCCGTTCCGTCTTTACATGTAACACAACACATGGTGTGTGTAAACACTGTTATGGACGTAACATGGCCACAGGTCTTGACGTTGAGGTTGGAGAAGCAGTTGGAACAATTGCGGCACAATCCATCGGTGAACCTGGTACCCAATTAACCATGCGTACCTTCCATACAGGTGGGGTTGCCGGTAATGATATTACTCAAGGGTTGCCTCGTATCCAAGAAATTGTGGAAGCGCGGAATCCGAAAGGGCAAGCGGTCATTACAGAGGTAACAGGTGACGTGATTGAAATTTCTGAAGATCAAGCGACTCGTACTCGAGAAGTGACGATTAAAGGGAAAACTGATACACGTACTTATGCGGTTCCTTACACCTCTCGCTTAAAGGTTGCTGAAGGTGATATTATTCATCGTGGTGACCCATTAACAGAGGGATCAATTGAACCTAAACAATTATTGCAAATTCGTGATGTGATTTCTGTTGGAAACTACTTGCTAAAAGAAGTACAAAAAGTTTACCGTATGCAAGGGGTAGAAATCGGTGATAAACATATCGAGGTAATGGTTCGTCAAATGTTGCGTAAAGTCCGCGTAATGGACCCAGGTGACACTGATATCTTACCAGGTACGTTAATTGATATTTCTGAATTTAAACAAGAGAACTACACCACTCTTATCTCTGGTGGAACACCTGCGACAGGTCGTCCAGTCTTACTTGGAATTACTAAAGCCTCACTTGAAACGAATAGTTTCTTGTCAGCTGCGTCCTTCCAAGAAACGACACGTGTCCTTACAGATGCGGCGATCCGTGGTAAGAAAGACCCACTACTTGGTTTGAAAGAAAATGTTATCATCGGTAAGATTATTCCTGCCGGTACTGGTATGCCAAAATACCGCAACATGGAGCCAAAAGAAATTGGTGTGGCAAGTGAAAATGTTTATAGCATTAGCGATATCGAAGCTAAAATGGCTGCAGAAGACGCTATGTTAAGCGATAAATAAAGAGTGAAAACACCCCTTCATCTGAGATGAGGGGGTGTTTTTTTGAGAATATTTAAAATTAATGTATGACAAGGTTAATACATACCTAAACTAAAGACCCAAGCAATTAACACAGAGAGGGGCCCAGTAAACATTCTAGAAAAAAGCACAGCTGGTACGCCAATCTCGACGGTATAAGGTTCTGCTTCAGCTAGAGTTAAGCCAACAGGGACAAAATCGGCTCCGGCCTGAGCGTTAATAGCAAAGAGGGCGGGTAATGCCATGGCTGGTGGGATTGTCCCTTTGCCAATTTCAACTCCCAGCAACACCCCGACCACTTGGGCGATAACGGCTCCTGGTCCGAGGATAGGCGACATGACGGGAATGGTACAGATAAAGGCTAAAATGACTAAGCCGAAGACATTGCCTGTTAAAGGTTTAACAGCTGTGGCGATCAGATTGCCAATGCCTGTGTAATTGATCAGCCCAACGAGCATGCTAACAAAGGCCATAAAGGGCAGAATCGTTTTTAAGGTGATGTCGATGGTATCCCGACCAGCTTGATAGAAGAGGCCAACAACGCGACCGATGGAGCGGCCCATACGAGTGATGAAGCCTGTTAATCCTTTTCCGGCTTGATCTTCTATCGTCTGATTTTCAGGCTCTGTTGAACTTTCTGCTAACTCGACAGTGGATTCAGTAGTCGCCGTATTAGAAGTAAGTAGTTCGACTTGTTTTTCTGTTACCCCTGAAACAAAATTGGTTTCCTTAATAAATTTCATTAAAGGACCAGCCGGCGGGGTAGCATGTAAGTTAATGGTCATGACATTTAATTTGGGATAGACGCCACAACGAGCAGTGCCCCCACAATCGATGACAACGGCGATCATGTTTTCAGGTTCGACTTTTTCTTTAAAAGCGTCGATGGCGGGAACTCCAAGATTATCAGCAATTTTCTGGGCGACGGGATGAATACCGCCGCCAGTGACTGAGGCCACTACGGTTTTAGTGGCGGTTTTTTCTAGAGTTAAGGGACCTCCCCAACCTTTTGGTCCTTTAGAGACGATTACTTGTTTAGTCATGTTAAGTGCTCCTTCTATTGGTTAGTTGCTGTTGCGTCAGATTTTTTCCACATGGCTTTGGTGAGCATTTCAGTGACAATCCCTTTGATTAAAATAACAATCATTCCGACGATGAAATATCTGACAGCCAGTGGCATAATCGATAAACCAAGGGTTGTCAAACCTGATGAAATCCCAGTCCATACAAATAACTCACCAGCATTTGCATGGGGGAAAAGCCCTGTAATAGGGTGAACCAACGAGACCGCTGAATCATAAAAAGCTGGTTTTTGTTTTTCATCCAAAAAGCGTCCGAATGAATAGCACATCGGATTGGTCAAAAAGAAAACCGAAAGCAAGGGGAAGATAGAATAACGTAAAATAATATTTTTAGTACACATTCTTGCAAAGTTAGTGACCCGTTCTTCACCGATCATGGCGACTAATGCGTTAACAAATGTCAGTAAAACAATCAGGGTGGGTAAAATCCCTGTGACAAGTCCCATGAGGTTTTCACCCCCAGCGTTAAAAATCCCGATAAAGCCTTCTGCTAGTTTAACTAAAAAATCCATTGTATAAGTCCTCCGTTTCTTTCTTTACATACTGAGTAATCCGAGTTTTGCTTTAGTTCGTTCTTGATTGATTAGTGAGATGGCTTGTTCTAGAGCCGAACGTTCTTGCTTTTTCACAACACTGCTCAGCTGGCTGATGTGTTTGCCAATTAAGGGTGTCCTTTTTTTAAAGCGTGAGAAAACGGTCATTCCTTTCATTTCCCGTAACTCAATGACGTTACCTTGTAGGTCAGTTGCTAGAATTACAATAACACCACTTCCTATATTAAATTTTGCTTTTGCTATGCCCACACCGATGTGACCAGTAGGCAATTTCTTCATTTCATTTAAACTCTCTTGATAATGCTTGGACTGTTTCATTGACAGCAAAACTTGTAGTAACCAGCAACTGACAAGTAGCGCAATAATGCCCCAATATTCCATACAGATATCCTCCTCATTCTCCATTTTTTTGAAAGCGGTTTATACCTGTATCCTAAACAGGAAAAATGAAAAAGTCAATATGTTTGTAAATTATTCCACTGCTTTTCACATATGTTACACTTGTGAAAAATGAAGCAAAAGCCATATGTGACAATGTTTGAACGCGCTTGCTTTTTCACGTTAAACTGTTGACAGCGTTTCCGATAAATTGTATGCTTTCAGTGTGTCATATGACTTTACGCGTAGCATATGTTAAACAGCTTGGTTTTTCGTTCTAGTTTTCTGAAAATCAGATAAATAGAACCGTTACTTTTTTATTTGATTTTCAGTTATTACTAAATATGGAATGAGGAACTTTTCAAACGAGGAGGAAGGAACATGACAATTTATCAAGAACTTTTAGTAAGAGAAAAAGAGGGAAATCCTATTCGAGTCGGTGTTATTGGCGCAGGGCAAATGGGTTTCGGGATGATCGCTCAAATCAGTTCGATTCCGGGCATGATTGTGACGGGAATCAGTGACATTCACTTAAGTAATGCGCAAAAAGCGGCAGATGCCTATTTAGCATCAGATAATAAAAAGAATCAGGTACAAACTTCTACTGACTTTAAAGAAATTGTACACTCCCCACAGGTTGAGGTTGTTGTCGATGCCACAGGTGTCCCAGAGGTTGGCGCAAAAATCGCTTTAGAAGCGTTACTGGCTAAGAAACAGCTTGTCTTACTAAATGTTGAAATTGATATTACGATTGGACCACTTATGCATAAACTATTTGATTCTGCCGGGTTAGTGTACACAGGATCTGATGGTGATGAACCGGCAGCGACAACGGAGTTATATGAGTTTGCTAAATCAATGGGGATGGAAGTGGTTGTAGCTGGCAAGGGCAAAAATAATAAACTAAGAGTGGGAGCAAATCCTGATACGTGTCAAGAAGAAGCTGATAGCAAGGCAATGGCGTCTCACATGCTAGCAGCCTTCCAAGATGGCACCAAAACCATGGCTGAAATGAACTTACTGTCTAATGCCATTGGCTTTATTCCTGATAAGGTGGGCATGCACGGTGTCTCGGCGACCCTAACCGATGTGGTACAAAAGCTGCGCTTGAAATCTGAAGGCGGTGTTTTGGACCGTTATGGAGTTGTGGAATACGTCGATGGGCTAGCGCCAGGTGTTTTTGTGATTGTGAAAGGGCAAAATGAAGGGGTCCGCCACGAGTTAAATTACTTGATGAAGGCTGGTGATCAAGATCATCATATTCTCTACCGCCCCTTCCACTTAGCCAGTTTAGAAACGCCTTTAACCATTGCTAAGGCAGTCATTCATCAGGACCATGCGATTGTGCCAATGGGAGCACCGGTTTCGGAAACGGTTGCGGTGACGAAAAAAGCGATTAAAGCTGGCGAACGGCTTGACGGTATTGGCGGCTATTGTGTCAGAGGGGTTCTGGAAACTCATGGTGATATGAAGTCTGGGGGCCATATTCCAATCGGGTTAATTTCGGGAGTGGTTGTGGCAAAACGAGACATTCCGACAGGGACCTTCGTGACAGAAGACGATGTGGAATTGGATCAATCAACGACCGTTTGGCAGTTACGTCAATTACAAAACCAAACGTTTGGCTAAAGATTAAGAACAGAGAGGGGAACCATCAATGGTAAAATCAATCGTAAAAGAAATTGGTGAATTTGCATTCTTTGAGGACGAGCCGATTATTATTTTATTTAATACAACAGCTCCAGAGGGGCTTAAGGAGGTTTGTGTTCTTCATGATTATCAGGAGGAGCCAACAAGTGATTTGCTCCAAGTCGGAAGCAAGATCTATTTTGGCAGTCAGGAATATCGGGTAAAGGAGATTGGCAACTTAGCTAACAGCAGTCTCAAGGAGTTGGGACATGCCTCTTTCTATTTCGATTTAGCACCAGATCAAGAACTTTTACCAGGGTCAGTCTCTCTCGAACCCCATCAAGTACCAAGCATTAATGAAGGCGATGAAATATGTTTTAGTTATTAGAAAGGATGGCGGAGAATGGCTTATTCAGATGATTCCAGATTGTTGATTGAAGTTGCTCACATGTATTATGAAGAAGGTGCTAAACAAATTGACGTGGCGAAAAAATTTAATATCAGTCGTTCTCTAGTCTCCAAATATTTATCTAAAGCACGAGACATCGGCTTAGTTGAAATTATTATTCATGATGAGCAGCTTCACCCTTATCGTCAACTAGAGGAACGATTGAAACGGGTATTTACTTTAAATGATGTTGTGTGTATCTCCCCGACTGGCGAGTCTCAACTCAAAAAACGATTAGGTGGGGCAGCTGAGAAATACTTAGCCCGCATTATGAAACCTAATTCGATTGTCGGGGTTTCAGCTGGGACAACGGTCAAGGAAGTAGCGATTGCTTTTTCGACAAACTTACAAATGCCAACCGTGACCTTTGTTCCTTTGGTTGGCGGATTGGGATCCGATCACACCAATCATCAGGCCAATGTTATCTGTGAAATGTTGGCCAAACAAACAGGTGGGATTCGGACGGAATTGCATGCGCCAGTTGTGGTGGATACGGTGGAAGCCAAGCGTGTCTTTATGGAACAGTCTTTTATCAAAGAGTCCTTCAATTTAGCTCGTCAGGCTGATATCGCCTTAGTGGGGATCGGCGGCTTACCGGTCTATTCAACGATGACTAAATACTACATCAATGAAGTCGATGACTCAGTGATCGGAGATGATTCCGGGGTAGTCGGAGATATTTGTTATAACTTTATTGATTCAGATGGCAGTTTAAGTGAGTGTGCTTGGAATCAGCGAGTGTTAACCCTGGAATTAGCCGATTTGAAAAAAATTCCCAATGTGATTGCCGTAGCAGGTGGCCAAGATAAAGTGGATGGCATTCACGCAGCAATCCAAGGCGGGTTGATTGATATCCTAGTAACAGATGCCACAACCGCAAAAGCACTATTAAAGAAAGACGATTAGTTTGGTGTATTTAAGCAGTGAGAGGAGAAAGATTAATGAGTATTTCGATACCTAACAAGGCAGGCTTAACAGATAAAGAGTTAGTGGCATTATATGAGACGATGTGGACCATCCGTTTCTTTGATGAAAAGGTGGATCAATTATTTGCTCGCGGTTTGATTCATGGCACTACCCATCTAGCTGTCGGACAAGAAGCGTCGGCAGCAGGAAGTGGTGCGGTTTTAAGGCAGACTGATTGGATTACCGCCACCCATCGTGGTCATGGGCAAACCATTGCGAAAGGTACCAATGTAAAGGGCATGATGGCTGAATTATTTGGTCGGACTAACGGGACGAACAAAGGCAAAGGCGGCTCGATGCACATCGCTGAACTGGAGACTGGTAATTTAGGGGCAAATGGTATCGTCGGCGGTGGTTATCCGATTGCCACTGGCGCTGCTCTAACCGCTAAGATGAAAGGACAGGATCGTGTGGCCTTATGTTACGCTGGTGATGGTTCTACCAACGAAGGAAGCTTTCATGAGTCGATTAACTTAGGGGCAATTTGGCAGTTACCGGTGGTTTACTTCATTGAAAACAATCAGTATGGCATGAGTGGCTCAATTAAAAAAATGGCTCGAGTTGATAAATTAAGCGATCGGGCCATCGCTTATGGGATCGAGGGTGTAACGATTGATGGCAATAATTTGATTGAGGTGATTGACGCTACCTATGAGGCCGTTGAAAAAGCTAGAAGTGGGGGAGGTCCAACGATGATTGAAGCCTTAACTTATCGTTGGAAAGGCCATTCTAAATCAGATGCTAAAAAATATCGGACCAAAGAAGAAGAAGAAATGTGGCGCAAACAACGTGATCCAATTAAATTGGCTAAAGAACGTTTTATAGAAGCGGGAATTTTAACGGAAGAGCAAGCGGAAGTGATTCGTGTAAAGGCCAAGGAAGCCATTGAAGAGGCGGTGGCATTTGCAGAAGCAGGCGAGATGCCTGAAGCGAGTGCCTTGTATGAGGACGTCTATGCCAAGTAAGGGTGAGTCGAAAAGTTTGTTTAAACAGGAGGAAGTTTAATGCGTGAGATAACCTATTTAGAAGCAGTCAGAGAGGCATTAACAGAGGCGATGACGGCAGATCAAGATGTTTTTTTGATGGGAGAAGATATCGGTGTCTATGGTGGGGCCTTTGGTGTGACGCGTGGTTTAGTTGAAGCGTTTGGTGAAGAACGAGTCCGCTCAACGCCTATTTCTGAAAGTGCCATAGCTGGTACGGCAGTTGGTGCGGCGATGACAGGGATGCGTCCTGTTTATGAGTTACAGTTTTCCGATTTTATTACGATTGCCCTCGATCAAATCGTCAATCAAGCGGCAAAAATACACTACATGTATGGTGGGAAAGCTAAAATTCCATTGGTAATGAGAACCCCAGGTGGTTCAGGAACTGGGGCTGCTGCTCAGCACTCCCAAAGTTTGGAAAATTGGACCGCTCATATTCCTGGGTTGAAAGTGGTTCAGCCAGCGACCGCTTATGACGCGAAAGGTCTGTTACATGCGGCCATTGAAGATGATAACCCGGTGATGTTCTACGAGCATAAGCTCTGTTATAAAACCAGTGGCGATGTTCCAGAAGGAAAGTACACGATTCCTTTAGGTGTGGCAGATATCAAACGTCAAGGGGAAGACATTACGATTGTTGCCACAGGGATTATGGTCCATAAGGCTTTGGAGGCAGCGGAACTATTAGCGGAAGAAGGGATTGCCGTTGAAGTTGTTGACCCAAGGACGATTGTCCCCTTAGATAAGCAGACGATTATTGAGTCAGTTAAGAAAACCGGTCGAGCAATTGTGGTGACAGAGGCTGTTAAACGGAGTGGCTTTAGCGCAGAGTTAGCCAGTGTGATTGTGGAAAATGAGTCTTTCGATTTTCTGGATGCACCGATTATTCGTTTAGCTGGGGAAGAAGTTCCCATTCCTTATCACCCGGATTTAGAGAAAATGGCCGTGCCTCAAGTAGCGGATATTGTGGCAGCCTGTCAAAAAATGATGGCAAAAGGCTAGTAGGATAGTGGGAAATGTATGATGAAAGTGAAAGATCATCTAAGCAGAAATGCGACAGTTGTTTAGGATTAAAAAGCGTGTTAATCAGGAGGTTAAATAATGGCTCATGAAGTATTGATGCCCAAGCTTAGTTCGACCATGGCCGAAGGCAGTATTACCCAGTGGTTTAAAGCAGAAGGCGACCCAGTTGAAGTTGGTGAGGCTATTTTTGAAGTGATGACAGACAAAATTGCCATTGAAGTAGAGGCTTATGAAGAAGGCATTTTGTTGAAACGATATTATGAGATTGATCAAAGTGCCCCGATTAATTCGGTGGTGGCTTACATCGGTGAATTTGGAGAAGAGGTACCGGAAGTTCCTGAAATCTCCCATACGACCGAGTCTGATTTGCCAGAAAGGGAAGATAAAGTCGTCACCAGTCCTGTTGTCATCAGCGTTGGTAAAGGGATTCGCGCAACGCCTGCTGCTCGCAAGTTAGCTCGCGAAAAAGGACTCGACTTGTCCCAAATAATTGGCAGTGGCACCAATGGTAGAATCCACTTAAGCGATGTCCAAGCTGGTTCACCTGCAAATAAGGAAGCCGTGACGTTTAATGAAGAAGTGGTAATTCCTTGGGGAGGAATGCGACGGGTTATCGCTGACAGGATGACTGCCAGTAAAAATAACTTGCCACATGTGACGATGGACGCACATGTTGATCTGACGGAAGTCGTTCGACTGCGTCAACAATTACTGCCAATCATTGAAGAACAGACTTCGCAACGCGTGAGTTATACGGAGATTCTGATCAAAGCTGTCACGATTGCTTTAAAGCAGTTTCCACGTTTGAATGCGCGGGCGATGGCCGATGGCATTCATGAGTTTTCTCACGTTAATATGGGCCTAGCAGTCTCACTTGAGGATGGTTTAGTCGTTCCTGTCATAAAAAACGCTGATTTATTGAGGCTGTCTGAGTTGACCACAGCAGTGAAACAAGCGGCTGCTAAGGCTCGAAATGGACAGTTAACAGGTGATCAACTAGCTGACGGTACCTTTACCATTAGTTCTCTAGGGCCTGGTGTTGTTAGACAGTTTAACCCGGTCATCAATGCGCCAGAGGTTGCGATTTTAGGGGTAAGCAGTATCTATGAGGCGCCGTATCAAACCGCAAGTGGCGGTTTGGAAATGCGTTCATGCTTAACGCTTAGTCTATCTTTCGATCACAGGGCGATTGATGGTGCTCCTGTTGCCGCATTTTTATCGGTGTTAGTTGAGTTATTAGAGTGCCCGTACAAATTGTTAGTGTAAGGGAGAAAGGGAGTGAAACAATTTGACGAAGGAAGAGATTGAAACACTGGTAATAGGTTCTGGTCCTGGTGGTTATGTGACCGCGATTCGAGCAGCCCAACTGGGGAAAGCCGTCACAATTGTCGAAAAAGAGGCAATCGGCGGTGTCTGTCTAAATGTGGGATGTATTCCCTCCAAAGCCTTAATCACGGCGGGGCATCGCTATCAAGAAAGTCAGACTTCTCAATTTCTCGGTTTGCATGTGGCAGAAGCCGAGATGGACTTCTCACAGACCCAACGTTGGAAAAATGAGACGGTTGTTCGCAGCTTAACGGCTGGAATTGGGCAACTGTTAAAGAAAAATAACGTTAAAGTGATTAAAGGGACCGCTCGATTTACTGGCAGGCAACAAGTGGAAATCGTGACGGCTCATGACTCAAAGCATTACTCTTTTCAAGAAGCTGTCATTGCAACAGGCAGTCGACCAATCGAAATTAAAGGCTTTCCTTTTGGTGGTCGGATTTTAGATTCGACTGGCGGACTGAATCTAAAGGAGATTCCTAAGAAACTTGTGATTATTGGCGGTGGGGTCATCGGGTCAGAACTAGGAAGTGCCTATGCTGATTTGGGAAGTAAGGTCACGTTGTTAGAAGGCTCTAATCAGTTATTGCCTAGTTACGAAAAGGACATGGTCTTAGCCGTGGAAAAGAGTTTTAAGCAAAAAGGCATAGAAAGCGTGACTAATGCTGTGGCTCAAAAGGCTGTCAGCTTTGATACTTATGTGGAGGTCACTTATGAAGCCGCAGGGCAACAACAGACGGTGACGGCTGATTATGTGATGGTGACCGTGGGCCGTCAACCAAACACTGATCGTTTAGGACTGGATACAGCGGGGATTTCAGTGGATGCTCGCGGTTTAATTCCCGTGGATTCTCAATACCGTAGTGCTAATCCAGCTATTTATGCCATTGGCGATGTGGTTGAAGGGTTGGCGCTGGCTCATAAGGCCAGTTACGACGCAAAAGTTGTGGCGGAAGTGATCGTTGGTAGAAAGGTCCAAAAGGATTATCAGGCGATGCCAGCTATTTGTTTCACAACACCAGAGTTGGCAACGACAGGCTTAACATTAGCAGAGGCTAAGAAACAGTCGCTATCTGCTACTTCTTATGAGTTTCCCTTACAAGCCAATGGTCGAGCAATCTCACTCAATCAGACTGAGGGCTTTATCAGGTTGATTGTCGCAGCAGATCAACGAATTATTGGTGGACAAATTGTTGGGGCCAACGCCAGTGAATTGATTACAGAGATTAGTCTCGCAGTGGAAGCTAGTTTGACTGTCGAGGATCTTTCTTTGACAATTCATGGTCATCCGACTTTATCTGAGGCTGTGATGGATGTGGCAGAACTGGCTCAAGGTTTGCCAATTCATATTTAAGTGGTCGTGATTCTATTTGCCTAAAGGTTGAAGCGGCTGAGTCTTTTGTCTCAGTCGCTTCAACCTTTAGCTATGGGGGATTGTTGTCGTGAATTACGTCTGGTGCCATGTAATGGTAATCGTAAAAAGGTCTTTTTCCAACGAAGCACTAATGCTGTGGCCCATTTGTTCTAGCAGCTGTTTCGTAACGGTTAAACCGAGCCCTGTGGAACGTTGATTTCTGGTGCCGTCAGAGGTATAGAGCCGTTGGAAAACCTGATTGATATTGAGGGTTGACGGTTCTCTAAGCTTATTTTGTAAGCTTAGTTGTTGCTCATTGGGTCGACTGAGGATAAACTCGCCATAGCCGTATTTTAGACAATTCTGTATGAGATTGGTAAACACGCGCTGTAAAGCCTGTTCATCAGCTAATATTAGCCAAGGGCCATCCGATAATGTGATTGTTGGCCGAATCTCTTGTTCCTTAAACTGAGTGTAATAGGTTGCCAACAGTTGGGTTAACATTGAGTTAATCTCAACTGTTGTCATCACGAGAGGTAAATCAAAGGACGCAATGCGGGAGAAGTCATAATACGTGTCAATTAATTGTTGAAGCTGTCGAGCTTTCTGTTGAATTAATTGTCGGTAATAATCCTGTTGGCTTTGTTCCTCTTCTTCCTCGAGTAGGGTTAAATAGCCTAGCATCGCAGCCAAAGGAGTCCTTAAATCATGGGAAATATTAGTGAATTGTTCTTTGATTTGGCGCTCTCGTTCTTCTAATTCTTCAATGGCCAGATTTTTTACGGAGATCTCTTGATTAATTTGCTGAATTAACCCTGACAGTTCTCTGAAATGATGGGGATTTGTCAGCAGTTGATTGGTTTGTGAGTGATGATTGATTTTTTTTAGCTGAGTTTCCAGATGTTGAGCATCCTGACGTAATAAGAGATATCGACATAAGAGTATTATGGTAAAAATTAGACTGATAGCAATCATCATCACTCAGCGCTCCTTTCATCTTTTTTTAGTGTCTACTAACTGTCGGTGGAGGTCTTAAATTTCTTGTTGATTAAATTGTTTGATGCCGATAAAACTAAAAAGGACGAAATAACCGATAAAATACAACCAATTAATCAGGATATCTTGTGGTTGTTGCCAATAATTCTCGCTTAGACGAATGTAGAGAAACAGACCACTGATTTTATCAATAGCGGGCATGACTTGAGCTAAATAGCCTAACAGAATCGGGATAATAATCACGATTAAATAATAACCTAAATAGCTGTTTTCAATTTTGGTGCAAGCAAAGACCATCATATGATTAACTGCTAGAGCAGCGAGCAATAGAGGGGTAGCAGCAAAAACAGCTTTGGCAAAGTTTGGACCTTCAACTTGACCATTTCGGGTCAGCAATAATAAGCTGGTGCCAGTAAAGATAATCAGAACGAGCACGCCGATGGCAAAGGAGAAAAGGGCAGTCATCAAAAACTTGCTAAAGTAGATCGTTCTGCGACTGATTCCGTAGGCAACATCGTTTTTAAGAACGCCATACCGTTGAACATTTGCGAATAAGGTATTGGCGATAAAAGGAATAAAAAAAGGAATGCTGACAAGGGACAGCCGGGTAAAACGGAAGAAAAAAGCCGTATTATTATAGAGGAAACTGTCATCAATGGTGCCGTAATAATAAGACATGATCAAGGGCGGTAATGGGATTAGTAAAATAAGTAACCCGATTAAATAGGTACTGCGGGTTTTTCTTAACCGAAAGCTTTCACTTTTTAAATAATTAATCATTTTGGGCACCACCGATCATTTCAAGAAAATAGTCTTCCAAGGTTTGGCTCTTCTCAGCAATGCTGAGGATTTGTAGTTGGTCATCGTTTAGCGCTTTAATGATGATTGGAATCCATTTTTGAGCTTTAAAAATATGAATGGTCTTGTCAGGCAATAATTGGTAATGGCTAATGTTAAGCTTTTCTTCAAGTATTGCCAGAGTTTCTTCTGGTCGCGTGGTTTTAAGTTCGATGTGACCTTGGCATTTTGCTTGGAGTTCTGCCATGCTCAATTCTTCGATCAGTTTTCCTTGGTGCAAGAAGCCAACTTGGTTAATCAAGTGTTCAAGTTCAGGTAAGATATGACTGGATAATAAAATAGTCAGATGTTTACGTTGGTTAAGGTTCAGTAAAAGACGACGGATTTCCGCAATACCAAAGGGATCTAAGCCGTTGATTGGTTCATCTAAAATTAAGAAATCCGGGTTGCTTAACAGTGCTAAAGCAATCCCCAGTCGTTGTTGATTGCCGATCGAATAGTGTTGAAATTTCTTATCAGCGTAATGACTTAGGCCTAAGTCGTGAATAACATCAGCCACGCGCTCTTTTTCCGGGATGCCACGCTGAATTCGGTAATACTCCAAGTTATCATAGCCGCTCAAATTTGGGAAAAATGCCGGCTGTTCGATTAAACTACCAATTCGCCTGCGAGCAGCGGCTGAGTTAAGCGTTCCGAATAACTGAATGTTGCCAGAACTAGGCGCAGATTGACCTGCTATCAAGCGTAAAATGGTACTTTTTCCAGCGCCGTTTTGGCCGACTAAGCCATAAATTGCACCTTTACTAATCGATAAATTAATAGTCGCCAAAGCCTTTTCTTTGCCATAGTTTTTTGAGATATTTGTTAAGTTTACAATTGTTTCCATCTGAGGTCACCTTCCTTTAGCATCAAGTATAGCGAAAAGAGTCTTAAGAAGGCTTTGGCTAATCATAAAGAAAGCTTAAAGTTTCTTTAGGTAAGCTTAAAGCCGATTCCCCAGACGGTTTCAATATAGTCGTGGTCATCATATGGCTTGATTTTTTTTCGTAGATTGCTAATATGGACATTTAAAGAGTTTTCTTCCACGAGATAGGCTTCTTGCCAGACAGTCTGAAATAGTTCATTTTTAGTGAAAACTTTACTAGGTTCAGTCATTAACAGGCTCATTAAAGCAAATTCTTTACTGGTTAAATCAACAGGTATCTCATTGACCTTAAATACTCGGCTAGTCTGATCGAGCGCTATGTTTTTATAAACTAAAGGGCTCTTTTCCTGATGTGAGAGACTTCTTCTTAACAGTGCCTCAATGCGAGCTAAAAGTTCCGCTTTTTCAAATGGTTTGGTTAGGTAATCGTCTGCTCCCTGCTGTAATGTCCAGACGCGGTCAGAAACACTGGCTTTTGAGGAGAGAATCATCACAGGGGTTTGGGTAAATTGGCGAATGTTAACCAGAAAGGTTTCGCCAGTGATGCCTGGTAACATCAAGTCTAATACTATTAAGTCATAGTGATTGTGCTGAATAAGTTCGTAAGCAGTGTCACCGGAATAAGCACTTTGGACCGTATAGTGATTGGTCATTAAAAATTTACAAATAATGAAATGTAGATCTAAATCATCTTCAACTAATAAAAGTTTTGTCATGAAGGGCCTCCTTAGGGAATTAGTGGGGTAATTAGTGCTAGTTTAACATAAATAGTTCGAAAAGTGAGTGTCATTTTTTTAGAATATCAGCTGAATCTGATAAAGGCGAACTTTATCTGTTTGTAACCAAGTATTGTTCGTTAAAATGTTGACGAATGGTGTTAGACTTGTTAAACTAGAAGTGATTTTAGAGTGAGAGTTTTCTGGTTCAAGCTTCTGGAAATTAATGAAACGATCGAGCCAAGGCCATTGTTTCGTCTGAGTTAATTGACAGCGAAGAGAATCAAAAAGTTTTCAGAGGAGGCTATATCATGTCAGTGAAAGTATCGGTTATTATGGGCAGTACGTCAGATTGGGACACAATGAAACTTGCTTGCCAAGTATTGGAAGAATATGGAATTGCTTATGAAAAACAGGTAGTATCGGCTCATCGGACACCAGATTATATGTTTGAATTTGCTGAACAGGCCCAAGGAAGAGGCGTTCAGGTGATTATTGCGGGTGCAGGTGGAGCGGCCCATTTACCAGGAATGATCGCGGCCAAAACGATTTTGCCTGTTATTGGCGTGCCGATTAAATCCCGAACATTAAATGGTTTAGATTCCTTGTTGTCTATTGTTCAAATGCCTGGTGGTGTGCCGGTGGCAACGGTGGCGATTGGAGAAGCGGGCGCTACTAATGCCGGACTGCTTGCTGCCCAAATTTTAGGCACTCATGACGCTCAACTTCAAGAAAGCTTATTAATGAAGCGACAAGAGCGGGCAAAGCAAGTTTTGGAGGCTAGTGATGAACTATTCTAAGGCCATTTTACCAGAAGAAACCATCGGGATTATCGGCGGTGGGCAATTGGGGCGGATGTTGGCATTTTCGGCACAGGCGATGGGGTACACGGTTGGAATCTTGGACCCTCAAGCCGATTGTCCAGCAGGCCAAGTAGCTAACTGGCAAATTGTTGGGGACTACAGTGATCGGATGGCTTTAGCTGAAATGGCAGAACGCTGCGACGTTTTGACCTATGAATTTGAGAACATCGATGCAGCGGCTTTAGCAAGTGTTCAAGCGCAAGTGTTTATCCCTCAAGGGGTTAACGTGTTGGAACTTACACAAAATCGTCAGTTGGAAAAAGGCTTTTTGAGTCAGCACGGTTTTCCAGTAGCCGCTTATGAAATAGTTGAAAGGCCTGAAGAACTGACTCGGGCAATTGAGACGATCGGTTACCCCAGTGTTTTAAAAACCATTCGCGGGGGCTACGACGGTCATGGCCAAGTGCTTCTAAAGAGTGCCGCTGATTTAGAGGCAGCCTGCCAGTTGTTGATGAATCAGACCTGTGTCCTTGAAGAGTGGCTAGCGTTTGAGAAAGAGGCATCTATTATGGTCAGTCGCAATTTAGCAGGTGAGATTGCCGTCTTTCCCGTATCTGAAAATGAACATCGTCACAATATTTTGCATCAATCGATCGTGCCAGCTCGTATCACAGAGACGGTTCAAGAAGATATTCAAGCCTTGGCAAAAGAACTGGCCGAGCAGCTTGATTTGTGTGGACTATTAGGGATTGAATGTTTTATTGGGGACAAGGTTTATATCAATGAGCTAGCGCCTCGTCCTCATAATTCAGGGCATTATTCGATTGAAGCCTGCGATTTTTCTCAGTTTGATTTGCACATACTAAGTGTTTGTCAGCGGCCGTTACCTGAAGTAAGATTATTGCAACCGGTGGTCATGGTCAATATCTTAGGCCAACAGGTGGCTTCTGTTTGTCAAAGGATGTTACAAAAACCCGAGTGGCATGTTCATCTTTATGGCAAAGAGGTTGCAAAAGAAAATCGTAAAATGGGGCATGTGACCATTTTGACGACAGATTGTGAAGCGACCTTGGCGGAAATTGCCGCTACTCATATTTGGGATTAACCAAACGAAGAGCCCTCTCTATTTGAGAGTGGCTCTTCGTTTTTTGTCTTTAAGCGGCAGTCCTATGATTGAGTCCTACGTGACGAACTGCTTATCTGCGATCATCAGGCTAGTCGTCAAGTTGTCTTTCGACTGTCGCAAGCCGTTCCTCTAAGGTTGGCAATGTGGAGGGGGATCTGAAGAGTTTGCTGAAACCTACTATGGCAAAAATAATGAGTGATAGTCCTGTTATTAGCAAAGTACCAGCAATCATGTCGCTATTAGAAACACTGGCACTGCTGGCAGAGGCATCGCTGAATAATGGCGAGAGGTTGTTATTTAAGAAATGTAAGATAGAGACTAACCAGATGTTATCGGTTTTCATATAGCAATAAGCAAAAAATATTCCTAAGCCGATACAGTTCATAATTTGACCCATTAAGCTAAAGATACCGATTTCCGGTTTTGCGTAAAAAAAGAAATTTAGCGGTGCGTGCCAAAGTCCCCAAACTACACCCAAGACTAAGACTCCTTTTAATGTGCCAAATTTATGTTGTAAGATAGGCTGCAAATAATAACGCCATCCGTATTCTTCACCGAAATACATGATCCAGTTTACGACATACATGACGATGGTAAAAGCGACTGCCCCCCAGGTTTCCAATTTACTAAAGTTTTTGATTAACCAAGATAAGTCACCGCTGAGGGCATAAACAATAATAAATCTCAGGACGTAAAGGGCCAAAAATAAGCCCATGAGTCCGAAAGACAGTTTCCACTTGTTTCCTTTTAAACCGAAGGCCAATCGTTTCTCTTTTTTCTCTGTGAAGAGGAGGACGCTTGCTAAGATTGAACCGGCCATACTGACAACAGTACTGATTATCATCCAATTGTCATTGGGCATAAAAAGACTAGCGCAGGCGATACCGATGGCGATGATTGATAAAATCAGATAACCACTAAAAAAGCGCTTGGGAATCAAGGGATTATGGCTCGTCATCAATACGCCTAACATGACACCCATGGCAGGTAAAAACATAAACATGCTGGCAAAAGCGCCCAATTCAATCTCTTGTTGATACCCGATAAACATTAAGATAGCAGATAAGAGGGGGATGCCGTAACTGATAGTAAAAAATATAGTGCTTCTTTTTCTCTCCATTTTGATAACTCCTCTAGTTAAATTGATGAGTGTTTCATCTAAATAGAGTTTAACAAGTTGAAGAGGGGGAAAGTCTTTTCTACCGCAAAAGGTTAGTTTTTTGTCCTAAACGGTACTGTGGCGACACTGGTAGTTGAAAGGGGACGTTAAACTTCTGGTTAAGCCGTTAAAGTTCGTATAAATAGCTTGTTGATAAATTTAGAAAATACTATTATTTCTTAATTAAGCAAAAGACGAACGATAGATCGCTTAATTGGTGTAAAGTGTGGATTTTACTTTGACTTTGAAGCTGATCCTTGTTAAGATGAATGAAAGAAATGACGTCGTACGTTATCGTTGATTATAGTTAATAACGTTCGTGTTTTAAAAGAAGGAGACTGGAAAGTGAGTAAAGGTCAGTTAGTTTATAGTGGAAAAGCGAAAGAATTGTACAGTACTTCAGAACCAGATGTCTTACAAGTGGTGTATCTTGATCAAGCAACGGCTTTGAATGGCTTGCGTAAAGATCAAATCAGCGGTAAAGGTCAATTGAATAATCAAATCACCAGTTTGGTCTTTGAGTATTTAAGCGAACAGGGGATCGACAATCACTTTATCAAAGCCTTGTCGCCCAATGAACAGTTAGTGAAAAAAATTAAGATGATACCTTTGGAAGTGGTGGTTCGTAATGTGGCTACCGGTAGTTTTGTCAAAAAATTCGCTGCAGTCGAAGGGACGGTTTTAGCGCCTTTGATCGAGTTTTACTATAAGAATGATGCTTTAGACGACCCGTTGATGAATGATGCCCATGTGGAAGTTTTAGGGCTAGCGACAGCCGAACAGGTAGCTCAGATTAAGGAACAAACCCTCGCTTTAAATCAGGCTTTAATCACACTTTTTAAGTCGATCGAGTTAACCTTAGTTGATTTTAAAGTGGAGTATGGTCTAACGAGCTCTGGCGAGATTTTACTGGCTGATGAAATAACACCTGACACTTGCCGATTATGGGATCTTAAGACTGGTAAGTCATTAGATAAGGATGTCTATCGGAAAGAAACTGGTGATTTAATTGGTGTTTACGAAGAAGTACTAAGACGATTAGAACGAGCTTTAACTAAAAATAACTAAATGAAAGTAGGCGCAACATGTATCAAGTAGAAGTATTTGTCACGTATAAAGAATCGATTTTAGACCCACAAGGTGAAGCGGTAAAGAACGCGGTTCATCGTTTAGAATTTAATGAAGTAGCTGATGTTCGAATTGGCAAATACTTCGAGTTGAAGATTGAGAAAAGCCAACGGCCCGTGGCTGAAATTGTGGAAGAATTGTGTCAACAGCTCTTAGCTAATGAAGTATTGGAATCCTATCGTTATGACATCAAGGAGGTAAACTAATCGTGAAATTCGCTGTGGTGACTTTTCCTGGTTCGAATTGTGATAAGGATATTTATCATGCCGTCAAAGAAGTTATGGGGGCGGAGTGTGAGTTTGTGTCTCATCATGAAAGTAGTCTCGCTGGGTTTGACGTGGTCCTACTGCCTGGAGGCTTTTCATATGGGGATTATTTACGTTGTGGCGCAATTGCGCGTTTTTCGGCAATTATGCCTGCAATTATGGCCTTTGCCGAAAGTGGCAAGCCGGTTTTTGGTACCTGCAATGGGTTTCAAATTTTAGTTGAAGCCGGCCTTTTGCCAGGTGCTTTGAAGCCCAATCAACAGTTAAAATTTGTTTGTGGTTCGGCTCCTTTAAAGGTTGTCAACAATCAAACACTCTTCACCAACGCTTATGAAGCAGGTGAAGAGATTGCCTTGCCAATCGCTCACGGTGAAGGGAATTATTATTGTGATGAGGCGACGTTAGCGGAGTTAGTAGCCAACGACCAAATCGTGTTTACCTATCGTGAGAACAACCCCAACGGTAGTTTAAGTAACATTGCGGGGATTATCAATAAAGAGGGTAACGTCCTTGGAATGATGCCACATCCAGAGCGGGCGATGGAAGAACTGTTAGGCTCGACGGATGGGGTTAAGTTTTTTCAATCAATTATTAACCAATTAGGAAAGGTGACCGTATAACATGAAGACAGAACCAACTCCTCAAGAAGTCAAAGAACAAAAAATATATGCTGAGTGGGGCTTAACGGATGACGAGTACCGCTTAATTGCGGAAGATATCTTAGGGAGGTTGCCTAATTATACCGAAACAGGTTTGTTTTCGGTAATGTGGAGTGAACACTGTTCCTATAAAAATTCCAAGGTTGTCTTGAAGAAATTTCCAACCTCAGGCCCACAGGTTTTACAAGGGCCAGGTGAAGGAGCGGGAATCGTTGATATTGGCGATCAGCAGGCAGTGGTATTTAAAGCGGAAAGTCACAATCATCCTTCGGCTATCGAACCATTTCAAGGAGCCGCCACAGGTGTTGGCGGTATTATTCGTGACATCTTTAGTATGGGAGCGGAGCCGATTGCTATTTTGGACTCTTTGCGTTTTGGTGAATTAACTAATTCACGGACTCGTTATATCGCTGAAGAAGTCGTTGCCGGAATTTCTTTTTACGGAAACTGTATTGGCATTCCAACGGTGGGAGGCGAAGTGGCCTTTGACCCTTGCTACGAAGGTAATCCTTTGGTCAACGCCATGTGTGTCGGGTTAATAGACCATCAGGATATCCAAAAGGGACAGGCTAAAGGCGAAGGCAATCCGATTATGTATGTTGGTGCCAAAACAGGTCGTGATGGCATTCACGGGGCGACCTTTGCGTCTGAAGAGTTTAGTGATGAAGAAGAAAGTCAGCGCTCGGCAGTTCAAGTGGGAGATCCTTTTATGGAGAAATTATTGATGGACGCCTGTTTGGAATTGATCCGTGATCATGCCGATATTTTGGTGGGGATTCAAGATATGGGGGCAGCTGGTTTAGTCTCATCTAGTTCTGAAATGGCTTCGAAAGCTGGCAGTGGCTTACATTTAAACTTAGATGATGTGCCTCAGCGAGAAACGGAAATGACCCCTTACGAGATGATGTTATCAGAATCACAAGAGCGGATGTTGTTATGTGTCACTCAAGGGGCAGAGTCTCGCGTTAAAGACCTTTTCGAAGGCTACGGTTTAGACGCTGTGGTGATCGGTCATGTGACGTCCGACGGTCAATATAAATTGTATCACCATGGTGAGTTGGTAGCCGATTTACCAGTGGATGCTTTGGCGGAGGAAGCACCGACGTATCACAAGGCGTATGCTGAACCAGCCCGGATCAAGGCATTTGCGGAAATGCCCGTATATGTTCCAGAGGTTAAGGATCCTACGACGATTTTAAAACAGTTATTACAACAGCCGACGATTGCTTCAAAGGCGTCATTTTATAATACCTATGATTCTCAAGTTAAGACGAATACCGTTGTTAAGCCAGGGAGTGATGCGGCTGTGGTACGTATTAAGGGGACGAATAAAGGGCTGGCGTTGACGATGGATTGCAATGGCCGTTATCTTTACTTGAATCCGGAAGTAGGGGGGCAGATTGCTGTCGCCGAAGCGGCTCGAAATATCGTCTGTAGTGGTGGCCAGCCATTGGCTATTACCGATTGTTTAAACTACGGTAGTCCTGATAAGGAAGAAGGCTTTTGGGAATTGTGGACCTCAGCGGATGGGATTTCGGCAGCCTGCGAAGCCCTCGAGACACCGGTCATTTCAGGGAATGTTTCTCTGTACAATGAAACTAACGGTCAGGCCGTTTATCCAACACCAGTTATTGGCATGGTTGGTTTAATCAGTGACCTGACTCACGTGACGACTCAAGGCTTTAAGTCGCCAGGCGATTTGATATACGTGATTGGTCAAACTGGCGCCGACTATCACGGCAGTGAGCTACAAAAAATGTTAGCTGGTGAGATTTTTGGTACTTTAACTTCCTTGGATTTAGTTCAAGAGAAAAAACATCAAGACCTTGTGTTAGAAGGGATTCACAAAGGGGTGATCCGCAGTGCTCACGATCTAGCCGAGGGTGGCTTGGGAGTGGCTTTAGCGGAAGCTGGTTTTGAACAGAACCTCGGGTTTGATGTCGCCGTTAAGTTGACCAATGCTGAATTATTTGCTGAAAGTCAGTCCCGTTTCTTAGTGACGATTCAGCCAGCTGATCAAGGGGAGTTTGAAAGTTTAGTTGGTAAGTCTGGGACTTTAATTGGTAAGGTGCAAGGAAATACTGGCGTGAAGCTTGCGACAAAAGATGGTGTAGTGGTAGCTGATATTGACGAGTTGAAAGGTTTATGGGAAGGAGCTATTCCGTGTTTAATGAAATCAAAAGCTTAAACGAAGAATGTGGCTTGTTTGGTATTTGGAACAATCCCTTAGCAGCTGATATTACCTATTATGGCCTACACAGTCTGCAGCATCGGGGACAAGAAGGGGCTGGGATTGTGGCGACTGACGGCAAGTCTTTAAAAGGACACCGTGGTCTGGGGCTATTAGCGGAAGTCTTTTCGGCTAACGAGCTTCAAGAATTGACCGGAAAAGCGGCAATTGGCCACGTTCGTTATGCCACCTCAGGCAATAAGGATTTAGCTAATGTTCAACCGTTTTTATTTCATTTTCAAGAGGATTCTTTTGGACTTGCTCATAACGGTAACTTGACCAATGCTCGCAGCTTGCGCAAAGAGTTGGAAGAGGGGGGCGCAATTTTCCAAACCTCTTCTGATACAGAAGCGTTGGCTCATCTATTGAAGCGAGCGGGTAAAGAAAGTTTTGTGGAAAATTTACGTTGCGCCTTACAACAGGTTAAAGGTGGCTTTGCTTATCTCTTATTAACAGAGGACGCCTTATATGCGGCCCTTGATCCGAATGGTTTTCGCCCGTTGTCAATCGGGAAGATCAACGATTCCTATGTGGTAGCATCAGAAACCTGTGCCTTTGATACTGTGGGGGCTGAGTTTATTCAGGACGTTCAGCCTGGTGAATTAGTGGTCATTAATGATCAGGGGTTGCATATCAGTCGTTTTACTGAGGAGATTCGACCGGCGATTTGCAGTATGGAGTACATCTATTTTGCTCGACCTGATTCAGATATTGCCGGGATTAATGTTCATTCAGCTCGCAAACGCTGTGGTAAAAAATTAGCCCAAGAAGCCTTTGTGGAAGCTGATGTGGTCACCGGAGTACCTGATTCTAGTATTTCAGCGGCGATCGGTTATGCGGAAGAAGCAGGTCTGCCTTATGAGTTAGGCTTAATCAAAAATCGTTACGTGGCGCGGACCTTTATTCAACCTTCTCAGGAATTGCGGGAACAAGGGGTGCGCATGAAGTTGTCGGCTGTTCGTGGCGTGGTGGAAGGCAAGCGAGTGGTGATCATCGATGACTCCATCGTTCGTGGCACAACCGTCAAACGGATTGTTCAATTGCTACGAGAAGCCAATGCAAAAGAGGTCCATGTAAGAGTGGCTTCGCCGCCTTTGATTTACCCTTGTTATTACGGCATTGACATTCGGACGCGAGAAGAGTTAATTGGGGCTAATTATTCAATTGACCAGATCTGCCAGCTGATAGGTGCCGATTCCTTGGCTTATTTAAGTGTTGATGGGCTGGTCGAAGGGATTGGCAAGCCTTATCCGCAATACGAGGATGGTGGTCTGTGTCTTTCCTACTTTACTGGGGATTATCCAACCCCATTATATGACTATGAAGAAGAATATTTGGCGTCGATTCAAGGAGCGGAAAATGTCGCGGAATTAACTCAGTATATTATGGCTCATAAAGATGAGCAGGAGGTAACATCATGAACGCATATGGTAAAGCCGGTGTCGACGTGACAGCAGGATATGAAAGTGTTAAACGAATGAAAAAGCATATTGATCGGACACAACGCCCGGAAACGATCGGTGAAGTAGGCGGCTTTGGTGGCGCCTTTGATTTATCACAGATGAGTTTGAAAGAACCTGTCTTGGTTTCTGGCACAGATGGGGTTGGCACGAAGTTGTTGATTGCCATTGAACAGGGGAAACATCAGACGATCGGGATTGATTGTGTGGCCATGTGCGTCAATGACATCGTTGCTCAAGGGGCACTGCCACTGTTTTTCTTGGATTATATTGCCACAAGTAAAGTGGAGCCAGCGATTGTTGAAGAAATTGTCGCTGGTATTGCAGAAGGCTGTGTTCAAGCTGGTGCCGCTTTAATCGGTGGTGAAACAGCTGAAATGCCCGATATGTACCACACTGACCACTATGATGTGGCTGGATTTACTGTTGGCATGGCAGAAAAGAGTCAGTTAATTCAAACCGATCATGTTCAAGTTGGCGACCTGTTAATTGGCTTGCCGGCCAGTGGTCTTCATTCAAATGGCTATTCCTTAGTCCGCAAGTTGTTTTTTAAGGACCATAACTACGATTATGACAGCCGATTTGATGGCTTAGAGACCACTCTTGGTGAAGAATTGTTAACACCGACGAAGATTTATGTGGCAAGTTTAAAACCCTTGATTCAGCAGCAGTTGGTCAATGGCATTGCCCATATTACTGGCGGTGGGTTTGTGGAAAATATTCCGCGGATGTTGCCAGCTGGTTTAGGGGTGGAAATTATCGAAGGGTCATGGCCTGTCTTGCCAATTTTTGACGTCTTAGGAACGGTTGGTTCATTGACGTATACGGAAATGTATGAGATTTTTAATATGGGCATCGGTATGGTATTAGCGGTAACCCCTGAGAAAGTGGCGCAAGTCCAAGGCTTGCTTGCTGAACAGGGAGAAGCGAGTTATCTCATAGGAAAGGTCACGGCAGATGAGGCTGTCCGTTTTGTGACGGAACGATGAAGGTTGCCATCTTCGCCTCAGGTAGTGGCAGTAATTTTGAAGCCATTGTCCAAGGCGTGCAGCGTGGTGATTTGGCTTTGGAAATCGTCTTGCTTTTTTGTGACCAACCTGATGCTTATGTGATTGAAAGAGCTAAAAAGCTGAATATTCCAGTTAAAGCTTTTTCACCGAAAGAGTTTTCTGACAGAGGGACGTATGAGGCAGAAATTATCAGAATTTTAGCCTCTTGCGAAGTGGAGTTTATTGTTTTAGCTGGTTATATGCGGTTAATTGGCGCTGGTTTATTAGGGGCTTATCCGCAGAAGATCATCAACATTCACCCCTCTTTATTGCCAGCCTTTCCAGGCCTTCACGGTATTCGTGATGCCTTTGAAGCGGGAGTCAGTAAGACTGGGGTAACCATTCACTACATTGATGAAGGCATCGATACAGGACCGATTATCGCTCAGGAAGAAGTGACTATATTGCCTGAGGATGATTTGGCAACCTTAGAAAAACGAATTCATCAAGTGGAGCATCGTTTATATGTAGAGGTTCTAAAAAAATTGTGATAAACGAGATTTAAACATGTTTGATGAAAGCGAAAAAAGAAAGGGCGTTATCATGAAAAGAGCATTGATTAGTGTTTCTGATAAAACAGGTATTGAAGGTTTAGCAAAGGGGTTAGTGGCGGCTGGCATAGAGATTATTTCAACTGGTGGAACCAAAAGCTATTTAACAGATTGTGGCATTCCGACGATCGGGATTGAAGAGGTGACGGATTTCCCTGAGATGTTAGATGGTCGAGTTAAAACGTTACATCCTAAGATCCATGGTGGTTTACTTGGCAGAAGAGATTTGCCTAGCCATGTGGCAGCTGTTAAGGAACATGAGATTCAATGGATTGATTATGTGGTGGTTAACCTGTATCCCTTTAAAGAAACGATTGCCAAAAGTGACACGACCTTAGCAGAAGCGGTGGAGCAAATTGACATCGGCGGACCAAGTATGTTGCGCAGCGGGGCGAAAAACTTCGCTGCTGTGACCGTTGTCGTGGACCCTGCTGACTATCAACTAGTCTTGGATGAAGTTAAAGCCAATGGGCAAACGACGGAGGGCACTCGCAAGCGTTTAGCGGCAAAGGTTTTCCGTCATACCGCTGCCTATGATGCCCTGATTGCCGCGTATTTGACGGCTGAAGTGGGCGAGACTTATCCAGAAAAATTAACCGTAACTTATGAGAAAAAACAAGGCCTTCGTTACGGAGAAAACGGCCATCAACAGGCTAGTTTTTACAGTGATGTGTTGCCGACGAGCTATTCGATTGCAGAAGCCAAACAATTACACGGCAAGGAATTATCTTATAATAATATTCACGATGCTGATGCCGCTCTGCGAATTGTCAATGAATACCAAGAACCAGCTGTAGTGGCAGTTAAACACATGAATCCTTGTGGGGTGGGCTTAGGCAAGACGATTCTTGAAGCGTACACCCATGCCTATGAAGCCGATTCAACCTCAATTTTTGGCGGAATTATCGCCTTAAATCGTCAGGTCGATGTGGCGACAGCGGAAAAGATGAGCGAGCTGTTTTTGGAGATTATTATTGCCCCAAGTTTTACAGAAGAGGCCTTGGCCATCTTGAGTCAAAAGAAAAATATTCGTTTGATGACCGTCGATTTCCCAGCCACCACCGACCAAGTAGCGAAGTTGGAGCTGACATCAGTTATGGGAGGCTTGTTAATTCAAGCTGGAGATACGCTTAAAGAACAGGTTGAAAGCTGGCAAGTCGTGACGGATACACCGCCGACTTCAGACGAAATTAAAGCGTTGGAATTTGCTTGGCACGTTGTGAAGCACGTTAAAAGCAATGCGGTTGTCATCGCCAAAAAAGATCAGACCTTAGGGATTGGCGCCGGTCAGATGAATCGGATTGGTTCGGTTAAAATTGCCATTGAACAGGCTGAAACGTCGATCGGTTCACTGACAGGGGCTGTGTTGGCCAGTGATGCGTTCTTTCCCATGGATGATTGTGTAAGTTACGCTGCTGAACATGGTGTTCGCGCGATTATTCAACCAGGTGGTAGTATTAAAGATCAACAATCCATTGATAAAGCCAATGAATTAGGCATCGCCATGATTTTCACAGGCGTTCGTCATTTTAAACATTAGAGAGGATGGCAGGATGAAACTTTTAGTGATTGGAAGTGGTGGTCGGGAACATGCCATCAGCAAGAAGTTGTTAGCAAGTCCTTTAGTGGATGCTGTCTATTGTGCGCCAGGTAATCCGGGAATGAGTCAAGATGGCATTCAACTGGTGAATCTTCAGCAAAGCGATCATGGGGGATTGATTGACTTTGCCAAAGAACAGCAGATTGCTTGGACCTTTGTCGGACCGGAGCAGCCATTAGTTGCAGGGATCGCGGATGATTTTGAAAGGGCGGGCTTAACTGTTTTTGGACCGAATCAGGCTTGTGCACAAATTGAAGGGTCGAAGGAATTTGCCAAGGACTTAATGATTCGTCATGAGATTCCGACGGCTGATTATCAAGTGTTTGACAAGGTAGCAGAGGCAGTCGCGTATATGGAAATGAAGGGCATGCCTTTAGTATTAAAGGCTGATGGTTTGGCAGAAGGTAAAGGGGTAATCATCCCTGAAACAGTCGAAGAAGCGATTGTTGCCTTACAAGAGCTGCTAGGTGGCCGCTTTGGCGAAAGCTCTAAGCGTGTGGTAATTGAAGACTTCTTAGTAGGAGAAGAATTTTCTTTATTGGCCTTTGTTCATCAAGGGAAAATCTACCCTTTGGAAATTGCTCAGGATCATAAGCGGGTCTTTGAAGGGGATCTTGGGTTAAATACAGGAGGCATGGGAGCTTATTGTCCAGTGCCGCAGATTGCTCCGCAAGTTGTTGAAGTGGCCATTGAACAGATTGTGAGACCGACAATTGCTGGTTTAAAGGCTGACGGCTATGATTATACTGGGGTGTTATACGCTGGCTTAATTGCCACTCAAGAGGGGCCGAAAGTGATTGAGTTTAATGCACGGATGGGTGATCCTGAAACCCAAGTCTTGTTGGAGCACATGACCAGTGATCTGGCAGAAGTTATCACGGCGATTTTGGCTAACCGAGAAACGACGATTAGCTGGGATGAAGAACAGGTTCATCTTGGGGTGATGGTTGCCGCTAAGGGTTACCCAGAGCTTTATCCGAAAGGTTTGGTTTTGCCAGATTTAAGCAAGTGTCAACAGGCAGTTTATTACTCTGGTGTTGACTTGGTTGACGGTGAGTTAGTCTCAGCTGGTGGCCGAGTCTTTATTATGGTCGGTAAAGGTAAAACGATCGTCGAGGCTCAGCAAGCTCTTTATCAGGAACTTGAACAGTTGCCTTTAAAGGAGTACCACTATCGCAAAGATATTGGCTTTAAGGGCATAAGTTAACAGTCAAAAAAGCGTGAAGGTCTAGCAAAACATGGAGTGGCGAGAAATCGTTCATTTCATGTTTTTTTGCTAGATCAAGCGGGAAGGTACTGGCAATCAAGTCGGAAATTAGTGTGTTACAATATAAGATAGCGGCTTTTTGCGAGATGGCATTAGTAAGTTATGTGTAATCTTGTTTAGGCTAAAATTGAGAACAGAAGGAATGAATGATTCATGACTAACTATCAGTCATTATTTACGACGACTCACAGTAAAGATTCGTTTTTACGCCCCTTAGGAGCAGGGATTGCCATGGCTATCCCTTTATTATTGGCAATCCTCTTAGGCGATTCGCAAATAGCGTCTTTAGGTGTGATGGGCGCCTTTGCCTATTTGGCTTTTCAATATAAATCCATCTGTTATAATGTGAAAGCTATTTGTCTTCATGGGATAGTCTTATTTGCCTCACTAAGCTTAGGTTTGTCTTCAGGTCTAATGCCATGGACAATCCCGTTGGTCATTAGTGTGATCTCCTTTAGCGGTTATCTACTGACAAAGATCTATCGTATCCCCAAACCCGATATTTTTTTTGTGATTATGCTTTACGCGACAGGTACTAATTTTCCGCCGACACCTGAAATTTTTCAGACAAGTGGCTATTTACTTTTTGGTGTTGTGGGGTCATTGCTATCAGGGGTGTTGATTTCGTTTATTGAGAAGTTACCATTCACTCAAGAACCGTCAGACTATGGTCGCTTAAGTTTTCGGGATAAGTATTACCTAACGATTTATCAAGAGCCCACGGTCTTGATCAAGGCGATGCATTTTGCGATGATTCTCTTTATATCGGCTTATCTGTCCTATTTATTACAAGCACAAAGCGGTTATTGGATTTTAATCTCTTCTGCCGCCGTTTTAGCAGGGGAACAGTTGGATAAAATTCGTGAGCGGTTTATTCAGCGCGTGTTAGGAAGTGTCATCGGTCTGTTGTTGGGGTCGCTACTAATTGGTTTTCAACTACCACTGATTGTTAATTTCGGGTTGCTGATTATACTAAATATTTTAGTTGAATACTTTATGCCACGGAATTATGGCATAGCTAATTTTTTTACCAACCCTCAGGTTCTTTTATTGAGTTCAATTGCAGCTGGCAGCCCTGCTTTAGGGATGGTTCCTTATCGTTTTTCAGGTGTTTTAATCGGCAGTGCACTGGCGTTGATCTTAATGTCAATTGTTGATTACGGCATGTCATTAGTGAAAGAAAAATTTTAAGCGGCTGAGTATGTGTCATTTGTTAGTCTGTTTGAGAGCTGTTAGACAATTGCTTCCGTGACGTCAATACGAAAAAATAAGAGGCAGCGTGTAGCTGCCTCTTAAACTTGTCTAAATATAGTCTTCAGTTAATGCCATAAAGTCTGCGATATCTTTTTTGACAATATCAATCCCAGCTTGCCAGAAATCTGGTTTAGTTAAATCCACATTGAGGTGTTTCATGGCCAATTCTTCAGTGGTCATGGATGCAGTGTCTCTTAATAAGGCGATGTATTGATCTTCGAAATTACCTTCAGTTTGTTGAGCGAACGCGTAGATGCCATTACTAAACAAATAACCAAAAGTATAAGGGAAGTTGTAGAACGGAACGCTGTCAATAAAGAAATGCAATTTACTCGCCCAAAAATGCGGGTGATAAGTTGCCAGTGAATCCTGATAAGATTCCTTTTGAGCCTCTAACATTAATTGCGTGATTTCTTCATCAGTTAAGACATTGTCTTTTCGTGCGGTGTAAAAATTATTTTCGAAAATAAAACGAGCGTGAATGTTCATAAACATTGCTGTGGCGTTTTGCATCTTAGTGTCTAATAAATTAATTTTTTCTTCTTTAGTTTCGGCACTTTTGAGAGTGGCGTCGGCCACGATCAATTCTGCAAAGGTGCTGGCTGTTTCAGCAACATTCATGGCGTAGTCTTGACTCATTAAAGGCATGTCCCACATCACTTCTGAATGGAAGGCGTGACCTAGTTCATGAGCTAGGGTTGCGACTTCGTTAATTGATTCACCGTAAGTCATAAAGATGCGCGACTCTTGGCTTTCACCAAGACCCGTACAATAACCGCCAGGCCGTTTTCCCGGACGATCTTCGGCTTCAATCCAGCTGTTTTCAAAGGCTTTTTGGGCGAAAGTCGCCATTTTAGGGCTGAATTTTGCAAAATTCTCAATAATGAATTCAGCAGCTTCATCAAATGAATAACGCTTTTCTTTTAAATCCCCTAAAATAATCGGCGCATCTTGATCTTGCCATTCCATCTTCTCTTTGCCAAATAATTGGGCTTTTCGAGTTAAGAAGTCGATAAAGAATGGTTTGTTTTCCGTAATAGCTCCCCACATGGCGTCCAATGTTTCTTTTTTCATTCGATTGTATTGTAGGGGTTTTTCAAGATGATCGTCAATTCCGTGAAGGTGGTTATTGGTAATGCGGAAACCATCTAAATGATTTAACGTGTCGGCAAAAATCGGCGCTTTGTCTGCCCAGGTTTTTTCCCAGATCGTGAACAGTTCTTTTCTGACCTGAGCATCTGGATCGCCCATCATTTTGTTGAAGGTCTGCCCAGCCGAAAGTGTTTCGCCGCCATATTCAATTTCAATAGAGCTAACAATCGTGTCGTAATGGGAACTCCAAGCATTAAAACCGTCTACTGACAGGTGGTTGATGATATTCTCTTCAGCTTCACTAAGGAGTTTTTTCCCATCGCGACGAGCTTCTTCTAAGTTAAACGCAACGCCTGCTTGCAGGGCTACTTCTGTTTGTAAGAGAGCTGACCAATGGTCGTCGGTAATCGCCGTTAGCTTTTTGATGAAAATGAGTTGGGCGTTGCTGAAAAGCGTACTTAAGCTATGTAAAGTGCCGAACAAGGTGTTGGTTTTCTTATCGTGAACATCTGCTGATTGGACAGCGTTAATGAAACTTCCTGTCTCAGAAAAACCTTTTTCAATTACTTCTGATTCCGCAATCAGTTCAGCGAACAATTTGAAGTTCGGGTAGTCTGTTGCCGGCTGCCAATCGGTGACATTTGTTTCATAAGCCGAAATTTGATCTTTTAATAAAGCTAAGCGAGCTTGTAGTTCAGGTGAGTTGCTGCCTCCTGGGAAAATAGCCTCTAAATCCCAATTAAGTGAATAGTTTGTCATTAATGTCGCTCCTTTCAAATTACTTTCTATTATAGTATAAAAAACCCATAATAGGCACTAATTAGCAGAAATCAATTGCTAAATGCTTAAATTTTTTGTAGGATTAGAGAGGGACAAGGAGATGAAATTTGTGGCAAAAAGTAAACATGTAAAAAATGGCAATATTTATATTGGCGTAGCGATAGTGGTGATGGTCGTCCTTTTTATCAGTTCGTCGCAAACCTACGAACAACAATCGCAGCTCTCTTTATTGGAGAAACTATTAAAGAATGAACCGTTTAAAGCGCGTTTGAGCCAAATTAGCTTTAGCTATGCAGGGAGTCCGGTCAGTATTAAGGAAAGTGGCTATTTTAGTTTTGTGGAATTTTTTATTCGCAAAGGGGCTCACTTTGGCACCTACTTTATCTTAGGTGGTTCATGGTTTTTAGGGCTACAGCCACGGATTAAAAACATGGGGCTTACGGCTTTAGTCAGCTGGCTAGCCGCCACGGGTTATGCTGGTTTAGATGAATTTCATCAAATGTTAACGGGTGGACGGACGCCACTGTTTCAAGATGTGATGTTGGACAGCATGGGGGCATTGACCGCCATTGTTATTTGTTTAGTCGTGATGCTCATCAAGCGAGTGAGAAAAGGCAGCTAAGACGTTTATCTTAGTTGCTTTTTGGCATCGTAAGGAAAATGACGAATCTTTCTGTAAGCCTTTGCTGTTATGGCTTATCTTTGTTAAAATAGAAGAGCAAGTAGGTTTTGCCTACATTAATTGAAAGAGGGTGTAAAGAATGGCAGGACATTCTAAATGGAAGAATATTCAAGGCAGAAAAAATGCTCAAGATGCAAAACGAGGTAAAATTTTCCAGAAATTATCTCGAGAGTTATACATGGCAGCGAAAAGTGGTGGACCTGATCCAGACTCGAATCCTTCTTTGCGAATGGTCTTGGATAAAGCTAAAGCCGCCAATATGCCAAATGACAATATCCAGCGAGCGATAAAGAAAGCCAGTGCAGCTGGTGAAGGTGAAAATTACGACGAAGTGATTTATGAAGGCTATGGACCAGAAGGCGTGGCAATTCTGGTCTATGCTTTAACGGATAATCGCAATCGTACGTCAACCAATGTGCGGGTAGCCTTTAATAAAAATGGTGGTTCTTTGGGTGAGACAGGCTCTGTCAGTTATATGTTTGATCGTAAGGGCTATCTAGCCATTGATCGGGAGGGGTTGACCGTCGATGAAGATACCATGATGATGAGTGTGTTGGAGGCAGGCGGGGAAGACTTGGAGACTTCTGATGAAGTTTTTGAGATCTATACTGACCCAAGTGATTTCCAAAGCGTACGAGATGCTTTAAAAGCAGATGGCTATCAATTAGCCCAGGCTGAGTTGACGATGGTTCCCCAAACGCTTATTGAACTAGCTGAAAAGCAAGCACAAAAAGTTCAGCAACTGATTGATGCTTTAGAAGACGATGACGATGTTTCAGAGGTTTATACCTCTGGAGAAATGTAGTCAGATGGCCAAGACGGAGTTAAGCCGTTATCGCGTTTTAGCAGGAAAAGAAGCATTGGTGAAAGAATGGATGGCTTTTTTGCAGGATCATCTGTCTGAGGTCTTGCTGACCTTGGAGCAAGAAAAAATGTACGTCGAGGCTATTTTTCAAGAAGAGTTGGCAGGGGTTACCTATCTTTACTGGTTTTCTGTCCAAGGTGAAGGAGCGGTTGACGTTGGCGATTCGGACTTTGCTGTCGACAAGCAGCATTTAAGGTATTGGGAAGCGTGCATCGATTCTCAGTATGGGGAGGTATTGTTGCAGACCAATTTAACGATGATACCCGATTATCTTACAAACATGATGAAATAAGTGAAGCAGACGATTTTCCCAATAGCGGGAAAATCGTTTTTTTTTTTACGAATTTAACGAGAAACACGCTAGTCTGCGAATTATATAATAGGGAAGGAGAACAGGATGGACATTTCAAGTTATGGCAAATTGTTGTTGCGGTTCGGGGTGCAACATCGGGCGAGTGATATTTATATCTTTCCCCAAAAAAAAGGATACGAAGTATCGTTTCGGTATCAACTGGGGAAAATTCGTTATGGTAAGCTGCCTCAAGAAGCAGGAGAGAAATTAATTTTATACTTTAAGTACATGGCCGATATGGATGTGGCGGAGAAGCGAAGAAGTCAAGTGGGGGCGGGTAATAGAGTTGTCTCAGGCAAGAAAAGGCGACTGCGTTTTTCGACAGTCGGTGATTTTCAACATCGAGAAAGTTTAGTGATTCGCTTATTGCATGATTTTACAGGCGAGGAAGACTATCTGACATTTTTCCCGAAGCAACTAGTGGTGATTGAAGAAGCGGTTAAAAAATCAGGGCTTTATTTGTTTTCTGGGCCAACTGGTTCTGGCAAAACGACGTCAATGTACCGTTTAGCCAAACAATTAGGACGGCAAAACAGGCAGGTGATTACCATTGAAGACCCTGTGGAAATTGAAGATCCGGCTTTTTTACAGTTGCAAGTGAATAAAAAAATTAACTTAAGTTATGAAAAACTCGTTAAAGTGTGTTTGCGACATCGACCTGATGTGCTAATTGTTGGTGAAATTCGTGACCGTGAAACAGCTCAAGCGGTAATTCGTGGTGCCTTAACAGGCCATACGATTTTTTCGACGATTCATGGGTTAAATAAGGAAAGCATTGTCCCGCGCTTGTTAGAGTTAGGTGTGGCCAAGGAGGAGTTAAGGCAGTGTTTGCGAGGGATTATCTATCAGCGTTTATTGCCAGTGGTTTGTCCCTATTGTTTGGGGAGTTGTTCGCAATTTTGTCAAAGTGGAGGAAGTGGAGTGATGTTTGATGCCATCTTTACGAAAGAAGGGAAGTTCTCGCAGAAGGCCCCCCAGTCATGGCAAAAAAGTCTCCAAAAAGCGTGGCTTCTGGGGTATATTTCGACGGAAACGTTCCAAAGAGAGTCTTAGAAAAAAGCTTAAATTATCCAGCCAGCGAAAGCGTGACTTTGTTTTGCTATTAGGTGATTTATTAGTTAATGGCTTTACATTACAAGAAAGTTTGCGCTTTATGAAGCAACTAATTCCCAGAGAACAACCGGCGATTGAGTTGATTGAGCAACATTTGGCACAGGGCAACTTGTTTTACCAGTGTTTTCAAGATTTAAACTTTGCCAGTACCTACGTGACCCAATTGCGGTTGTCTGAGGTCCATGGCGATTTAAGTGGAACTTTAATTCAAATCGGTCGTCAATTAAGCGATCGGGATCAACAACGAAAGCAAGCTTCCAAAGTGTTGGCTTATCCGCTGATGTTGTTAGTGTTTCTCGCAGCAGTGATGCTTTTGATGAAGTGGTTGCTATTGCCTCAGCTAGGGACCTATAGTGATCAGGAGGCAACAACTAATGTTGGCTTTTTAGTAATTGAGTATGGACCGATGAGCCTTTTAGGGGTGCTGGTGATTGGCGGTTTGCTCTGTGTGCTGACGCGAGGTTATTTTAAGGGGAAACCAGCCATTAGGCAAAGTCGCTTTTTAATGAAGATCCCTTTAGTAGGCGTGTTTTTACGTTATTATTATACCTCGTTTTTTGCAGGCGAATTAGGGAAGTTGTTGAACTTAGGGTTGGAGATGAAACAAATTTTGACGATTATGAAAGGGGAGGATAGTACAAAATTAATGGGAGAAGTGGCAGAGTACTTGAGTTTAGAGCTGGAGCAGGGAAACGGGATTCACGTGCAGATTGGCAAGTGGTCTTTTTTTCAAAAGGAATTGTCAGGCATTATTCAACAAGGTGAAGCTAAGGGGAAATTAGGAGATGAGTTAATTATTTATAGCAACCGGTTGTGGAGGCAGTTAAGTCAGAAAGTTGAGCGCTTATTAACATGGCTACAACCACTGATTTTTGTTTTTGTGGCAGTCTTAATTGTGGCCGTTTATGGCGCCTTATTACTACCAATTTACCAAGAAATGGGAGAGATTTTATGAAAAGGAAAAAACAGAAGTACGCTGGGTTTACTTTAGTGGAAATGTTGATTGTCTTACTGGTGATTGCTGTTTTGGTGTTTTTGTTTGTGCCCAATTTAACGGGGCAGCGGGAAAAAATCAATGCTAAAGGTGATGACGCCTTTAGAAAAGTTGTGGTGACTCAAGTTGAATTGTATACCCAGCATGAGGACGAGAGCATAGCAGGCAACCAGCTCTCACTTGAAAATTTAGTCAAGAAAAAATATTTGTCAGCGGAACAAAAAAAACGAGCGGAAAAACTAGGAATTACCGATGAAACCCTCCGGGAGTAAGGCGTTTTATCAGGGCTTCACCTTAGTTGAATCGCTGATGGTCTTGCTTGTTGTCAGCCTTTTTTTCGGGTTGCCGATGTTGCAACTTAATCAGTGGCGCGAGCGGCTTAGCTATCAAGCTTTTATTGAAGAATTTGAAGAGCGCTTGATTCAAACTCAACAATCGGCCATCGTTTTTCGGAAACAAACCAGAGTATCAGCAGAAAAAAATGGCAGAAGCATTAGTTTTGCTTTTTTTCAGGCCGACGGCAGCTTTGTTGTTGAATCGCTAAAATTGTCAAAAGGAGTCAGTCTTCAGCGAGATGTTCGTTTAAACTTTTTAGGTGGATCGGGAAATGTTGAACAGGCCCATACCTTTCGATTCCAAACGCCTTATCATCGCAAATATTTGGAGTATGTGTATCAGATTGGGAGTGGACGTTTTGTTATTAAAGAGATCTAAGTATTCAGGTTATATTTTGTTCGAGAGTCTGCTGGCCTTTGCGGTAGCGACCTTAATCCTCATACAGTTAATCCCCCTAATCCTTTTTATGGAGGAAAAAAAACAGCACAATCGCGATAAACTAGAAGTCTATCGTTACTTTAGTGAAATTGCCAATGGTTTTTATTCTCATGGGAAGGCTGATTTGACTGGTAAAAAGAGCAATGGTCTGTTAATTTCAGCCCAAGTAATTGATACTGTTGAACAGATGAGAGGCATTGAGCTGGAAATGGCAGGTGAGCAGTTTGAGATTATCTGGCTTTCAGAACGTGAAGAGGTTAAATAAGAGCAAATTTTATGGTGGGTTTACCTTGATGGAGTGTCTTGTGTCATTAGTGGTAGTGGCCCTTGTCATTCATTCTTTTAGCTGGTTGTTGCAAATTGAGCGTCAATTAGCGACTCAGCCAAGTGGGCTTTCCTCTTCAATGGAATGGCATTTATTTAGCTCTAATTTGGACAATACGTCACAAAAATGGCGTTTTCTTAAAGTGGAAGATGGCAAGGTTTGGTTTAAAGAAGCCACAGGTCGAGAGAATGATCAGCTTTTTTATATCGATCATGTCAATTCCCAGTTGCGCAAACGGAAAAATAATGGCGTCGAATTATTGCTGGATCATGTTGAGAGTGTTAATTATTTTCCGAGTGAAATTGACTTTAGAATGGAAGTGACCTTTATTGATGGCAAAAAATATCAAGGGAGCTTTCCTCAATGGATGGCAGAGTAAGCATGTTGGTGGGGTTTTACCATCGGTATTAGTCCTGTTGCTGATCTTTAGTTTGATTTTCGGGCAACGTTTAAGGAGTTATCGCCATGAAGCAGCACTTTACCAACAGACGAAACAATTGTATCAAGGGAAGACGGTGGCTGCGATGACCTTAGGAAAGCTCAAAAATCGCTATCTAAATAACAATGTTGAGGCTGTTACTGGGAAGGATTACTACAATATTGGTGTGGTCACTTATAAGATGAGTGGTCAATATGTTGAACTGGAAATCGAATTAAATTCCGGCTTAACTTATGTGGAACGGGTTAATTTAGCAGGTGGCTGATGGTGGCGTATCCTGAATTACTGTTAGTAGGAGCGCCTGGGCGACTGGAGGTGGAGACCCTGATACCTTTTACTGGACTAGCGGGTAAGAAGGTAGATTCCGTTGTATCATCTGGCCGCCGTCCTCTACAATCCGCGACTTGCTAATAAGCCAGTCGTAAGCACGAGAAAAAGACTCCAAAGCTTGAGCAGCTTTGGAGTCTTTTGATACTCTTAGAGTTTTTTGTTGTAGAACTCAACGATGTAAGATTCGTCAACTTCTTGAGTTAACTCTTCACGTTCAGGTAAGCGGCTTAAGCCACCTTCTAATTTTTCTTCATCGAAAGTGATGTATCCAGGACGGCCTAAAGCTGACTCGATAGCACCTTTCACGATTACTAAGTTTTTAGATTTTTCACGAACAGAAACCACTTGACCTACCTCAACTTGGTAAGAAGGGATATCAACGCGTTTGCCATCTACTAAGATGTGACCGTGGTTTACTAATTGACGAGATTGACGACGAGTAGTCGCTAAGCCTAATTGGTAAACAACGTTATCTAAGCGTTGTTCTAATAAGATCATAAAGTTAACACCGTGTTTACCTTCTCTGATTTTACCAGCTTTGATAAATGTGTTAACGAATTGACGTTCGTTCATGCCGTACATGTTACGTAATTTTTGTTTCTCAGTCATTTGCAAGCCGTATTCAGATTTCTTTCCGCGGCTGTTAGGTCCGTGTTGACCCGGTGCATAAGGACGACGAGCTAATTCTTTACCTGTACCTGATAATGAGATACCTAGGCGACGTGAAACTTTCCAACTTGGTCCAGTATAACGTGACATTTAAAATTCCTCCAATAATGTTTTTTTGGAGTAAAATAATTTCTGAAAATTTAGTATTCGTTCAGTTCAACCTTCAATCTTCACCCCTTGCAGCCGTGGTTACGCAATTGAACCCAATTGGGCGTTAAACTGTTGACGAGTTACTTATCTTCTAGCTGCTTATTTTACACAAAGACTAGTATACCTCATAATCATGTCGCAGGTCAAGTGGATTGTGGGGGTTCGTTGGAAAATGGACTTTTAATAGAATGTTGGCAATAAATATGAAAAAAAATGAAAATTTCATTTTTATTAAGTGGAATCTGCTATATAATGGATGGGTAGAGTTTGGAGGAAACGTTAAATGAAGTTATTTAAGCAGTTTTTATTAATTATTAGTTTTACTTATGCTGGTGAGATCGTGTCGAAATTATTTAAGTTGCCAATACCAGGCAGTGTTATTGGCATGTTACTGCTGTTTGCTGCTCTGTATTATCAGGTAGTTAAGGTAGACGATGTGGAAACGGTTGGTGTCTTTTTATTGGATAACCTAAGTATTCTGTTTTTGCCAGCAGGTGTCGGCATTATGGTCTTTTTCCCCGTGATTCGGGAGACCTGGTGGAGTTTGCTGATTGCGACCTTTATTGTGACAATTTTAACGATGGCCGTTGTTGGGCGGATCGTTCAAGCGGTAAAATGTCGATTTGAAGGCGATTTGATTGAATTGGATGAAGAGGAGGCAGCAGGACATGTTACACGAATTGACGAGTAATCCCTTATTTGGGTTGATGTTATCAATTTTTGTTTTTTTGGCGGCGCGACGTTTAGCAGCCCGTGTCAAACTGCCAATTTTAAATCCTTTAATTGTGTCGATTTTAGTGGTCATTCTGATTTTGAAACTCACAGGTATTTCTTATGAGGACTATTATGTTGGTGGTGGGATGTTAAACATGTTGATTGCCCCAGCAACCGTGTCCTTAGCGATTCCTTTATATCAATCGTTTCATCTATTAAAACACCACGCTCGTTCAATTTTAGCGGGGATTTTTGCTGGCACCTTGGTCAGCACGCTGACAACGGCTTCACTATCGGTCTTATTTCATTATAATCAAGAATTAATGGCCTCGATTTTACCGAAGTCTGTGACGACGGCAATCGCCATTGAGATTTCAGCTAAAATGGGTGGGATTACAACGGTGACGATTATTGTGGTGATCATTACAGGGATTATCGGGGCGATGTTTGGTCCAACTGTGTTAAAATGGAGCAAAGTGGAAGAGCCCGTTGCTAAAGGAATTGCCCTCGGGACCTCAGCCCATGCTATCGGCACTTCAAAAGCCATGGAAATGGGAAAAGTCGAAGGCGCTATGTCTGGCCTGGCGATTGGCGTGACCGGCTTAGTGACAGTTTTTGTAGCGCCTTTGGTGTTGCATTTGTTTAGCAGTTTGCTCTAGTGGAAGGAAGCGATTTTGGTGGAATTAATTAGTTTACCCGTTAATTTGGAGAATCAACAGCCAATGGAAGCCTATATGAAAAATCAATTTCCCTTTTTAGGTCTGAAGGCACCCCAGCGTCAGGCGGCTTGCCGAGAGGTAATAAAAAATAGTCAGCAGCTGCCAACCCCTGACTTGTTGGAAATGATTGGGGCTTATTATGCCTTAAGGGAACGTGAATACCAGTATTTAGCGATTGATTTAGCGATTGCCAACGTGAAGCGTTTGCGTAAAAATCAGACCCTTGAGTTAGCAGCGTTTGTTTCTCAAAAAGCTTGGTGGGACAGCGTTGATGCCTGGCGCAAGTTTTTCGGTTTACGAATTAACCATTTTCCAGATGAGCTGCAGGAGATATACCATCATTTCCATAGCAGTGATGACTTTTGGATGCGACGAGTGGCGATTAACTTGCAGTTAATGCAGAAAGAAAAGACCGATTTGGTGTTATTAACTAAAGCTATTTTAAAGGATCAGGAAACCGATGAGTTTTTTATTCAAAAAGCGATTGGCTGGTCTTTGCGCCAATACAGCAAAACCGATCCTCAATGGGTCCTTAGTTTTTTAAAGGACCATCAGTTGAGCCCGCTAGCTAGTCGGGAAGCGACTAAGCATTTAACATGAAAGCAAGACTTAAGGAGGGGTGATCATTGAAAAGAAAATTAATCGCGTTTGATATTGACGGCACACTGCTAAATTCTCAACATGAGGTGTTGGCGAGTTCTTTGGAAGTAATCGATAAGTTAAAAGCTGCGGGACATCTCGTGACGATCGCGACGGGTCGCAGTTTAGCGACTGCGAAAGAGGTGATCGATCAAGTGGGGTTAAGCAATTATCTACTGTGCAATGGTGGTTATGCCTTTTTGGACCATCAGCAAGTCTTTAGTAACCCATTAAATAAACAAGAACTAAAGAAATTGGTCGCCATGGCTAATGACAGGCAAATTGATTTATTGTATCAGACGATTGATCAAGTCAAGCAACAAGGCCCTTTTATCCATGAACGGAATGCGGAGATGCAAAAAGCCTTTAATAAGGAGCAACCTTCTTATGAATTTGACATTGACGGCGAAGAAGCGATTTATCAAGCCATTCTTTTTTGTGATCGTGTGGAAGAGCAGTTGTTTAGTGGCCAGTTTGAAACGATCCGTTTTACCCGCTGGGGCGATGCAGCCATGGACGCAGTTCCTAGCAACAGTTCAAAAGCGGTAACCTTAGAGGCGATTGCCAAAGAGCAAGGGTTTACGGCCGCTGACATCATCGTTTTTGGCGATGGTGAGAATGACATTGAAATGGTTCAGCTTGCCGGTGTCGGGGTTGTGATGGCGAATGCGACGGATTACGTTAAGGGCTATGCAGATTTAGTGACGAAAAGTCACGATGATCATGGCATTTGGCATGCCGCGAAAGAATTGAACTTAATTTAAAAAAGCCAGACTCTGGAAAGAAGAGTCTGGCTTTTTTTAAATTGGAATTTGGATAACTTTTACGCCTTTTTGTTCGATTTTTTCAATCATGTGAGCATCGGCAAAGGAATCCGTAATGAGGTAATCAATCTCCTCCAGACGCCCGCTGAGAAAACTAACGGTTTTGCCGATTTTACGGTAGTCTGCTACGACAATTTTTAACCCTTGCGTGCGGTCGATGATCAGTTTGTTTATTTTGGCTTCATGGAAAATCGGCGTTGTAATGCCATCTTCGGCTGTTATTCCAGAACAACCAATGATGCAGATATCCGCCTTCATTTTAGAAAATGAATCAATGGCAATATCACCTACAAGGGCTTCTTTTGGGAAGCGAATCTCCCCGCCTGAAAGAATGATCGTTGAGTTAGGGTTGTGATCTAAATTCGCAACTTTGACATTATTCGTAATGGCGGTTAGTCGCTTGTCGCCAGTCTGGCTTAAACTTAAAAGGGCAGTCGAACTGGTATTAATAAAAATCGTGTCGTTTTCTTGAATAAAGGAGGCGGCTTTTTTGGCTAACTGTAATTTGATGCAATCCAACTGTCGATTTTCTTCGGTATAATCATCGATGTTGTTGACCTTTTCTGCCCCGCCATGAAAACGTCGGACTAATCCCATTCGGTCTAAAGTTGCCAAATCTCGCCGGACAGTTATTTCTGAGATGCCCAGCTGATTGGCTAGTTCTAAGACCGATAAGGCATTAAATTCCTGTAGCAGAGAGACTATTTTATTTTTTCGTTTTTGGATCAGTTCATTCGTATTTTTCAAATGTCATCCACTCCTTATTTTTGGCTAATGTGACGATGTGTAATTGGTTTCCTTGTTTGCTGACGTCTTCTAGTAAGCGATGAGCTTCCGATAAGTTGTTACTGGCGTGAAGTGCCTGGGCTTGTTCAAATAGCAAATAAGTCACTTCGCGCGTATTAAACCTTGTCGTGTTGACTTTTTTTAATGTTTTTAGTGATTGTGAGTAGCGTCCTTGCCGAAAGAATTGGAGTCCTTGTATCTCCTCCCAAGAATAAAGGGGGGAGAGGGCTTTATTCGATTGGACACCATACTTTAATTGCTTGATCTTTTTGAGAGCGTCATCAAATAACGGCCTGTTTGTTAAGAAATACGCGCATTGCAACATGGTGCGATAGTTGATCAACAGATAGTCTGTAGTTCCGTGAAAAAAGTGGTGATGCTGATCTAAGTGGTTAAGGCATGCTTGATAATCACCTTCGTCCAATAACAGTAAGGCATCAAAAAGTTTTAAGGAAGGACCGAAACCTTTAAAGTAGTCAAATCGTTTTAGTTTGTTCCTTAGGTGACGTGCCTTTTGGTGATCACACGCCATGGTTAAGGCAAAGATCATCTTTTGGTATAGGAGTGTTAGCCACTCAAAAAGCAGAATAATGCTTAAGACTATGAGTCCTATCAGACCATAGACTAGTTTGGTTATGGGGTGGGGCGTCGTGACAATCAGAAAGAGGATGTAGGCGCCAAAAATAGCATATAAAAGCCAATTAGTCCATTTCCTGATGCGGGAGCGATTATTAATTAAAACGCCAGATAATTTGTTCATTTCAATTCACCTCGATCATAATATATCATGGAAGCGGATTAATAACTATAAAAAAAGAGTAGATATGATCGAATGATCGTAAAAATGGGGAAACAGTCATAAAAACTGATTGTATTCGCTAACAATCTGTTTAGAATAGAAGTATAGTGACACATAACCTGATAAATATTCAAGAGCTGCAGTTGATTATTTTATGGGAATTAACTAATTAATGGTGTGGGAGGAATGTTACATGAGTCAAGTTGCAAAAGTGACGCGAGAAGAATGGATCTTAAACACGTTTCCAGAATGGGGAACCTGGCTAAATGAAGAAATTGAACAGGAGGTAGTGGCTGAAGGGACAGTTTCAATGTGGTGGTTAGGCTGTACAGGTATTTGGCTAAAATCACATGAAGGCACCAATATTTTATGTGATCTGTGGTGTGGCACAGGGAAACGCAGCCATGGAAATGGTCAAATGAAAAAAGGGCATCAGATGATGAGAATGAGCGGAGTTCAGAACATGCAACCCAATTTGCGGACCCAACCTTTCGTGATTGATCCCTTTGCCATTAAGGAGGTGGATGCCTTAGTCGTCACTCATATTCATTCAGATCATTTAGATATCAACACAGCGGCCGCCGTTCATCAAAACTGTCCAGAGGCAAAATTTATCGGCCCTCAAGAGGTGGTAAACACGTGGCTTAGTTGGGGGATTCCTCAGGAAAAAACGGTGGTGGTCCGTCCCGGCGATCAAGTCACCCTTAAGTCGATTAAGATTGTGGCATTGGAGGCTTTCGATCGGACGGCCCTGATCACCTGCCCTGATGAGACTCAACTATTGGCTGGGAAAATGCCTCAAGAGATGGATGACATCGCCGTGAATTATTTATTTGAAACGTCTGGCGGCAATATTTATCATGCCGGTGATTCTCATTATTCTAATAAATTTGCCGATCACGGGAATCGTTATCAGGTGGACGTCTGTCTCGGCGCATTTGGTGAAAACCCTCGGGGAATTACGGATAAGCTAACATCAGTCGATATATTGAGAATGGCCGAATCCCTTAAAGCGAAAGTGGTTATTCCAGTTCATTACGATATTTGGTCAAATTTTATGGCCGATCCCCAAGAGATCGTTTCGCTGTGGAAGATGAAAAAAGCACGTTTAAATTATGAGTTTAAGCCTTTTGTCTGGCAAGTGGGTGGCAAGTACACCTACCCTACAGATCAGGATAAGCTGGCCTTTAATTTTTATCGCGGCTTTGCAGATGTCTTTGTTACGGATAATGATGTGCCCTTTACCTCGTTTTTATAGTGATCCTCGTCAACTTAAATTTTTTATGAAAGGAGTAGGGAGATGTTAACGTATTTTTTTGATCATCAGTTAATTCGCTATTGTGAGGAACAGCCAGCTGATTGGCGAGAGGCGATTAAGGTCAGTTGTCAGCTACTTATGGAGCGGCAGATCATTAATCAAGTGTATGTTGATGAAGTGATTGCTTGCGTTGAGGCATTTGGTCCTTATATTGTGATTGTGCCAGGGGTTGCCATGCCTCATTCATCGGAACAAAGTCAGGGGGTGTTTGGAACGGCGATTTCGTTTACGAAGATGAAGGAACCAGTGGTGTTTGATGAGCAAGATGCCGAAAAAAATGCCAGCCTTTTTTTTACCTTGGCAGCCAAAAATCCTGAAGAGCATATGCAAAACATTGCTAATCTATCAGAGATGTTAATGACTGACGGTTTGATCAGTGCATTGGAAGCAACCAATAATTTAAGTGAGTTTGAAGACGTGATGAGGCAATTCAGTTAAAGGGAGTGTCAGTCAGTAACCGCGGTTGGAAGTAAGTGATCTGCCATGACGATTAGGCCGACAGTCTCAGAGTTTTTCTAAAGGAGGAAAAAGATGGACGCAGTACTTAATTTTTTATTAGCTATTTGGAGTTATTTCGCAGCAAATATTTTAACACAACCGGCTTTTTTGATTGGGTTTATTGTGTTGCTAGGGTATATCTTATTAAAGAAACCCTTATATGAAAGCATTGCTGGTTTTCTTAAGGCCACGGTCGGGTATTTGATTTTATCTGTCGGGTCCGGGGGATTGGTGAACAATTTTAGGCCGATACTCGTGGGCTTAAAGGAACGCTTCAATTTGGATGCCATGGTGATTGACCCTTACTTTGGGCAAAACGCGGTGACCGTGGGGATTGAAGAAACCTTTGGCAAAACCTTTAGCGATACGATGTTGTTATTGCTGATTGCTTTTGTGATGAATATTTTACTTGTTCGCTTTAAAAAATATACTAAACTGCGGGCGGTGTTTACCACAGGAAATGTTCAAGTACAGCAAGCTGCCACGGCCTTTTGGATTCTCTTATTTTGTTTTCCTGATCTAGGGAGAATCCCAGTGCTGTTGATCATGGGGCTGATATTAGGTGTTTATTGGGCAGTTGGCTCGAATTTAACCGTCGACATTACCCAGGAATTAACTGAAGGGGCTGGCTTTGCCATTGCTCATCAGCAGATGTTCGGCATTGCTATTTTTTCTAAATTGTCTGAAAAGGTCAAGCAGGATAAGAAAAATAAGAAGCTTGAAGACATGGAGTTGCCAGGGTTTTTATCGATTTTTAATGAAAATATGGTTGCCACCTCGATTCTGATGCTCTTTTTCTTCGGGATTATCTTGTTAGTATTAGGCAAACCTTACTTAGTTGGGGCGGAGTTTATGTTGCCAGATCAAAGTTTTTTCTTTTATATTTTGCTAACCTCGCTTAATTTCGCTGTCTACTTAGCGATTTTACAATTAGGTGTGCGAACCTTTGTAGCCGAATTAACTGAATCATTTCAAGGGATCTCCAATACACTATTGCCAGGAGCTGTCCCCGGCATTGATGTGGCCGCCTCCTTTGGTTTTGGATCACCAAATGCAGTGACCATCGGTTTTCTGTTTGGTGCTTTAGGCCAATTTATCACGATTGGTCTGTTGATTCTATTTAAGTCACCAACCATCGTGATCGCTGGTTTTATTCCGTTGTTTTTTGACAATGCAGCGATCGCCGTTTATGCCAATAATAAAGGCGGCTTTAAGGCGGCCTGTCTCTTCCCGTTTATTTCCGGGATCATTCAGGTAGCAGGTTCGGCATTAATCGCAACCTTCATCGGTTTGTCTCAGTATGGTGGTTATCTAGGGATGTTCGATTGGGCGACCGTTTGGCCACTGATGACCGTTTTAATGAAGTATCTGGGGTTTGTCGGCATTGGGATAGTGGTGATTGGACTGTTGGCAATTCCGCAAATTCAATATCGCAGACGGCCTGACACCTACTTCTTAATAACAGAAGATTATGAAGAATATGAAGCTGTTATGACTAAAGCTTAAGTTGCAATATACTGACTGTTAAAGAATTATTTTCTATCGTTATGGGGTAAGCCAATGTAACGAACAACTGGATGTCTATCGAATAAAAAGTGAAAGGAAGATAAAAATGAGAGTATTAGTAGCGTGTGCCAATGGGTCAGGAACCAGTTTGATGATGAAAAAGAGTGTTGAGAAAGCTTTAAAGGAATTGGGGTTTCATATTACCAATATTCACCACTGTGCGATTTCTGAAGGGAAAAGCACTGCGACTCAGTATGATGTGGTGTTTACCCCGATGAATTTTTTGAACATGTTTGATAATGCCAAGAAAAAAGGCGTAACCATTGTGGGTGTGAAAAATGTTATGTCTTCCAAAGAAGTTGTTGAGCGGGTCAATGAAACAGATTTAGCTGAAAAGTTTAAATAGAGAAAAGAGGGATTGTGAGTGGCCAGACCTAATTTACAAGTCGCCTTGGATCACTCCGATTTGCCGAGTGCAATCGGGGATGTGGTCAAGGTTGGCGCAGAAGTCGATATTATTGAAGTGGGAACGATTCTATGCCTGCAGGTGGGAGCAGTGGCTCTTCAAAGCATGCGGGCCTTATTTCCCAATAAAGTGGTAATTGCTGATACGAAATGTGCCGATGCCGGCGGGACTGTGGCGGCTAATTGTCAGCAGGCTGGGGCCGATTGGATGACGGTTATCTGTTGTGCCACCTTACCAACCATGGTGGCAGCAGCCAAAGAGGTCAAAGAAGTTCAAGTGGAATTATATGGCGACTGGACATTTGCTCAAGCGCAATCGTGGTTAGCAGCCGGGATCACGCAAGTTATTTACCACCAGAGTAGAGATGCGCTTTTGGCTGGGGAGAGTTGGGGAGAAAAAGATCTGGCCAAGGTGAAACGACTGATTGAGATGGGCTTTAAGGTGTCGGTGACCGGCGGCTTAACGGTTGAGACCCTTCAGTTGTTTGCCGGGCTTAAGGTCTTTACCTTTATTGCCGGGAGAGGGATTACCAATGCGGCGGATCCGGCTATGGCTGCGAGAGCGTTTAAGGAGGAAATCCAGCGAATTTGGGAGTGATAGCAATGACAACGATTGGAATATACGAAAAGGCCTTGCCGAAGGACCTTAGCTGGCAACAACGGCTGGAATTGGCTCATTCTTTAGGGTTTGATTTTGTTGAAATGTCTATCGACGAAACGGATGAGCGGCTGGCCCGCTTGGATTGGACGTCAGCAGAACGATTGGCAGTTGTTCAAGGGATTCACCAGACAGGCGTCAAGATTATGTCAATTTGTTTAAGTGGCCATCGACGATTTCCCTTTGGGTCTAAGGACCCCTTAAAACGGCAAAAAGCTTTGGAAATGACAAGGAAAGCCGTTGATTTGGCGGCTGATTTAGGGGTTAGAACGGTCCAATTAGCCGGGTATGATGTTTATTATGAAGAAAAAACGGTGGCGTCTCGCAATTTTTTTATTGAAAATTTAAAAGCGGCAGTAGGGATTGCCGCCGCTAAAGGGATCACGTTGGCCATCGAAATCATGGACGATCCATTTATTAATTCCATCAGTAAGTTTTTGGCCATTAAGGAGCAAGTTCCTTCACCTTGGTTACAAGTTTACCCTGATTTAGGGAATCTATCCGCATGGCCAGAAAATGATATTGGCTTGGAGTTGGAGAAAGGGATTGAGTGCATTTCCAATGTTCATCTAAAGGATACCTTAGCTGTAAAAGGGGATTTCCCAGGCAAGTTTAAGGGAGTTCCCTTTGGTGAAGGCTGTGTTGATTTTAAAGGATGCTTAGCGACCTTAAGTCGGTTGAATTATTCAGGTGCTTTCCTGATTGAAATGTGGAGTGAAACCTCGAAGCAGCCTGAGGAGGAAATTAAAACGGCACAAGATTATTTACTCCCATTATTAAAGGAGGCGGGCTACGATGTCTAAAACAAAGGTATTAAGAGAAATGAAGGAACGGGTTTGTCAGGCTAACTTAGCTTTACCGCAAGGGGGATTAGTAAAACTAACTTGGGGGAATGTCAGCGAGGTTAACCGAGATTTACAAGTGGTCGTGATTAAACCTAGTGGGGTGGCTTATGAGCAACTACAGCCAGATCAAATGGTGGTAACCGATTTAGCTGGCCAAGTGCTGGAAGGTGACCTAAAGCCATCCTCTGATTTGGCTACACATCTTGTACTATATCGCCAATTTTCAGCGATCACCGCAGTCGTTCATACTCATTCGAAACACGGGGTCATGTGGGCCCAAGGGGGGCGTGATATTCCTCCTTATGGGACCACTCATGCCGATACCTTTTACGGCGCCGTGCCATGCACTCGTCCGTTAACCCAGTCAGAGATCACAGGGGATTATGAAACAGAAACGGGTCAGGTGATTGTGGAAACCTTTAGAGAACGACAGCTAGATCCTTTAGCTGTACCAGGCGTGATTGTTGAGGGACATGGGCCCTTTGTGTGGGGGAGGAGTGTGGCAGAAGCGGTGGAACATGGGATTATTCTTGAGGAAGTGGCTGAGATGGCAATTGGAACGGAACGGGTCACTCCAAGAGCAACCCCTATTTCCGCTGGTTTATTGGCTAAACATTACTGGCGAAAACATGGTGAAAACGCGTATTATGGGCAAAATTAGCAAAAAACAGTCTTGGGTTATCAATAACCAAGACTGCTTTTTTTATTCAATGATAATTACGTCATTCTTCACAGCATAAGGATTGCTGTCATCGATGTGGTCGAAGAACATGACGCCGTTGATGTGATCAATTTCATGTTGGATCACGATGGCTTCGTAATCTTTTAGCTTAAGCTTATGTTGTTGGCCATCCATGTCAAAGTAGGAGACGGTCACTCGTAAGTGGCGGACTACGTAACCAGGCACATCGCGGTCAACTGATAAACAGCCTTCCCCATCTTTTAAACAGGCGTCTTGAACAGAATGGCTGATAATTTTGGGGTTAACCATGACCGTGCTCAAAGAGGGGGCTGAGGCGTCAGGGTCATTGTTAGGCACATGCAAGGCGATGATGCGCTTTGACACGTTTAATTGAGGGGCAGCTAACCCGACGCCGCCTCTTAATTCATATTTTTCAGCCATTTCAGGGTCTTGGCTATTTTTTAAAAAAGTTAACATGTCGTCACCGAGTTGACGTTCTTCGTCGGTTAATGGCAAGGCCACTTCTTCAGCGACTTGTCGCAAAGTCGGATGACCTTCACGAATGATATCGTCCATTGTAATCATTAAACTTTCACTCCTTGTGCATTTTCATCACTATATTATACCACAAGGAGAATGGAAAAAGATAGATTGGCTCTTGGTTGTTTTGCTGCCAATCTGAGCTAGTCAGCCGTATAAGCATTGCCATTCATCATGTCTTGACAGAGGAAAAAGATGCCCCCTGTTAATAATAGATTGATGATTGAAATAAGTGGAACTAAGAGCGTTAAGGTCGTGCTGAGATTGCCAGTTATGGCATAACACCCAAGCGCAATTAAGGCACTGGGAATTAATGATGCGGTAATCAGTAGCATTCTCAGGGAACTTTCCATCATGATATTGCTACGGGATTTGAGTATCCGCAAAGCCACTACATTGGCTGAATGGAAGAGCGCGATCAGGGAAGCTAATAAATAAACGTCATGATAAAGGTCATAGGTGACGTCTTTAAGAACAGCGAACCAGGCAGTAAGAATAAGAAGCAAAACAACAAACTTTTACCAAAGGGAATCACTAAAATGCTGATCAATTTTTTGAAAGGATTACCAGGGATTAAGTAAAGGTAGTTGCTTTTTAGTTCTTCCGTGATGCTTGATGAACTAACGGTACTGATTAAATAGAAGACTAAAATACCTGTGTAAATATAGAAATTAGTTTTTAGCCCAAAACAGAATATCAAGCCAGTGAAGAGGGGAATGATCTCTCCCTTAGATAAAAATTGTCGTGATTTTAACAGAATTAGCCAGTTTTTAGAAAACAGGGCGCCTTCATTTTGCTGATACTTAATCGTCACCTTTTGCAGTTTTTTGGGCTGAGAATCATCTTTGCCAGCCATGGCTTTTTTATAGTAATCGGTGTAATCAATTGCATCGATCATGGCTTGCTCATAAAAGTCTCCCTTGAGATGGGTGAAGTAAAAAATAAGTAACCCGTTTGTTAAAAGTGGCAGTCCCAGGCCGGTAAATAAGCCGAGAATGTTAGGGGCAAAAGAGCTGTTAATGGCTAGTTTTGCCCAACCGATCAGGGGAACCCAGTAAAAGCTTTCGCTTGTAACAAAGGTTAACAGACCTTTTCTTACATCAAAATGGGCGACAAATAGGTTATAGGCGACAAAGGCTGCGACGACTAGTAAAAAAAGCAAGCCAAGCAGTTGGTTTCGGCGACTTTTTTGCTGATTGATGAGCTCCTTAACGTAAATAATTTGTAAAATCATCATAAAGGCATTGATCAATAAAATGGAGCTGGTGCAGGCGGTTATCAATTGTAAGAATGTCAAGCGGCCGACAGACATGAGAAAAATTACGGGGATTAGGCCGCAAAACAGACCGGTTAACACACTTTGTAAAAAACTATCGAAGGCCGCATAGCCTAAGATTTGTCGGTTGGTAAAAGGGCCGATAAACATGTAGTAAGAGTCTTCCTCAAAAAAGAGGGCCATTCGTTTTTGCAGCAAAATCATCATCACTAAACCAAAGGAAAAACCAATCACTAATAAGGTATAGACGGAAAACATATCTTCTGCTAAGAGAGCTTGCTTGCTAAACAAAACAGGTAAGATGGAAAAAGCAGCGCCGCCAACCATCAGAATCATAAAAATAGCCGAAAGAGGGCTTTTAAGTAAGTCACGAAGTTTCGCCTTTTTTTTGGTGGCATTTAATTTAATTAACTGTTTCATCTTGTCCCTCCTCGTTTAAGGTGAAAAAGAGTTCTTTGAGACTTTGGTTACCAAGAGAGGTGCGAGTGACTTCTTGTAACACCCGGCCTTTTTTCATGATGTAAGCTCGATCCCAGATGTCGTTTAGCATGTCGATAATATGAGTGCTCATCAAAATACTAACGCCTTGGTGTTTCATGCCTTCTAGGATATCCAAAGTATCTTGGATACTATTGGGATCCAGTCCCATCATCGGTTCATCGACTAGAAGAGCTTTAGGGCGAATCATCAAGGCCAGAGTCATGGATAATTTTTGCCGCATGCCCTTTGAAAGCTCTTTGGCGATGGATTGGCGTTTATCCAAGAGCTTAAAGAGGGTTAAAAATTTAGTCGCTTCTTTTTGGTAATTGGGGATGTTATAAGCATTGCCAATAAAGTCAACATGCTCATCAATTGTTAATAAATCGTAAAGAACAGGGGTTTCGGGAATGTAGCCAAAGGACTTTTTAGCTTCTACGCTCAAGTTAGGGTGTCCGCAAATTTGAATGTCACCAGTATATTTAAGCAAACCGATAATGCTTTTTATAGTAGTTGACTTGCCAGCACCATTTGCCCCGAGTAAAACCGTTATTTCACCAGGTTTGGCGATTAAATTGACCTCTGTTGCCCCGACGCCTTTACCGTAATCTTTTGTTAAGTTTTTAACCTCAATCATCTTTTTTCCTCCTTGTTAAGTCAGTCTTTCTTATGACTGACTTAATCCTAACAAAGAGGGTCAGGCAAAGGGCCTTGATTGCTTAAATGGTTCAATATTTCCCTTGAACGGTTAGCCGACGAGAGTTATTCCCCAAGTTTTCGTTTCTTTTTTTAAAGGGAGGGAGAAACTGCTTGCATTTAGGCGGGGATTCAGGTAAAGTATTACTGTACGATTATCAGATTGTGCCGCCTATTACTTGGTTCGTCGAGTCACCTACGGCCTACTCAGTTATGGGACGAATTTATCAGAAAGAGGTGGAAAAGATGGCAATGTCAAAAGAAAAGAAAAACGAAATCATTAAAGAGTATGCTCGTCACGAAGGAGATACTGGTTCTCCAGAAGTGCAAATTGCTGTATTAACTGCAGAAATCAATCACTTAAACGATCACTCTAAACTACACAAGAAAGATCACCATTCTTACCGTGGTTTAATGAAAAAAGTTGGACACCGTCGTAACTTACTAGCTTACTTACGTAACAACGATGTGGCTCGTTACCGCGAATTAATCCAACGTTTAGGATTACGTCGTTAATCAAATCGGACATATTGAAGAAAGTGAGGTTCGTTATGGATCTCGCTTTCTTTTAGTCTTAATAGTATGTAAAAAAATGAAAATTTTCGAAATCGTGTTTAGTGATACTACTATGCAAATGAGAGCTGTCAACAAGGCCGTTGTTGGGTGTTGACATTTGTTTAGTAGCCCACTCACGCTTTTCGAAAATAAAAGGAGCAAGAGATGAGTTCAGAAAAAAAAGTATTCTCGATGGACTGGGGCGGACGTCCGCTATCAGTTGAAGTTGGCCAATTAGCAAAACAAGCAAATGGCTCAGTATTTGTCCGTTATGGCGATACCGTGGTATTAAGTGCCGCTGTGGGGTCTAAAGCGCCGAAAGACGTGGATTTCTTCCCATTAACGGTTAACTATGACGAAAAAATGTATGCCGTTGGTAAAGTTCCAGGTGGTTTTATCAAACGTGAAGCACGTCCAAGTGAACGTGCAACCTTAACAGCTCGCCTAATCGACCGCCCGATTCGCCCGATGTTTGCGGAAGGTTTCCGTAACGACGTACAAATTACCAATGTGGTCATGAGTGTTGAGCAAGATTGTACCCCTGAAATGTCTGCGATGTTAGGGTCTTCATTGGCTCTATGTATCTCTGATATTCCCTTCAACGGTCCGATTGCTGGCGTTAACGTTGGCCGTGTAAACGGTGAATACATCTTAAACCCAACGATTGAACAAGCGGAATTATCTGATATTGAATTAACGGTAGCCGGAACCAAAGATGCGATTAACATGGTGGAAAGTGGCGCGAAAGAAGTCTCAGAAGAAGACATGTTAGGTGCTTTATTATTCGGTCATGCGGCAGTTAAAGAATTAGTAGCATTCCAAGAAAAAATTGCGGCGGAAGTCGGTAAAGAGAAAATGGAAATCACCTTGTTACAAGTGTCAGAAGACTTAGAGACCGAAATTAACGACGCTTATCAAGGCAAGATGGTTGCGGCGATTCAAACAGAAGAAAAATTAGCTCGCGAAGAAAACATCGACGCTCTTAAAGAAGAAATCTACGCGTTATATGAAGAAAAATTAGCAGACGATGCTGATTCAGCTAAAAAATTAAAAGAAGTCCGTCAGATTTTAGAGGACATGGAAAAGAACGAAGTCCGTCGTTTAATTACTATCGATAAAGTCCGTCCTGATGGCCGTAAAGTTGATGAAATCCGCCCATTAGACGGCGAAGTTGGCCTCTTGCCTCGTGCCCATGGTTCTGGTCTGTTCACCCGTGGTCAAACACAAGCCTTGTCAGTGGTGACACTAGCGCCTCTTGGCGAACATCAAATTATTGATGGTCTAGGGTTAGAAGACAGCAAACGATTTATCCATCATTATAATTTCCCACAATTCTCAGTCGGGTCAACGGGTCCGTCACGTGGTCCAGGTCGTCGTGAAATTGGTCACGGTGCCTTAGGTGAACGTGCTATGGCGCAAGTTATTCCATCGGAAGAGGATTTCCCATACATGATTCGTGTCGTATCTGAAGTATTAGAATCAAACGGTTCTTCTTCACAAGCGAGTATCTGTGGTGGGATCTTGGCCTTAATGGATGCTGGTGTGCCGATTAAAGCCCCAGTTGCTGGGATTGCCATGGGTCTGGTAATGGATGGCGATAATTATACAATTTTAACCGATATTCAAGGTTTAGAAGATCATTTAGGGGACATGGACTTTAAAGTTGCTGGAACTAAAGATGGGATTACCGCCTTGCAAATGGACATTAAAATTGAAGGGATCACCGAGCAAATCTTGACAGAAGCTTTAACGCAAGCCAAGAAAGCTCGGATGGAAATCTTAGAGGTCTTAACAGCGACCATTGCGGCGCCTCGTGAAGAGTTAAGCGAGTACGCACCGAAGATTGAAATGATTCAAATCAAACCTGAAAAAATCAAAGATGTTATCGGTAAAGGTGGCGACACGATTAACGGTATTATCGATGAAACAGGCGTTAAGATCGACATCGACCAAGATGGTAATGTCAGCATTGCCTCTGCCGACGCTGCGATGATTAAGAAAGCTATCCAAATCATTGAAGAGTTGACAAAAGAAGTTGTAGTCGGCGAAGTTTACTTAGGTAAAGTCGTTCGCGTTGAGAAATTTGGCGCTTTCGTTAACTTAATCAAAGGCAAAGACGCTTTAGTGCATATCTCTCAACTAGCTAACGAACGTGTGGCTAACGTGGAAGATGTGGTGAAACTAGGGGACGAAGTCTTAGTCAAAGTTACGGAAATCGATAAAATGGGACGTGTCAATGCGTCACGTAAAGCGATGTTGAAAGACGACAAAGCAGAAACAAAATAAGTTAAATTGAAAGGACGGGGAGCAGTTTTCCCTGTCCTTTTTTAAATCGAGGTGAAGCGATGAACTTATCGACAAAGGGGATTGTGTGGCGTGAGTATCAAAAGGAATTATTAGCACAATTTGACGAGTTAAAAAGGGATGGTTCGATTCACATAGTAGCCCCGCCGGGATCAGGTAAAACCTTGTTGGGCATTGAATTTGTCCGTTTGTATGGTGGTCAGGCGCTGATTTTGGTGCCTTCTTTAGCGTTGAAAAATCAGTGGGGGCAAACCATTGTCGGCTTATATGAAGACAAGAGATTGGCCCAATCAGAGGTGTCATTTACGATTGATGAGCCGTCGTTGATTACCATTGAGACTTATCAGAAGTTCTATCAGTGGGAGAAAACCCCATTGGAAGTTGAGCTATTACTTTTGGATGAGGCTCACCATTTGAAGCGTAGCTGGGCAGAGGCGGTGTTATCATTAAAAGCGCAATTGCCGACGTTGATGACAATCTCCTTAACTGCGACCCCGCCTTTTGACAGTGAGGCAGCTGATTGGGCCCGCTATCTTGAAGTGAGTGGCGCTATTGACGGGGAAATCAGTATCCCTTCTTTAGTCAAAGAAGACGTGTTAGCACCACATCAAGATTTTGTTTATTTAATTCCTGGAACAACAGAGATGCAAGCCTCTTATGTCGAGCATGAAAGAAGTCAAGAGGCGTTGTTTCAATTGATTTTAGAAGACGATGAGTTACGGGATTATTTAATTAACTGTCAGTTTATTCAAGCACCATTAGAAGCATTGGCGACCATTTATGAGTCATTTGCGGTCTATCAAAGTGCGCTTCTTTATTTGTGGCATCGCAATTATGACTTAGGTGAAGCCCATTGGCAACTGTTGGGCGTATCGAAAAAACAAGGCGAAGCCATTGGCGTGCCGCCTGTTACCACGAAAGATTTAGAAGTGATTGCCAATTACGTGGCAAAGCAAGTGCCTGAGTTGGCAATCAGTCAGTTAGTGAATCAAAAACGATTAGGACAAGAGCACTGGGTCAATTTATTTGCCGCCTTCCCTCTAAGTCCTCAACAAAATCCTCTGGGGAAAAAACAAGGGATTCGCCAGATTATAATGCGTGAGGCCAACCAGCTGCAAGCTGATTTATCGGCAGTCATCCTGGTTGATTTTATTAAAGCGGAAGGGATTACAGGCGATTCACCAAGCTTTGGTCTATTTCCACTATTTAATTACTTAAGTGAATTATGTTATGAGGAAGACCTAGAATTAGCCGCGATTTGTGGAGATTGGCTTGTTGTGTCGAAGCCGCTTTATGAAGAAAGATTCGCCGATCTGGAAGGGGATCGTTATCCTAATAATCAGGATTATGTATTGTTACCGATTAAAGAGAAGCGTTCACATATTTTAGAAGATGTGACAGCTTTAGTCAATCAAAAGAAAATTCAAGTGTTAATCGGCACAGTAGCACTTCTTGGAGAAGGCTGGGATTGCCCAGCAGTTAATTGTTTAATTTTGGGCAATCAAGGTCATGGTTTTGTTCAAACCCAACAATTAAGAGGACGCAGTTTACGAAAAGCAGCTGGGAAAGAAGCGTCAACGATTTGGCATTTAGGGATGGTTTTAGTGGAAGTCGAGGCTGAAAAGCAAGTAGGCCTAAAGCGCTTGTCAAAACGTTTGGCCCATATTGCGGGCATTACCTTTGAACAAGATGGGGTGATTGAAACAGGCGCGGAACGATTTGAGTTTCCCCTTGACTATCAAGCGCAGACCATTGAAAATTACAATGAGAAAATGCTTTTTTGGAGTAGTCAAAAAGCCGAGTTAAGTGCCCAATGGCAAAAAGCTTTAGGCAAAGGAAGTCACTTGCGACAGGTTGTGATGACGCGTTTTGAAGGCAAGCCTAAAAGCCTAAAGAAAAAGCGCACTTTTCAGAAAGATGCCCGTTTCTCAGTAGTGGCGACCTTCGCCTTAGTCGCTTTACCGGTAAGTTTTTTGGTGATTTCACCTTTAGCGGCATTAGGCGGCGCTGTTGTCAGTAGTGCTCTAGGGGGCGCCTTGGCACAAAGGGAGAAAATTCAGCAACGGTGGAGTCGATTCCAAGCTGAGAGAGAGTGGCAAAAGACCATTAAAACATGGCACTTAGGAGCAAAGAGCGTTTATGATACGTTAGTTGACCTGCATCTTGTCACATCATCTGCTAAAGTGAAGGTAGTTAGTACCTCCCAGGAAATTAGTTGCACATTGGAAGGCGGCTTAAAAAAAGAAGAAGCACTCTTTAATCGTGGCGTGGAAGAATTGTTCCAAGAGCTGGCCATGCCTCGCTATTTGTTGCATGATGATCAGCAGTGTTGGCCAGTTCCAGCAATTTTTGGACAAAATAAACAAGCGGCTCAGGTCTTTATGGCGAATTGGCAAAAACAGTTTAAGCAAAAGGTCACCCTTAGTTATACCAAAAGTCAGCAAGGAAGACGCTTATTGATTCAACATAAACTAAAAGCCTTAACAAACGGCCAAACAAGTGAGATCATTCGCAAGGACTTATGGTCAAATTAAGGCGCAAAGAAGCAAAGTCAAGGTACTTTTGCTTCTTTTTTTTAACCTTCCTTTATGAGTAAATGGAAAGAAAAGTGAGGAAACGATTAATTTACAATTAGAAGGAAAGAGTGTATACTAAGCCTATTAGACGTAAATTAGACGATAACAATCGAGGCACAGCCTAACTTTCGAAAGGAGTAGTGAAAAGAAATGAAAACATTTCGTGAAAAAAGTCAAAAGGGGATTATCATTAATCAACAACCTTATACTTATTTCCATTTAGCAACGGTTGCTGATGAACTTGGTGTTTCTTTAGACAACGTACCGTACACGATTCGCATTTTATTGGAGTCATTACTTCGTCAAGAAGATCAAATTGATATTACGGAAGAACACATTCGCTCCTTAGCACATTGGAACCCGAGTCAAAGCAGCGGGGAAATCCCTTTTAAACCATCACGGGTTATTTTACAAGATTTTACAGGTGTACCAGCAGTCGTGGATTTAGCGTCAATGAGGGAAGCCGTGGTAAAACTGGGAGGAAAAGCAGAACAAATTAACCCTGAGATTCCCGTTGATTTAGTCATCGATCACTCCGTTCAAGTGGACCGATATGGCAGCCCAGAAGCTTTGGAAGCCAATATGAAAATTGAGTTTGAACGCAACAAAGAGCGCTATGAATTTTTGAAATGGGCGCAACATGCCTTTGACAACTACAAAGTAGTACCGCCAGCTACCGGAATTGTTCACCAAGTTAACATTGAATACTTGTCAGATGTGGTTTTGACGAAGGAAGTGGCCGGTGAAAAGCTGGTCTATCCTGATAGCTTAGTGGGAACTGATTCTCACACGACGATGATCAATGGCTTAGGGGTGCTTGGCTGGGGCGTTGGTGGTATCGAAGCTGAGGCCAGCATGCTTGGCGAACCTTCATACTTTCCAACACCAGAAGTCATTGGCGTCCGTTTAACGAATCGCTTGCAACTAGGGGCAACGGCTACTGACTTAGCCTTAAAGGTCACGCAAGTCTTGCGCCAAGCCAATGTCGTCGGCAAGTTTGTCGAGTTTTTTGGAACAGGCATTCAAGAGTTGACCTTAGCCGACCGGGCAACCATTGCCAATATGGCACCAGAATACGGGGCGACCTGTGGCTTTTTCCCAGTGGATCAAGAGACCTTAAACTACATGAGTTTAACAGGTCGTTCACCTGAACTGATTGAATTAACTGAGACCTATTTAAAAGCCAATTCGCTATTTTATGATGTGACCGTTGAAGCGGACTATACAACAGTGATTGAGCTTGATTTAAGTCAAGTCGAATCCAATTTAGCCGGACCAAAACGCCCGCAAGATTTAATTCCCCTATCAGATATGAAGGAAAGCTTCAAAACTGCTGTTACCGCACCAGAAGGCAACCAAGGATTTGGCTTAGCTCAGGCGGAACTAGACAAACGAGTTGACTTAACAGTTGAAGGCGCAGCTACCACCTTGGGAACTGGTGATGTTACGATTGCCGCCATTACCAGTTGTACCAACACCTCCAATCCGTTTGTGATGCTCTCGGCCGGTTTATTAGCACGAAATGCCGTTAAACGTGGGTTGACAGTAGGGCCTACGGTTAAAACATCATTGGCACCAGGGTCAAAGGTTGTGACAGGTTATTTAAATGATGCCGGTTTGTTACCAGATTTGGCTAAATTAGGCTTTGATGTCGTCGGTTATGGCTGTACAACCTGTATCGGAAATTCCGGTCCCTTTAAACAAGAGATTTCAGACGCCATTACGGAAAATGATTTATTGGTCGGGTCGGTCTTAAGTGGAAACCGTAACTTTGAAGGACGGATTCATCCTTTAGTTAAAGCTAATTATTTAGCGTCACCTCCATTAGTAGTGGCTTACGCGTTAGCAGGAAATGTAATGGTTGACTTAGTCAACGAACCTCTTGGTGTTGACAAAGAAGGGCAAGCAGTTTTCTTGAAAGACATTTGGCCAGAAGACGATGAAGTCAAAGCTTACATCCAAAAATACGTGACACCAGAGCTATTCAAAGAGTATTACGCAGGGGTCTTTAGTTCAAATGATGAATGGAACGCCATTGAAACGACCACTGAGGCGAATTATGCTTGGCAAGAAGACTCTACTTATATTGCCAATCCGCCATTTTTCGCAGAAATGAGCGAATCAGCTGGGGAGTTAGAAGCATTGGAAGGTTTGCGGGTTTTAGCCAAATTTGGTGATTCCGTGACGACCGATCATATTTCACCGGCTGGCGCCATTGCCATGCGCTCACCGGCGGGCAGTTATTTACAAGAAGAAGGGGTGGCTCCAAAGGACTTTAATTCTTATGGTTCACGCCGTGGCAATCATGAAGTGATGATGCGAGGCACTTTTGGCAATATTCGCATCCGTAATCAAATTGCTGCAGGAACTGAAGGTGGCTATACGACATTCTGGCCGACAGGTGAGGTCCAATCGATTTATGAGGCAGCCATGAACTATCAAGCACAAAAAATCGGTTCCGTGGTTTTTGCCGGCAATGACTACGGCATGGGATCATCCCGTGACTGGGCTGCTAAAGGAGCTCGTCTGTTAGGAGTTAAAGCAGTCATCGCTAAGAGCTACGAGCGGATTCACCGTTCTAACTTAGTCATGATGGGCGTCTTGCCACTCCAATTCCAACCAGGCGAAGATGCCGATAGCCTAGGCTTAACGGGCTCGGAAACCATCGTCATCGACTTGCCAAAAGATGCGGGAATCAAAGAGTTAGTCACGGTCAGAGCAACAGACGACCGTGGCAATGTTACAGAATTTAAAGCAGTGGTGCGCTTTGACGCAGAGGCAGATATTCGCTATTACAAACATCAAGGAATTTTGCCAATGGTCATCCGCAAAAAAATGCAAACCACCTAAGAACAAATTAGCAGAGAACAGTTGACCAAATGAAGGGTTGATTTACTGTAGTGATCCAATAGCATATCACGATTGATCGGTGACCATGGTTGTAGTAGCAACTTTGGTCACCACACCTATATACAGGAAAAGAGGTAATACGGATGGAAATCAAAGGTGGGTTACAAGATACCATTGCGTGTGACACGCGAATTAGTTCAATCATCGATGAAACGTTGTCCTATGCGGGCTATACGATTAAGGAGTTAGTTGATAATGAGGCCTCATTTGAGGAAGTCATCTTTTTACTGTGGCATCTACGTTTACCAACGGCAGCTGAATTAGCGGATTTCTCAGCTGATTTAAGGAGCCATATGGCCATTGATGCAGCTGTGGAAACTTGTTTACGAATTCAATGTCGCGAGAATTTACACCCGATGAGTGTCTTACGGAGCACTGTTTCCTTACTCGGGGTGTTTGATAAAGATGCAGAGTTAACAGATAACGCCAGTACCTATTTGCAAAACATTAAGCTACAAGCCAAAATGCCGACAATTGTCGCCGCTTTTTCACGCTTGCGTCAAGGCTTAGACCCAATTCCACCGCGACATGATCTCTCCTTTACGGCAAACTTTTTGTACATGCTAGACGGCCATGAACCGACGGAGACAGAGATTAAAATATTGGATATGGCTTTAGTCTTACATGCAGATCACGAATTAAACGCCTCAACCTTTGCTGCACGGGTATGTGCCTCCACGTTGACCGACGTTTATTCGACGATTACCACGGCCATCGGCACCTTAAAAGGATCGCTTCACGGAGGCGCTAACGAACGGGTTTTTGAAATGTTAGTTGCTATTGATGAACATGGCAATGCGGAAGAATATTTACAAGCCAAACTAGATTCAAAAGAAAAAATCATGGGCTTTGGTCACCGGGTATACACCACTGTTGACCCTCGTCAACAGTATTTGAAAGCCATGGCCAAAGAGTTAACAGAAGGCACTGATAAAGCCAAGTGGTACAACATATCGGTAGAAGTTGAGACGTTTATTCGTGAAAAAAAGGGGCTAATCCCCAATGTCGATTTCTATTCCGCAACCGTCTACCACTGTTTGGGAATTGATTCCGATCTCTTTACGATGATTTTCGCCATGAGCCGCGTCTCAGGCTGGTTAGCTCATACCTATGAACAAAAAAACAACAGCCGTTTAATGCGTCCACGCTCTAATTACGTTGGCGAACTCGGTTTAGTATATGTGCCAATAGAAGCACGACAAGACACTCGGGAGGTAATATAAGTGACAGATAAAATAACAATGGTGAACGGCAGCGTCATCACACCAGATAAACCAGTGATTCCTTTTATTGAAGGAGATGGCATTGGACCAGATATTTGGCAAGCGTCACAACGGGTATTTGACGCCGCCATTGAAAAAGCTTATGGTGGCCAGCGTCAAGTTGAGTGGTTAGAGGTCCTAGCAGGAGAAAAAGCCTTTAAAGCGACGGGCGAATGGCTACCTCAAGCGACCTTAGACACAATTTCTGAATATTTAATCGCCATTAAAGGGCCTTTGACAACACCCATCGGCGGCGGCATTCGGTCATTGAACGTGGCATTGCGCCAAGAGCTTGATTTATATGTGTGTCTGCGACCTGTTCGTTATTTTAACGGCGTGCCTTCGCCAGTGAAACATCCTGAAAAAACGGATATGGTTATCTTTCGTGAAAACACGGAAGATATCTATGCTGGGATTGAATTTGCTGAAGGCAGTCCAGAAGCCGCTAAACTGATCGCCTTTCTCCAAAATGAGCTAGGTGTTACCAGCATTCGTTTCCCTGAAACCAGTGGGATTGGCGTTAAACCAATTTCCAAAGAAGGGACCGAACGCTTGGTTCGCTCCGCCATCGAATACGCCATTGAACATCAAAAAAGCTCTGTGACACTGGTCCATAAGGGCAATATTATGAAATATACTGAAGGTGCTTTTAAAAACTGGGGTTATCAGTTAGCCGAAAGTGAATTTGCAGATCAAGTCTTTACATGGAATCAGTATGATCAACTTAAAGAAACAAAGGGTGTTGAAGCCGCTAATGAAGCCCAAGCTGCAGCAGAAGCTGCTGGCAAAATTATTATTAAAGATTCAATTGCTGATATTTTCTTGCAACAAATTTTAACCCGTCCCGCTGAGTTTGACGTGGTTGCAACCATGAACTTAAATGGCGACTATATTTCAGATGCCTTGGCAGCTCAAGTTGGCGGTATTGGCATTGCGCCAGGAGCTAACATCAATTATCAGACAGGTCACGCCATTTTTGAAGCCACTCACGGCACCGCGCCTAAGTACGCTGGTCAAGACAAAGTCAATCCTTCATCTGTGATCTTATCAGGTACCTTGATGTTAGAGCACATTGGCTGGCAAGAAGCTGCTGATTTGATTGTTAACTCTTTAGAGAAAACCATTGAAAACAAAACCGTCACTTACGATTTTGCCCGTCTAATGGATGGAGCAGAAAAAGTGAGTTGCTCAGGATTTGCCGACTTACTGATAGCGAATATGTAAAAAAACTGCGACTGTTCTTTGACAGTCGCAGTTTTTCTATTAAAAAGGTTCATCGATGATCAGGCCAAATCCTAAGGCGATGACGATGGCTTGCTCCTGATTGACCACTAACCCCCTAATAAGCTCTTGGGATAAGGCGATTTTATCAAAGTGACAAGTCGCTAAATTAAGTCCGGCCAACTCAGTATTGAACCAACTGGAGCCAGTTAACCCGCAGTTTGTCAGCTGGAGATGCTGCCAGCGTAGCTCGTGCAAATCACTGTCTTTCAGGGAGCATTCCTGGAAATGAACGATCTTTAGATTGCTGTAGCTATAGGAAGAAAAATCGTTGACACATTCGATAAATTGACAATCCTTTAGTAAGGACTCAGCGAAGTTTGTACCAGTGAGCTTACAATTTTTAAAAATAACTCGGTGGAACGAACCGCCGATCATCACAGCATTTGAAAAATCACAATGCTCAAAGATGACATCTTGGGCTTCAAAGCTGGTTAGTTGGCACCCGCTAAAATTGGTTTTGCTAATCTGACAAGCTTGGAAGCCAGTAGCGCCCACTTCTTCATCAGAAAAATCCTGTTCCAAGATCAGTTGATTGACGATTAGTTCTTCTGTTTGTAAATAGCCAGAAAAGGGGCTTAAATTAGCCGCTGACAGCTTTGGTTGAATCGGTTTTTTTATTTTACTCATATGACACCTCACATTAAACTGATGAAAAAATTAACGAATCATGACTAGCTTAAGTTTACCATAGCTGGTTAAAAAAAAGCACAAATTTTCAGTCTTTTTGATGGCAACGCTACTGTTCTCTAATGTTAAATGATATACTACAATTATCAAATTAAAGTAGGTGAGGAAGCGATGAACAACAAAAAATTGAAGTTACTAGAGCGGAAATATTTTAGTTTGAAGCTGAATCAGTTGATTAGTGAGGAAATGGTTTTAGAGAATGACTACCATCAAGAGGTCATTTCTTTCTTAAATAATTGTTTAATTCAGGCAAATGAAAGTGAATTTGTTGGGTTTACGAATAAGGCTGTCATAAAAACGATTCTCTTGGATAAGTTTCCCTTTCAGTTTTTCTTTCAGTCTGATGTTGGATCGCAAATCTATGTCTCTTTATTGTCGTATTATGACTTTCTGTACACGGAAAAGCTGTTGACTAAAGAAGAATATGTGGAGATGTTGTTGTTTTTCCAAGGGAACATGTATCCTTTCTTCCAAAAATTGGCGTGGGTCTCTCAAAGTCTTGACGATGAGTTTCCAGAAGTGTTTGAAGAGCTTAATCTAGACGAAAATGATCCGTTGAATCCCGCTAAACGAGTGTCAAAAAATAATGTGATAAAGCTCTCAGAGGTCAGTCATTTGCGTCCAAATCCTAAGGAATAACTGCTATCTAGTTCCCATTAAATAATCATCCTTTCCCGTTAAACTTTCAGCCAGAAAAAAGCTGAAAGTACCACTCTTGGCGGATGATTATGCGCATTATCCCATGGAACTATATGTTTGATTATTTAACAGGATGTATATATTTAAAACGTTAATCTTTTTAAGAAAGGCTTGACTTATTTTTAAAACCTTGTTATACTAATAAAGTTGAGAATTAAGCAGAAGCACCCGCTTCTCGCCTTAGCAGACCATGTCTCTGGGCTAGATAGTTTTTTACAAATATAGCGTGGCTATTTTTGTGAAATTTTTGCGGGGTCTTTAAATCAAAAGACTCTTTTTTTCTGCCTTAAAACTCGTAAATAATTACAGAGAGGTGAATGACCATAGCAAAGGATATGATGGTAAACGACGGTATTCGTGCACGTGAACTACGATTAATCTCAGAAACAGGCGAGCAGTTAGGCGTTAAAACTAAGGCGGAAGCTTTGAAAATCGCCGAAGACGCCCAGTTGGATTTGGTAGTGGTTGCCCCAACAGCGAAGCCACCAGTAGCCCGTATTATGGACTACGGAAAGCATCGTTTTGAGCAACAAAAGAAAACTCGTGAAGCTCGCAAGAATCAAAAAGTGATCAGTGTTAAAGAGGTAAGATTAAGTCCAACAATTGACGATAACGATTTTAATACAAAATTGCGTCATGCACGGAAGTTTCTTGAAAAAGGTGACAAAGTTAAAGCGTCAATCCGCTTCAGAGGCCGGGCAATTACTCATAAACAAATTGGTCAGGATGTCTTGATGAGATTTGCAGATGAAACAAAAGATATCGCTGATATCGAGCAACGTCCTAAAATGGACGGTAGAAGCATGTTTCTAATGTTAGCACCAAAAAACGATAGTAAGTAACAAGCAAGATGATCTGAGGAGGAAATTAAGATGCCAAAACAAAAAACACACCGCGGACTAGCTAAACGTGTCAAACGTACAGGTGGTGGCGGATTAAAACGATACCGCGCATTTACAAGTCACCGTTTCCACGGAAAAACTAAGAAACAACGTCGTCAATTACGTCGACCAAGCATGGTTTCAAAAGGCGATTACAAACGCGTACGCCAAATGTTAGCTTACTTGAAATAAGCAAGCCACATCAATTGAAATCGATTCTCGCTGCAACGTGAGACAACGTTATAATTAGAACATTTCGTAGGAAGACTCCGAAATGATGAACAGAACTCAAGGAGGAATTTATCATGGCACGTGTTAAAGGTGGTTCAACAACCCGTCAACGTCGTAAAAAGGTGCTGAAGTTAGCGAAAGGCTACTACGGCTCAAAACATACATTATTCAAAACAGCAAAAGAACAAGTGATGAAATCTTACAGCTACGCTTACAGAGATCGTCGCCAAAAGAAACGTGATTTCCGTAAATTATGGATTGCACGGATCAACGCTGCTGCTCGTATGAACGGCTTAAACTACAGCAAAATGATGCACGGTTTGAAATTAGCTGAAATCGACATCAACCGCAAAATGTTATCAGAATTAGCAATTAGCGACGCTCCTGCATTTACTGCATTAGCTGACCAAGCTAAAGATGCATTAGCTAAATAATTA
>NZ_JAEEGA010000016.1 GCF_017829975.1 Vagococcus allomyrinae | reverse complement strand
TTTTTAACATATGTATCAATGTCTCCGTGCAAAATATGATGTCTATATTTCACACACCAAACTAAATGATACTGTATAGAATAGACATACCCGCGACCACGATGTACTTCTGACATGAAAAAACCTCCTTTGAAATAGTTTAACATATGTCATCGTTAAATTCCAAAAAGATTTTAATAGATATGATATCGGCTGTTCAACATAGCTAAAGCTATGCCACAACTGAAGCCGATTCATCTACACGATTAAAGTCGCGAGTGTTCTCGGCTATTGCATAAAACTGGCTAATAGATTGAAACGTGCATCATAGATACTCCTATTCAATCTTCGACATCTCTTAGGTCCTTGGATGGACCAACACGTTGCTTGTTAGCCATAACTAGCTCGTCACAACTTCGATCACTATGTGCCCCTCTACTCTTGGGATCACAATTGACAGATAGCCTTCCACTGACTCGACTAACAGTTCTTCTCCTGTCACAATGTTTCGGACAGACTTAACTTGCTTGCCATCAAGATCGTACTTGATTCTCAGCTGATGCAGCGGAATAACCTCATCGATTGTGTAAATATCTTCCGAATTTTTTTGGGTAATATAATGCAAGCCATGAATGATATGACGATTTCCCTCAGAGTTCCGATTAACGGTTGTCAGGAAGGTCGAGGGACCATCATGAGTCAGCAGTTTTCGTGGCATAAGTTCTTCCAATGCATCCCTAAGGATAGCTTTAACCCAATGAGGGGCATTTTTGCGGTAAATCCTAAAAAGTGGATGGGCAAAATAGCTCACCTGGCCATTTCTGGTTGCCGCTGGCCCACCGATTTGCCGCGTTGCTGGCGCATGTTGATGGGAACAAAAAGTATCACCTTGCCGATTAAAAAAAGACGTAACCGACTCCAAAGCCAAATCGGCACCCTTTAGCGCCACCTTAGCACCCTTTAAATACATAACAAATTCCTCTTGAGGCAACGTTTTGCCCAGTCGTTCATTCGGCATAATAAAATCACGATCAAAATCTCCGTCCCCTAAAAACTCAATCCCATACCAGTCATTTTGTGGATGTTCCTCGTCAATTAAAGAGCGATAACTACCGATAACCGCGCCGCCATCTGCCGTGTAAGCCTTCAGTTTAGCTTGTAGCTGAGGCGTATAGGCAATCACATCTGGTAAAATTAAGACTTTATACCGACTAAAATCCATTTGACTGTCTATAATATCAAACTGATAATTTAATTCTTGCAGCAGCCGATTTGCGCCAATTAAGGAAGGATCAAGCCGCAAACTATGGCTACCAGCCACCCATGTTTCTTCTGGCGTTAGCACACCAATTTCAACTTCGGGAATCGCCGCCATTTCGCAAGCTGACTCCACCTGTGCCACTTGTCGATAGACATTGCCAATCAATTCGTAACTAGCTGATGACAGCTGACCATCTGGATGTAACTGATCGCCAATCGAACAACCAGCCCCTAAGGCTAGCATATTAAAACATTCGAACTCTAAGGCTGCTTGATTTTTTAAGGAATGAAAGTCCCCCCAATAGGTATGGAACTTACCAGTCATGCCGATTATCTCTTTCCCTAAATTACGAGCATAACGCATGGTAATTGGAAAATGATCATAACCCCAACCACCGCTTGGTAGGCTTTCCAACTCCAAATGACTGTAGGCAGCGAGGTTTTGTTTATCTGCATAGCCCACATGAGAACCATTATAAAAGATCGTCGCTTTTGGTACCTTTTGACGAATAAGATCAGCTATTTCTGTTTTAAACTCATTTAGCATTATTTCAGAATATGCTAAACGGTTTATCTCACTGTTGTGGTCAATCCCTTTAGCTAGCATCTCTTTTTGACAGTGCTGACAATCACAAGCCACACGGAATAATATATCCATAAAAATCCCATCAATTTGCTCTTGCCCTACCACCTCAATTACGTCCACTAAGTGAGCTGTAAAATAGTCCCGATACCCGCTGTTTAAACATAAGCTATAATAAAAATGAGGCTCTGGTACTCCTTGACTGTTGATAAAGGCTCCTTGACTATCCACGCACAACCACTCAGGATGTTGACGCGCTACGTAGCCGTCCCATTGAACCGTCGTGTAAATCGGCACCTCAATTCCTCGGCTGTGACAGGCTTCTATTTGTTCCAACAATAAATTAGGGTTGGCTAAATGAGGGTGAATCATCTCCGGCTGTAATTTAGAAGGATAATATAACCAACCGTGGTGACAACGAGCAAAACAGGTAATCGAATTAACCGCGGCCTGTTCTAGCGTCGCAACAAACGACTCCTTGTTAAAGTTTTTAGCAATCCCTTCAATATACTCACTCGTATGGAAATCAAGATGAACTTGACGTTTTCTAATTTTTTGCATACTCTCTCCTTTATCCTTTACAGTGCCGACGTCACTAACTTCTGGAAAGCCCAGCTAAACTTGGCCGCCTGTTAGCTGACACAGTCAATTTAACGAGTCAGTTTTTCTAATGGTTGCTTAATTCGTAAGTCGTAGGCCTTTAACCACTCTGCTGTAGCGACTTCGATTTCCGTTGTCTGATTCTTTCCTGGTCTGGCAAGATAAATTTCAGCTTTCTCTGTTTCCGTTGCCGCCACAAAAGAAAACTCAACATTCGTGGCAATTCCCCATTGACCTCGATTATTCAGACAGACCAGAGAAAAAGCACCAGCTTTGCCCTTACGTTTAATCAATTTATCATTAAAACGGTAAACCACTTGATCTACTGCCTTTTGAGGAGATAGACCTTGCCCCATTAAGGCAACTGTTTCATAACTCAAACAGCCCTTCATCAAGTCTTCACCTAGCCCAGTGGCCGTTGCCCCTCCAATCTCACTGTCCACATAAAAGCCAGAACCAGATAATGGTGAATCACCGACCCGTCCACTTTTTTTCATAAACAAGCCGCTGCTGGATGTTCCAACAACCATCTTTCCCCTGCGATCTAAAGAGACCATTCCAACTGTGTCATGACCATCATAAGGGCTTAAGTTGTTTTTTTGAATCTCTTCCAAACGCAGCTCCCACATCCGTTTCGCTCGATCGGTTATCATTTCCTGTTGTTCAAACCCTTGTTCGCGCGCATATTTAGTGGCGCCAGAGCCAACCAAAAAAGAATTAAAACGCTCATGACTCAACCTTTCTGCCACTGCAATTGGATTTTTAGTCTGTTGAATCCCTGCGACTGCTCCCACATCAAAATTATCGCCATCCATATAAGCCGCATCCAGCTCTAATTGACAGTCTTCATTTGGCAAACCACCAAATCCAACTGATTTATAATAGGGATAATCTTCCACCATTTTTATCGCTTCAACAATTGACTGCCCGGCATCTCCTCCCTTTGCCAGTTCCCTTGCCATTTTTGCAACTCCTTCATAGGCCATTCGCCAAGTTGCGATCATTCCATAGGTCATTCGTAAACCCCTTTCACGTTGTTTTATCCTTATGATAAACCACTTTGTCACCTCTATAAAGTCGAATGAAAAAAAAGGCTAAGGCAAATGCGCTTAGCCCTTTTCCCATTACTAATTAAGACTTTTCCCAAATATCAAAAGCGTCTTGATAAACTTTGACATAATCTTCGACACCCATTGACTCAATTGTTTTCACATATTTGTCCCAATTGGATAAAGGCTCTACACCCGTAATAAACTTCGCTTCCATCTGTTCGACATACGTTTTTAAATCCGTGTCTACTGCTGAAACTCTGTCTTGCTCTTCTTTCGTTAAATAGACTAAAGGATACGGGACTTCCGCAAAGGCGGCGACTTTTTCTTCTGTTTCGGTTTTAATAAACGTCGAAAACTCTGAAAAGTCCGGTTCATTCGCATCTGTTTTAATTCCGGGTATTGAAATATCTAAAGAGGGCACTGCGATGCCATAGGCAGGACTTATTTCACCACGAGCATCTTCTACCTTATCAAGATCAATGCCTTCTTTATAAACTTTAACTTCTTCACCTGCATCATTTTTGGCAAACTCCCACAATACGCCTTCTGGCCCTCTAGTTAAGAATTCAGAACCTTCAGGTGTGTAGAAATAATCCACCCAACGTAAAGAAGCTTCCGGACTTGGATTGTTTTTAGTAATCGAGAAAACTGCCCGCGATAAACGAGGACTGCCTGGCACCATTGCTTCTTTTGAATACTCACTCGTCAATGGGTGCCACATAGGATTTTTAAGAGCCTCTTGCTCCGTTTGCCCTAAAGTAAAGTAAGAGAACCAGTCAGGGAAAACACCCAGTTGGTTATTTTGACCTTTGGCTTTTTTCTGTTCATCTGCTTGCGAATAGACTTCTTTATCCAATAGACCATCTTTATACAGTTTATTCATGTATTCTAAATAGCCTTTATAGTTGTCGCTAATTGGTGAGTAGCGCACGGTTCCTGCTACTTCTTCAATTCCCCGTTCTTTCATGCCAAAAGCTGACATCAACCAAGGTCGAGCACTGTCCAGTTTAGCATCTGACAAGGGAACTTCATCTTTTTTACCATTACCATTAGGGTCTTCCTCTTTAAATCGCAGCAGTAACTCATAAAACTCATCTGTTGTTTTAGGTAACTCTTTGACATTTAGGGCTTCTAACCATTGACCATTGTACCAAAGGGGACCTCTTGGCCAAATAGACGTGTCGCTGCGGCCCACACTTGGCAAGGAATAAATATGACCATCTGGCGTCGTGATTGACTGACGGATACTTGGATCTTCTTCCATTAATTTATTAAAGTTAGGCGCATACTCCTCAATTAACTCTTCCAACGGCAATAACATGCCTTGAGTTCCATAATCAACTTCCATGCCCGGCGTCAACGCTGACCCTGCTCCAAAAATAATATCCGGCAATTCACCACTGGCAAAAGCTAGATTCAGCTTTGTCGGAAAATCACTTAATGGTGGGGTTGTATAAGTAAATTCAATACCAGTTTCATCCGTATACGCCGTATTAACCGCCATATCTTTCCACTCTGCTAAACCAGTTCCTGGCGCCATCATCGTCATTTTTAACGGCTCTTTAACAATTGGAAAACCGGTTGCCTCAACTTTCACGTCGCTCTTGCTTTCTTTTTCACTCTTGTCTTGACTACCACAAGCGCCTAATAAACTCGCCATGGCAAATGCTGTTACCAACTTTACGGTCTTTTTCGAAAACATCAAAACACTCCTTTTGTTATTATATTTATCCTCCAAAAACGAATAGAGGTTATTTTTATCCTTTTAGCGATCCCACCATCATCCCTTTTACAAAATATTTTTGTAAAAACGGATAGACGATAATCACAGGAAGAGTTGATACTATCATCACTCCGTATTTAATCACCTGAACCAACTGTTGTTTACTATACATCATTTCCGCCATGCTCGCCGTTATATTACTCGTAGCGTTAGAAGATAGATCTTGTAATACTAAAATCTCCCTCAAAACCATTTGCAGGGGATACATCGATTTATCCGACAAATAGATCAGCGCATTAAAATAACTATTCCAATGGCCGACGCCGTAAAACAAGGCCATTACCGCAATAATCGGCATAGACAAGGGCAGTACCACCTTAGAAAAAAGCTTGAAATCAGAACACCCATCAATAATCGCCGCTTCTTCCATCTCACGTGGAATAGTTGACTGGAAAAAAGTCCGCGTCACGACAATATTATAGACAGAGGCCGCGTTAGGAATGACCATTGCCCATACAGTGTCAATCATCCCCAAGTTTTTTACTAATAAATAGCTAGGAATCATCCCACCACTGATAAACATCGTCACCAACAGAAAGTTCATAAAACTTTTACGACCGAAAAAATCAATTCGCGATAAAGCATAGGCTGCTGGCAACGTGACAATTAAGTTAATACTCGTTCCCAGTACGGTGTAAAAAATAGTATTTAAATAGCCTCGCCAAATATCTTTATTATCAAAAATCGTCGTATAGCCTTCAAAGGTAATTCCTTTTGGAAACAAAAACATCTGTCCGGAATTCACCAACTGGGGGTCACTAATCGAGGCACTAATAATATAAACCAGAGGATACAAGACCACTAATAATGCCAATCCTAAGAATATATAAACAAAGGCAATAAACGCTTTATCCGCTTTGGTTTCTTTAACTGTTTTTGTATTTAACATCGTCTTCCTCCTACCACAAACTGACTTCGCTGACTTTCCGCGAAACCTTGTTGACAACAATTAACAGCACCGCGTTGATTAAAGAATTAAATAACCCGACTGCTGCTGCGTAACTGTACTGAGCATCCAATAATCCTTGTTTATAAACGAAGGTAGCAATAACATTAGACGACTCTATGTTCAGCGGGTTTTGCAACAGCAAGATTTTTTCATAACCCATGGCCATCAAACTCCCGACATTCATGATCAATAAAATCACCATCGTTGGAATAATCGTCGGTAAATTTATGTACCAAATCCGTTGCAGCCGTGTGGCCCCATCGACCGTAGCCGCCTCATGAAGCTGAACGTCCACCCCAGATAAAGCTGCCAAATAGATCACCGACCCCCAGCCAGTGCCTTGCCAAACACCAGAAAGTACATAAATCGTTTTAAACCACCGAGGATCTTCCATAAACGAAATTCGTTCAAACCCTAAAAATTCAATAAAATGATTGATGATCCCCGTTGAGGGTGATAGAAACGCGATCAGCATGCCAGAGATCACCACCACGGAAATAAAATTAGGAGCGTAGGTCACCGTCTGCGTAAATTTCTTAAAAAATCCGTCTTTGACTTCGTTTAGCGCCAACGCCAAAATTATTGGCAGTGGGAAACCAACGACTAATGAATACAAACTGATGCCTAAAGTATTTTTCATCAAATCCCAAAAATAATAAGAATCAAAAAAGCGCTCAAAGTGCTTAAAGCCGACCCAAGGGCTGCCAAAAATACCTAGTGAAGGCATGTAATCCTTAAAGGCAATCACAACCCCGTACATCGGACCGTAGTGAAACACTAAAAAATAGATAAAAGCCGGCAGAACAAACACATATAGTTGCCAGCTGGCCAAAAGTCTCGTTAACTTCGTTTTTTTATTAGGAACTAACTGATTACCTGATATTGCTGATTTCTCTGTTGCCAAACTATTCAACCCCTCTCGTTAATACCTACTAAAATAGGCAGTCATGACACATTTCCGCCCTCAACTAAAAGCCTGATGTTAAGTGTCGGTCAAACTATTACTCGCTATATAGCTCCTATTAAATAATGACGATCAATCGTTAAACTTCCAGCTAAAAAGAAGCTGAAAGCACCACTCTCTGCTCGTCATTATGTTGATAATCCAATGGAACTATATGTTCCGATTATTTTACGGGATGTATATACCCTTTAATCAGTTGAATGCCATAACAGCCCAGACTTTCTGGACATGTCTCTGGCAAATTAATAAGCCAATTCTCTCCTTCTTTGATAAGTAAGAGTGGTTGTTTTGTCTTCATATCCCGAACTTCTGTAATTTCTTCTGGACTAATTCCTAAATCAGCCATGTTTAGCTGTTGTTTCCAAGGCGAGGTGACTGGTAGAAACCCATAATAGGCGATCGCTTTTTGCGTTAAAAACCACCCTTGATTTTCATCAATTACCGCTAACTTACGAGTACCATAAATGCCATCTCCATAAATCCTTAACCAGCTACCTAACTCTTCCAAAATGGCGTCTTCCTCTTTGGTAAAAGTCCCTTCTGGCGTCGGCCCTAATCCCAATATAAGATTTCCACCTTTTGATACAACATTAACCAAGGTTTCAATCACCTCTTGACTGGACTTAAATTGATCAGCTGGATTATATCCCCAGTCATTTCCCAAAGGAATATTGCTTTCCCACGGTTTAGTTGGCAATTCTGCCAGACTGGGAACTTTTCGCTCTGGTGTGACATAATTTTCATGACGACCGCCCATCATCCGATCTACCACAATTAACTCCGGTTGTTCCTCACGAGCGATTTCCACAAAACGATCCATCTGCAAATCTTCTTTTCCTTTTCCTGACCAGCCAGCATCTAACCACAAAAAATCAATTTTTCCGTAATTATGAGTAATTTCATGGATTTGGCTGTGAACAAATTCCACATATTTTTGCCAGATATCAGGGTGTTCCAAGGGATCATAACTCGCCCGACGCCCTTTAACTGTTTCATCCGCTAACCAGTAATAAGGCGAATGCCAATCCGCCTTAGAATAGTAGGCGCCTGTAGCTAAACCTTCTTGGCGAAAGGCCTCAAAAATGATCTTTAACGGATCTGAGCCCTGATACGGACTATCTTTCCCTCCAATTTTATAATCTGACAGTGCTGTATCATACATGTTAAAGCCATCGTGATGTTTGGTTGTATAAATTAGGTAATTAAACCCCGCTGCCTTGCACTTTCTTGCCCAGTCCGCTGCATCTAATTTCACTGGATTAAACGTTTGATTTAACTGCCAGTAATCCCGTTGCAACTCCTTAATAGTTTGACGCCAAGGAGTCGGCTCTCTGGCCCACTCATCTTCTTCTGACAATTGCCAAGATTCGACAATCCCAGCTTCTGCGTATAAGCCCCAGTGAATTATTACCCCTAGCTTCAAATCCTGAAACCACTCCAACCGCTCAGCCAGCATATCCGTCTCTGGGTATCGCCTGTGCTCCTCAGTCTCTATTGAAGCTTTTTCAATGTCACCTCTAATTTGTTCCATACTAACCTCCTTGTAAAATATGAATCCATTCACTCAAGCTCTCCTTGTGTCATTACTATAATAGAGGAATCCGCTTTCAACAATATGTGGATTTTTTCAGCTATGTCATATCGGTAACCCCCTTTCAAACAGCTGTTACCAGCAGTATAATAAGATAATCCTGATAATGGCGAAAGGGTGTGATTTAATGAAAAAGAATAGACGTATACTATTAATGCCACTTATCCTACTGCTACTAATTATTTATTTGGCTAAACCCCAAGCAGCTACGGCCTACACCGAGGGCATCCCCGTCTTCGGCTCGATTCATAATCAAGATGATGTAGAGATCGCTGTAAAAATTCTTAAACAAAATCTACAAGCCGCTACTGACAAAGATTTACCAGCTTATCTCAACAGCCTCGTAACCTCTGCTCATAATGAAACGAGCAGTGACATGAGCCAATTCTTTGCCGATTACAACTTGTCCCATGAATTACTATCGATAGAAGTCCTTGACCAACAACCTGAGCGGATGCTCCTTAAAGCTAGCCAGCGAACAAAAAAGAAAAAAGGCCTCCCACAGAAAGAGCGCTACCGTGACCATCTTTCAGATGCTAATCACACCTTAATCAAAGAAGGGAATCAATGGAAAATTGCTGAAACAGTCATGACAAGTACGTCTTTTTTAGACTGAAACAAAAAAGGCCTGTGTGGAAGTTTCACACAGGCCTTTTTGTTATATAGTTCCCATTAAATATTTATTTGTTTAGGTGTATCATCTTGAGCTTGCTTACGAAATTGTCCTGGTGTAACTCCCACAAGGCTTTTAAACTTACGGGTATAGTTTGATACATCATAATAACCCGCCCTAACAACTATGTCCTTAATCGAATCTGTGGTTGCCACTAATTGATGCTTAATATAGTCTAAACGTAACTCTTGAACATACGTAGAAAAGGTTATACCTGTTTCTTCTTTAATAAAGCGACTTAAATATGAAAGAGAAAAATCAAATTCAACGGCAATTCGTTCCAAGGATAAATCATGAGAACGAAAATGGCGATTCACGTATACAATAATATCAGACTCTAATTGAGTGGCTTCTGCGGCCTTCCGAACCGAAATCAGCTGACAAAGTCGTTTCGTGACAGCCAGCAATTCCTGATGAAGCAGCTCTACCGACTGATAGTCAATCATTTCATTAAAACGATCTAACAAGTCTTCGCACCCCAACTGACTAATACACTCAATCACCGCTCTCAAAGCGTCAAAATAGTAATACTTGGCCTCAAACGTGTTCATATTTCGAATTGAAGGATGACCAAATATCGTGTTAATCGTTTCAGTTGCCACCGTTTCATCCCCTTGATGCACACTTTGAGTCAATTTGCTTTTCAATCCATTAGGCACACTTAAAAACTGTGGCTGAGAATACACAATATCACGATAAAAGAAGACAGACTCACTCACTTTTTTGTGACAGTCATTTGCAGAGATCGCCTCGATGTATGAACGGTTGAGGTAAACCAATTGCTCATAAACTTCGCCGACATCTAAACGGACATCTTCCGAAAGCATCTTGTCGAACATCTCTTTAAGCCGTTTAACGTGATTACGCTGATTGGTATGAGCCTGATTGCTACCAACAATTAACGCCAGTTGTTGTTTCAACGGTAGCTCCACTGCATAAATTTGAGTATCAGCCATTTTCAAAGGAAATTCATTTAGCAAGACCGTTTTTTTCTTAACATTTTCTTCTTTTTTCTCAGAAAAAGCGGTATCCAATAACATAACATAGTAGTGATTCAACTGAAAATCAATGGATAGCTCACTCATTTGTTGCCTTAGATACGCCTCATCTTTAAATTTCCCTTCCATCAATTTATTAAAAAAATAATCCAATAAATAAGCTTGTTGCTGAGAAAGTGTTTCATTCATCGTTTGGTGTTCTGTCACAAAGCTTCTCAACCTTCTTTCAATTATCGTCAACTCGTTGTCTTCAACTTTCTCCTCTTGATTCGTAATCTTCTTAAAAGCATTGTCAATCTGCTTAATCGGCCGATACTGATGCAAGCCCATCACATAACTCAAAACCAAACCAAGGCTTAAGAAAGCTAAGATTAGGAAATAAAACCAGTTCCTCACAGTCGCCAAGGGCTGTAAAAACTGTTTCGCTTCAATAACGGTCACAAAAGTTAAACCCGACACATCTGATGTTAAAGAGGACACATGATATTTTTCCTTTTCAAAGACCACCTCTTCCTTTTCAAGAAGAGATCGACCAAAATTAGCCATCATCAGCGGTTGCCCCTGATCAGAACTTGACGAGTTAACTACTTGTCCCTCTTCTGTGACAATAAAGGCACTGCCAGCATAATCAGTCATTAAGTTAGTCAGCAATCGCTGCAACTCTGCTTCCTGAATAAAGAAAAAGGCCGTTCCATAAACAGACCCACCATTCATAAGGGGTTTATAATACTGCAACAGTGAATTCTGTTCACCAGTATCATAACTTACCTTCACCGTAGGCAATGTTTCTTTAAAAGTTTCTTCGAGCATGTGACTGTTTAAGGCAAAACGTCCATACTTTTTCTCTGTCAACGAACTTAACGATTGGGAGCCATTACTGGAATAAATCTTTTCCTCATTGATATAATGCAAAAAAATCTCACTCACAAAAGCATTACTAGCTTGAATTTTGCTCAGCTCTGAGCGCCCCTCAATGCTATAATAAGGATGTTCCAACATGAAATTGCTCAAGCGAGGATTCAATTTAATATTATCTGCCATTTTATCCAATTCACTAAAACGCTCATTTACGATGTTATCCACTTGCCGTAAACTATTCAAATTAGCCGTTTTCAGCTGTTTCTCCATCCCTAGCACAGACCAATAATATAAGCAAGAAGTCAATATTAGAAATGGTAACAAAAAAATGAGTAAGTATGAAACAAAATACCTAAATAACAAACCATTGCGACACTTACTAATAAACTTCTTCACCACATCTCCCCCTCTTTTTAGTCACTCACTTTTTTCAATTCTACTTTTTTCATCGCTTGATAGGCAAACCAACTGCTAGGCAGTGCAAATAACGGCATCCCAGCAACCACTAATAAGATCGGTAAAAAAGTCATCAACACAACCACTAGAAAAAATCCGACTAACATTGCAACCGTTTCAATTAAATTAGTGAAAAAGAAGAAAAAAGCTTGCTTAAGGCAATTAAAAACGGCTAATTCATAACGTGAATATATTGGAAATACGTACAAAGCGGTCCCTAGTACTAAAATAAACAAGAAAACCAAAAAATAATGCAGGATATATGACTGAATAAACAGATTAGAAACCTGTAAATCAATCAACAACACGAAGGCAATAACCGTCAATAGGTAGCCTAACTTATTTAATTCTCCCTTATTAACTGTGGCATAAACCGCAAAAACCTCTTTTATATCCAGTTCATTTTCGGGTTCTGATAACCATAGATAGAGAATCCTAAAAACGGTACCCGTAGCGGGGAATAAAGCGAAAACAAGGGCCCCCTTCAACGCGTAAAACACCCAATACCATTGCAATTGTCCTAACTTTAATAACCATTCTCCAAGACGATAACTTTGTTTCACAAATCCATTCATCCATTCCACCCTCTTTTGTAAGCGCTGTTAAACAAAGATATACCATCATCGTTTATTCTAAAGCATTTTCATCCTCTAGTAAAAGGCAATAGAATTTACCCACCTTATATAAAAGGATACGTTTTTTACGATATTTTTCAATATGTGATTCTTGCAAACTGTGTATTTCTTTATCTCTCTTCGGCTTTTTTTACATGCAAATAACACTAAAGCTCTGACTCAAGGGAACGTCAGCTCTTTAGTGTTAGCATTAACCGTAAATTAAAACCAAGCCTCAAATCGATACAACATGTCGTCTTCAAACCAAGCAGGAAAATTGGTACCCCAGACATTGTTTTGTAGATTGACATATATGCCGTCATTTAATGATGGTTGTTGATTATCAAAAACTAGCAAACCACGCCGGCCAAAGGAAAAGAGCGGCGCATCCAAACTTTTAATCGTAACAGGGCCGTCACTCCCGCTGTAACTCAAGCCTTTCTGTGACAGACCATGAAGATAACGATTGCCATTTTCCACCACATTATACGGTGAAATAGTGGTACCTAACTTATCCATCTGCCAACGGTAAGGGTTGGCAACTTGCAAACTGGTTTCCAACCAATAAGCCTCTGGCATCCGATTCCCTTGTTTCCCTTGCCACTTCAAACTACCTTTAATCGACTTTTCAGCTAAATCTATCTCATAAACCAGTTGATTGTCAGTTGGTAACCCCCACATTTTTTGTTGGTAACGTGTGTAACACAAGTCAAAGATGACAGTTAGCTGTTGACCTGTCCGACTGATGGATGAGGTCTTAATCATCGGTTTGATCAACTCATAACGGATGTCTTGAAAGGCCTCGATGCCGCGTTTCGCAAAGTCTACCAGACACCAGCTGGAAGTCCATCTCGTCAACCGACTGTACTTACTGAGAAAGTCATTGTAGTTACCAAAATCAAAACGCTCATAGGAGATACCACCAAATTCACGACCAGCCCCAATTAAATGACGCCCTTCGACGATTAGCTGATTAATCCCACCAGTGGTTGAAAAGCTCAGGCTCAGATCATCAAACTGATACAATCGACCTGGCATGACCTGCTCCCCTGTTTCCAAAGGGATTATTGGACTAGGGGCCAACACTCTTTTAGCTTCCGCCTGACGTTCTGCGCTTAAGCAAGCCACCGCGGCCGTCACATAATCACGCTGTTCCTGCCATGATTCTTCGTACAAACGATAAGAGCGTTTTGGACGAAAATCCGCTGATTCAATATCAGTGCTAATTAACGCCATTAAATCACCAAAATCCATCGTTGAGCGATCATGATTAAAGGTGATCGCATCTCGCTGACGAGCAGCTTGAAAATCCTCAATTAAATAGTTTTTGTAATCTGGTAAAAAAACATTGCCATTGCCACCCCAAGTATGTTCCGCTATTAGCAGCAATTGCTCCGAAAAATTCTGATACTCCTGACTTGCCACCGTCCATTGTCCATTGTCCAGCCACTGATCCCGCAAACGAAGTAAGCTGAAATAATTGGCAATTTTCAATGGATCAGAGGCCACACCGTGAATCCAAGTATCACCAATCTCCTCTTCAATCACTGGCAAAGTCTGACGTTTGGCCCAAGCAGCTTCAGCAAAATCATCTAAGCTTGAAGCCACAATAGTCGCATCAGGATGTTCATCCTTTAAGCGAGCCAGTAACTCAATAACTTCCTCGCTGTCTTTTGGCGGTCCAGCATTATCGTGACTGTGAGCGAAGTACAACATATCATCCCAGCCGTCACGAATAAAGGTTTCCCCATAATCTTGTGCATAGTGGACGACGATTTCCGAGCCATCACTATTTCGCCAAAGGAACATCTCCGGCACCTTGGGAATTGCCGAGCTGGCATTAACCCCAATATGGAGGTACTTCAAGCCAGCTTTGGCCATTAATGGCACAATGCCAATGGTGTGTCCTGGCACATCCGTCAACTTACCAGCTACGGTTTCAGTACCGTATTGCTTATCCAAATTCTGTGACAGAGACAAACCGTATTCAAATAAACGCTGATCCATTAATTCGCTGTGAAAGGTCACTGGCAAACCGTGCCACTTGATCGTCCCACGCTTAATGGCTGCCGCCATCCGCTCCTTATCTGCTTCAGCGACCTCTGGATGATTCAAATAGAAGTGGATCAACCAGGAACCCGTTGTCCAGACAAACTGATCTGGCACCTCTTCGCCAATCTGTAACGCTCGAGGGATGAAATCTGTCAAATACTGTTTAACCACCTCTTTTGCTAAATCGGTAAAGCCGATATCCAAATGAGTTTTAAATACCACGTGCAAGGTTTTTGTCATTGTCTTGTCGCCCTTTCTTTACTTTGGATTGTACGCAATGGTGATGATGCCTTCATTTAATTCTGTTGCTTTTTCAATTAATTCAGCTGGCGTTTGATCTGACATTAAATAGAGCTGATAATCAAATTCATAAAAACCTGATAAATCCACTTTAAAGTTGGTCTCCCAAAAATTATTCATCGGCCAAGAATAGACCTGCTCGTGGTTTTTAGCGGCTGTTGCTGGCGAGCACAGGTCGACTAGATGACTATCCAATGTGCCCAAGGTAATCAGTGGCGTGTCTTTAATGGCCACTACTAACCCATGGTGGCCATCGGTAAAGGTCGCCCCATTATTTAACAAATAGAAATCGGTATTCGTCCCTGGTAACTGATCGATCCCAGGTCGGAAAATCGTACCAGTTTTTTCCACATAAAACTGACTGTTTTCTCCGTAACTAAAAGGCAGAGGGACGTATAGATTTTCTGGTGCCCATTGATTGTCCTTTTGAATTCGCAAGGTCACATTTATCTGAGGCAAATCTTTATAAGCTCGCAAAACCACTGTATACATCTGAGTCCCTACTAACTGATAAACCAACTCAAAAACTGTATATAATGGGCCATCGAGGGTCACTTTAACATCCGTCAGCACCGCCGCAGAACGCTCCGTCACCCGCCCTTTACGATTGCGTCCCATGATGCGCCGTTCCGTACAAGCATCGGTGGTAATCGGCGTCACTTCATAGACCCCAGCAAAGGGAGCATAATCCCGTTGCTCGTGAAGCAAGCTCTTGCCTGTTCGTTTATCAATCAAACTCTCGATCCCCGTCGTCTGATTGAGCGTCAACTTAAAGTCGGCAGTTTCTATCCCATAAGGGGACACTAAATGGTCATACCCTTCGTAAGAAGCCACATCGGCAATTTGCTCCGTGCCAATGTATGCATGATTCCAATTTTTACGATCCTTTTTCGTGATGACGCGACGCAAACGCACCACTCGTTCTTCCCTTGCCGCCAGAGGAATTAAAAATTCAATTTCTTTACCTAATGAGGTATCAGCAACTTGTGAAGGAAAAACTTCCCCTGTTTGACAATCCACCACTTCAACCAGACCATTGGTTTCCGTATGGAAATAAGAATCATCCACTTGCTCCCAGTGCTTGACATAGATTTTAGCGTGTTCAGTAACAGGTCGGTGATGAGGGTTAATAACTTTGTAGTAAGCTTGGCGATTCATCTGAATCGACTCTTCTCCTAGCTTGGCTAATATTTCGTCTAAATGGCGCGAAATAAAGCTGTTAGCATTAATCGCATAAGCTGCTTTGCGATAATCCAAATCATTAACAAAGGTATTCCACGGCTGTCCCACCGAAGAATGATACCCCCAAGTGTGCTCGGCATACATCATCAAGTCTTGCTCCGCCTCTGCCAATAACTCCGGCTTGCCTAAAAGCCCCTCTGGATCCAATTTATTGGCCAGTCGATACTTGCGCTGAGCATCTCGATAAATCTTCGTTGGCGCCGGGGTAGAACCGACACCATCCGCCCACCAATCGGCCCAATCGCCACTATAAGTTGGGATCTCCAAATCCTGTTGCCGCAAGAAAACAAAAAACTCGTTCAACGTTACTAGCTTGATCTCAATCTCAGAGCCATGACGCTCATTCCACTTGTGAATTGTTTCCATCATCCGCGGATTTGGTGGCGCATTATCCGTCACGATCCCACTGATCATCGCTGGAATAAAATCATAAGGATAGTCTTCTTCAGCTAACAACTCAAAATGAGCAAAAATCCGTTCTTCCGTTACCTTAAACTGGCGATCGGCCTCCTCTTCAGTGTAACCAGCCAGACCGTATTGTTTTGATTGATCAGAATTAGGCACTAACAGAAAATCATTGCCCGTTTGGTAATGATCGCCATTCCAGACCAAGACCTTATGGCCAGTTTGCGTTTCCCACCAAAATGGCAACTGCTTTTTAAAAAGGGGAAACATGCCGTGATGAGTGTGCAAACAAGAAAATAAATTCTCAATGCCATGTTGAGACATAGCTTCCGCATATCCCCAGGAAAAGCCGTTAATATCAGCCGTCATGGCAGAATTAGCTGCTATTTCAAGTCCATCTACATAGCGACGACCTTTGGCAAACATCTTGTTTAGCACGGTCTCATCAACTAGCTCCGTCATGTTTAAGTAACTCAAGGAGATATCGATCCACCCCTTTTTAACAAAATATTCAAAGGCTTGTTGTTCTTCTGGCGTGCTATTGGCCATAAACTGCTCCACCTGCCAATAATTTTCACAGGTATACTTAAAACCCGTCCATTCTGGTCGCTTCCCTTGTTCAATATCAGATAAAAAGACTATCACACTTTTGATAAAATCCACATGGTAACGACTAATTTTTTCCTGGCGGTCCGTGTAGCCAATGTCAGTATGGGAATGATGGACCAAATACAATGTACGTTTTGACATAATCTTCTCCTTTATTTTTACTAGCTTTTGATAGTATCACATGTTTTGCGCATATTTTTGTTACCGAGTTTGCAGCAATGTGGTCAAACCTTGAAGGGTTGCTAAACTGGTATTTTGACTTTTGCGAATGGCTAAATCACCGAACTTAACTAAGGCCGGATAAAAGTACGGCAAACTGGCGCTAATCTCACCACCAAAAACCAACTCGTCAGGTTTAAAGCGATCCACAAAAGGCTCGAGTGCCTCCACGATCCATTGACCAAATTCAGCAAACACTTGTAAGGCCTCTGCCTCTCCCTGTTCGCTTTTAAGAAATAACTGGTAACCGGTCAGAGGCTCTTGGTAATACATCTCACTTAATAATCTCAAGCCATTCGCCGACAAATAATCATCTATACGACTCTCTTTAAAAGGGCTGTCATACAGCATTCCCTGATCATTCAAACCATAACCATGAACTAGCTGACCAGCGGCAATAAAGGCCGAACCACACCCAGTACCCAACGTCAGATAAATCCCACGCCCTGGTTCCAAACTGTGTCGCTGATCGTACTCACCTAGTCCAAAAGAAGTGGCATCATTTTCAAAAACCACTGGCACTTCCAACTGAAAATAACTGACCAACCACTCCTTTATTAATGCTTTTAAATTAACCCGATAGATGTCATCGTATTTTCGCATCCCCTTCATCAAACTATACCCTTCCTGATAATTAAAGGGACCTGGAAAAGCCACTCCCACTCCAAGCAACTCATAGCCTTGAGCCATAATTTCCTGATTAATCGAGATCATGATGTGCTGAAAATTAGTCAAAATAGTCGCTTTATCCGCTTGTGACCGAGCAGGAAACTCTCGATTAGTAATAAATAACGGTTCCCGTTTTTCATTTAAACAATTCACCTTAATCGTGGTGCCACCCACATCCATTAAAAAATAATAGCCACTCATCACACCACCACTTTCTTATCTGACATAAGCTTTCATCGTTTTTAGCTGTTGCCCTAGACTAACCCCACTCGGACTAATCCGATAAGACCGAACACTCTCAGGGATAATCACAGTCTGAGCGTAATGAAGGATAAAGGGGGCAAAGGACCCATCTAGACTTTCTACCAACGCTTCCTGACCTTCCACTAAATTCAAGACATTCACACTGCCATGATTTTCATGATTAACCGGAACTGAAAAGGTATGACGTCGTGTCTCAATAAATTCCGTTTCATGCAATCCCGTCCGTTCTTCCAACCAGCCGTCACCGGAGGCCACCACCGCAAAAGGATTGACCAATTCTCGCTTCACCCATTCTTCATCACGCCGAATATCAATATTCGGTTCTCCATGATTTAAGTGAACGGGCCGCGGCAAACCATCTAAATCAACCCGCCCCCAATCCCATAATTTAAAGGTATAACGATTAGGTGTGGCACTGATTTCCAGAACAACCGAATTGGCTCCACTAGAATGGATTGTCCCACCTGGTATCGAAAAATGATCGTGTTTTTTTACTGGTTGCTGATAAATAAAGTCTTCATCTGGAAATCCACCTTCAAGAGCCGCCTGTTCTAACGCAGCCATTAAGGCCGGTTTCGTCACCCCTTGCTTCACTCCTAAATAAACCTTGGCATCTGCCTCTGCATGCAAAATATAATAACTCTCATCTTGGGTGTAGGTCGCCCCAAAAACCTCTTGAGCATATTCCGTTGTCGGATGAACCTGTAAACTCAAATTAGACCCACCAACCGTATCAAGAAAATTAAAACGAATCGGAAAATTAGCACCAAAACGACCATAAACTCGAGGCCCTAAAACGGCCTCCCCTTGGAAATACACTAAATTGTTCCCGGGTATCTCCATTTTTGCTGAACCAAAATTAAGGATCAGACTATTTTCTTCTGGCACCCCATTAAAACTCCACGCTAAATTCACTTCATCCTGACGAAAGTTAAACTGTTGCTGCATCCAGTGTCCACCCCAGACGCCTGGGTCAAAAAAAGGCACCAAAGAGAAGGGCTGGCGAGCCACTTCCTGCAACGCAAGATCATAAGTTGTTGCCCCAACCATTACCCAATCGGTCTGCAACGTATCAAGAAAATAATCGACTTGTGGATAGAGCGCCCGTTTCTGCTTATCAGCCACTCGCCATTCAAAGAAATACCCCCGCTTGATCATCCGCAGCGGATCTTCTCCAGCATTATCAGCTTGCCAATTACTATAATTTCCCGAACGATAACGAGTTTGAATTTCCCAGCGGGGTAAGTCAGCGTATATTAATAAATCCGTCGGATAAATCAAACTGGCTCCGACACCGACAATCCCCACTCGTTGCCCGGCCTTTATAGCGACGGCAATTTGATCATGAACAGCCGATTGCTTGACTGGGTCAACGAAATCAACTAAGGAATGATGAGACATACGGCCAAACACTCGATCATCCGTCAAATTATCTGCGATCATCTCCGTCACTTTCTGACTATCAAAAAAAAACGCATCACTCTCAACAATCAGATCTAAGCCTAGCTGATCTAATAAAGCATTTCTTAATACCTCTGGCTCTACCAAAGGATAACTTTCAATTGTTATAACATTAAGTGTTTCAGCCATTAACCGCTGCCTTAATAGCGGCACAATTTCCTTGAGGCCGGAATATACAGCCTCCTTTGTACTAATCTTTATTTCTGGCAATAAATCATACACCACTAGCGTACCCCTCCTAAAAAACTAACTTAACAAAATTATAGCACAGCTTTTTGCCCTAAAATGTCTTTTTAAACCTCACTGTTTACGGGCTTTAGCACCTATTGTTATAACAATAGGACTAAGGAAGTAATTTTATTATGTTATATTAATAACAACGAACACTGGAGATTGAAAGGAGCCAAACACATGCACCATGACTCAGCCTTGCCCAAATCGCAGATCAACTACGAGCTAATAGTCAAACATAGAAATGGCAAGAAGGAGAACGCATCCCAACAGAAATGGATCTGTGCGACATTTATCACCTCAGTCGCCTCACTATCCGCAAAGGCATGGTCGAACTAGTTAGCGAAAACTTACTGTACTGCGAACGAGCCCAGGGCACCTTCGTCAAAAAGTTCACCCTCGACTCCACCGTGATCAAAGACTTTACCCAAGAATTACGAGAGCAAAGCAAAAATACCACCACCTTACGAGCGGACATTAGCAAACGCCATGCCGATCATAAAATCGCGAAATATTTGCAGATTAAACCTAGAAATGATATTTTAATTCTAAAACGAGTCAGAAGAGACGGCAAGGACATCGTGGCCTTTTTTGTGCCACTTATCGTTTTCCGTGAGGATTATTTCTTAAAATCAAAAGACTACTATCGCTCTTTTTATAACTATTTAGCCATAACAGTTATCTACACGGAACAAGGCTTCTACGTAAAAAATAAGCCCTAAAACTAAAAAATAGTTTTAAGGCTTATTTCCTTTTTGATTTTATCCGCAATTAAACACTCATCCCTATACCAAATCAACTATTCTAAATACCTAACTTCCACCTCAAATAAACCTTTCTCTTTGACATCCCGCTCATCGAACAGGATCATATTGTCAACAGTCTCTTGAACTTGCTCTCGAATGAATTCTATAACCAAATCCAACTTCTCCGGTAAAGCTTTATGTTTCCAGCGTTGTTTCTTTCCTTTTTTATTCACCTAAATAATCTCTCCCCCGTCTCCTTCATGTCTGCTCCTCCATTTTTAATTGAGTATCCAGATGTGTTGCGTCTCACATAACTCACTCAATTTTTCAAGTGACCTAAATTTAACTTCTACATGCCAACAAAGACTATTTCAGAAGAAGTTATCACAATTCCCCTAATTCTTATGTCACATTCTGCGTAACTCGTTCAACTTTTAGCGCGGTCTAGATTTAATTTCCCTATCTCCATAAAGGCTATTACAAAAGGGTTTACATCATTCCTACCCTTATTCTCATGTCACATTCCACGTAACTCGTCCAACTTTTTACGCGGCCTAGATTTAGTTTCCCCATCTCCATAAAGGCTATTGCAAAAGGGGTTACATCATTCCTACCCTTATTCCCATGTCACATTCCACATAACACCATCAACTTTTTGTTCGCTAGAAATCCTCTTTCCTTTTGCTTATAAAGACTGATATACCAGTGTTCTCTTAGTAAAAATTTCCCAATTAGTGTCACACAACACATAACACCTCTCTTTTTTTATCGCCGTCTACCAAAAATATTACCAGTTAATGCCGTTTTTAATACTTCAATTCGTACGGCCTGCTCGATTCTCACAAGATAATGGTTATAATCTTTCGGATCGAGAAGCACCCCTAAATCAAGAATGTCTTCGACTTGTTCTTTTAAAATCTGAGCGTCAAATCCTTCCATAAAGATAGGAACACTTATCCGAGATCTTCGGCCCTCTTGATTTGTCAAAACAAGCTGGATCCGTTTGCGATAACTCACTTCATCCCCTCCTCAGCTAATGAAATCTCCATTTTCAATATTTCATTTTCAATGGCCAACTTGCCATAACTAACATTTCGTTGAAATCGGTCAGATATCTCTTTGGCTTTTTCAGGGAAGCCGCACATTCCCAGTCCCATGACTACTTGGTTTACATGGGAAATAGCTCGTGTCGGACGGCCCCTAAAGTAATACATCAAAGCTCTGCCAACTTCTCGATTGGCTCGTGCCATTAATTGATGATCAGGGTATATCCATTTTTTTATGAGGTTTAAATACTCCTCCGCTCTCCGAAGCTCTCCTTTTGAGAAGGCGATAATAATCTCATACTCTAACTCCAGTTCTGTTCTTGGTCTGGCTCCCCTGACTTCTTTTGAGATACTGGACAGGGTCAATCTCTCGCCACAGACTTCTGCCGCCTTTGCAAGCATCACGATATCCACTTTACTATTGGTCCCCATTTCAAGTCGATTAACCACTTGCCGACTCACACCCAATTCTGTCGCAAATTCTTTCTGAGTCCATTTCTTACTACGGCGTAGCTCTTGTACTAAGCGCGCCGCATCCAACACGCTCTCATGCACATTGTCTTCTTGGTTTTCCACTTGTTCACCTCTCTCCTCAATCGGCCAATGTCGATTTGTCATCATTAATTCATACAATGTCTAGTTATTCCCGTCGGAACTTGTAAAAATAAAACACCCTTTACGACAAATTTTAAAGCTAACTTTTTTGCCAATGTATAATAATCTTAGTCTGGTCAGGTCTTTAACCACCTATGTCAACGCTTACAACTTTCTATAAACTCTTTAACAAACGTGCTTCACTCTCTCTTTTAAATTGATGTCAATCACTAGCAATCCTGATCCATCCTACTTTATACTTCATATTTATCACAACTCGTTCTGCCTGTCAAAATCTCTTTTTTTACACCTATGTAAAATTTTAAGCTGAGATAACAATCAGCTAATACATCAACTATAACACTAAGTTCCCCGTGTTTATTAAGCCCCTCACCACACAAAAAAACGACCATCTCAACAGAAAGTCGTTTAATACAGTAGCTTACACATTCTTTACTTGCTTATTTTAACCAAGATATCATTGGAAATCCCTTTACTTAGGGCAACTTCTTTAACCGTTCGATTCAATTGTAAACTCTCTTTGGCGATCAGGGCGGCTTGTTCATACCCGATGTATTCAGCTAAGCTAGTCGTTAAATAAGTGCTCTTCTCCAATAGTTCCTGACAGCGACTCGCATTCACTTGTATGCCTTTAATACAGTGCTCGTTAAAGGATGCCAAGGTATTGGTCAATACGTGAAATGACTCGATCAACTTGTGGAAGATAACCGGTTCGAAGGCGTTTAGCTCAAGCTGGCCTCCTTCAATTGCCATGGAGATCGTCACATTATTTCCGGCAACTAGAAAAGCTCCCTGGGTGACAACTTCAGGTATGACAGGGTTGATCTTTCCCGGCATAATCGAAGAGCCATTCTGACGAGCTGGAATAATCAATTCGCCAATTCCTGTCCGCGGTCCTGAAGAAAGCAGGCGGATATCATTGGCAATTTTTGAACTACTTAAAGCAATTGTTTTTAAGACGTCGGAAACCACACCAAAAGCTTCCACATTTTGTGTGCTGTCAATCAAATCCTCGGCTACAGCAATGTCTAGCCCGGTTACTTCCCGTAAATAACCAATGATCGTCTGGGAAAATTGACTGTGGGCCGATAGACCCGTGCCGATAGCTGTTCCCCCCATGTTGACGTAACGAATTTCTTCTTTACATGCTGTTAATCGTTTAATGTTCCGTTTGGTTACTGTGTAATAAGCTTTAAACTCAGCTCCCACGGTAATCGGAACGGCATCACTCAATTGGGTTCGTCCCATTTTTTGAATGGTGGCAAAGGCCAATGACTTCTCTTTAAAAGAATCTGCCAACTCTTCCAGCACGATCAATAGCTGATCGATCAATTTAAGAAAGGTTAGTTTACCAGCAGTCGGAAAAACGTCATTGGTGGACTGGCCTTTATTCACATGATCATTCGGACTCAGCAGATGATACTGACCTTTTTCACCTCCTAATAACTCAATTCCCCGATTGGCAATAATTTCATTGATATTCATGTTAGAACTGGTGCCAGCCCCTCCTTGAATTGGGTCAACGATCATATCGCCAGTCAACTTGCCCTCTAACAGTTCGTCCGCCACCTGGATAATGGTTTCCCCAATCATAGGCTTTAATTCACCTAATTTTAAATTAGCTAAGGCCCCGGCTTTTTTGACTTGTGCCAAACTCTCAATAAATATCGGTTCCAAGCGCGAATCAGTTATCTGAAAATTGTCATAAGCTCGCTTGGCGTTCACACCATAATAGGCCTCTCCTGGAATTCTAAGGCTGCCAACACTGTCATGTTCTTCTCTAAACACACCGTTTACTCCCTTCTTGATAAACCTAAACATCGGTAAGCGTATTCATAATTATTTAAACTTCCTTTTCACAACCTCAGTATAACGATATTAGCCTGTAAACTAAATGATTCTGTCTCATCTTCCCTCTACTCTGTGAATTTTCTTAGGCGCTTCACTACCCTTTTTAATCGAGCTCACGTTTTCAACTGTCGCAAGAGCTTGCGGATACATCTCCAAAATAAAAGTCACGTCCTTTACAGAACGTGACTGACGAGTTATTTAACTTTGTATGCCCACTTATAGTCATAAGGAGCTCCGGCTGCATTTACCACAACGTCCTTCACATTTGGACTGCGCAAATGAGCTTCAGCCTTTTGATAAAGAGGGATCACTGCCGCTTGATCCAAAATAAGTTTTTCTGCGGCTAGCATGTCCTGCCAGCGTTTTTCTGGATCATTGGCATGTTCAACAGAAGCTTGCTTCACTAATTTATCGTATTCAGCATTAGAGTATTTACCTAAGTTGTAAGAAACACCTGTTTCAAAAAGGTCAATAAAGGTACTCGGGTCGGCATAATCCGCATTCCAGCCTGAGTTTAACATCTCAAAATCAGTTTTTAATCCCCGACCAATCCGAATGGCAAAGGTCACAGGGTTAACATTGACCTTAACCCCTGGCAAAGTTTCTTTAAAGGTTCCTTGCAAGTATTCAGAGACTTTCTTAGCTGAATCCGTATCGGAGGTTAAAATGCTAAACTCCACTTCTTTTCCTAACTCTTTTTGAGCTTTTTCCCAATGGTCTTTGGCTTTTTCTGGATTGTATGCCACATGATTGCCTGAATCTTTGGCAAACTCCTGCTCCTTGCCATCAATGTTGATCTTAATACCAGCTGGCACTAAGCCAGTTGGAACAATCGAACCATCTCCTAAAATTTGTGTCACTAATGACTCGCGATCAATGGCATAGGAAATGGCCTTACGAAAGTCCTCATTGTTAAAAGGCGAGTCTTTGTCTTTTTGATTCATTTCCAAATACATGGTGCTGGCTTTTTTATCTGAGACAAAATCGGGATCATCGGCCATTTGTTGGGCCAACTCACCAGTTAAAATAATGTCTTCTGTCTGTCCATCTTTGTATAAGTTTAGGGCCGTTGACGATTCTTTGGCGACCATCACTTCAATTCGATCAAGCTTGACAGTCTCTTTATCCCAATATTCAGGATTTTTTTCGTAATTCCAATCAATGTCAGTCCCTGGTCCATCAAAGTCCGTTAAAACATAAGGACCATTATAAACGGCATTTTCACTCGTGGCGGCGTAATCCTTGCCATACTTCTCCACAATGTCTTGACGTTGGGGGAAGAAGGTTGAGAAAGCTACCAAATAATCAAAGTAGGGAGTTGGTTGTTCTAAAGTAACTTCTAGCTCGTGGTCACTGATCGCTTGAACGCCTAACTCAGTCACTGGCTTGTCACCAGCCAAGACAGCCTCCCCATTTTTGAGTGCTGTAAATAGAAAACCATACTCTGAGCCAGTATCAGGGTTAGCCCCACGCTGCCATGAGTAAACATAATCCTTCGCTGTTAATGGTTGGCCATCAGACCATTTAGCCTCTTCTCGAAGTTTAAAGGTATAAACCAACCCATCTTGACTAACCTCAGCCACTTCACTAGCACCAGCAGGCTCAGCCTTGCCTTCACCATTAAAGCGATACAGCCCTTCATAAACACTGTTAGTCGCAGTCGCACTCACCACATCAGAGTTTAATGAAACATCCATCGTCGGCATTTCTGTCGGTACGACTGTTTTAAACACTTGTTCAACCTCGCCACCCTTTGAACTTGCCGTTTCATCCGCTTGCTCTTTGTTGCCACATGATGCCAATACCAATGACGTTAGTACCACGCTTGTTGTGACCCATCTTTTTTGTTTTATCTGTTTCTCCTTCTTATTTTTTTAGCACAGCCCTCGTGCCTAATTCCTTCATCACTTATCACAGGCCTCATGACTCACCTCTTCATAAATAACGACCATTAATAAACATCTTTCGATCACTCTATTGATCAACAAATCACATAAACCATTAAAATAGCCACAAAATTCTGACAATTATTCTTAAAGAAAGGGGCAAGTCCTGTCTAAAACTAAGACTTGCCACCATAAATATGTGATAAATTACGCCAAAAGCTCTAGCCTTTCGCCTTCTTTTCAGCTAACTTAGCCTGATAGTCAGCAACCTCATCTTCGCTACAATAGATAAAGTGTTCTGGAGCGACTTCCCGTAACTCACGGACTTTATTGTCATCGGCGGCCGGTTGATAGGTAATCCGACGACGCGTTTTTTCATAGTCTGGATCCGGTAATGGAATAGCTGATAATAAACTTTCCGTATAAGGATGCAACCCGTATTTATAGACCTCTTCACTTGAACCAACTTCCACTAATTTGCCATAGTACATCACGCCAATCCGGTCACTGATGTATTTTACCATGGATAAATCATGGGCGATAAACAAGTAAGTCAGTTTTTTCTTCTCTTGTAATTCTTGCAATAAGTTAACCACCTGCGCTTGAATCGAAACATCCAGTGCGGAGATCGGCTCATCACAGATGATGAACTTAGGTTGAACGGCCAAAGCTCTGGCAATCCCAATCCGCTGACGTTGCCCACCTGAAAACTCATGGGGATAACGTGTTCCATGAGAACGATCCAGACCAACCGTTTCCAACAGATCGTTGACTTGTTGATTGCGTTCTTCCTCGTTCTTAGCTAATTTATGAATATCAATCCCTTCAGCAATGATATCCTTAACTTTCATCCGCGGATTTAGTGACGCATAAGGATCTTGATAGATCATTTGGACTTCTTGACGGAACTTATGTAAGTTTTGACGGCCTTTAATGCCACTGATATCCTCACCGTCAAATTTAATCGTTCCATCTGTCGGATTATACAGACGAATAATACTCCGTCCCGTTGTGGATTTCCCACAACCTGATTCTCCAACTAGACCAAAGGTTTCCCCTTCATAAATCGTAAAACTAACGCCATCAACGGCTTTGACTTCGTCTTGACGGCCGACATTAAAATACTGTTTTAAGTTTTGAACATCTAAAATCACTTTACTATCTTTGGTAACTCCACTCATGTTGTCAGCTCCTTTCTAGACTCCTCGTTGCTTTTCCGCATAAATCTGATGACGACGGACAACTTCTGGTGGCGGTGTAACTTTGGGTGCCCCAGGTGCTAACAGCCAGGTAGCCGCTTGATGAGTATCTGACAATTTGAAATAAGGAGGTACTTCTCTAGCATCAATTTTCATGGCAAACTCATTCCGTGGATAAAAGGCATCACCAGTTGGCGGTGCTAATAAATCCGGTGGTGAACCAGGAATGGCGTAAAGCTCTTCTCCTTTAGTATCAAGCGTTGGCATTGAGCTTAATAAGCCCCATGTGTAAGGATGTTGCGGGTTATAGAAGATTTCATCGGCGGTTCCGATTTCCACAATCCGTCCTCCGTACATAACTGCCACTCGATCGGCCACGTTGGCCACAACGCCTAAATCATGGGTAATAAAGATGATCGACGTTGAAATTTTTTGTTGAATTTCCTTCATTAAATCGATGATTTGCGCTTGAATGGTTACATCAAGTGCCGTAGTTGGCTCATCGGCAATCAGGACTTCTGGGTAACAAATCAAGGCAATCGCAATGACGATCCGTTGACGCTGCCCACCAGAAAACTGATGAGGGTAATTTTTCAAGCGTTTTTCCGCATTGGGAATGCCGACTAAGCGCAATAGTTCTAAAGCGCTAGCTAAGGCATCCTTTTTGGAAATCTTTTTATGTTTGCGCAATGACTCTGCTACTTGGTTGCCGATGTTCATGGTCGGATCCAAAGAGGTCATTGGATCTTGGAAAATCATCGCAATGTCTTTTCCGCGAATCTTTTGCATGTCTCGCTCACTGCGCTTGACCAAGTCATTGCCTTTAAACAGAATTTGGCCACTGTCAATATTGGCATTATTGGATAATAAGCGCATGATACTTCTGGTAGTCACTGATTTACCTGAACCAGATTCCCCCACAATTGCTAGTGTTTCACCTTTGTGTAAATCGAAATTTACTCCACGAATGGCGTGAACTTTACCAGCAAAAGTATCAAATGATATATGTAAATTTTTGACTTCTAATACTTTTTCCATTTCTCCACCCACTCTAATCATTCATTTTTGGATCAAAGGCATCGCGCATGCCATCTGCTAGTAAGTTAAAGCAGATCATGATGACGGACAAGACAATCGCCGGTGCCCACATCAAGTGTGGCAAGAAGCGGAAGGTCTTATATCCTTCACTTAAAAGCATCCCTAGAGACGCTTGTGGTGGTGTTAACCCTAGACCGATGAAACTCAAGAAAGCTTCAAAGAAGATCGCTGAAGGGATACTAAACATCATCTGAACGATGATCACACCTGAGATATTTGGTAAGACGTGTTTCACGGCAATTTTCCCTTGAGACTCACCTAAAGTGGTGGCTGCCAACACGTACTCTTGATCTTTAATTTTTAAGGTTTGGGCTCGGACTATCCGGGCCATCGTAATCCAACCAGTAATAACCATGGCTGCGATGATCGAGCTCATCCCTGGTTTTAAGATGGTTAACATCAAGATCATGACAACTAAGTTAGGGATTCCTGAGAGGATCTCTAAAATCCGTTGCATGATATTGTCGGTTCGACCACCCTTCATACCTGAGAGCAAACCATAGGTGACACCAAAGGTCAGATCGAGAATCGCCGCAATAAACGCGATAATCAAGGAAGCGCGGGTTCCCATCAATAGACGGGATAACAAATCACGACCAAGGCCGTCTGTTCCTAGATAATAATTAACATCTGCCGGTACTTTAGCCGCTTCATATTTATCCACACGATTGCCACCAACCACAGCGGTTCCGTTAAAACCATTGATGTTTAAGCCGGGAATCCGTGGCGGTAAATTAACATATGACGGATTTTGTTTTGTTGGATCATGTGGTGACACCCAGATGGAAGCAAATGCCACAAGGGTAATAATAATTAAGAGCACTAAAGAAATAACGGCTCCTTTATTTTTCTTAAGACGACGCCATGAATCTTGCAAAAAGTTCAGTGACGGTGCCGCGATTTTTTCCCGTTCCAAACTGTTGGAAACGTCTAAGGGTTCAAAGCTATCTTCTGGTAATTTTTTAGTTTGTTCCATTAGCCCCGTTCACCTCCTGAGACACGAATACGTGGATCAACTAAGCCATAAAGCAAGTCAACCACTAAAATAACAACGACTAACATTGTGGAGAACATGATCGTCACTGCCATGATCGTCGGGTAGTCATTGGTCATAATTGACTTAACAAACTGCTCGCCGATTCCAGGAATAGCGAAAATATTTTCTACTACTAATGACCCAGTCATCAATCCAACTGCTAATGGTCCTAACAGGGTGATCAATGGAATTAAGCTGTTGCGCAAGCCATGTCGGAAAGCAACTTGCCAGCGGCTTAAGCCTTTTGCCCGCGCTAGTTCAATATAGTCTGTACTTAAAACCTCTACCATCTCAGTCCGAATAAAACGAGCCGAGTCAGCTAATGGCGACATGGACAAAGCTAAGGTTGGTAAAATCGTTGATGCAAACCCTTGATTCCACATAGCGATTGGCAATATTTTTAGTTTTACAGCAAAAACATATTGCAGTAAAACGGCAAAGACGAAGTTGGGAATCGATCGTCCGAGGATGGCGATCAAGGTGGCTCCTGTGTCCACCCAGGTATTTTGTTTCATGGCTGCGATCAACCCCAAAATAATCCCGACGAATGTACCAAAGATAATAGCTTGAGCACCTAACTGAACAGACGGTCCAATTCGATTAGCTAATAATTTCGAAACTGGTTGATTTTTAAATTGGAAAGAGGTTCCAAAATCCCCTCTAACAATGTTACTCATATAAATCCCATACTGGGTAATAACAGGTTTATCTAAACCTGCTTGCTTATTTAAAATTTCTATTTGTTCGGGACTAAGTTTTTCCTGGTTAACATATGGCGAACCCGGAATCATCTTCATCAAGAAAAAGGTTACCGTGGAAATCAGCCACAAGGTAATCAACATGAACATAACACGCTTTAAAAAATACTTGGCGAAATTTTTCAATTCGCATGACCTCAACTTTCATTTAATTTTTTGACAATGGGTGGAAATTAGATTACAGTTAATAAGTAATTAAACCTATTAGATAATAGCATGTTAAACTCTTAATTTCAATCTATCTAGCACGGTTGATTACGGATTATAATGATAAAGCGAGCGACTGAAATGACCTTAATAAAACGAGTAATAATCACCTTAATCAGCCTTTGCCTGTTAGTTCCCGCCTATCTGCTGCTTTTTCATAAGGAATGGTCTGTAACCAGCTTAGCCAATAGCTTTTTTATGCTGGCTCTGCTCTTCTTTATGATCACTGCCTTTATCGGCGTTTTTGTCTCTGGTTTTTTTGATAATTTTCAAAAAAACATGAAAGACACACTCCGCTTAAGAAAAAATACCGAACCAAAAGATTACCTTAAAACATCAAAAATCTTTTCAAAGCAACCGACTTACTGGCTCGCAGTGGCCATTGGGCTATTGCTGATTTCTTTGCTTTTGTTAGTTTTCGCTTAATTCTCTGAGAGTCTCAGGGAATTTTTTCTTAAACAGATGTATCGAGCAGATTGGAAAAGAGACTGGGGACATTGTCCGCAGTCTCTTTTCGCCTCCGAAGAATGAATCATAGACAGGGTTGCTATTTCACTTTATAAGCCCATTTATAATCATAATGTGCGCCAGCTGGATGAATCGCAATATCCTTGATTTTAGCTGTCCGTAAGTGAGCTTCAGCTTTTTGATAAAGCGGAATAACGCCCATCTCGTCCATTAAAATCTTTTCTGCATCAATTAAGTTAGTCCAGCGAGCATTGTCGTCACTAACATTCGTTGTAGCAGATTCTTTGGCTTGTTTATCGTAATCGGCATTTGAGTATTTTCCACGGTTGTAAGAATTATCTTTCGTAAATAATTCAATGAAGGTAATTGGATCCGTATAATCACCACTCCAACCACCGATTACCATGTCAAAATCCCCTTTGTTACTACGATCAAGACGAACTGAAAACGGTACTGGGCTAACGGTTACTTTAACGCCGTCCAAATTTTCTTGAATCGCCCCTTGAATGTATTCAACTGTCTTTTTAGATGAATCCGTATCAGATGATAAGATATTCATCTCTAAGTCTTTAATATTCAATTCTTTTTTCGCTTTTTCCCAATACTCTTTGGCTTTTTCTTTGTCATACTCTAAGAAATTACCTGCTTCTTCAGCAAAGTCTTCCTTGGTCTTAGGGTTAAATGACATTTCAGCAGGAACTAAGCCTCTGGCGGCTACAGAGCCATCGCCTAAGATCTGAGTTGCTAAGGCATCACGGTCGATTGAATAAGAAATCGCCTTGCGTAAATTAGCATTTCTAAATGGTGATTTTTCATCGGCTTGGTTAAGCTCCATGTAATACGTGCTGGCTAATTTCTCGATGTTTAACTCTTCATTGTCAGCCATTTGCTGAGCCAATTCTCCAGTTAAAATTGCATCTTCAATTTGCCCGTCTTCATATAAGTTTAAACCAGTTGATGCTTCTTTGATAACTTTAACGTCAATTTTATCTAACTTAACGTTATCAGCATCCCAATACTTTTCATTTTTAACATAAGCCCAGTCCTGATCTGTTCCTGGACCATCAAAGTCGGCTAAAACGAACGGGCCATTGTAAACAGCTTTTTCGCTGGTTGTAGCAAAGTCTTTCCCATATTTTTCCACCACAGCTTGGTTTTGTGGGAAGTACTGTTTAAAGGCCAATAAATACTTAAAGTAAGGTGTTGGTTGCTCCAAGGTGATTTCCAATTCGTAATCACTTAGTGCTTTAACCCCTAATTCTTTTTTGTCCATCTCGCCTGCGGTAATTTTTGTGGCGTTTTTGACCGGCGCAAAAATTGAGGCATATTCTGATGCCGTTGCTGGATCAACAGTCCGTTGCCAAGCAAAGACATAGTCTTTTGCAGTAACAGGATCATCGTTTGACCATTTAGACTCTTCACGTAGCTTTAAGGTCCATGTTAAGCCATCTTCACTAACTTTAGCGAATTCAGTCGCCCCAGCTGGTGTTGGTTCACTTTCTATATCTAAACGATAGAGCCCTTCATAAGTATTAGTCAACGCCCGAGCGCCAATAACATCTGTAGCTAATGATGGATCGGCTGATGGCATTTCTTGCTGCTCGATCACGCTAAAGGTTTGTTCTTCAGCCAGTTCTACTTTATCACTAACTTCGTCCTTCGAACCGTCTGTCGCACTGCCTTTATCACCACTGCCACACGCGACTAATGATAAGGTTGCCACCGTTACTAAACTTGCAAACATAAACTTCTTCAATTTCATAACATTTCCCCCTTTTGAATGTTAAAAATCTATTAAAAAAACTAAACAATTACTATATATGATATAACATTTCTCACTGAATTGCAATCTATCGTTCATCAAAAAATCACCAGATATCCATTAATCACGGCAATTATCTCCGCCGTTACAGCATTTCTTAACCGATTCCTCTGAAAAGGGTATCCTTAAAAAAAAGAATCTGAGTAAATACTCAGACTCTTCACACTTTGTTAACTCTTACTCAGCAGCCACGTAAGCCCATTTATAATCGTAGTGAGCCCCTGCGCCATGAATCGCCACATCTTTGATGGTGCTTCTGCGCATATGTGCTTCAGCATTTTGGTAAATTGGGACAACTCCCATATCACCCATAATCAATTTTTCAGCTTCAACCATATTTTGGAAACGTTCTGCTGGTTTAGCAGCATTAGTGGTCGCAGCTTCTTCTAATTTAGCATCGTATTCTTTGTTTGAGAATTGGCCACGGTTATAAGAATTGCCTGTAACAAACAAGTCTAAGAAACTACTTGGATCTGCATAATCGGCAGACCAACCGCCAAGAACAATATCAAAATCGCCTTTATTACTGCGATCGATTCTAACAGATAGTGGAACTGGCGCTACAGATACTTTCAAACCAGGTAAGGTTTCTTCTAAGCTACCTTGAGCAAATTCAACATTTTTCTTGGAGAAATCTGAATCTGATGATAAGATTTCAATTTCAATTTTATCTTTACCTAATTCTTTTTTAGCTTTTTCCCAATGTTCCAAGGCTTTTTCTTTGTTAAATTCCAAGTGTTCGCCAGACTCTTCGGCAAAATCTTTGCCACCATCAGGGTCTTTTGTCATCTCAGCTGGTACTAAACCTGTTGCTGCAACAGAGCCATCCCCTAGAATTTTTGTTACCAATGACTCACGATCAAGCGCGTAAGATATGGCTTTACGTAGGTCTTCATTATGGAAGATCGAGTCTTTGTCACGTTGGTTCATTTCAAAGTAATAAACGCCCGCTTGTTTCTCAATCACTAATTCTGGATCATCGGCCATTTGTTGTGCCAATTCACCTGTCAAACGAACATCGTCTGCTTGACCATCTTCATACAAATTAAGCGCTGTTGAGCTTTCTTTAACTACTTTAGCGGTAATTTTATCTAGCTTAACCGTATCTTTATCCCAATATTGGTCATTTTTTACATACGTCCAGTCTTGGTCTGTTCCAGGTCCATCAAATTCAGTTAAGATGAAAGGACCGTTATAAACAGCTTTTTCACTTGTTGTGGCAAATTCTTTGCCGTATTTTTCAACTGTTGCTTGATGTTGTGGGAAATACGTTGTGAACGTCAGTAAACGATCAAAGTAAGGTGTTGGTTTTTCTAAAGTGATTTCCAACTCGTAATCCCCAACTGCTTTAATGCCTAATTCTGATTTATCCTTATCGCCAGCGGTAATTGCTTCAGCATTTTTAACTGCTCCATGTAAGTAAGAATATTCCGATTGCGTCTCAGGGTCAACCACACGTTGCCAACCGTATACATAATCTTTGGCCGTTACAGGATCGCCATTAGACCACTTCGCATCTTCACGTAATTTTAATTTGTAAGTCAACCCATCTTCACTGACCTCAGCCATTTCCGTTGCACCAGCTGGTTGTGGTTCGCTATTTTCGTCTAAACGATAAAGGCCTTCATAAACGTTGTTTAAGACTAAAGCTCCGACAACGTCGGTGTTCAACGCCAAGTCAGCAGAACTCATTTCTTGATCCACAATCGTATTAAAGACTTGTTCTTTTGCTAATTCTGAACTAGCACCGCTCTCTTTCGATCCATCTGTGCTTTCTTTGTCACCGCTACCGCAAGCAACCAGTGTTAATGCCGCGACAGTTACTAAACCTGCATACATCATTTTTTTCAATTTCATAACATTTCCCCCTTTTGAATGTTAAAAATACATTAAAATATTTACGAACTAATTAGTATAATATAATCTTTCTCACTAAAATGCAATAAAAATGTGCCGAAAAATTACAATACGCCCCTTTTATAAGCATTTACAGCTATCATTGATTCACAAAGAAGAAAAGAAACGAAATAGGAGAAATCCTATTTCGTTTCTAAATTGAATCAATTATTAACGTTCTTCAGAGGTTACACCAACTGAAACCCATGAATTAAATTGGTCTTGATGCCAATCCCAGTTAGTCACACGGCTACTAATTGGCATTGTTTCGTTACGGAACAATGTTGGAATAACAAAAGCTTGCTCATGAGCATACTCTTGCCACTCATCAAAGGCTTTTTTACGGAAGTCCGCATCAAATGAATCTTTAGAATTAATGTTTTTCAGCAACTTATCATTCTCTTCAGAAGCAAATCGAGAATAGTTAAAGATGGCCGTTCTACCATATAGACCTGCTGGATTCGGATCAGTTCCTGTACTCCAAGCCCCTTGATACACATCAACTTCAGGATCATCATTTTCCAATTTATCATAAAACGCTTGGAAATCAATTAAGCGTCCTGTTGTTAATTCAACATTCAAACCGATGTCTTTCCATTCTTGCATGTAGTACTCTGCTAACGGTTGAGCCGTTTCGCCACCTGACATAGAGGCAAATTTAATCACTAATGGCTTGCCATCTTTGTCTTCTACAAAACCATCATCATCTGTATCTTTAAAGCCAGCATCAGCTAATAATTTTTTAGCCTTTTCTTTATCTTGGGTATAACCTTCCATCTTATCATTGTGGAACGTTTTGAAAACAGGCGGAATCAGTGATGTTGCATTTGAACGCAAGCCATTGTAGAATTTCTCTCCTACTTGATCATTGTTAACTGCATAGCCCATTGCTTGACGCAAGCTGACATCTGCCATTTTAGCATTTTCATCCATCTTAACTTCATTAGCTTCCTTGTCCCATGTACCAAGTTTAAAGCCAAGGTAAGTATAAGACATTTGTTCACGACCTAAGATTTCATAGTCTTTTAAATCTTTGTAAGTCGGATAAGTATCTGTTGGCATAGAATAAACCATATCATACTTCTTAGACTTTAACGCTTCTACAATTGATTCTGCTGGAACAGAGTTAAATGTAATTTTATCTAAGTTTGGCTTGTCACCATAGTAGTACTCATTTGGCACATACTCAACAGATTCACCGGCAACAATTTTATTCATTTTATAAGGACCAAAGGTAACTGGATTCTTACGAACAGCGTCCGATGATTCTAAATCCTTTACAGGAATGTCTTTTAAGACATGTTTTGGTGCGGCATAACTCCAAACACCACCACCTGCTTGTAGCATAGTTGGACTCACTTCTTTATAATCAATGGTAACTGTCTTGTCGTCTACTCGTTTTATCCCGGAAATAGTATCAGCTTTCCCATCATGATACTCATCCATCCCAACAACGTTGATAAAGGTATCATCATAACGAATCCCCGTATAATCTTTATGTCCGATGATTTCATAAGAATAAATGATATCATCGACTGTTAGAGCTTCCCCATCTGACCACTTCACATCTTTTTGAAGTGTTAAAGTTACTTGTTTTTTATCCTGATCCAATTCCATTTTAACTGGGCCATCATCAGTAATAACAAAATCCGCGTCTGTCGTAAATAGAGTTTCATGGGATGGTTTCATAAAATAGTCATCATAAGCATCTTGATATAGCTCCCATAAAAATAGTCCCTTGAACTGAGTGTCTGTCACAACAGCTACCTCTAAATCGCCACCCTCAATCGGTTTATCCGTATTAGAGGTCACAATCGGGAATTTCGACACATCTTCAGTTGCGGTTTCTTTGTTCTCTTTGCTTTTGCCATCCTCTTTACTACCGCCACCACAAGCCGCCAGTGTTAAAGCCGCTGCTACAGTAAGAGTAATCAAGCCTAACGTTTTTTTCTTCTTCATACTAATTTCGTCCCCCTTAGAACAATTTTAAAAAACATCAACATAAAAATAAAAATAGGTTCTCTAGCTATAATATTATCTTAATTCTCACCATATTGCAATCATTTTGTCGCGCTACTGTTATATTCGACACAAGAAAGCGCTTGGAAAACGAATAAATATCGCTTTCAGAAAAATAACAAGGAATTATCTTCATTTCATGAGAATTTAGTTAGAATTTACAAAAAAAAGAGACTTAGAAAATCTAAGTCTCTTTCATTACAATTTAATTAACGTTTTTCAGCAGTAACTCCTACGTTAGCAAAATAACTGAATTCATTTTGACTCCAGTCCCAGCCAGTTACACGATCGTGTACAGGCAATACTTCACTTCTGTATAGAGTTGGAATAACAAAAGCTTCTTCTGCAGCATAAGCTTGCCACTCGTCAAAGGCTTTTTTACGGAACTCTGGATCAAATGAGTCAGAAGAATCGATCGCTTTTAATAATTTGTCATTCTCTTCCGCAGCAAAACGCCCGTGGTTAAAGAATGAGTTGCGGCCATATAAACCTGTTGGTGATGGATCGTTCCCTGTTCCCCAAGCCCCTTGGAAAACATCAACTTCCGGATCATCATTTTTCAATTTATCATAAAAGGCTTGGAAATCAATTAAACGTCCTGTTGATAATTCAACGTTTAAACCGATATCTTTCCACTCTTGCATGTAGTATTCAGCAAGAGGTTGAGCCGTTTCGCCACCTGACATTGAAGCGAATTTGATGACTAATGGTTTACCTTCTTTGTCTTCGACAAATCCATCACCATCCGTATCTTTAAACCCAGCATCCGCTAATAGTTTTTTAGCTTTTTCTTTATCTTGTGTGTAACCTTTTACTTCTGTGTTATGCAGTGATTTAAAGACTGGTGGAATCAAGGTTGTGGCATTTGAACGTAGGCCATTGTAGAATTTTTCGCCTACTTGGTCATTGTTAACCGCATATCCCATTGCCTGACGTAAGTTTTTGTCCGCCATTTTAGCCTTGTCATCTGGAATAACTTCGCCTTTTTCTTCATCCCATTTACCTAATTTGAAGCCTAAGTAAGTATAAGACAATTCTTCACGACCAAGATTAGTATAGCCTTCTAAATCCTTATAAGTTGAATAAGTATCTGTTGGTATTTTAAGCGCAATGTCATATTTTTTAGCTTTAAGTGCTTCAACAATTGAAGCTGATGGCACTGCTGATAAGATGACTTTGTCCAATTTAGGTTTGTCACCATAGTAGTACTCATTTGGCACATACTCAACTGATTCGCCAGCCACGATTTTATTCATGACATATGGTCCAAAAGTTACTGGATTTTTACGGACGGCATCAGAAGAAGCCAAATCTTTAACTGGAATATCTTTTAAGACATGTTTAGGTGCGGCATAGCTCCAAACACCACCACCTGCTTGTTGCATGCTTGGGTTCATTTCTTTGTAATCGATGGTAATGGTTTTATCATCGACTTTTTTGATCCCTGAAATCGTGTCAGATTTACCATCATGGAAGTCTTCCATGCCTACAATATTGGTAAAGGTATTGTCATAACGCACGCCTGTATAGTCCTTGTTACCGATAATTTCATAAGGATAGATTAGATCTTCCACAGTAACTTTTTCACCATCAGACCAAACCAAGTCTTTTTGTAGCGTTAATTTAGCTTGTTTTTTTTCAAGGTCTAAATCAAGGGCAACTGGACCATCATTGGTAATCACAAAATCTTCGTCAGTTGTAAACAAAGACTCATGAGAAGGCAGCATGAATTGAGCATCATAATTATCCTCATACAATTCCCATAGGAATAACCCTTGGAATTGAGTGTCCATGGTTACCGCTACGTCTAACGTACCGCCTTCAATGGCTTCTTTGTCATTGCTGACAGCGATTGGAAACTTAGAAACATCCTCGGTTACCGTTTCTTTGTTTTCACTTTTTTTCTTGTCACCACCGCCACATGCGGCTAAGGTAACGGCTGCGGCTGCTAAAGTAACGTAGCCTAAAACTTTTTTCTTATTCATTGTGCGTGTATTTCCCCCTTTTAAATCTTACCCTAGTCGTTGTCGAGCATCTGCCGAACGCTTCAGTGCTTGACCGACATAGTTTATGCTAAGCATCATTACTAAAATAAGAATGGATGCTGGAAGCCAAATCCATGTTTTGTTTGATAAAACGTCGCCACTTGACGCGTAGGCAATTAAAGTTCCCAAACTCGGAACATTTGAAGGCAACCCAAAACCTAAGAAGGTCAGCGTTGTTTCAATCCCAATATTAGCAGCAAAGTTCATCGTTAAGTTGGTAATAATCAGAGAACTTAAGTTGGGCATAATTTCTCTAAACATAATTTTCAGGTCGCTAGTCCCCATCGTTTTAGAGGCGCTGACATAATCACGACGTCCCTCTGACAAGGTTTTACTTCTAAAGAGACGAGCTTTTCCTACCCAATAAAAGGCACTCATGATCCAAATAAAAGACCAAGCATTGTATTTAGGAATGATCGTAACAAACACGATAATGATCATTTGAATCGGTAAGATCATCACAAAATCGACAATCCGCATCAAAATATTATCGATGATGCCGCCATAGTACCCGGAGATAATTCCAAGTCCAACACCGATGATAGAGGTGATAATCGTAATAGCAAACCCGATCATAATCGAGTTACGCGCCCCAATAAAGAGTTGACCAAACACATCACGGCCCCCTTCGTCTGCTCCTAGGATAAATGTTTTACCTGTATCGGAATTAACCGTACCCGGCTCAGCATATTTATCAAAAATGCTCACTCGCATAACCGTATCTTGATCAATCACAAAAGAACCAATAAAGACACTTACTAATATAATAAGTAGCAACGCCAATGAAAACATGGCTAATTTATCTTTTTTAAATTCCCGCATAATCATGCGGATTCCCATTGGTGGGATACTTTCAGTTACAACTGCATTGTTTACTTCTTCGCTCATGGTTATCCATCCTTTCCTTAACTTGATTTTTTATTGAATACGAATTCTTGGGTCAACAATACTCATGATGATATCTGATAACAGCGTCCCAATAAGCGTCGCAATTCCTAAAATCAAAATTAAGGCTGTAATAACGGTATAATCCCGTTGAAGGATTGAATCAATAAATAGTTTACCAATTCCAGGATAGGCAAAGATTTTTTCAATAACGATTGAACCACTGATTAGACCCGTAATTTCATAACCTAATTGTGAAGCAATTGGCAATGAAGCGTTTCTGAAAATATGTCCTGTGTAAACACGGTTGGTTGGCACCCCTTTTGAGCGAGCTGTTCTCACATAATCCAGTGACTGGGAATCAATAACTTCACTACGTAAATATTGAATCGTGACGGCCGTCGCTAAGACAGCTTGCGATATCCCCGGCAAAATAATGTGATACAACTTATCCCAATAATAGGCCAATGTCCCCGGTTCAACCCCACTGGAAACGGACCCCGTTGTGGGAAACCAGCCTAAACGGTAACCAAAAATAAAGAGCATCAATAAAGCAAAGATAAAGACTGGCACCGCGAAACTGAAGAAGTTATACACGACAACTGTTTTATCCAACAATGAATTTTGGTAACGACCTGAATACAACCCTAAAGGTAGCGCAATTAGATAGGTTAAAATAACTGTAAAGATCGACAACCAAATCGTATTTAAAGCCCGGCCACCAATAATAGTTGACACCGGCAACTTGTATAAGAAACTACTACCAAAGTCCCCTTGTAAGGCGTTGCCAATCCAACGGAAGTACTGTGTGTACCACGGATCATTAAGTCCTGCTGCCTCACGCATCCGCTCGATGACTGCTGGGTCCATATTGGGATTAATTAAACCAGTAAAGGGATCCCCCGGCATGGCTTTAGCTAAAATAAAGATAAAGACACTTAAAATAATTACTTGAGGAATCATTAAAATAACCCGTCTTAGTATTGTTTTCCACATAACTAGATTCCCTCACTTTCAAGATGTAATAACGCGGCTTGGTGCGATGCTGTCAATTGTTTTAAATCGTAAACACGGCCGTTGTTATCGTAATACTCTTTTTGAAGTGTTTGGAATTCCCGTTCTACGGCACGGCGACTCTCTTTGTGTGCTTCACGATTGTCCACATCGATTTTAGGGATGGCAGACAGTAATCGCTTCGTATAAATATGCTGCGGATTATTGTAAATGTCTTCCCGTGACCCTATTTCCACAAAACGACCTTTGTGCATAATAGCTAAATTATCACACATATGTTTAACAACCCCAAGATCATGAGAAATAAACAAGTAGCTTAACCCAAATTGTTCTTGAATGTGCTTCATAAAATTCAACACTTGAGCTTGAACGGATAAATCCAGTGCTGATACTGGCTCATCTGCCACAATTAGTTTAGGATTCGTGGCCACTGCGCGAGCAACCCCAATCCGTTGGCGTTGTCCACCAGAAAATTCATGAGGGTATTTATAGAGGGCATCATTGGGCATGCCGACGATGTCTAACATCTCTTGAACCTTACGCTTTTCCTCTTGATCGGACAGTCGTTCAAAATTCCGAATAGGTTCTGCAATAATGTCAACCACCCGTTTTTTCGGGTTTAAACTGGACATAGCATCCTGAAAAATCATCTGGACTTCTTTATTATAGCCAATTGATTTTCTAGTGCTTGACTTGGTAATGTCGTGTCCCTCATAAATAATCTGACCAGAGGTTACCTTTTCCAACCCGACAATCGCCTTACCAGTCGTTGATTTACCAGAACCAGACTCACCAACTAGCCCATAAGTTTTACCTTTTTCAATGACAAAATCAACGCCATCAACTGCGTAAACATAATCCGTTACTCGATTAAAAAAGCCACTGCGTATAGGATAGTGAACTTTCAGATCTTTTATTGTAATCAATTCCCCCATTACACTTCACCTTTCTCATCTTTAAAATGAAAATGCTTGTAGCATGTACAACGAACGAAATGCCCTGGTGAAATTTCATGTAACACTGGGTTTTCTTCATGGTCCTCTTCAGGAATCCAATTAATTCGCGGCGCAAAACGACAGCCTTTTCTCGGTAAATTCTTCAATGATGGCACAATGCCTTCAATCACATGAAGGTCCTTATCCATCGAATCTTCTTGTGGAATTGAATTTAGCAATGAACGTGTGTATGGATGAGTTGGATTTTCAAATAATTCCTTGGCAGTTGCTTGCTCAACAATTTGCCCAGCATACATAACTGCCACCCGGTCAGCCATTTCAGCCACAACGGCTAAATCATGGGTAATTAAAATAATACCTGCTTGAGTTTCCGCTTGGAGATCTGTCAACAGATCCAAGATTTGCGCTTGAATCGTCACATCCAGTGCCGTCGTTGGCTCATCAGCGATGATAATCGGCGGTTTACAAGAGATGGCAATCGCGATAATCACCCGTTGTCTCATGCCTCCTGATAATTCATGAGGATACTGCCTAGCCACGCGCGGGCCATTCTTAATCCCAACTTGGTCTAATAATTCTAATACACGAGCTTCTTTTTGTTCTTTGGTAAAATCGGTATGGTAAGACAAACTTTCAGCAATTTGATCGCCAATCCTCATTAGCGGGTTTAAAGCTGACAAAGGATCCTGAAAAATCATGCCAATATCATTTCCGCGGATTTGATTGTACAACGTTTCGTTAAACTCCAATAAGTTTAAATCTTTATAAATAACTTCCCCTGTAATTCTAGTGTTGTTAGGATTATGCAGACCCATAATCGTTGTTGCTAGTGTGCTTTTGCCACTTCCCGATTCCCCCACTATTGCCAGAATTTCGTTTTTCCCTAATGTAATCGACACATCGTCAACCGCATCATAGAAATCATCTTTAATTCGAAACCCTGTGTGTAAATCATGGATGTCTAATAATTGCTCCTCAACATTCAATAGGATACCCCTCTCTCTCTTCTTTTCCTGCTGTCACATAGAAAAGAATTACCTGCTTCTTTATCCCAAAATACCCAAAAAAAAAAGCTCGAAAATCAAGTATTTCAATTTTCTATGTGTATTCTTTTTGATATTTAATAATTATACTTAAAATAATGCTTTATTTCAATCATTTCGCCGTTTTAACAAACTTCTCTTAAAAAGCCTGTCACTATCACCTTAAATATAAGAAAAACCACAGAAAATCATTAGAGCGATCTAATAATCATCTGTGACTTTATTATTGGTGACTTGATATGTAATCAACAGCAGCTCCGACAGTTTCGATTTTTTCTGCGTCTTCATCGGAAATTTCAGTGCCAAATTCATCTTCTAATTCCAGAACAAATTCCATGATACTAATTGAATCTGCACCTAGGTCATCTTTAATGTTTAATGTTTCAACCACTTTGTCTTCTTCAACGTCAAAGTGCTTGGTGATAATTAAGCGAACTTTTTGTAATACTTCTTCTTTAGTCACGTACGTTCACCTCCCGACTATTACAAACTCTTTACAAATATCTCACTATCATTCTACTGATTTATCCAAGTTTTGTCTATTCTTTTTTTCTTAAGAGGCAACAAAGCTTGATTTAATCCTCTTTGTCACTGGCCTTTTCTTCAAAATAAGCCACTAAGTCATCGATCACATGACTTTCCAACATATCATGGATTTGACGAATCGTATAACTGACAGCTTCAGGACCGGTCGACCCATGGGTCTTAATGACGGGCGCTTTTAAGCCGAATAACACGGCCCCACCATGAGAGGAATAATCCAATTCTTTTTTCATTCCTCGCAAGGCATCTTTTAACAGAACTGCCCCGAGCTTTCCTTTAAGGCCCGCTCCTAAGATTGACGCTTTGAGGACATCCATCAAAGCCATGGCCGTGCCTTCTGTTGATTTTAACACGGCATTCCCTGTAAACCCGTCGGTGACGATTACGTCAGCCGCACCTGTCAACAAGTCCCGAGCTTCCACATTACCGATAAAGTTCAAGCTTTTTTCCGCTGCCAACAGCTCATAAGAGGCCTTCGTCAACTCGCTACCTTTAGTTGCTTCAGAGCCATTATTTAACAAGCCTACCGTTGGATTTTCAATCTGACGGACATTTTTAGCGTAATAACTGGCTAAAATCGCATACTGTAAAATATGTTCCGGTTTATTATCTGCATTTGCACCCATGTCAATAAAATCAAAGCCACCATCAGGATTTCCCATAACTGGCATGGTGGTCATTAAACCTGGTCGTTCAATATTTTTGATTCGACCGATAATAAACAAGCCTGCGGCTAACAAGGCTCCCGTATTTCCTGCAGAAAAAATGGCGTCTGCTTCACCGTCTTTGACCGCTTTCGCTGCTAAAACCATGGAGGCTGCTTTTTTGCGGCGAATCGCCTTCACAGGTTCATCGTCGCTGTTGATTTTCTCATCGGTGTGGATGATTTTGATATTGGTGTCGTTTGTTACGTATTTTCTTATTTCAGATTCTTTGCCGTATAATTGAAATTCGATTGATGGGTAGTTCTTTTGAGCTAACATAATCCCTTCAACTATTGCTTGAGGGGCATTGTCGCCACCCATGGCATCCACAGCAATTCTCATAGTAATCCTCCTCATTTATGGTAAAAGGCTGCCGTAGCAAGCACCTTTACTCACTCCTGCTGGTCACAGACCACCAGGTAAATTGAAAGAAATCAGTTCTTTTCCAATTTCTAATGAATAGTATAGCATATAACCTCCGAAATATTACCATTTTCATGTCGAAAAAAACAAGGTTAACGAGATCTTAATGCCAGTCCTCGCCAAATAACTGCTTACCGATCCTTATCGACAAACAGCTATTTCATCAGCTTAAACTAACAATGTAAAGAGCATTTGATCCTGATTTAAATCAATAAAGCTCGGATCAAATTGAGCTACCCGTTCCTTTAAGGCTTGACTGTCATTTTTATCTGCCAATAAAACACCGATAACCACGGGGCCACTGCCGCGATTGACTTTTTTAGTGTATTCAAACTTAGTAATATCATCGTTTGGTCCGAGAATATCCGTTACAAACTCACGCAATGCTCCTGGACGTTGCGGAAAATTGATCAAAAAGTAATGTTTTAGTCCTTCGTATATCAGTGAGCGCTCATCAATTTCCTGCATGCGATTGATGTCATTATTACCGCCGCTCACAATACAAATAACTGTTTTGCCTTTTATTTCTGCCTGATGATCTGCTAAGGCCGCAATGCTCAAGGCACCTGCCGGCTCCGCAACAATCGCCTGTCTGGTATACAATTCGAGAATCGTTGAACACACTAGCCCCTCTTCGACATCAATCACCTGATCAACGTACGCTTGAACGTGAGCCAAGGTTTTCTCGCCAGCCTTTTTAACTGCTGCGCCATCCACAAAGGAATCGACTTTTTTCAATTCGATGGCATGTCCCACTCGCAAAGCTTCCGCCATCGAACGGGCGCCCTTTGGCTCAACGCCGATGATTTTCGTTTGAGGACTGACAGCTTTGACATAGCTGGAGACACCGCTGATCAAGCCACCACCACCGATCGCCGCAAACACCATGTCGGCCTGGCCATCTAAATCTTCCAGCATTTCCACAGCCAAACTGCCTTGACCTGCTATGACATCTTTATCATTAAAAGGATCAATAAAGGTTTGATTGTGTTCTTCGCCATACTGACGTGAGGCTTTTGCCGAAGCATCAAAGGTGTCACCCACCAATTGAATGGTGACATACTCACCTCCAAAAAACTTCACTTGGGAGATTTTTTGATTAGGGGTTGTGGTCGGCATAAAAATAGTGGCATTGACCTTCATGGCTTGGCACGTATAAGCAACCCCTTGAGCGTGATTTCCAGCGCTAGCGCAGACGACCCCATTGGCTAATTGTTTTTCCGTTAATTGACTAATGGCGTAATAAGCACCACGTAGTTTAAATGAACGAACCCGCTGTAAATCTTCCCGCTTCAAATAAACATTGCACTGATATTTTTGCGACAAATACTCGTCATGCTGCAGCGGCGTCCGTCGCACAACCTTTTTTAAGACATCGTGGGCCGCCTCAACCTCTTCTTTCGTAACTAAGTCTGCTTCCATCCTATCTAACCTTCTTTTTCTGGCAATTTTTAAAATAAAGCCGAGACAAACTCGTCTCGGCTAACACACTTTATGCGTCTTTTTTAACAAACGGCATCATTTTACGTAATTCAGCCCCAACTTTTTCAATTTGGTGACCTTCCTGTTCTTTACGCAACGCTTTAAATTTAGCAAAGTCATTTTTATTATCATCGATAAACCCTTTGGCAAAATTGCCATTTTGAATATCCGTTAAAACATCCTTCATGTGGGCTTTGGTTTCAGAGGTAACCACACGTGGGCCTGATACATAGTCGCCATATTCAGCTGTATTAGAGATAGAATTGCGCATTTTGGCCATGCCACCCTCATACATTAAATCAACAATTAGTTTTAATTCATGCAAGACTTCAAAGTAGGCAATCTCCGGTTGGTAACCAGCTTCGACTAATGTTTCAAAACCGGCTTGCACCAAGTGAGTCGTACCTCCACAAAGGACGGCTTGCTCCCCGAATAAATCTGTTTCTGTCTCTTCTTTAAAGGTTGTTTCAAGGACCCCAACACGTGTGGCGCCAATGCCTTTAGCATATGACATGGCAACATCTGTCGCTTTGCCTGTAGCATCCTGGTAAACAGCGAATAATGCTGGTACCGCAAAACCTTCCACGAAGGTACGACGAACTAAATGTCCAGGACCCTTAGGTGCTACTAAGAAGACATCCACATCAGCTGGCGGTTGGATCACATCAAAGTGAATGTTAAAACCATGAGCAAAGGCTAAGGCATTGCCAGCTTCCAGATTAGGGGCAATTTCATTTTCGTATAAAGCACCTTGAATTTCATCTGGCGCTAAAATCATCACGACATCCGCTTTCTTAGCTGCTTCTGCCACTGGAAAAACCTCAAAGCCATCATTGCGAGCGGCTTCTGCTGATTTCCCTTCACGAATCCCGATAATCACTTGATTGCCGTTATCTCGTAAGTTTTGCGCATGAGCATGTCCTTGTGAACCATAGCCAATAATCGCCACTGTTTTACCTGCTAATTCGTTGTTTGTCACTGAATCTTCATAATATACTTTTGCCATGTTGTTTTTCCTCCGTTAGATCTCGTCCGGGATTTCCTCTGACTGCTCTTATTGATCATTCAAAAGATCAGTTGAGGCTTTCAGCCTTGCCGAGTTGTTTTTTTATTTTATTAGATTTAGTCATCGATAATGGAAGCTAAATCGTGTTCCTACTATTAATAATTTCTTATTTAGAGCCGCGAGTAAAGCCGGTTACGCCGGTCCGCGCTAATTGTTGAATGCCGTAAGAACGGATCACATCAACGAAAGCGTCAATTTTCTCACTAGTACCAGTCACTTGAATGATCAACGACTTGGTGCCAACGTCAATCACATTGCCACGAAAAGGCTCGATTAAGGTGAAAATTTCCGAGCGTGTAGTGGCATTAGCACTCACTTTAACTAAAGCTAATTCCCGTTCGATATGGGGATCATCCGTGATATCAGAGACTTTGACCACATCGATTTGTTTATTTAATTGCTTGATAATCTGCTCAATCTCTTCATTGGAATCAACTTGTACCACGATCGAAATACGAGAGATTTTTTTATCCTCAGTCGGGCCCACCGAAATACTGTCAATGTTAAATTGGCGACGAGTTAAAACGCCACTGATGCGGTTTAAAATTCCAGAGTTGTTGTTCACTAAGGCAATAATTAAGCGTTTCATCTACTCCACCCCTAACATTTGATAATTGGCTTTGCCTGTTGGTACCATTGGTAAGACATGTTCTGTTGCGGAAATATCAATATCGATCAAAGCTGGGCCTGGCACTGCGAACAATGCTCGTAGATCCTCAGCCAAGGTGTCGGGATTGGTTAACTTAATCCCTTTAATGTGATAAGCTTCAGCCATTTTAACAAAATCAGGTTGACTCATAAAGACTGACTCAGAGCGGCGGCCCTCATAAAAACTTTCTTGCCACTGGCGAACCATTCCCAGTGAATGGTTATTAAGAATGACCACTTTTAAATCAATGCCATAATCATTTAAAATCCCCAATTCCTGATTGCTCATCTGGAAACCACCATCGCCGACGAAGAGAACGACCTCTCTGTCAGGACAACCTAATTTGGCGCCAATGGCGGCTGGGATGCCATAGCCCATCGTCCCTAGACCACCACTGGTAACCAGCTGATGGACATTCTTATAGGGGTAATATTGAGCAGCCCACATCTGATGTTGTCCCACGTCTGTCACCACAATCGCCTCACCATCGGTTAACTCACCGATGATTTCAATGACTCGTTGCGGTTTAATTTCTTCCCGATTATCACGATCGTAGCGGAAAGGATGGCGTTTTTTATGGGACATGTTTTGTTTTAACCACTCCTCATTTTCCGGTTGGCTAATCGATTGAGATAAGGCGTCTTTTAAGACTTCTTTAATATCCCCGACAATCGGCACTTGAGTCTCAATGACTTTGCCAATTTCAGCAGGGTCAACGTCAATATGGACAATGGTCGCATTTGGGGCAAACTCACTTGGCAGACTAGCTAAGCGATCATCAAAGCGAGAGCCCATATTAATCAGCAAATCGCAATCCGTAATCGCCATATTAGCAGCAAATGAGCCGTGCATCCCGCCCATTCCTAGAAACAGGGGATGCTCAGTTGGAACAGCGCCAAGGCCCAGTAAAGTACTCAATGTCGGCAATTGATATCTTTCAATAAAGGTTAACACTTCAGCGTGAGCTTCACTATGAACCACCCCGGCACCAATTAAGACAATCGGCTTTTTAGCTTTTTCCAAAGCTTTCAGCATCTTGGTTACTTGTAAGGTATTCGGATAGACCGTTGGTTGATAACTTGGCAGACAAACAGCATCATCATAAGTTGACTCAGTTCCCATGGCCGCGATATCCTTAGGCAAGTCAATCACCACTGGCCCTTTACGCCCAGTATTAGCAATATGAAAAGCTTCATTAATCACCCGGGGAATATCTTTGACGTCCCGAACTTGATAATTATATTTGGTAATCGGCATGGTAATTCCCAAGACGTCCGCCTCTTGAAAGGCATCCTTCCCAATCCCTGGCATGCCCACCTGTCCAGTAAAGACCACTAGTGGAATTGAATCACTCATGGCATCGGCAATTCCCGTAATAACGTTGGTAGCCCCTGGTCCACTCGTAACGACGACCACACCTGGTTTGCCGGTTGCTTTAGCATAGCCTTCCGCAGCATGAACCGCTCCTTGTTCATGCCGCACCAGAATGTGGCGAATCTCGCCTTTATACAATGTGTCATACAAAGGGAGAACTGCTCCACCTGGGTAGCCAAAAATCAATTCAACTTCCTGCTTCTGTAACGACTCGACTAACAACTCCGAGCCACTTTTAAGCTGACATTCTTTTTCTCCCATGATTTCACCTCTTTTAATAGTTTAGGTTGCTTGCGTTCTATCGCTTTTTTGTTTAATCCAGTAAATCCTCAGGAATCTTTAACACAGCTCCAGTATTAGCTGATGTTACTAAGGCAGTGTATCTAGCAAGATAGCCTTTTTTCACTTTTGCTTTAAATTTAGGCACAGATTTTTTCCGCTCTTCCAAAACTTCGTCTGAAACCTCAACATTTAATGTGCGGTTGGTTAAATCTATTTCAATGATGTCGCCATCGTTGATTAAACCGATTGGCCCACCAGCTGCGGCTTCTGGCGAAATATGCCCAATGGCAATGCCTCGAGTAGCTCCTGAGAAACGACCATCAGTGATCAGCGCCACTTCTTTCCCTAAACCACGGCCGACAATATTCGACGTTGGTTCCAGCATTTCCGGCATTCCCGGTCCACCTTTTGGTCCTTCATAGCGAATAACCACCACATGGCCTTTGGTTACCCGGTGATCGTCAATCGCTTCAACGGCTTCATCATGGGTACTAAAACAAATCGCTTTTCCGCGGAAAACTTTGATCGATGGGTCAACGCCACCCACTTTAATCACGGCTCCGTCTGGTGCGATATTGCCGTAAAGAATTGACAAACCACCAACTGGGCTGTATGGATTTTCCTTTGGATGAATGACTTCCGTATTTTTAATCACAGCAGCTTGGACATTTTCACGAATGGTTTTACCAGTGACCGTAATCCGATCGGGATGAATCGCATCGCCTAAATCCACCAGCTCTTTCATAATAGCTGGCACACCGCCGGCCTCATGAACATCGTGCATCGAGTATGAAGAAGATGGCGCAATTTTAGATAAATAAGGCACACGCTTGGCAATTTCATTGACTCGTGCCAAATCGTAATCAATTTCCGCTTCATGAGCAATCGCTAAAGTATGCAGTACCGTGTTAGTTGAACCACCCATGGCCATATCTAAGGCAAAGGCATCATCAATGGCTTCTTTTGTCACGATATCTCTTGGTTTAATGTCTTTTTTAACGAGATCCATCAAGTGGAATGCAGATTTACGAACCAACTCACGACGTTCTTCCGATACCGCTAAAATGGTCCCATTTCCTGGCAAAGCCAACCCCATCACTTCCATCAAACAGTTCATTGAATTGGCTGTAAACATCCCAGCACAAGAACCACAAGTTGGACAGGCATTTTGTTCCATAAATAAAAAGTCTTCTTTGGTCATTTTGCCTTGTTTATAAGTCCCGACCGCTTCAAACATATCAGACAACGTGGCAGCTCGACCATGTGGGTCAATCCCCGCTTTCATCGGGCCCCCTGAACAGAAAATCCCTGGCACGTTCGTCCGCATGGCCGCTAATAACATCCCTGGCGTGATTTTGTCACAGTTGGGAATATAGAAAACACCGTCGAACCAATGAGCGTTAATCACCGTTTCAGCTGCATCCGCAATGACCTCACGACTTGGGAGCGAATAACGCATGCCGATATGTCCCATGGCAATCCCATCATCAACACCAATTGTATTAAACTCAAAGGGAATTCCCCCAGCTTCACGAATCGCCTCTTTTGCCACATCAGCTAGCTCACGTAAATGGACATGACCTGGGACAATATCAATATAAGAGTTACAGATTGCGATAAACGGTTTGTTCATGTCTTTCGCATTCTTTACCTGACCTGTGGCATATAATAAACTTCTGGCTGGTGCTGCTTCAATACCTTTTTTGATTGTATCACTACGCATATTGATTTCTCCCCTTTTTTTGTGTTTGTTGTTAATCATTGTTTTGGCTTGCCATCATCGGGTTGATTAATGTGACCATGTCCTAAATTTCTAAGTGCTGAAGCTCTAGGAATTAAGGCTCTGCGCATAATTGATTTCTCCCCTTTTTTGTGTTAGTTGTTAATCATTGTTTTGGCTTGCCATTTAAGTGCTGGGTATCAGGGCTCTGCTCAACATCTATTCACTTCGTCCCTTCGGTCCTTATTCATAGTGTTTCACAGCAAAAACACCCCATCTTGCTTTGATTAACAAAATGGGGTGTTTGGCAAGCGTCCCATTTCACTAATGCAAACAGGACTAAAACGACTGCAAAATTTTTGCGGTTGTTCTAAGCCCAGTTGATTAATAAAATAATGACTAGTTGCTTGCCTGATTTATTCATGAGATAGTTCTCCTCTTTATCTGCTGATGATTTGCTTTTTCTACCATCATTAGAATTTGATTAACTTTTAGTGTTATGTTCTAATATATACTTCATGAAACTAAAAGTCAATCAAAAATTGAAATTATCTGACAATTTAATAAAATAATGGGTTAGGCTAGTCGGTCTGCTTAATCACTGGGTCTGTCTCTGTCCCTTTCCACGGCTCTTTAAGCTATGGTTCATTCTGTTTTCAGATTTCTTTATCATCTTGTTCTCATCTTGCGTTATGACCAGTAGCTGGGGATTGTGGCTTCATATGCAGTTATGCGCGGTTCATCAGCTAAGGTTACGGCAATGTCGTCTAACCCGTTAATTAGTTTGTTTTTCCACATAGGATCAATCTCAAAATGATAAGTGCCAACACTGGCTTGAACTTCTTGTGCGGGCAAGTCGATGATGATGTCTTCTGATGCTGCAATGGCTGCCAGTTTTTCGCGAGCCTCAGCGGGTAACACAATGGGTAAGAGACCATTTTTGATGGCGTTCATGTAAAAGATGTCACTGTAACTGCCAGCGATGACCACTCTAAAACGATAGTCCATAATCGCCCAGGCTGCATGTTCCCGTGAGGAACCACAACCGAAATTATCACCCGTTACTAAGATCGTCGCCTTTTGACGATCTGCTTGGTTCAGGATAAACGCTGGATTATCTGAGCCATCTGCCAGAAAACGCCATTCGTCAAAAAGATGTTTACCAAATCCGGTTTTCTCAATTCGCTTTAGAAAGGATTTAGGAATAATCTGGTCTGTATCTATATTGTCATTCATCAGCGGGACTGTCTGACCTTGATGTATCTTAATTGCTTCCATTTAACCACTCACCCTCTCTTATATCTGTAAATGTGCCCACAATTGCGGCTGCCGCAGCCATAGCTGGGCTACATAGATGTGTTCGAGCACCTTTTCCTTGTCTGCCTTCAAAATTCCGATTGGAGGTTGACGCACAGTGAACGCCGTCTGGCACTTGGTCTGGGTTCATTCCTAAACACATGGAGCACCCTGGCTCCCGCCATTCAAAACCGGCTTCAATGAAGATTTTATCTAAGCCCATTTTTTCAGCAGCTTGACGAACAGGTCGTGAACCTGGGACAACCAAGCCCGTGATGCCGGCTTTAATTTTTTTACCTTTAACAATACTAGCTGCTTCTTCCAAATCTGATAGGCGACCATTGGTACAGGAACCGATAAAGACGTAGCCCAAGGGAATATCTGACGCTTTTTGTCCTGGTTTTAAGTCCATATAAGCATAAGCTCGCTCGTCGTTAATGTCCTTAACTTCTGGAAAGGCTGAGGTAATTGGCACACCCATCTCGGGGTTAGTCCCCCAAGTAATTTGTGGCACCAGTTGACTGGCATCCAATTCAATTAACCGGTCAAATTCAGCGTCTTCATCTGTGTATAGTGTCCGCCAATCTGCAATGGCGGCTTCAATGTCTTGTGGCGCATACTGACGACCTCGCACATATTCAAAGGTTGTCTCATCTGGCGCCATCATCCCCATCTTCGCTCCGCCTTCGATTGACATATTACAAATACTCATCCGCTCTTCCATCGTTAGGTTTTCAATGGTATCACCGAAAAATTGGACGCCATAGCCGACGCCGAAGTCCACACCATATGTGGCTATCAAGTTTAAGATAATGTCTTTGGCATAAACCCCTTTTGCTAGCTGACCGGTAATTTTAATGCCCATATTTTTAGGCTTTTGCTGCCAAATACTCTGAGTCGCAAAGACGTGTTCAACTTCACTGGTACCAATCCCAAAAGCGATGGCTCCAAACGCGCCATGGGTGGCTGTATGAGAGTCACCACAGACGATGATCTTCCCAGGTTGGGTTAGACCAGTTTCTGGGCCTACCATATGGACAATCCCTTGACGTTCACTGCCGTTGTCACAAAGCTCGACACCAAACTCTTGACAGTTGCGACGAAGAGCGTCGATTTGGTTTTTAGATACTAGATCAGTAATATTAAAAATATCCTGTGTTGGAATATTGTGATCCATTGTGGCAAAGGTCTTATCGGGGCGTCTTAGTTTCCGCCCTTCCACCCTTAAGCCCTCAAAGGCTTGGGGTGAGGTGACTTCATGAATCAAATGCAAGTCAACATAGATCAATTGCGGTTCACCGAGTTCACCGCTGACCACATGTCGCTCCCAGACTTTATCAAATAATGTTTTTCCCATCGGTACGCCTCTTTTCACTTTTTATACTGCTAGGCAGCTTGAATTTTTTTAATCACGGCTTCGACAAACTCGCTTGTGGAGGTTGTCCCGCCTAAATCGCCGGTTAAAACACCCTCAGCCATCACGGCATAACAGGTTTCTTCAACTTCACTGGCAGGCGCTTCCCAACCAAATGATTCCCGCAGCATCATGGCCATGGATAAAATCATCGAAACTGGATTGGCAATATTTTGACCGGCAATATCTGGTGCTGATCCATGAATCGGTTCATATAAGGATAAACCACCAACGCCATGACTGGCACTTGGTAAAATTCCAAGTGTACCAGGAATGACAGACGCTTCATCGCTTAGAATATCACCAAACAAGTTTTCAGTTATGATCACATCAAAATGTGTCGGCTCTTGAATCAGCTTCATCGCGACGGAATCAACTAAATGATGTTCCAACGTCACATCAGGAAACTCACTGGCGACTTCCTCAGCGATCTTGCGCCACAATTTACTCGTTGCCAGAACATTGGCTTTATCAACTGACGTCACCAGTTTGCGACGCCCTTGAGCAATTTCAAAGCCTTTGCGCAAAATCCGCCGAATTTCTGCTGCTGTATACGTGCAAGTATCTAAGGCATCTTCCTGATTCAGTTCCCGCGGTTCACCGAAATAAATCCCACCTGTCAATTCACGAACGACAACAAAATCGGCCCCTGTGACAATTTCTGGTTTTAAAGGTGAGAGGTGAGCCGTGGCAGTTGGTACGGTCACCGGACGGATATTGGCATAGAGATTTAAAGCTTTGCGTAAAGCCAGAAGACCTTGCTCCGGTCTAACCTCAGCTTCTTCCCACTGAGGGCCACCAATTGCCCCTAATAAAATCCCATCAGCTGCCTGACAAGCTGCTAAAGTAGCTTCTGGTAGTGGATGTCCATGGTTGTCAATCGCTGCGCCACCAAAATCATGTTCCTCTGTCACTAAATCAAGTTGATACTTGTCAGCAATCACTGTCATCACTTGTAACGCACTATTCATAATTTCTTGGCCAATACCATCACCAGGTAAACAAACTATTTTTTTCATACTCACTGTCCTTTTTCCTTAATGTAATTACTTGCTTGAATATACGCCTTGGCCGACGCCTGTAAGACATCAAAGTCAATGCCGACGCCATTGTAAATCCGGCCATCATTTTCAACTGTTACATGAACCTCAGCTTGAGCGTCTTCCCCTTCGGTCACAGATTTAATACTAAAATGATTCAATTTAGGCGACTGCTCCATCAAGCGATCAATCGTGTTATAAATCGCTTGAACACTTCCTGAGCCAATGGCCGAATCACTGAAGATTCCTTCAGCTGTTTCAATTGACACGATTGCACCTTGTTTACCATCTGAGACGTATTGCAACTGCAAACCGTGTAGGCGGTAAGCTTCTTCCCCTTCACTTGATTGCCCAGCAATCAAGGCGTGCAGATCATTTTCCGTCACTTGCTTTTTCTTATCCGCCAAAGCTTTAAATTTCTTAAAGGCCAGATTCATTTCTTCATCTGACAACTGGTAACCTAATTCTTCCATCCGACTAGTAAAGGCATGACGGCCGGACAATTTACCAAGCGGCAAGGAATTCGTCGCCACACCAACTAGTGACGGGGTAATAATTTCATAGGTATCAGGGTTTTTCAAGACACCATCTTGATGGATTCCTGATTCATGAGCGTAAGCATTGGCCCCAATAATCGCTTTATTACGCGGCACCGAGACACCTGACAATTGGCTGACCAAATCACTGGTTCGTTTGGTTTCCGCCAAGACAATATTGGTCTCATGCTGATAAAAATCTTTACGGACATGAAGCGCTAGGGCCACTTCTTCTAAAGCTGTATTCCCCGCCCGCTCACCAATACCATTAATCGTCCCTTCAACACGACGAGCACCGTTTTCAATCGCTGCTAAGGAATTCGCTGTGGCCATCCCCAGATCATCGTGGCAGTGAGGAGAAAAAATAACATTTTCGATGTTTTGGCAATTGTCGATCAAATATTTAAAGATCGCCCCGTATTCCGTCGGGTTTGAGTAGCCGACCGTATCGGGAACATTAATAATAGTTGCACCAGCATCAACAGCTGTTTGAACAGCGGCTAAGAGAAACTCACGCCGCGTGCGTGTGGCATCTTCTGGTGAGAATTGCACCACCTCAAACTTAGTTTTAGCATAGGTCACATGTTCTTTAATGGCTGCCAAGACTTCCTCAGGTGTCTTTTTCAATTTAAATTCCATATGAATGTCACTGGTAGCTAAGAAGAGGTGGAGCTGTGGAAATTTCGCTACTGATAGTGCTTCATAAGCCCGATCGATATCCGGTTTATAACAGCGAGCCAGCCCTACTACCGTGGTCTTTTTCAAGGCTTTAGCAATCGCTTGGACCGCTTCAAAGTCGCCAATGGAAGAATTAGGAAATCCCGCTTCAATCGCGTCAATGCCCCAGTTTTCCAGTTGCTGTGCAATTCGCACCTTTTCTTTTGTATTAAAGTTAACGCCTGGTGTTTGTTCACCGTCTCTTAATGTTGTGTCAAAAAATTGAATTTTCATCATGCCTTCTCCTTTTCATCCTTCATTGATTGTCTGTGATTTTTAGTAATAAAAAAACATCCCATTTCTTGGGATGCTTACCTCAGTCCCAAGTCATGCAATGCAGAATAGGACCCCTAACGACTGAATTTTTTCAGTGTTCTGAGCCCCTACAGTAATAATAAAGTTGTAAAGTAATTCGATTTAGTTGTATTCATCATGTCCTTACCTCCAACTGTTTTTCTTATTTGCGAAATATTCAGACAATTCAAATAATTCTTAATGTTTAATATACAGAATTTGAAAGAGTTTGTCAAACTTTTTTTCCGATATTTTGAATAAAAATAGATAAATGCCCTTTAAATTACTGCAGCATTTATCTATTTCATTGTTAATCAAAAAAGTTTTTCGCCTGTGTTTCATCAAATAGCCGATTTTTTAGAGAAAGATAGTCTGGCTCTTGCCACCACTTCTCAATTCCCCAAATCGCGACGGCTTCTTGTCTTGCGGCTTCTAAGGTGGCAAAATCCGCCACAATATCGCCAACAGCAAACTGAGGAATTCCCGATTGCCGCGAACCAAAAAACTCACCAGGCCCGCGCATTTCCAAATCCTTTTGACTGAGAACAAAGCCATCGGTCGTCTCGGTCATAATTTTCATGCGCTCACTACCCATTTCATTTTTAGGATTAGCGACTAGCACACAATAGGAAGCCTGACTGCCACGGCCCACTCGTCCCCGAAGCTGATGCAGTGTCGCTAAACCAAAACGATCGGCATCCATGATCAACATCGTCGTGGCATTAGGCACATTAACGCCGACCTCAATCACGGTGGTCGAGACCAAAATTTGCATTTTGTTCTCTTTAAAGGTCGTCATTATCTCCTCTTTTTCCTGGGGCTTCATCTTGCCGTGAAGGAGTCCTACTTGATGATGGGGATAAAAAGCTTGTAAGGTTTCATATATTTCTGTGGCATTTTTAACGTCAAGTGATTCAGACTCCTCAATCAACGGGCAAATAACATAAGCTTGACGACCGGCTTTTAATTCTTTTTCCATCCAAGTCAACACGGTCTCAAGCTGAGGTGGCCTTACCCAGCGAGTTTCGATGGGGATCCGTCCCTTGGGTAATTCATCGATAATCGAAACATCCATTTCACCGTAGGCGGTAATCGCCAAAGTTCGCGGAATCGGGGTGGCCGTCATAAATAAGACATCCGGATTGGCCCCTTTTTCGCGCAAGATTTTCCGTTGATTGACACCAAAGCGATGTTGTTCATCGGTGATCACTAAGCCCAAGCGCTTAAATTCCACGTCCTTTTGAATGAGAGCGTGTGTGCCGATCACCACGTCCAAACGACCATCAGCCAGCTGTTCCAAAATTTCTCGTCGCTCTTTTGTTTTAGTCGACCCCGTCAATAAGGCGACGATCACATTAAAGGGCTCCAGAAGGTCAACTAGGCTTTCAAGATGTTGCTCTGCCAGAATTTCTGTCGGCACCATTAAAGCGCCTTGAAAACCAGCTGTGACGGCGGCATAGAGCACGATTGCTGCTACGACGGTCTTCCCACTTCCCACATCTCCTTGTAAAAGGCGGTGCATATGAGTAGCACTTCGCAAGTCCCGACAAATTTCGTTGGTGACTCGCTTTTGAGCAGCTGTCAATTCAAAAGGCAAGCCTTGAGTAAATTCTTTTAATTTTTCCACATCATATAAGATTTCCAACCCTTGACTAATTTCTTTTTCCTGATAACGGAGCTGTTGCATCTGCATTTGAAATTCGAAAAATTCTTCAAAGATAATCCGTCGCCGAGCTGATAAGCTGTCCTCAGCTTTCTCAGGAAAATGCATGGCTCTCATCGCTTCTTGGCGCGGCATTAAGCGGTATTTCGTCACCAGTGCCGCCGGAAGCCATTCTTCAATCAAATCGCCGTATTCAGCAAAACCACTCTTAATCAAGTTGACCAAAGTCGCCTGGCGAATCTTTTTATTCACATGATAAATCGGGGCAAAATCTGCGCCACTCTCATCCCGACTGCCAAGAATTTTCATGCCAGTTAAAGCCTTACGCTTGGCATCCCATTTACCATAAACGGCAATCTCTTCCGCTAAAACAATTTTATCTTTTAAATAGGCCTGATTAAAAAAGGTGACATTGATCACGGCATGATCGTGCATCAACCGAAAACTCAACCGATTTTTGCGATAGCCATAATGAGACACAACGCCTTCGGCTACCACTAAGCCTTTTAAGACGACTTTCTCTTGATCGGCAATCTCGGCAATCTTTTTTTCTTGAATATCATCATAACGAAAGGGGTAATACGCTAATAAATCCTCAACAGTCGCCAAGCCCAGTTCAAGCAAATTCTCGGCTCGTTTCGGCCCCACTCCTGGTAATGTAACAATTGGATCTGTGATCTTTTTCAAAATGCCCCTCCTTTCACTGGTATTTTTTGGCCTACTTGACCTGAGGTCTTAGAACCACAGGTTAAATCACCAAATGTACGTTCCCCACCTTGTAGGCAAAAAGCCAAACAGAAACGTTTGGCTTTTTCATTTTTTATTATTCAACTGAGAATAAGTACGGATACACAGGCTGACCGCCTTCGTGAATTTCAACTTCAAGTCCATCATCAATGGTTAAGATCGCTTCTTCGATTTTTTTCGCTTCCGCTAATTTACCATCTTCACCGACAATGATCGTCACGATTTCACTGTCTTCGTCTAACATTTTAGCGATCGTCACAATTGATGCGTCATATCGAGCTTTTTCTGAGACAACGATCTTGCCTTCAACCATGCCAATATAATCATCTTTGGTAATTTCAACACCGTCGATCGTCGTATCGCGAACTGCAGTTGTCACTTGGCCGCTTTTGACTTCAGCCAGCATCGCTGTCATGGCCGCTTGATTATCAGCCAATGATTGTTGATCGTTAAAGCCTAGCATGGCTGTCATTCCTTGCGAAATAGTTTTAGCTGGTACAACAACGACTGGCAGTTCGCTAACCTCTGCTGCTTGATCGGCTGCCATAAAGATATTTTTATTGTTCGGTAAAATAATCACATTTTCAGCATTCACTTCATCGATCGCTTTTAAAATATCTTCAGTACTTGGGTTCATGGTTTGCCCCCCACTGATGATATAGTTAGCACCTAAACTGCGGAATAACTCTTGAACACCTTCACCTGCCGCAATGGCAATCACACCAAATGGCACAGGTGGTTGTTTGACTTTTGTTACTTCCGGTTTTTCATTTTCCAATAAAGTATCGTGCTGCAAGCGCATATTATCAACTTTGATCTTCACTAATGAACCAAATTTTTGACCATAATTCATCACTTCACCAGGATGTTCCGTGTGAACGTGAACTTTAATGATCTCATCGTCGGCAACAACTAATAGGGAATCCCCTAGTTCATTTAAATAATTGCGGAAAGTGTCATAATCAAATTCACTATCAACTGTTTCGCCGTCACCGATGTGAACCATAATTTCTGTACAGTAACCAAATTTAATGTCTTCAGTTGCCACATGGCCTGCCACACTGCGGTGATGCTCGGCATTTACCATTTCTGTCATCTGCGCTGCATTTGGTTGATAAACGGGATTTTCAACGATTTTACCTGATAAAACTTCCAAAAAGCCTTCATAGATAAACAATAAGCCTTGTCCACCACTGTCAACAACGCCAACTTCTTTAAGAACTGGCAATAAATCCGGTGTACGATCTAATGACCGTTTTGCTCCTTTTACGACAGCTTCCATAACGGCAACACAGTCATCAGTTTCCTTTGCCTTCTTTTCACCTGCACGAGCAGCTTCACGAGAAACGGTTAAGATTGTCCCCTCAACAGGTTTCATAACGGCTTTATAAGCTGTTTCCACACCATGTGTAAAGGCCGCCGCTAAATCCTGAGCATTTAATTCAACCACATCGGGAATTTTCTTAGAAAAGCCACGGAATAGTTGCGATAAAATAACGCCTGAGTTACCACGGGCGCCCATTAAAAGACCTTTTGACAAAGCTTGAGCCAATTCGCCAACTTTTTCTGAGACGTTCGTCGTGACAGCTTTTGCCCCGCTGGTCATTGATAAGTTCATATTCGTTCCGGTGTCCCCATCTGGAACTGGGAATACGTTCAATGAGTTGACGTATTCGGCATTTTTATCCAAACGTTCTGCTCCGGCTTGAACCATTGCCTGGAACTGTCCGCTGTTAATTGCTGTTACTTTCACTTAATTATCCTCCTTAAGAATAAACTGCAGACCTCTAGTCCGGCAGTACACGAACATCTTGAACAAATACGTTAACAGAATTTGCTGACACGCCTAGCATTGTTTCAAGGTTATACTTCACTTTTTCTTGAACATTGCGGCTGACTTCTGAAATCTTTGTTCCGTAGCTAACGATTGTGTAAACATCAATCGCCACACCGTTCTCTTCTTGGCGTACAACCACACCACGAGAATAATTTTCTTTACGAAGTATTTCATTTAAGTTATCTTTGATTTGGTTTTTACTTGCCATGCCAACGATGCCGTAAATATCGGTTGCTGCTCCGCCTACTACGGTTGCAATCACGTCGTTGCTGATTTCAATTGTACCAGCTTGTGTTTTAATTTTTACCGCCATTAGATTAAGCCTCCTTTAGGTCTTGCACTTAGCTATCCAAACTCGTTTTATTTTTTCACGAGAGTGAACACTACTCTGAACACAATTGTCCATTTTCTCTCATTATTTTATCACAGGAAGTACCTATTTAAAAGTAAAACTACTCTTTTCTCAGTAAAACCTCGTTTTCTCTTCATGTTTTCATTACTTTTCATAAGTTTTTTCTGTAACTATCATCATTTTTCGCTTGCATTCACTTCCTATTTATGTTAAATTATTCTAGTATGAGCAAAGAACTTAAGGGCTCCAATATCAAAGCAAAGGAGGAAGAAACATGGCAAAAGAATGTTATATTACTGGACGTAAATCTAGAAGTGGTAATACACGCTCTCACGCGATGAATGCATCAAAACGTACTTGGAAAGCTAATCTACAAAAAGTTCGCATTTTAGTAGACGGTAAACCAAAGAAAGTTTGGGTTTCAACTCGTGCTTTGAAATCAGGTAAAGTTGAACGCGTATAATCACATATAACCAAACGGTCGCCAGAGAAATCTGCCGACCGTTTTTTTGTGTTTTCAATTAAGCTTTTAAGTCAAATCCTTGCTTTGAATCACCGCCATAAGGCCGCTCTCAAAAGAAAAACGACTTGTATCGCCGATGAATTCGTTACTGGCAAAACTCATGGGCACCTCGCTGTTATGTTCAGTCAATTGATATTTGGCATCATAAAGAGTCAGCTTAGCAACAGCCGTCAAGCAAACATACGCTAGATAGGTTTTATCAGGCTCTTTTTCAATTTGATACTCTCCTGGCAGATAATAACTGATGGTATTTTGCTGGTCCACTAGCTTGATTCGCCTCAGGTGTCTTTGAAAACGTGGTTCGAACGGTAGCCACAGATTGGATAAAAAATGATCCAGCCGTCCCCCTGTTGCACCAATCAACATAATCTCGGCCTCAGGGTAATGCTTTAAAGCTAAGGCTAAACCTAACTGGGTATCCGTGTCATCCTTTTCTGGGAGCGCATAATGAATGTCCGCAACCACTGCTTCGACAGCTTCCAACTGGCTGGCAGACAAGGAATCAAAATCACCGACAGCCATGGTTGGTAAAATGCCTCTTTCAAGCAAATAATAGGCGCCACGATCAATGCCAATCCAAACCGTCGTCCCTTTGCGGTAACCTTCCACCTCAGGCCACAAGTCCGGAGAACCTCCTGCAACAATCACCACACGTTCAGTCATTATTCGATCGCATCTCTCAAGGCTTGTATTCGCTCTTTAGGCGCGTCTGAGTTATAGACATATGATCCTGCCACAAACACATCTGCTCCTGCCTGAGCACACAGTTTAGCCGTCTCAGGTACTACGCCACCATCAACTTCGATTTCATAGGTTAACCCGAGCTCGTTTCGCAAGTTGGCCAGCTCTTCAATTTTTGCTAAACACTCTGGAATAAAGGCTTGCCCACCAAAACCAGGGTTAACAGTCATGACTAACACCAAATCAACCATTTTTAGCACTTGCTTGATGGCGGACACCGGCGTGGCAGGGTTAATCACAACGCCCGCTTTAACACCGGCATTGCGAATCATTTGTAACACTCTGTGTAAGTGCAAGGTGCTTTCCTGATGAACCACGATAAAATCCGCTCCCGCTTTGGCAAAATCTTCCACATAGCGTTCGGGATTCATAATCATCAAATGGACATCTAAAGGCAATTTAGTGACCGGCCGAATGGCTGACACCACATTAGGTCCTAAGGTAATATTAGGGACGAACTGGCCGTCCATCACATCTACGTGAATGTAGTCCGCTCCGGCTTTCTCAACTAACACAATGTCTCGTTCTAAATTAGCAAAATCTGCGCTTAAAATCGATGGTGCAATCTTCATTATTTTCCCTACCTTTTGTTATTTTTTATTTTTACCATACATCGGTTTACGATTATCAATTTCTTCCAAAAATTGCAAATAGTGTTTATAACGACTGGCTAAGATTTCACCACTTTCCACCTGAGCTTTAACTTCACACTGTGGCTCTTGCCGATGTTTGCATTCACGGAATTTGCAACCGGTTGCCGCTCTGGCGATTTCTGGCATTTGGCCTGTTAATTCTTCGGCCGACATTTCTAAAAAGTCGATGGCACTGAAACCAGGCGTATCACCAACTAAACCATCGGCCAGCGGAATCAATTCCACATGACGAGTCGTATGACGGCCACGCCCCAGAGATTTAGAAATTTCACCCGTTTTTAACGCCAACTCTGGTGAGATGTGATTTAGTAAGGTTGATTTACCAGCACCCGTCTGTCCCATAAAGACCGTCAACTGCTCTGGGAAATAGCGTTCGATTTCTCGTAAACTCTCCCGATTGCTGTCTCGTTCAGGTAAAATCACCGGATAGCCAATCGCTTCATAATCACGCTTAACCTGTTTCATTTCTGCATAGCCTACTTCATCCAATAAATCAATTTTTGTTAAGTAAATAATCGGGTGAATGCGCTCATACTCCAATGTCACTAAAAAACGATCCAACAAGTTGGCTGAATAGTTCGGTGAAATACTGCTCATCACAACGACGCCTTGATCGACATTGGCCACTGCTGGACGAACCAATTGATTTTCCCGAGGCAACACTTCCAATAGATAACCGTCTGTTGTATTTGTACTTTCAAAAATCACATGATCACCAACCAAAGGTGTAATATTTCGGTTACGAAAATTTCCTCGAGCACGCGTTTGATACGTTTGTCCATCTGCATAAACATAATAAAACCCACTTAGTGCTTTTCTAATTTGGCCTTGTGTCACATGGCACCTCCATTTTTACTCTATGGTTTCACTCTACTGAATGTTCGGCGATAATTCAAGAGATTTCCCCTAACTTTGTCAGAAACTTTACTTGTTTCCTTTTTCATCCTTCGATATACTAAGAAAAACAAGCTAAGGAGGTTATTCCATGTCAGACATTATTATTCGCAAAGCAACCCCTGCAGATGCCCCCGCTGTCCTTGACTACTTGAACAAGGTGGGCGGTGAAAGTGATCAGCTGTTATTCACAGAAGGCGCCTTTTCAGCCACTTCGATTGCAGAAGAAGCCGCCATCATCCAGCAATTGACAACTGGGATTAACTCAACGATGCTTCTCGCCTTGGATGGTCAGCAAGTGATCAGCGTCTCGACCTTAAACGGTTCTCCCCGTCCTAGAGCCGCCCATCGAACGAGTTTAGCCCTCTCTGTCCGTCGCTCCCATTGGAACCGCCACATCGGCTATAAAATGCTCACCAGCTTAATTGACGTTGCCAAAGAAAAACACTTAGACGTCATTGATTTGGAAGTCAAAGCGGACAACCAGGCGGCCATTCATCTTTATCAAAAAGCTGGCTTTAAGGAAATCGGTCGTTACCCCCAATTCCTTAAAATTGAGGGACAGTACTACGATGGTATCTTGATGGTCCTTCAACTCAATTAAAAAAGCAAATCCGCAATCGGATTTGCTTTTTTTACTTTATAGGAAAGTATAAAACTTTCTCTATATCGTAGTTTGGATCCAGCTTCACGAGGCACCACTACGCTTCGCTTCGATCTCAACAAATTCTAAGTGCTGCCGTTGTTCTAGCATTTTAATGCGTAGAAACAAGGGACAACGAAGTAAAGCACTAAGATTTGAAGGCTTCGGAAAAGCCGTTGTTCTTAGCGATTTATCGCTTAGAGACAAGGGACACTTCGTTCTCATCAAATGCTAAGCGCTAAAGCACTAAGCTTTGAAGGTCGAAGTAAGACAAAATTAGTTTAGTGACAAAGGCCTCTATGCTTAATGCTTTAGCATTTAGCGATAGCGGACACTTCGTTCTCAACAAGCTCTAAGTGCTAAAGCACTAAGATTTGAAGGTCGAAGCGTAGCGTAGTAGCATCACTTAAATATTTTGCTATTTTTCTTTCAGGGCTGAACGCCCCGTTCAGCTTTTCTTATTACCCTTGGGGTGATTCTGTTGTTTGGGTTTCAGTCGGTGTCGTAGTTGAACTTGGTGTCGTCGACGATTCCGTTGTACTGGTTGACGTACTGGTACTACTTGGTTCTGTTGTAGACGGTTCGGGTAATCGCCCTAGTGAAATGGTTAGCGTGATTGTATCCCCTGCGGTCACCGTTGACCCTCCTGGCGGCGTCATACTAATAACCGTTCCTTCGGCAAAGGTATCAGAATTCACCCTAACCTCAGTATAGTTTAACTCTACACCATAAAGATAGTCTTTAGTCGACCACTCATCGCGGCCTACCATATCCCTCAATTCAAAGCTGCCACGCCCTTCACTGACCGTTAACTCCACCGTATCTTTGGTAGGGTCAACTTCCTTATCCGCTCTTGGCGTTTGGGAGATTACTTTACCACTTTCAACCTCATCACTTTTAACGGTTGTTTTAGTGATTTGACTCTCTTTAAAACCTAAATCAACCAAGGTTCTAACCGCATCGTTATAGGTTTCGTTTTCCAAATCAGGCATGTCCACTTTTCGAGACCCTAAACTGATGTAAAGCGTTACTTCGATGCCTGGCTTAACTGGTCTCAAAGCTTCAGGATCAGTTTTAACCACTTTCCCCTGTTCTATTTTATCATTAGAAATTTCCTCAACTTTAGGGTTAACCTTAAAGTCTTTTGCTTCTAACGCTTCAATTGCTTCAGTCTGACTCATGCCACTAACATCCGGCACTAAGACTTCTTTCGAGCCACCGATCATGGCTAAAGCGATAGCACCGCCGCCAACTACTAGCAAAAGCACCAAGGCAATGATCCAAATCTTCTTGCGACTCTTCTTTTTTTTAGGCTCCTCTGGCTCGTCAACCTCTTCATCTTCAACTTCTGGCGGCTCATCCATATTTTTAAAGGCTTCTGGCATATCGCTGTCAGTCAAAGGAGTTAAGACTTTGGTCTCTTCAATCATCGCCTTCGGCTCATAGCGCGGTTCTCCATAACGGTCGGGTGACAAAGAGGTGCCAATATCTTGAGCCATCTCATCTGCTGAGACATAACGATCCATCGCTTCCTTAGCCGTTGCATGGAGTACCACGTTTTCCAAGGCCTGAGGAATTGCTGGATTGACTTCGCGAACGGAAGGAACTTCTGTTTGAAAATGTTTTAAGGCAATCGAAACGGCCGACTCCCCTTCAAAAGGAACGGAGCCTGTTAGTAATTCGTATAAGATAATCCCTAAAGCGTAAATATCCGACTGACGAGTGGCCATGCTGCCACGAGCTTGCTCAGGTGATAAATAGTGAACAGATCCCAGCAACGTATTCGTTTGCGTCAAGGACGTCTCCGATAAGGCAATCGCAATTCCAAAGTCAGCAATTTTTACGTTGCCGTCTTCATCCATCAAGATATTTTGCGGTTTTAAGTCCCGGTGAATAATGCGATGCTGATGAGCTAGGGAAATCCCCGATAAAATCTGGCGCATGATAATCACCACATTTTCAAATGGTAAAGGGAAGTTGTTTTTGATGTACTTCTTTAAATCTGTCCCTCTAACATACTCCATCACTAAATACTGCATGCCATCTTCTTCACCAACATCATAAACGCCAACGATGTTCGGGTGAACCAATTCGGAAGCAGCTAAGGCCTCTCGTTGAAAACGACGAATCGCCGATTTATCGTCCTGGAAATCAAATCGCAAGACTTTCACTGCCACATCACGGTCAAGAATCAGATCATGGGCAAGAAAGACATTGGCCATCCCGCCACTGCCAATGTTGCCAATAACTTTATAACGGCCATTTATCTTACTCCCGATATCAATCATTCGCAATCTCACCTTTCTCATTATAATCGATTAACAAGACGGTAATATTGTCAGTGCCACCGGCTTGGTTAGCAGCGTCGATCAACTTATCTAAGGCCTCATCCAAATTTGCCGCCTGATCAATGATCCGCATAATCTCCTGATCTGACACCATGTTGGACAGACCATCCGAACACAACAACAATTTATCCCCTAAGGTCACTTCCAAGGCCGTCAAATCAACTTCAACAGTGCCCGGTATGCCAATCGAGCGGACTAACACGTTCTTACGAGGATGATGGATAGCCATCTCCGGCGTAATTTCACCACTTTTAACCAACTCATTCACCAATGAATGGTCTTCTGTGATTTGTTTGATTTTGCCATTGCGTAGAAGATAGAAGCGGCTATCACCGACGTGGGCCAATAAGACGGTTTGGTCAATAATTACCACTGCCACAATCGTCGTTCCCATTCCTGCTTTACTCGGGTCTTGTTGACCTTTGTCAAAGATTTCCTCATTTTCTTGTTGAATTTGTTTCAACAACCATTGAATGACGTCTTCTTGCTCGGTTAAGTTGGAATTCTCCCAGGCTTTTCCAAGATCGGAAACAGTTAAATGACTGGCAACGTCACCTGCTTGATGGCCTCCCATCCCGTCTGCAACGATTGCTAGTTTTACTTTTTCTTGATTTTGGAAAACACCTACAGCGTCTTGATTGTTCTTACGCCGACGACCGACATCGGTCCGAAATCCAATTTCCATGATTACACCTCTTTACTTTTCAAATCAAGCTAGTCGTCTTAAACAACAGATAAAGAACCCATCTGTCTGATACTGGTGAGGATAGATCGTCACCATGTTCTCCGTCGACACTTGAAGTTTTTCGCTACCAACTACCTCGATGCACTCAAAATTATCATGCTTTGCCAAAAAGGCGGCAATCACATCTTGATTCTCTTCGCGGGCGATGGTACATGTGCTATAAGTTATTATACCGTATTGTTTGACCTTTGTCGCAAGACTTTCGAGAATTTCCAATTGAATTCGTGGTAAATTAATAAAATCTTCTGCTTTTTTGCTGTACTTAATGTCTGGTTTCCGCCTTAAGAGTCCTAAACCAGAACAGGGAACGTCCGCTAAAATCCGATCAAAGAAGTCATCGGGAAATTCCTCTCCCACCTTGCGAGCGTCCAAAACTTGCGGGATAATCCGTTCCGCCACATGTAAACGCATGGCATTTTCTTCAATCAGCTTGACTTTATGGGCGTGAATGTCTAACGCTGTCACCCGTCCACCTTGAGCCTCATCAACATAGGTCGCCATGTGGGTGGTTTTTCCACCAGGAGCCGCACAGGCATCCAAAACCTGATGCTGGGGCTCAATTTGCATCGCTGGCGCAACTAGCATGGAGGATTCGTCTTGAATGGTTAACTGCCCTTCTTTAAATAAGGTACTGCCTGCCAAAAAGCCTTTCGCCCCGACAATCCCAAAGGGAGACAGTTCACTTAAGACCACTTCAATCCCTTCCTCGGCTAGCTTATCGATCGCCACCTCGCGCTCAATCAAGGCGGTGTTAACCCGCGCACTGACCTTGCTCGGCTCAAATAAAGACAAACCTAATTCACGGGCTTCTGCCAAACCGACTAAGTCGATCAGCTTCTCTGTCAGCCAGCGAGGCATGCTTATTTCTGTTCCCAAGCGTTCGACAGGATCTTTAATCGTCTCAAATTTAGCAGCTCCTTGTCGTTGAAAGGAGCGCAATACGCCATTGACAAATTTGCCTGTGCCAACATTTCCGCGAGCTTTAGCAATTTCTACAGCTTCGTCCACAATCGCATGGGCTGGTACTCGATCCAAATACTCTAGCTGATACACCGATAATAGCAACAACTGACGAACCCAAGGCTCCACTTTTTTAGCTCCGGCAATAAATGGCGCTAAATAAAATTCTAAGGTCAGTTTACGACTGATAGTTCCATAGACAATTTCCGTCAATAACCGGCCGTCTTTTTCATTTAAACCTGCTTCCATCATGGCCTGATTAACCAAAAGATTGGAGTAAGCTTGCTGGGTTTCCACCTTTGTCAATAAAGCCATGGCCACATAGCGTGTGGAACGTTTAATTCTTGCTGGCACTTTTTTGCCCATTCTAATTCACCACTTGACCAATCTCTAGATTTTGTCCAACACCATTTAAAAATTCAGCAGCACTCAACTGCCCTTTGCCAGCTGGTTGCAAACGCTCGATGACCAAGACGGTTCCCTTGCCACAAGCGATAGCAAAATTCTGCTTCGTGATCTTAATAATCGTTCCGGGCTCAGCGGTCGTCTCTTCCTCGCTGACAACAGCCTCAAACAACTTCCAGCGGTTTTCGCCAAACATCGTGTAAGCCACCGGCCATGGCCGCATGCCGCGAATTTGGTTGTTGATTTCTGTGGCGGTCTTCTGCCAATCAACCGCCTCTTCTTCCCGACTGATATTCGGTGAATACGTCACCTGACTCTCATCTTGAGGAACTGGGGTAATCTTACCGGCCAAGTAATCCGGTAAGGTAGCCAGTAGCAACTCTTTCCCCAGCTGGCTGAGCTTCGTAAACATCGTCCCCACATCGTCCTTTTCGGTAATCTCCAAAGACGCTTGGCGGATGATATCTCCTGCATCCATCTTCTTGACCATCTCCATGATGGTCACGCCCGTTTCCTGTTCCCCTTTGATAATCGCATAGTGAACCGGCGCTCCTCCGCGGTACTTAGGTAACAGTGAGGCATGAACATTAATCGCCCCGTGAGTCGGCGCCTTTAATAAGGCTTCAGGCAAAAACTGCCCAAAAGCCGCCGTCACGATCACATCTGGTTGCAACTCAATCACACGAGCCATTTCCGCTGACCCTGAAATCTTTTCTGGTTGCAAAACTTCGATCCCATGCTTCAGCGCCCCCACCTTAACCGGTGGCGGCGTTAAGACACGCTTGCGTCCAACGGGTCGATCCGGTTGGGTCACAACAGCTAAGACCTCGTAACCAGCTTCCACTAAGCCGTCTAAAATTGGCACCGAAAAAGCCGGTGTCCCCATAAATACTAATTTAGTCATCTTGATGAGCCTCCGTATACGCGTCTAAATCTTCAGGCGCAATTCGTTCAATAATTTTGTCGGTAAACAATTTACCATCTAAATGTTCAATCTCATGTTGAATAGCTCGAGCAAAATACTCCGTCGCCATCAATTCGTATTCGTCACCTTCACGGTCAAAATAGCGCACGGTGATCTCTTTGGCACGTTCAACCGTGCCGTAGATGTTCGGAAAGCTCAGACAGCCCTCCACATCAATATCACTGCCACTGGCTTCGATAATTTCAGGATTGATCAACTCAAATAAGCCTGACTCTTCATCAATTTCCACCACGGCCATGCGTAAATTTTTGCCAATTTGTGGCGCGGCTAACCCGATGCCATCATGCGCGATCATCGTCTCCCGCATATCCTCTAATAATTGGACAATCTCATCGGTAATAACCGTAACTTCCTGAGCCGGTTTTTCAAGTATTTCATTCGGATAAATCACCACTGGATAACGCATTTTTCCCCTTCTTTCTTCAGACACCATCTTAAATAAAATTCAAAGGCTCCACATCGATTGAGATTTTTAGCCCCTTGCGGACATCCACTTGGGTTTCATCTAAAATCTGCTTGAGCACAACTTGCAAGTTCGCTTCTTTTTTGTATTTCAACACCAACTGATAAAAATAGCGGTTGTTCACACGCATGACAGCTTTAGGCGTTGGCCCTAAAATAATGCTGTTAGGTGATAGCACTTGCTTTAATTGCAAGACAATTTCATACATCTTTTTAGCCGCCGTATTCTCATCTTCATGGCTGGCGACAATTTGAACGGTGTAGAAAAAGGGCGGGTAATTCCCTTGATGACGAGCCTGCATCTCCGCCTGATAAAACCCTTCAAAATCTTGTTCTTTAGCATACTGGATCGAATAATGATTAGGATTAAAAGTCTGAATAACCACTTCCCCGGCTTTTTCCGCCCGGCCAGCACGACCACTTACTTGGGTTAACAACTGAAAAGTTTTTTCAGCGGAACGAAAATCTGGCAGGTTCAAAGCCGTGTCCGCATTGAGAACCCCAACTAAGGTCACATCAGGAAAATCCAAGCCTTTGGCAATCATCTGGGTCCCTAATAAAATATCCGCTTCCCGGTCACCAAAAGTTTTTAACAGTTTTTCATGAGCCCCTTTACGACGGGTCGTATCCACATCCATTCGCAAAATCCGCGCTGCTGGAAACAAGTCCCGTAGCTCTTCCTCCACTTTTTGTGTGCCCGTGCCATAGTAGCGAATCTTCTGACTGGCACAGATCGGACAGGTGTGGGGGATGCCTTCTTCATGGCCACAATAATGGCATTTCATGGTCTTACTGTCCATGTGGAGCGTCAGCGAAATATCGCAGTTGGGACAGGGTAGAACATACCCGCAGTCGCGGCACATAATAAAGGAGGAATACCCCCGACGGTTGAGCATTAACACCACTTGTTCTGCTTTTTGCAGGCGATCGGTGATCTTCTCTAATAATGGCGTCGAAAATGTTTGCATCCGCCCCTTGGCCATTTCCCGACGCATGTCAATGACATCAATCATCGGTAATTGAGCCGCTTCATTGGCCCGTTTGGTCAATTTCAACAACTGATAGACCTTTTTCTGAGCCCGTGCTCGCGATTCTAAAGAAGGGGTCGCACTGCCTAAGACAACCGGGCAGTGATGATACTGGCTGCGCCAAATCGCTAAATCACGAGCGTGGTAGCGAGGTGTGTCGTCTTGCTTATAGCTGCCCTCATGTTCTTCATCAATAATAATTAAACCGATATTTTCCAAGGGCGCAAAGATTGCCGAACGAGCACCGACGACGACTCGGGCTGCTTTCCGTTCAATCTTACGCCACTCATCGTATTTTTCCCCTTCTGACAAGCCGCTGTGAAGGACGGCCACCTCATCGCCAAAACGACTTTTAAAACGGTGAACCGTTTGGGGCGTTAAGGAGATCTCCGGCACTAACATAATCGCTGTTTTACCTTCGTCTAACGCTTCCGCAATGGTTTGCAAATAGACCTCTGTCTTACCGCTCCCAGTAATTCCTTCTAACAAGAACGTTTGGTTATCCTGAGCTTTCATCGATGCCACAATCGCTTCATAAGCGGCCAACTGTTGATCATTTAAGGACATGGCCACATTTTTTTCAAAGGTGTGCTTGCCATAAGGGTCCCGATTGACCTCAATCTCAACAATTTCCAACCAACCACTACGCTGGCCAGCATTCAAAGTCCCTCTCTTAACCCCAAAGCGATCATTGGCTTCTTTAACCGTCATGATTTGATCCTCAGTCATTCCTTGCAACATCGTTAACAAGCTGGCTTTTTGGGTAGAGCCTTTGCGCAACCCTTGACGCTCTTCTTCAATCTGCTCAAATGACAGACTGGATTTAACCCCATTGATCGTCTTGCTGCGGTTTCTTTTCTTCACTTCATAACGAATGTCAATTTGCTCATTCTGACGCAATTTCATCAACTCTGACAAACGCCCTGATGCCAGAGCCTCTTCCCATGTGATTTCATCTAACCCTTTAAAGACCTCGTATAGAATATCTTCTGGTACTTCATCAATTAACACCAGCCACTTCTGATACGTCGCCCGCATAACACTGGGTAACATGGTCTGCAAGCAAGTTATTTTAAAGGAAAAAGTCGTCTCTTTCATCTCGTCGGCCAATTCCAGCATTTCTTGATTCAAGACTGGCCCTAAATCCAGCACAGACACAATCTCCTTCATCGCAAACTCCGACAATTCAGCCGGATTTTGATGATCATAGGTCTTTAATACAAATCCTTGAATATGGCGATTGCCATTGCCGAAAGGGACTTCCACTCGCATTCCCGGACGAATTTGTCCTCCAAGCTCAGCGGGAATGAGATAAGTATAAGGAACATCCGTCTGCATCGTCGGCACATCTACAATCACTTCTGCCACATATGTCACATTCACTCATCCTTTCAACCTTCTGTCGTCCTCATTTTACTAAACTTCTAGCCGTTTGTCTCCTAAGAAAAGCCTGTCCCAGTCAGTCATAAAGAGTCAACCAAGCCAGACAAAAGCAGAAAACAGAACGAGCGCTGGGGCTTGTTCTGTTTTTTTTCAGCTATTTAAGGTTGCTCTAACTTGATTTTAGCTTCTAATTCAGCTTTCTCACGGTTGCGAACAGCCATTCTTTCTTCTTCTTTACGTCTGATAAGGGCGCGTTTCAGCTCTGGATTAGGATCCATGACCACATCGCCAGAATCGATTTCTTCTAAAGCTTGGCCAACCCGTTTAACTGAATCGTATGATTCCAACATTTGTGTGGCACCTGCTTCTAATTCGTGAGCTCGTTTACTGGCTAAAATAACCAATGAATATTTTGAATTTACCTTTTCTAATAATGAGTCAATTGACGGTTTTAACATCATTTGGCTTACAACTCCTTTATCATTTTATTATATCGATGAATGACACGATCTACTCGTAAATGTTCACTCTTAATAATGTGTTTAATGCGCTCTACTGCTAGTTCGACTTGATCGTTAACGACAGCGTAATCGTAATGGCTCATCATTTCTATTTCCGCTTTAGCTACTTCCATCCGTTCTTCAATCACTGCCAGCTCATCGGTTCCCCGACCAACAATTCGCGATTTCAACTCGGCTAAATCTGGAGGTGTTAAAAAAATAAACACGCCGTTAGGCACTTTTTCTTTGACTTTCATGGCACCTTGCACTTCAATTTCTAAAAAGACGTCTTTGCCGGTATCCAATGTCTGATTGACATACTCCAATGGTGTACCATAATAATTGCCGACGTATTGAGCGTGTTCCAACATTTGACCAGCGTCAATCAACGCTTCAAACTCATCGCGGGTGCGGAAAAAATAATCCACGCCTTCTACTTCCCCTTCACGCATTCCACGCGTGGTCATCGAGACGGAATATTCAAAATCCGTTTCTTCACTATCAAATATTGCTTTTCTGACTGTCCCCTTACCAACCCCAGAAGGACCAGATAGTACAATTAACAAACCTCTTTCTGGCATCATGTCGTCCCTTTCAAATATAGTATATCTAGTTAGTTTATGCTAAAACGACCGCCAATTCAAGCTTTTTCAACGAAAAAAGCCAAAAATCTTGTCATATTCTCATTTTACTCGATATTTTGGACCTGTTCACGGATTTTTTCCAAGATAGTCTTCATTTGAACAACAGCTTCTTTGATGGCAATTGGGGCTGATTTAGAGCCGATCGTATTGACTTCCCGATTCATTTCCTGAATCAGAAAATCCAATTCTCGACCAATGCTGTGCTCAACCACTAATAAATCTGCCATTTTTTGGATATGAATGGTTAAACGATCCAGCTCCTCGTGAATATCCCCTCGTTCAATTAACAATGCCACTTCTGTTAACAAACGGGCCTCATCAACGGTTTCACCGACTAATTCCTGAACTTTAGCTGTTAACTTTGCTTGATAGTCCTCTTCTACAAGGGTCGATAGCTCTTGTATCTGACGGACATACACTTGAAAATCGCTTAAATACTGCTGAAGAACTTCCTTGATTTGTTGCCCTTCTCTTAAGCGACTGCCATTCAAGTTATTGAGGGCCTCCTGTAAAGCAGAAACTAAATAAGTCTCTAACTGCTCATCTTGTTCTTTGTTTTCCACAATTTCAAAAAAATCATCGTGATTAATCAAACCTGTTACGATGCTCTCAGCCTTAAACAGCGGGGAGTCATAACGGCTCTCAGCTTCTTTTAGTTGCGCCATCAAACTATCCATTAATTGCCAATTTAACGCCAATTGCTTCGTATCTGCCCGTTCATTCGTCACAAACACACCGATTTCAATGCGGCCACGGCTCAACTGATCTTTCACCACTTGGCGAAGAGCCATCTCAAAACTGTTATACTCCCGTGACATTCTGATCTGCATATCTAAAAAACGGTGATTGACTGATTTAACTTCAACATCTATGTGATAGTCAGCATTCGTCAAGGTGTGCTTCCCAAAGCCAGTCATACTTTTCATAAAATCAGCTTCCTTCCATCAATTTCCTACGACAATCGTTCCTATTAATAATCACCCATTACCATTTAACTTTTCAGCTAAGAAACGCTAAAAGCACTTTTCTTAACGGATGATCAGGCATCTTAGCCAATGGCACTAGCCATCTGATTAGGTAACAAGTTCGATATATTAACCCATTTCCTTAATAGCCTTCTTTAAAATATCAAATTCTTCGTTACTTAAGGTAACCCCTTTGCCCATCTTTTCATGGTCCGGCGCCCAGTCACGTAAATCAAATTTGGGCGAGCGGCCATTCCAACTAACTAGATTGAGCTCTTTGCGCCACCCTTTAGGATTCTCTGATAAAACAGCAATTTCCTCAACAATCTCATAACTAAACTCTTGTGCCATGTTCATCACTCCTTTTCTTTTTCTAGCCAAATTAACAATTTAGCAATTAAATACATAGTAGGTGCTATACCAGCAGCACTTAAGACCAATTGATCAGGAGACGTTAAAAGCTGACGGTAAAAAAAGATGACTTGCTGTTTCTCCGTTGGCAAAGGCAGCTCATCTGCGTAAAGCCTTAGCCACTCCTGCAACGACAACAGCATTCCCTCTTCCGGCTTATCCGTTAGCCAGTTGCCGGAGATTTTTTCTTTGATTAACCCCAGCATCTCCTCAATGGTGTAACACTCGATTGGCGAGATGCCTAAGACCTTCCCCGTCATTTCCAAAACATACAGCGGCATCATCGAAACGGCAATTCTATCTGGATACATCGGTCGCATTTTCTTTTGTAACTCAGCTATTAATTGCGGGTTCTGCAACAGCTTTTTTTCTCCTTGAATCAGTTTTCCTAAAACGCCACGACTAAATCGCCGTTGCCACGTCTTCAGTGACGCGTCGTCAAACTGATGAGCAAAGGTATACCAATGTCCGATATACCGACCAAAAGCTTTAAGGGTCTCTAAGTACCCCAGCTGAATGTTCCACTGAGAACGGGCACCATCAAACAGCAGCACCGTTCCAAGGTTCCAAGGACTGACAATTGTCACAATAGGCAGGGACTCCGGGAGATGAACAGGTTTGGTAAGGCCTGGTCCTTTCACATCAATGACGATGACTTCCGTCGCCCCCTGTTGCAAGACGACATCCACTGGAATATTATTGCGATAGCCGCCATCGACATAATAGTTGCCAGCGATTTTAGCCGCCTCCATCGCCGGAAAAAAAGAAGAAGAAGCTAGCAACCATTGATGAAACTCTCCTGACGGTGTCTCTTTAAAGGAGACCACCACCTCTTTCATCTGAGGCAGTTGCGTCGTGCAAATAAATAAGTCCTGATTTTGTTGCGCCATCTTATCTTCATCCAGCAATTGTTGAATCAACTGACGCAAGGGCTTTGTGCTAACACCTTGCGTCATGACTGCTGATAAGGCAAATTGTTGCATCTCACGCAAAACAGCATTGACTGAAAATTGTTTAGCCACGTTCATCCCTGGAAAAGTTAAGATTTTACCTGTATCAATTTGCGACCACATCACTTCAGCTGCTTCCAGCTCCCCTTGCAAGATCAATCCGCCATTTAAGGCGCCGACTGAGGTCCCCGCAATTAGTTCAAACTCAATGCCCAATTCCTGAAGAGCACGCCACGCACCGATCTGATAAGCGCCTCGAGCCCCCCCACCAGCTAAGACTAACCCGGTTTTATACCTTAGGCTCTTTTGCCACCAGTGAGGTTGTTCCCCCAGTAAATAGTTAGCGCCTTTTAGCTGCTCTTCAAGGGCGATATTGGTGGCAACAAATCTTAGGGATAAATTTTTGGCTCGGGCTAACTTGCCAATCTTTTCCACTTGTGCCAGCCAGAACCCCACACCTTTTGCCAGTTGATCTGATCCCGACGCTTGCTTCAATAACAAGCAGTTAACTTCCAGCTGATGCTCCCCTTGAAGATAACGAACAACACCTAGCAAGCGGCCTGCTTTTTCAAAACCTACATGGCAGTAGGTCTCCTCCGACAACCCCGCTACAAAAGACTGCCGCGCCTGACTATTCGTGTCAAAAAAAGGAAGTAACTGTGTGTATTGCTGAATGACATTGATTAATTCACGTCGATTACCCTGGTTTAGCCTGACAATTTTCACGTTTTTGCCTCCTTAATTCTGCTTTAAAGACCTCTTCTTTTGAACTAATTACGCCATTTCCTGTGACCTGATCTCTGTATCAACAAGTATAACATATGGGCAAAAGGCCGCAAACGACGAACCTGTTCCTATTTAAATCCCCCTAGAAATAAGGCCGACGAATAGTGCCAAATTCCTCAAGAATATTTGACTTATGGAACGAATGTTCTGTATAATGAAGTCATCAACTATGACTCTAATCAGGAGGTGAGTTAATTGGCTAAGGAACGATCAAAAAACAGCGTCAAGCATTTTACCAAAGCTCTATCTGATTCTTCGCAGAAATTGCTCGCTGCTTTTTTAAATGATGATATCAAATTAAACAAAGATAAAGAAAAACTGCGCAAACAAATTCATCAAGCCTGCTCGCAAAATTCATTTGTCGTCTTACAGATAGCCGCCACAAACACTCCTAATAGCGAGTTTGAAACGGCTGCTGGCAAACTCAAGCAAAATAAAAACAACCCTGATATGATCATTCTATCAGATCAACAAACCAAAAAAATCCGCATGATTCCCATTGACCATATACGTAAAGTCAGTTTCCTTAAACAAAAATTAGCGAAAAAAGAACAGCGTCAAATCACTTAAAAACTATCTCTCAGGATAGTTTTTTTATATTTCTTCTAAAATCACCTGACCGATGGCCGTCGTATCGGTGTGGGAAATTGACACATGCACCCGACCCTCAAACGGACTTTGGGTGATCAGCGGCCGACCATTATCAGCCGATAAGATCTCAATATCTTGCAAGCCGACTTTTCCGATCCCCGTTCCATAAGCTTTTGAAAAAGCCTCTTTACAGGCAAAGCGTCCTGCCAAGTATTCACACTGACGTCGTCCCTTCAATTCATTAAACCGCCTTAACTCAGCCACAGTTAAGACTCGTTCTACAAACTTAGGCTTTTCAGCAATTATTTTTTCCATGCGATCCATTTCAACCAGATCAACACCAATTCCCACAATCATCTTTGTTCCTCCCATTGAACAGACTCCATTTGGTAAATCTCATAGACGGTTAGTTTATCCTGTTGTGGTCGTTTATACGCCCGCTTAAAGGTAAAACCGAATGATTGAACCAAGCTACGAGATGCTTGGTTCTCCTTGGCAATCTGGGCGACTATCATGCCAGCGCCTTTTTGAAACCCCTCATCAAGCAACGCCTTTATCCCCTCTTTGGCGTACCCAAATCCTTGTTTTTCAGGTGCGACCAAATAGGCGATTCCCAAATACGTCTGCCCTTCAATTTCTTCATAAAGCAATCCCATCAAGCCAATTAATTCCTTAGACTCTTTAGCCTCGACCACTAAATAGCTGTAGCCATCAGCCTTGTAACGACGGATATTTTCATCAATCCACGCCGTCACCTGTTTCCCCCTTAACGGTCCGCCAAACCATTTCATCAGTTCTTCCTGCCCCAGTAGTGGACTAAGTTTTCCCTTATCTTTCAGACTGACTTTCCGCAAGCTCAAACGCTCTGTCTCAAAAAGCTCACTCATGCCACCACTCCTCTTCTCTCAATTTTACCTGATGAGTTGACGGATAGATAGAAAAAAGCGAAAGTTTTTCAACTTTCGCTTCTCATTATTTATTGGTTGTGCGAATCACAAAGTCACGGTTGCCTTTTTTAGGGGCAGTTGATTTCTTTGCGCCTTCGGGGCGTTTTTTCCCGCCTTGTTTATTGTCCCAGCTACTATTGCTGCGACGACGGTCGCCACCACGGTTGCCTCCGTTGCCGCCACTGCGGTTGTTATCACGACGGCCGCCGCCACCACGATTTCCACCACGGTTGCCGCCACGATTACCACCATTGCCGCCACGTTTACCTGCTGGTAACGGACGTTCAGGGGTAATTTTAACTGGCACCTCTTCAGAACTTTCTTTGGCAACACTTTTAACTAAAAGAGCCGCAATATCTTCTGCTGTGTATTGCTCTAATAGCTCACTAGCTGCTGCTTGATAGTTCTCTAAGCCATTCGCTTGTAATTGACCTTGAATCGTCTCGATCGCTGCCCCAATTTGGCCTTCAATGGCTTCCTTTTGACTTGGCGGACGTAAAGCCGTCATTTTTTTCTTAGTCAAGTTTTCAATTGTATGCAAGTAACTCATTTCGTTAGGTGTCACAAAAGTTACGGACATCCCATCTTTACCGGCACGACCGGTCCGACCAATCCGGTGAACATAACTCTCTGGGTCTTGTGGAATATCAAAGTTGTAAACGTGAGTCACCCCTGAGATATCCAAACCACGAGCCGCTACGTCTGTGGCAACCAAAATGTCCAAACGACCACTCTTAAATGCTTTTAAGACGCTCATCCGTTTTTGTTGAGACAAATCACCATGAATGCCTTCTGCTTTGTAGCCACGTAATTCTAACCCACGAGCCAATTCGTCAACACGACGTTTAGTACGACCGAAAACGATCGTCAACTCTGGTGATTGAACGTCTAATAAACGGGTCATAAAGTCAAATTTCTCAAAGTCTTTACTGCGAACATAATACTGATCGATCAGATTAGCGGTCATTTCTGTCGCTTTGATCGCCACATGTTCAGGGTTTTTCATAAACTTAACCCCAATGCGTTTAATCGGATCAGGCATGGTTGCTGAAAACAGCAATGTCTGTCTGTTAGCTGGCGTTTGGGCGATAATTTTTTCAATATCTTCCAAGAAGCCCATGTTTAACATTTCATCCGCTTCATCTAAGACGAGGGTTTCAACGTTTTCCAATTTCAATGTTTTGCGGTTAATGTGGTCGATTAAACGACCTGGGGTACCGACTACAATATGTGGGCCATCTTTTAAAGCACGAATCTGACGACCAATATCTGCACCACCGTAGACAACTTGAACGCGTACGCGTTTGTCACGGCCTAAACGATATAACTCTTCTTGAGTTTGGATTGCTAACTCACGGGTTGGTGCAATCACTAATCCTTGAACTGAGCGGTTCTTTGGATCAATTTTTTGTAGCATAGGTAGCCCAAAAGCCGCTGTTTTACCAGTTCCTGTCTGAGCTTGTCCAATTACATCTTTTCCTTCTAATGCCAAAGGAATTGTGCCTGCTTGGACGGGCGTTGCTTCCTCAAATCCTGACTGTTTCACAGCACTTAATAACTCTGGTACTAAACCTAATTCTTCAAATTTCAAATGATATCCTCCTAGTTTCTTTAAAACACTTCTAAATGCTCATAAATATTTAACACGCAGTCATCCTACGTTATCCTAATTGTCCACATCCGTCCTAGTATACCATGGTTTAGACAAATTTACAATGAAAACAAGCTTTTAGTTTTCAATTAGATTTTCAACGATTTCAATTAGTTTCATACTATTGCTGCCTTTTAGCATTAGCATGTCTGTCGGTTGCAAGTCCGCTCTTAATTGCGCCATGAGTTCCGACTTGCTTGCCAGATTGAAATGAGTCACTCTTTCAGGGCCAAAAACAGGCAATAAGGCGCGGTAGAGGACTTCCATCTGTTGGCCGAACAGGTAGACTGACTTGATCTTGGTGGCCTCAATATGGGCGGCCATGCTCTCATGTAAAGACGCCGACTGTTCCCCTAGTTCTCCCATATCAGCCAAGACGACTAAACGATTGCCTGCTGTTGGCAATTGACTGAAGGTATCTAAAACTAAGCCCATTGCCGTTGGATTAGCATTGTACACATCGCTCAAAATTTCTGCCCCATTCCAAGCCTTTAGCCATTCTGTTCGACTTGCAGTCAGGTTCATCGTTGCCAACCCATGAGCCATCTTGTCAAGCGGAATGCCAAAATAATCGCCGATGACCAGAGCGATCAAGGCATTGTTCATATTGTAGTGACCTAAGACTGGGATTGTCACCGCCAGTTCCCCTAAAGCCGCCACGGTGAACGTCGTCGTCGCTTTCGTTTCCGCAATCAACTGACCACTGATTTGACTGGTAGAAGGCTGGCCAAATTTGATCACGTCCACTGTCAGCGGAGCCAACAAGGGAGCTAACAGCGGCTCATCACCTGGCACAACCAATAAGCCGTCGGGATTTAAACCAGCAACAATCTCCATCTTCGCTTGAGCAATGCCTTGACGACTTCCTAAAAATTCGATGTGAGACTCGCCAATCATGGTGATCGCCGCTACATCCGGTTTTGCTAACTGACTCAAAACCTCAATTTCACCAAAATGGTCCATCCCCATTTCCAACACGAGCATCTCGGTGTTAGCCGGCATATGCAAAATGGTATAAGGTAAACCGATATGATTATTATAATTCCCTTGGGTTTTATAGGTCTTAAACTGCTGGCCTAAGACACTGGCAATCATGTCTTTTGTCGTCGTTTTGCCATTGCTCCCTGTTACACCGATGACTTTTGGCTCACATTTAGCTAAATAATACTGAGCCAGTTGCTGAAAGGCAACCAACGTATCAGCCACGACTAGCACAGGAAAATCAACCGGTCGTTCTGAAACTGTCTCGCTCCAAAAAGCAACCATTGCTCCCTGATCGATGGCGGTCTGAATAAACTCATGACCGTCACGAGCTCCACCTTGAAGCGGCACAAAAAGCGACCCTGCCCCTACTTTACGCGTATCAAACTCCACATCCGTAACCGTCAGCTTGGCCCAATCCTGCCAGCTATTTTGAGCCCCTACCGCCGTGGCGATTTCCTTTATCGATAAATTCATCTAAATCCCTCCTCGTGAAATAAGAGCCGCAAAGCAGTGACTACTCAGAGCAACCAAACTAGATGATCGCCAACCCGATCAACCGCTACGTCTCAACTTGTGACTGTTTCTAATTTCTCAACCCTTGTTAAACATCAGAAAAGCTGAACGAAATCGTCCAGCCTCTATTGATTATTCGTCATACGTCATCGCTAGTTTTTGTCGCTGTTTAAAGCGCATCAAACCAAGTTGTAACAATTCTTCAATTAGATCTCCGTACTTAATGCCCATTTCTTCCCATAATAACGGGTACATGCTAAAAGGAGTGAAGCCAGGCATTGTGTTTAATTCATTTAAGAACAATTCGTTATTGCTAGTCAAGAAAAAGTCACAACGACTCAAGCCACTACCATCGAGCGCCAAATACGCTTGTTTAGCATACTCCCGAGCCTTTTGATGGATCTCCTCGGGAATTTCAGCTGGAATTTGCAAGGTGACAGTATTATCGATGTATTTGGATTCATAATCGTAAAAATCGACTGTTTTCACAATTTCACCTGCGACCGTTGTCCGAACTTCTTCGTTACCTAAAATCGCCACTTCGATTTCTCGAGCTTCAATCCCCTGTTCAACCACGACTCGCTGATCAAAACGAAACGCCTCTTCAATGGCCGCTTGCAATTCTTCTCGGGTTTCGGCGCGGCTGATGCCTACACTTGAGCCCATATTAGCTGGCTTGACAAACATCGGATAAACCAATGACCCTTCACACTGGCCAAAGACTTCCTCAGGCGTATCTTTCCACTTGGTTTTAACCACTGATACATAAGGAACTTGCGGAATCCCAATTTGTTGCAAAATATACTTGGTCATAATTTTATCCATGCCGCAGGCGCTAGCCAAGACTCCCGCCCCCACATAAGGGACCGCTAAAATTTCCAATAAGCCTTGAATGGTGCCATCTTCGCCATTTGGTCCATGTAAGATCGGAAAAACGATACTATCCTCTTCTTTAATCGCCGATGGCACAATCAATTCAGCTGTTTCTGGTGTCAAACGCAAATCAGCTTCAGATTTAGGGGCTTCTTTCAATAAAGCACCTTTTAACCATTGACCAGCTTTCGTGATATATATTAATTGGACTTCATAATATTCGTAATAGACTGCTTGTAACATTGAAAATGTCGACAAAATCGAAATGTCATGTTCAGCACTCTTTCCACCATAAATTGCGATGATTTTCAAATCATTTCCTCCTCTTGGTCTAGCGATCAACTGTAGCCCCATCGCGAAACACTTTTTAACAAATGCAACATCTATTCTATTTATTCCTACAGATACTTAACAGTTAGTATTTCAACAGACAATTTTAAATTGTACAACGCTTTCCCATCAGAGTCAAAATTTAACCCCTGGCGATTAGACATATTATAACAATTTTTCGAGATAAAAAAAAGACTTGAATTTCCCTACTAATTTCAGGCGGTATTCAGTCTTTTTCCTACGTATGGTCACAGCATATATCCCATCACAGGATCATACTTGCTTTAAATTAGGTAATGCATCCCACTCATCTTGTTGAACTGACCAAGTTTTAGCCGTCAAATCATAGGTTATCAACGCAATGCGATCTTCTTGACGGAATTTTCGATTATCAATCGTTTTAACCTGGTCTTCTACAACGTAGACTGGGATACTGTAAAGTTGATCCCTTAGTTCTTGTTGGTTAAAATCTAAAACAACGCCTTCCTGAAAAACTGACCGAAATTCTTTCATCAGGTTAGCCTCCATGCTTGCAACTGGTGTGGCTGCTTTAAAAAAGGATTTCCGTTCATTAATCTTCTGATACACCTTTGAGCGAACTTTTTCAGCCACTATCTCATAAAAATCATCCAGATGTCGGTAAAAAACTTTAGCCAAAGTATCTTTTTTTTCAAAATAAACAAAATTATTTTGCAATTTATAAAAAAATGGTGAATGGAGCTGGGTCGCCATATGACTAAAGTAAAGTAATTCCGCAATCTCCATCGGTGTTAATTGCTGCAAAAAATGAATGTCTCGAAAATCAATCCATTTCGTTTCAATTTCCCGTTTCGCCGCGTGACTATTATAATAATCCTCTACCGGTCCTTGACCACGAATCATCTTCAAACCAGTATGAGATTCAAATTCACCTTCAACAGCATTCGGGTCTAACAGTAAAATATTTTGAGGTTTTTCAGGAACTGACAGCGCAAAATCAGCTATACTTAACCCCTTAGAGAGTACTGAGTTACTAATTGTATCCAAATGAATGTAAATATACGCCATCGCCATCACCTCTTTCTATCCACTACTATATACCATTCTACCCCATTTCACGAACAATTTGGGCCTATTCTTTTTTAAGTTTTGATTACATTCCCACTTTAGAAACCGTTTACCAGACATACGTTTGTAATAAACTTTTCTTAAGACACTCCCGGAACGTTTACATTGAACATTTGAGTGTGATATTATATGATAGAATGAGAATGTTTCGCGAACATCAGATTGCGAAATAACATGAAGGCTCAGGAGTAATCCTTTCCAGCCTTTAAGAAGGAGGCCATTCCCATCGCAAAAAGTAGACGGTCACAATCAAGATCCAAGAAAAAAAAATCATCCTTAAAAAATAAAATCATCAATGTATTATTAGCTTTAATGCTCGTCGTAGGCCTGGCTTTAGTGTTTAATAATCAAATTAAGAATCAAATCGTCAAATGGATGTCCAACAAAAACCGCATTGAACATCTGTCACGAAAAGACATTGAACTGAATATGGAAAAAGACGTTAGTTTTGATTTCGATGCAGTGGAATCCTTGGACTTTGAGACAGTTGTTAAATCACGCGTCTACCAAGATCAGCTGTATGTCGTCGGTGGCATCGCCATTCCAGATATCGGCTTAAATTTGCCAATTTATAAAGGACTGTCCAACTACGCCTTGTCTGCGGGGGCTGGAACAATGAAAGAAGGACAACAAATGGGAGAAGGCAACTACGCCTTAGCCAGCCACAATATGAATGATGGCAGCTTACTGTTCGCTCCCTTGAGCAATATTCCCGCACCTGAATCAGCAGAAACCTTGATGTATTTGACCGACTTAGAATACATTTACACCTATAAAGTCGTGATGAAAAAATATGTGGACCCTAGTCAATCTGAAGTGATTGAAGATGTGGAAGGCAAAAAACTATTAACCTTAGTAACCTGTGATTTTTCTGGAACTGAGCGCCTGATCATTCAAGGGGAATTTGTCAACAAGGTCTCTGGTAAAAAAGCCACGACGGCTATGACCAATGCCTTTAACTTGGAAACCAATACCTTTAATTAAGAAAAGCTGAACGAGGCGTTCAGCCCTGAAAGAAAAATAGCAAAATAGTTAAGTGATGCTACTACGCTACGCTTCGATGTCCGCTATCGCTAAATGCTAAAGCATTAAGCATAGAGGCCTTTGTCACTAAAATAATTTTGTCTTACTTCGACCTTCAAAGCTTAGTGCTTTAGCACTTAGAATTTGTTGAGATCGAAGCGAAGCGTAGTGGTGCCTCGTGAAGCTGGATCCAAACTACGATATAGAGAAAGCTTTATACTTTCCTATAAAGTAAAAAAGCATGTCGCCAAGGCGACATGCTTTTTAATTGGATTGCACAACTTCTAACCACTTAGAGGTAGCCTTATCCACCAACTCAAAGGTTAGGTCAAAATCCCCTGTATAATACGGATCGGGCACTTCTCGGTACGGTTCCTCAGGCAATACTTCCAGCAGCAGGTAAACCTTCTCAGCGGTCCCTGCTGGCGCCATTTCTAGTAAGTCTTTTTTATTTTGGTCATCCATTCCGATGATCCAGTCAAACGTCTGAAAATCACTAATGCTCATTTGTTCCGAACGAATGTCTTCGCAGTGGATCCCTTTTGAACTGAGGAGCTTACGGGTTCCTTTATGAGGTGGATCCCCCTCTTCCCAACGACTTGTTGCCCGTGATTCAATCTGAAACTGATCAGCTAACCCATTATCAATGACTTTTTGACGAAAGATCGCTTCCGCCATCGGTGATCGACAAATATTTCCCAAACAAACAAATAAGACATTTGTCATCTGCTCTCCTCCAACCATCATTTTTTTGTTGGTCTTTCTTTCAAGATTTTCTTGAAATTTTTCCGAAATTTCTCACGATCACTAGTCGTGTATTTTTTAGGCCCTTTCGTCCGTTGCCCACCTTTTCGCAATTGAGCCCCGACATAACGTGACTCCAGTAACTGACCAATATTTTCCTGAGTGTATTCATACCCTAAATGATGCATCACTCTTACGCCTTTAGGCAGAACTAAAGAGGCCAAGCCGTAATCTTGCGTAATCAGCATGTCCCCCGGTTTAGTCAGGGCCACAATTCGATAATCCGCCGAATCGGCCCCTTCGTCAACATAGACCACTTTGACATTATCAGGTAACTCCTTGCCAGAAAAATGAGACAGACTAGTGACCAAGGTTACCTGGATCCCAGCAGCTTTGGCATCTCGATAGATTTCTTCTTTCACTGGGCAAGCATCGCCATCAATATAAATTTCCATGACACTTCCTCCTCTCTTGTTAATTAAGCATTTCCCTTATTTTTAGACAAAATAAAAAGCCTTAAGATGATAGGCTAGTTATTTTACGTATCGTTATGTAGAAGGTTTATAAAAATTCAACCTCTACAGTGTGAGTTAAGATGTCAGTATAACTGTAGGAGACTCTTTCGAAAGAGTTTTCACCTTGATCTAAATCGACAACAAAAACAGCTGGATATGTTTCAGTCAACGTTCCGCGATGTTCTGTTTGACGCTTACGACCTGTTTGAGCGACTAACATAATCTTACTTCCGATGCGATCTTCCATTTTCTTTTTAATTGTTGATAATGTTGTTGGCATCCAATTCACCTCTGGCAAAATTATATCATAATTTTCAGAAAATTTCAAGTTTATCACAAAATTATTCTAAATGCAATAAACATTAAGCATTTTTTATAATTGTGCCTTTTTTATGCCCTTTCACAAACTTTATTTTTCTGTTTTTGGCCGATTACCTGTCGCACCGTCCTCTTTTCCAACACAGTTAAGAAACGTTGACTTAAAATTTAAGCGTCTTATCCAACTGGCATCCCTTGCTTCGAAGCTTCCCGGCTGCCAGCTCAAACGCAAAGGTGTCTACCTCGAAGACAGTGGAATGCCTCAGTCACGATCATGTCTATAATGCATTTCGAATTTTCCTTTTAACCCGATCAACCGCATTGCAAACTTGCCCGGCAGTCAACTGGGCCCCTTCACTAATTTCCTCTGATGACTTGCCCAATAATAAATTTAACCAAACAATTAATTCAAAACCAGATAATGAATCTGAGAACCCTTTTAATGAGTCCCGCAACATCACCCCTTCAGTGCCATCCTCTTGATCAGCAGCTACTTTCTTGCTTGAGTCACCTTTCCGTTCAGCTAGTTCTTCTAATGAAACCGTTGCTAAGCCACAATTCCTCTTCTGTGCCATTTGAGTTCTAAACAGGGAGATAATATGACGTCTAAAATTAATTGAAAAGAAGCCAAGCAAACTGATTCCTTTCGATTCGTCAAAGCTTTCCTTTGATTTCCAAAAGACAAGTCGTCCTTCTTGCAACCAATCATCTCGGTCGTAACCGATTAGATGATAGCGTTTCATCAAAGCAAAAATAATCCCCTTACATGTTTCAAATTCCCGTTCGAACTCATCTGAATACACGCGGTCAAAAACGTCACGATCTTTTTTTTCAATCATGTCTCTCCTTCCCAAGACTATCTTTCTTTTCTGATAGACACATCATGTTAAATACTCAAACATATAGTTCCGTTGGATAATTCGCATAATCATCCGCCAAGAGTGATACTTTCAGCTTTTTTCTGGCTGAAAGTTTAACGGTAAAGGATGATTATTTAATGGGAACTATATAGACACATCCCGCAAAATAATTTGAACAGATAGTTCCACTGGATTATCACCGTAATTACGAGCAAAGACTGTTGGTTTCAGCTTCTTTTTAGCTAGAAGTTTAACGATTGATCATGATTATATAATGGGAGCTACATAATATCACGAGCATAATTCCCAAAAAAGAGAACATTAATTCTTTCCGCTCTTTGTTCTTTAGCTAATTGTAAAAAATAAAGACTAACCAAATTCTTGATATTAGGCACTCAAGAGTCTGATAAGTCTTTTAATAACTGTTGTAAATCATTCAATTGGTCCAAGTCCCAAGCAGAATTGCGATGGGCATTGGCTAAACGAAATGAGTTGGTTTCTTGCTCAATTTTTTTTCTCGTCAATTGGATATCCTGAAGCAGTTCATTCGCCGACTTTCGTAAAGCCCCTTTCGAAAACACTAACCACTGTTCGGCTAAATCACTTGTAGCAACGGTTACTTGAGTTAAGCGGGACATCAATTCGCCTGCGGCTCTCTCAATATAACTGTCAGCTGTTTCATCAGTTTTCGTAAAAATGACGGTCAATTGATATTTGCGATATTCTTGTTGAATCCCTGGAACGAGCTGGGCATCAAAAACAACAATGACCTCAATGCCTTCATACTTTGCATAATTGGATAATTTAAAGAGTAATAAATCTCGTGCATCTGCCAGCTTTTCTTGATTCTTCAAAAGCGTCAGCTCTTGCCAAGCACCGATCATATTATAACCATCCACCAATAAAATCTGTCGTTTCATTCAGACCCACCTCCTTCAAGTTTAGTGTTTAACTGCGTTTACGGAATACTTCATACATCAATAAACCAGCCGCCACGCCTGCATTTAGACTTTGAACATGGCCAACCATTGGAATTGACAACATCTCATCAACTTCTTTTTTTAGTCCTGGCGACATCCCTTTGCCTTCATTGCCAATAATCAGCGCAATCGAGCCAGAAACGTTCCAACTGCGATAATCAGTCCCATTCATATCCGTTCCGAAGACCCAAAACTGCTGCTCTTTCAAGGTTGCAATAGCTTGTTTTAAGTTTGTCACACGCGCCACGGGAACATGTTCCACCGCTCCCGTTGAGGTTTTTGTGACGATTGAGGTAATCCCCACAGCTCGGTGTTTAGGAATGATCACGCCATCGACCCCTGCCGCATCGGCCGTTCTTAGTATTGACCCAAAATTATGGGGATCTTCAATGCCATCTAAAATCAAAAAGAAAGGTTCCTCGCGACGTTCTTTTGTCTGAGTGATCAATTCTTCGACGGTTAAATACTCAAATGGCGTAATGCCTAAAACCGCGCCTTGATGAACCGCTCCATCTGTCAGCTTATCCAACTTCACCTTAGGTGCCCAAGAAACTGGCACTGAAAATTCGGCAGCTAGCTCTTTCAATTCCTGAATTTTAGAGCCACTTAAATCATCTTGTAAGAACAATTTATTGCCGCGATTATTTTTTAATGACTCCACAACAGCATGACGACCAAAAGCAAAATCCTCATTGACTTCCTCGCTGGCGCTAACTAGCTCCCGACGAGGTTTGCCTTGATTGCGATCATTTCCCTTGTGTTTTTGCTGTGGCTGCTTTTGCTTTCTAACCATCCTGTTTCTCCCCTATCTTCTTAATACACCAATGAACTAGCGTTTCTAAGCGCTCTTTCTGCTCCGTTAAATGCAAATAACCAAATAGCGCCTCAAACCCTGTGGACACGCGATAGGTGGTAATATCGGCATTTTTAGCAGAGGTATGACTCTTAGCATTGCGCCCGCGTTTATACATCACTAATTCTTCTTCAGTCAACACTTCCGCCGCCATCATCTCTTTCATCAAATAACTTTGCGCTTTAGCTGACACATAGGTGGTAGCCTGACGGTGAAGCATATTCGGCTTGGTCTGCCCCTGTCGAATCAAATAATCACGAATGTAGATTTCATAAATCGCATCCCCTACATAAGCTAATGCTAAACCGTTTAACAATTTAAAATCCTTGGTTTCTTTCATTAATTGCGTCTCCATCTGGTCCCCTGTGGGGTATCTTCTAATGTAATGCCTTGCTCTTTTAATAAATCACGAATTTCGTCGCTACGGGCGAAGTTTTTACTTTGTCGTGCTGCTTCACGTTCAGCCATCAATTGATCAATCGCCTCATCTAACAGCTCTTGACTGCCCAGCTCAATCCCAAAAATGCCTAGCCATTCCGTCAATAACCCTAAAGCTTGCTGACTAACAACCAAGGAAATCTGTGACCCTTGATTGTAACTGTTTAACCATTTCACTAATTCATATACGACGGTAATTCCGTTAGCCGCATTAAAATCGTCATCCATCTCTGCGATAAACTTGTCTTGCAGCGAAGCTAAATCAGCCAACTTAACCTCATCTTCAGGCAAACTTGCGGCCCCGTCTTTTTGACGAAACTCCGTATTTTGATACGCCGTTTTAATTTTTTGCAAATTGTTCTCAGCATCGGCCACGGTGGTTTCATTAAAGGGAATAGGTCGGCGGTACTGAGTCGTCGCCAGCGCAAAACGAATACTTTCAGGATCCCCATTCGCGATAAAATCATGGGCCGTCACAAAGTTCCCTAAGGACTTGCTCATTTTTTCGCCAGATTCCCCGACGGTTAAGTAACCGTTATGCATCCAGTAATTCGCAAACGTTTTGCCTGTTTTCGCCTCACTTTGAGCAATCTCATTTTCATGATGGGGAAACTCCAAATCCTGTCCACCACCGTGAATATCAATTGTATCGCCCAACAGTTTGGTAGCCATCACTGAACACTCGATGTGCCAGCCTGGTCGTCCAGCTCCCCAAGGGGATTCCCAAGAAATCTCCTCTGGTTTTGCGCTTTTCCACAACGCAAAATCCAACGGATCCTCTTTTTTCGCCAATTCTTCACCTGTTCGATTACTGGCGCCTATTTCCAGCTCATCAATCGACTGATCACTTAACTTGCCGTAATCGGCAAACTTCCGAGTTCGGTAGTAGACATCTCCTTGAGAAAGGTAAGCATACTCTTTTTCGATTAAGGCGTCAATAAACTCGATGATGTCAGCCATATACTCCACCACTCGTGGATGCTCACAAGCGGGCTTAACATTCAGCGCTGACGTATCAGCATGAAAAGCCGCCACAAATCGGTCAGCTAGTTCTTTAGGCGACACGCCTTGCGCTTTAGCTTCACGAATGATTTTATCGTCAACATCGGTAAAGTTAGAAACGTAATGAACCTCATAACCGCGATACTCCAAATATTTGCGAATGGTATCAAAGGCAATCGTACTGCGGGCGTTGCCAATATGGATGTAATTATAGACAGTCGGTCCACAAACGTACATCTTAACCTTCCCTGATTCAATTGGGATAAAGGTTTCTTTTTCACGAGTTAAGGTATTATATATTTTGATCATCTATCTGACTCCTTTTCTACTTTGACTACTTTCGCAGGTATCCCCACGGCGGTTGCGCCTGCTGGAACATCCTTTAACACCACGGCTGAGGCACCAATTTTAGCCCCTTCGCCAATGGTTATCGGTCCCAATATCTGGGACTGAGCTGATAACAACACGCCATTTTTAATCGTTGGATGCCGCTTACCACACTCTTTACCGGTGCCACCAAGGGTTACCCCATGAAAAATCACCACGTCATCTCCAACTTCTGCCGTCTCCCCAATGACCACTCCCATTCCGTGATCGATAAAAACCCGCCGGCCAATGACGGCTCCTGGATGGATTTCAATCCCCGTTATAAAGCGCCAAAACTGGGAGTTAAGGCGGGCCAACAATTTAAAGCCGTGCTTAAACAAAAAATGGGAGACCCGGTGAGCCCAAAGGGCATGAACACCGGGATAGGTTAAGACGACTTCGAGAGTCGTTCGTGCAGCAGGGTCGTGTTCCTTTACGACTTGAATATCCTCTCTAACTCTCATCTTCCTCTCCTTTATCATTCCTATTTTTGGTAGCTTCGAACAGCTCTACTGTCCTAGCTGATTTACTAGCTGGCTCTTGCCATCCTGCATTTTTTTATCAATTAAACTCAAAAAACGTCTTTTTCTTCAAGCCAAAACTTGAAGAAAAAGACGTTGACACGCGGTTCCACTTTTTTTCGTGAGTATGCCTCACCTTTAAAACAAATTAACGGCTGTTATTCCGTTTTTAGCTACAAGCTTTTCGCCATTCACCAAAACCACTCAAAGAGGCATTTCAGGAGTTGTCACTGTCTGTTTACACCACCCACAGACTCTCTGCAAAATAACGACTTCCTTACTTATTCTTCTCAACGTGTTTGTCTTGCTATTCTGTTTTAAGCTAAGGCTTTTTCTAAATGAGCGATGGTCTTTTCTTTACCGAGTAACACGATCGTGTCACCTAATTCAGGGCCATGCATTTCCCCTGAAACAGCCACTCGAATCGGCATAAAGAGATTTTTCCCTTTAATTCCTGTTTCCTTTTGAACAGCTTTAATGGCTGCTTTAATGGCCGGAACATCAAATTCGGTTAAGGCTTCGATTTGCCCTTTAAAAGCGGTTAGAACCGTCGGGACAGTCTCTCCTGTTAAAACCTCTTTAGCTTCACCATCAGCCACTGGATGATCCCCAAAGAACAAATCAGACAACTCAACAATTTCAGCTGCATAACTCATTTGCGGTTGATACAAGCTGACTAACTTTTTCACCCACGCTAATTTTTCAGCATCGGGATTGGCTTCTACTTTATCAGCTTTCACTAAGAAAGGCAAGGCCATTTCAGTTAATTGATCCAACTCCAATTGTTTAATGTATTGGTTGTTAATCCACTCTAATTTTTTACCATCAAAAGCGGCTGGCGATTTGCTTAAACGATCAGCGTCAAACATTTCAATGATTTGTGCTGGCGTAAAGAGTTCTTCTTCCCCAACTGGTGACCAGCCTAATAAGGCGATAAAGTTAAACATCGCATCTGGTAAATAACCTAAATCACGGTATTGCTCAATAAATTGTAAAATGGTTTCATCCCGCTTGCTTAGTTTTTTACCTGTTTCGCTGTTGATGATCAACGTCATGTGACCAAAGACTGGCGGTACCCAACCAAATGCTTCATAGATCATCAATTGTTTAGGCGTATTGGCAATGTGGTCATCCCCCCGAAGAACATGAGAAATTTCCATCATGTGATCATCGACAGCCACAGCAAAGTTATAAGTCGGCATGCCATCTCGTTTTAAAATAACAAAATCGCCACCGACGCTGTCAGATTCAAAACTGATGTCCCCTTTTACGAGGTCGTTAAATTTGAATTCCTTGTTTTTCGGTACGCGGAAACGAACCACGTGCTCACGGCCTTCTGCTTCGTAAGCCGCTTGTTCTTCGATCGTCAAGTCAGCACACATGCCATTGTAATGAGGCATTTCACCACGTGCTTTTTGCGCTTCACGGACTTCTTCTAACTCTGCTTCCGTCGCATAACATTTATATGCCAAATTGCTGGCTAACAATTGATCCACCAAAGGCGTGTAGATATCCTTACGTTCTGATTGACGGTAAGGGCCATATTTCCCTGGATTTTCTGGACCTTCTGCCCAATCAATTCCCAACCAGGTTAAATTGTCTAATTGACTTTTTTCGCCACCTTCAATATTGCGTTTTAAATCGGTGTCTTCAATTCGAATAATAAACTCACCATCGTGATGTTTCGCATATAAATAATTAAATAGCGCAGTTCGCGCATTTCCAATGTGTAAATGTCCTGTTGGACTTGGTGCATAGCGCACACGTACTTTTTTTGTCATGATCATAGCCTCTTTCTATTTTGTAATTACTAATAATGCTACTGCAAGGGCGCCGATACCTTCTTCTTGACCGACAAAACCCATTGTTTCCATCGTCGTCGCCTTCACATTAACTTGAGAGATATGACAACCACAAGCCTGAGCAATTTTCGCTGTCATTTCCGGCAAATAAGGCTGCATTTTCGGCTTTTCAGCCAAAATGGTGCAATCAATGTTGCCGACCTTAAATCCTGCCCGATTAATCTCTTGCCAAGCTTTACTTAATAATACCACGGAATCGGCATCTTTAAAATAATCATCTGTATCAGGAAATAAATGTCCAATATCTGCCATGCCAGCCGCTCCTAAAAGCGCATCTGTAATAGCGTGTAATAAAGCATCCCCATCAGAATGACCGAGTAGTCCTTTGTCATGTGGAATGGTGACACCACCGATAATCAGCGGTCGACCTGAGACGAGTTGATGAACATCAAACCCTTGACCAATTCTCATTTCCCCCCTCCACTCTGCAGACGCCATTTAGCAATCGCTTCTCCCATAATCATATCATCTGGGGTGGTCAGTTTAATGTTTTCATAACTGCCAGCGACCATGGCGATGTTCCGATTGCCAAATTGTTCAATTAGCGAAGCATCATCGGTTCCCAGATACCCCTCTGCTTGTGCCTGTTCGTGAGCTTGCTTCAATTCTTGGGTAACAAAAGCTTGGGGCGTTTGGACTTGCCACAACGTGTCTCGGGGAATTGTCCCGATCACATTGCCTCCTTCCGCCTTTTTGATCGTGTCCTTAACAGGAACCCCAACAATCGCGGCCTGTTGGCGCATGACACTCTTACTGACTGCTTTCAATATTTCTTGCGTCACAAAAGGACGAGCCCCGTCGTGAACAAAGACATAGCCTGATTGATTCTCCACCGCCAATAAGCCTTGATAGACACTGTCTTGACGCTCACAGCCGCCTACCACCAACTCGATAGCCGTCCCACATTCAAAAAAGTACGTCTCAATCAACGCCTCTACAAGAGAACGCTCATCCTCTTGAATCACCACGATGGCGCGCTGACAAGCTGGGTCAGCTAGGAAAGTTGCTAAGGCATAGGCCAAAACCGGCTTACCATTTAATTCCAGCAGTACCTTGTTGCGGGAGGCGCGCATTCGTCGCCCTTGACCTGCACCTAACAGAATCAGCTCATACTCCATAGCCTGCTCTCCTTTATCTATTAATGGTCCGATGTCCCTTGTCTCTAAGCGGTAAAACCGCTAAGAACAACGGCTCTCCTTTATCTATTAATGGTCCGATGTCCTTTGTCTCAACTTGAGACATTATGACGGGTGTTTATTTTTTCTTTTTCTTTTGATTTTTATCTTTTTGGTTTTGATTTTGGTTCTGATTTTTATCTTTACGGGACTCCTGTTGGTTCTCGTTTAATCCTCTTTGGGCATGGACAGGTTTCGCAAAAATCATCCGGCCGGCAGCTGTTTGTAAGGCACTGGTTACCACAACTTCAATGTCCTGATTCATATAATGTTGGCCATCTTCCACGACTATCATCGTGCCATCATCCAGATAAGCTACCCCTTGTTGACGCTCAGTGCCATCTTTAACGACCATCACACGCATGGTTTCACCCGGAATTACCACAGGTTTTACTGCATTGGCTAAAGCGTTGATATTCAGTACTGGCACATTTTGGAATTCTGCCACCTTATTCAAGTTAAAATCGTTGGTCACAACGACACCGTCTAACAACTTCGCTAATTTGATTAACTTGCTGTCCACTTCGGCAATGTCTTCAAAATCACCTTCGTACATTTCTACTTGAACACTGTCTTCTTTTTGAAGGGCATTTAATATATCCAAACCGCGACGACCACGAACTCGCTTCAAACTATCGCCAGAATCGGCAATGTATTGCAACTCGTATAACACAAAGTTAGGGATCAGCAGAACCCCTTCGATAAAGCCTGTTTTAGCTACATCGTAAATCCGACCATCAATGATCACACTTGTATCCAACACTTTATACTTGCGGAATGTATCTGACGCTTTCCGCTCCAAGACATCTTCTGAATTCCGTTTATTTTTTGGGGCAAACAACTTCTTAAACTCATCTTGTCGAAGTGTTCCTACCCTAAATCCTAAATAAGCTAAAACCGTCATGATAATAATTGGAATGATGTTACTAATAACAGGTGAATCAGAGTTAAATAGCGGCACTGAAACCAGTACCCCTAATAATAAGCCCACCGCTGTACCAACAGTTCCAAATAATAAATAAGTCAAACTTTGACCACTCAAACTTTTTTCTACTCGTTTAATCGCTGCGATAACATATTTCCCAGTCGCTAAAGATATAATAAGAAAAATAATTGCTCCAATAAGTCCATTTGAGAAATAGTTGTCTAAAATATTGTTATCAATATTGAATAATTCCCACGCTTTAGGCATAAATGTGATGCCCAAACTCAAGCCCAGTAAAATCATGAAAAATGAAAATATTCTTTTTTCCAAGCTCATCGCCTCCTTTTAATTTGTTGGTCCGGTCTCCGCTATCGCTAAATGCTAAAGCTTTAAGCAGCGAGACCGTCTTTAACCTAATTGTATGAAAAGCTAGGACGTGCTTGTCCTAGCTGATTTTTATGACCGATTACGGAAATATCTTTCTTAGGGCTTCGCCTAAAGTTGCCACCCCGACAACCTCAATTCCCTTGGGTGGTTCCCAACCAGCTAGATTATTTCTTGGGACATAAATTTTTTTAAATCCTAATTTTTTGGCTTCGCCAACTCGTTGTTCAATTCGACTCACTCGCCTGATCTCACCGGTCAGGCCAATCTCTCCGACAAAACACTCAGTTGGCAAGGTGCCTTGATCTTTATAACTGGAAGCAATCGCTACGGCAATCGCTAAATCAATGGAGGGTTCATCTAATTTGACACCACCAGCTGCTTTCAAGTAGGCGTCCTGGTTTTGTAACAATAAGCCTGCTCGTTTTTCTAAGACTGCCATGATCAAGGACACTCGATTATAGTCCAGTCCAGTTGACGTGCGCTTGGCGTTGCCAAACATACTCGGTGTTACCAGCGATTGAATCTCCACTAAAATAGGTCGAGTTCCTTCCATCGAAACCACTATCGCTGAGCCTGTTGCCCCGTCAATTCGCTCTTCTAAGAAAACTTCCGATGGGTTAACCACCTCAACGAGACCTTTTTCCTTCATCTCAAAAATACCAATTTCATTCGTGGAACCAAAACGATTCTTAACTGCTCTTAAAATACGAAAGGTATGATGACGATCACCTTCAAAATACAAAACAGTGTCGACCATATGCTCTAACATTCGCGGCCCAGCCAAAGCCCCTTCTTTGGTGACATGGCCAACAATAAAGATGGCAATTTCATTGGTCTTGGCAATTTGCATTAATTCGGCCGTCGTTTCTCGCACCTGACTCACACTACCTGTGGCACTGGAAATTTCCGGTTGCATCATGGTTTGAATCGAATCAATAATCACATAATCAGGCGCTAGCTCTTCAATGGTTTGACGAATGGCCGACATATCCGTTTCAGGATAGACAAAAAAGTCATTGCCCTCAATGCTCAACCGCTCAGCTCTCATCTTGATTTGCTCAGCACTTTCCTCACCAGACACATACAATACTTTGCCACCGCTTTGATGTAGTTGCTGGGAGACTTGCAACAGTAACGTCGATTTCCCGATCCCTGGATCGCCACCAATTAACACTAACGACCCTGGAACAACACCGCCACCTAAGACCCGATTTAATTCGTCTAACTTGGTCTTGACTCGCGGTTCTTTTTTAGCACTGACATCGCCAAGTTTTTGAGCAGTTGATCGCCTGCCAGTCATACTGACACGACTATTCCGAGTTGCTTCCTCTTGAATCTTAACTTCCAGCATCTCATTCCACGTGCCACAATTTGGACAGCGGCCTAAATATTTCGGCGAAATATAGCCACAAGCCTGACATTCAAATTGTGTTTTTGCTTTTTTGGCCACATTATCCCTCTTTCTTCACTATAGACGTTGAATGCGTTAATTTTATGAAAAATCTTAGAAAAAGAGTGTAAACACTCCAATATTTTTCCGAACTTTACAAAAATCTATACTTTTTTCAATCTATCCTTTATTTTAACATAACACTTGCTAATCCGCCCCATATTAACCTGTTCTTTTGTTGATTTTAATTAAAAATTAGCGATTTGCCCAAACAAAAGAAAAACAAGTCGAGGTCTTGATAAAAGACCAGGACTTGCCCTCTCATTTTTAACTACTTGCCAGAAGAACCAAAGCCACCGGTCCGTTCGCCAACGGTCACATCTTGGTCTGCTTTTAAGAATGGCAGAAAAATCCCTTGACCAATTCGCTCCCCTTTTTTGATCACCTTGTCCGTTAAGCCAAAGTTAATAAATTGAAACATAATGTGTCCCTCATTATCAGCATTATCGTAATAGTCGCTGTCAATGACGCCTACGCCATTACCTAAAAGTAAAAAGTTTTTAAGGGGATTACTTGAGCGATTACACAATTGTAAAAACTCATCTTCCCCCATATACGCCTTAATTCCAGTAGATACTAACACCGGTTTAACTTCTTTAACCATCTTTTCATCTAGCAACACGGCGTCACCTTTCAACGCCGCCTTGAGCACTGTGCCAATCCCCTGTTTCCAAATGGTCGGAATTACCACATCAACGGCCGCTTCAAAATCATACCCTGCTGCGTTTTTAGTCGCACGTACTGGCAGATTAACATCTTTAAAAGTTGTTACTTTTTCAAATCCTCTTAGTTTGCTCATGTAAATCCCCTATCTCTCTTTAAGTTCATCTCTTAGTTTACTCGAAACAGAGAGAGATTTAAAGTCGGAATCAGTTTGTCTCGTCTCAATTGCCCTTAAATTGATCACTGTCTCTAAATAGCCACGATATATCATCTCATTTTATCTAGTCGGCGATCATATCACATATAAGAGCATTTGTTAGCCCAAACAAAAGACCTCCAAACAAAATCACTTAAAATGCTGATAGCTACTTCCGTTCAATCATCTGCATGGCTTGAGCGACCTTTTCCACCTGAAGCTGTTCATCAGCTAAAGGGTGTTCCAAGGTGTGTTTCAGATTTTCGCCAGCCATAATTCCCATAATTTTATCGATACTGGAGCGAACGGCCGACAGCTGAATCATCATATCGTAACACTCCTGACCTTCTTCCATCATCTTTTGAATCCCACGCATTTGACCTTCCGCTCGTTTTAACCGATTGATTATTTTTTTATCGCACTTCATTCTCAGTTCCCCTTTACAACAGCATCTGGACGAATTTGACTGTATAGACCAAAGGCACCATCTAGATTTTTCACCTTAAAGCCATGTTGCTTTAACAAGCGCTCCGCAATGTAGCTTCGTTGACCACTGGCACAGCTCACGATATAAGGCTGCTTTTTATCCAATTCAGATAAGCGCTGACGTAAGTCTGGCAACGGAATATTGAGACTTTCCGCGATATGCCCCCCAGCATACTCCTCAGGACCACGAACGTCTAATAACTGATAACCATTTCCCAAGGCACTCTCAAGCTCGTGCCACTGAATCATTTCACTGTGACCTTCCATCACATTCAAGGCCACATAGCCCAGCATGTTAACAGGATCTTTAGCCACTCCAAAAGGCGGCGCATACGTAAATTCAAGCTCTGGTAAATCCGCCACCCTTAGTTGACCTTTGATGGCCGTCGCAAGACTGTCGATCCGTTTATCAATGCCTTTTTGTCCCACTCCTTGAGCCCCGTAAATCTCGCCGGTTTCCGGATTATAGACTAACTTCAATAAAACCGCTGTCGCTCCTGGATAATAGCCAGCATGATCATTGCCTCTTACGTGAACCACCTGATACTTGAGACCTGCCAACTTCGCTTGCCGCTCACTTAGACCTGTTGTGGCAGCAGTCAAGTCGAAGAGGCGAACGATGGCCGTGCCAATACTTCCCTGATTGACCCGAGGCAAACCAGCAATCACATCCGCCACTTGGCGCCCCTGGCGATTGGCAGGTGAAGCTAAAGAAATAAGGGCATCTTCCCCAGTGATTTGTTGCTTAACAACAATCCCATCGCCGACTGCGTAAACATCTGGTAAATTCGTGCGATAGTGTTCATCCACTAAAATCCCACCTCGTAAGCCTAGCTTAATTCCAGCCTTTTTAGCCAACGTCGTTTCAGGCTGAACCCCTACTGACAAAATAATCATATCAGTTGCCAATTCTTGCCCGTCTTCCAGTTGGACCCGTCCCTCTTTAAAACTGACGGCCGACAAACCCGTTAAAAGAGTTAATTGTTGTTTCAGTAATTCCCCTTCAACCAGAGCCGCCATCTCCTCATCCAAAGGCGGTAAGACATGGGGCGCTTTTTCCACAACTGTCACATCTAACCCTTTCCGTTTCAGATTTTCGGCCATTTCCAATCCGATAAACCCAGCGCCAATCACCAGAGCTTTCTGCGGTTGTTGCTTGTCAGCAAACGCCATAATCCGATCTAAATCAACAACATTCCGCAAAGTAAAGACATTGTCGGCCTCGATGCCACTGATCGGTGGGATAAAGGGGCGAGCACCAGGTGACAAGACTAAGGAATCATAGCTTTCCCAATAAATTTCCTGACCGCGCTTAATCTTCACTCGTTTAGCAGAACCATCAATTTCAATGGCTTCACTTTCAGAACGAACATCCAAATTAAACCGCGCCTTTAAACTGGCCGGTGTTTGAATCAATAAAGCTTCTCGTTCAGCAATCTCCCCTGAGACATAATAAGGTAGCCCACAATTAGCAAACGACACATGAGGGCCTTTTTCCAAGACAATAATCTCAGCTTGTTCGTCTAAACGACGCAAGCGAGTGGCCGCTGACATCCCGCCAGCTACACCACCAATAATCACTACTTTCATCATTCATGCTCCTTTCTTAACGTTGAATCGGTCCGTTCCAACCGATCATTCCATGTTTTAAATTTATCGCTTCATATCCTTTTGAGTTCAGCAGAGCCGCTCCTTGCTTACTGCGCATCCCTGACTGACAGACTAGATAAACTTTGTCGGCCTGGCCATTAAATCGTTCAAGCTCTCCTAGAGGAATATTTTGAGCACCGGGAATATGGCCACCAGCAAACTCATCTTTTTCTCTCACATCAATAATCACTGGTTTTTGGCTCAATTGTGTGGCTAATTCAGCGCTACTGATCGTCGCTACTTTATTAAATAAAAACATCTTAACACTCCTTTTTAAGCTTATTTCTGTGCTACTACAACCACTATATACCTATAGGGGTATTTTAAAAAGAAAAATGCTCAGCCTTTTTGAGTTTCCTTTTAGCCCGTAATCAGCTAGTATAAGAAGTAGCAAAACAATCGGCGACTGCCGATCATCACAAAGGAGATTTATTATGACAGAGACAACCATTGATTTAGTGGCTAAATTAACCAATATTCCTTCGCCAACAGGTGACACTGCCAACATCATTCAGACAATCGCAAATGACTTAAAACCCTACGGCTATACCCCCTCTGAAAATCGCAAAGGCAGTTTACTAGTGACCGTCCCCGGTGAAAATACTGAACAGGAACGTTTTATTACCGCCCATGTGGACACCCTTGGCGCAATGGTTCGAGCGATTCGTCCTGATGGTCGTTTAAAACTTGACTTAATTGGCGGCTTTCGCTTTAATGCGATTGAAGGTGAGTATTGTCAAATCCATACCCAGATCGGCAAAACATTTACAGGAACTATTTTAATGCATCAAACCAGTGTTCACGTCTATAAAGATGCTGGTACAGCTGAACGCAATCAGGACAATATGACCGTTCGCCTTGACGAAAAAGTCAGAACGGCTGAAGAGACAAAAGCTTTAGGCATTCAAGTTGGCGATTTTATCAGCTTTGACCCACGGACAGAAATTACCCCTAGTGGGTTTATCAAATCCCGCCATTTAGACGATAAAGTCAGTGCGGCAATTTTAATCCAATTTTTACGTCGCCTAGCAGAAGACAAAGAAACCCTCCCTTATACGACTCATTTCTTTTTCTCCAATAACGAAGAAATCGGCTATGGAGGCAACTCCAACATTTCTGATCAGGTGGTAGAATACGTTGCCGTCGACATGGGAGCTATGGGAGACGATCAGCAGACCGATGAATATTCCGTCTCCATCTGTGTCAAGGATGCCAGTGGCCCCTATCATTTAGGCCTGCGCAATCATTTGTCAAATCTATGTGACGCCCAAAGCATCCCTTACCAACTGGATATTTACCCATTTTACGGCAGTGATGCGTCGGCCGCCATGCGAGCAGGTGCCGATGTTAAACACGGTTTACTAGGTGCTGGTATCGAAGCCAGCCACGCCTATGAGCGCACCCATACAGATTCGATTGAAGCGACCGAAAAGTTAGTCAACGCGTATTTATTCAGCACATTATGTTAAGCAAAAAACCAGGCGAGAGCAAGTCCTCCGCCTGGTTTTTTTAGTCTGGTAAACGTTCGTAAGCCAGTTCCTTGATGATTTCCTGATGCTGTGGGTACTCCTTTAGCAAAGCCGCTTGAGTGAACAATTCAAAATCTCTAAAATCAAAGCCCGGCGCCACCACACAACTGACTAGCCCATAATCCACTGGCACGCTGGAACCAAAAATAGTGCCTCGAGGTACCGTATAGTGCAATCGCTGACCATTCGCCACATCTTTCCCTAACTGAATGGCTTCATATCTCCCATCTGGAAACAAACAATGAACCACTAAAGGCTGACCATCATGATAATACCAAACTTCATCTGATTTTAGTCGATGAAAATGAGAGGGACTTGCCGGTGTCAATAAAAAATAAATACTCGTATACAAGGAGCGCTGACCATGCTCGCTGGTAATCGATAACTCGCTTTCTTCCGTTCGTTTATAAAAGCCCCCTTCAGGATGCTCTGCTAAATTTAACTCTTTAATCCACGTTTCAGCACTTTTCATCTCTATCACGCCACTTTCATCTTAATTTACTGCTACTAAACCATAAGCCATTCTTCATCAGACGAGCCCTCTTCGCTCACAACGAAGGCAGTCCTAAGTTGGATAAAAAAATCAACCTTGAGTATCATGTTTTTTTATTCAAAACCTCTTATACTTAAGATACCTTAATCTCTGCCTTGTCACAAGCAACAGCACGGCTCTGAGACAGGCAGCTCATTAACCTTAAAGAAAGAAGGGACGTTATGTTAAAACACACAGTCGCTTTTCTGGTTAAAACGATTCTAACACTGACCGTCGTCACGGGGCTGTTTGGTGCCTTTACCTTGGCCACCCAACAAGAAACTGGCCCTTTTTACGACTTGATCGACCGATATAATATCTTGATTGACTGGCAACCTCTTTACGTCAAAACCGAAACCCGTCAAGGGGAGCCTAACGCAACTGGCTATCGCTACACGCAAGTCGCCTTTAGCGAAACTGGCGCTGCTCAAGACGTCAGTTATCAGACCTCAGAAAAGCTTGCAGACAATCATTATTTAAAATTAACCGCCAAAGGGCGCTATGTTAAAAGCTATGAAGAAATCAACAAATCCCAGGTACCGCCCAAAGCCTTAGAACGCTTAAACAGCTAGTAAAAAGAGTCTTTTTAAGGCTCTTTTTTGCCGTATAAAGACAACACAGAGGCTCACAGTCGCTGGCTTGCTCTTTATTTTGCCAACACCAGTTTCTTAAACTCTCGACCTGCTTCCCCTAATTCCCGCTGTTTTAACTGATACAAATAGATGTCGTGTGGTTGGATCGGCAAATCGACGGTTAATTCGACCAGATCTCCTTGGGCAAGACTCTGACTGGCCATTAAATAAGAACAGTAGTGAACACCTTTACCAGCCCTTGCTGCTTGTAAAGCATCCCGCGAGTTATTATACGTTAAACTAAAGCGAGGTAACCTCAATCCTAACGCACGATACAAGCTCTCAAGTGATTGTTGGGTAAAACTAGTACGCTCTCTGCCGATAAAATCACTTTCACTTAAACGGGCTAAACTCAGAGTTCCACCAGCTAAGCCCAAACTAGGATGAGCGATAAAGCACAGACGGTCCTCATACACCTTGTGGCACACAAATCGAGAGTCGTTCAGATGACTGTCTCCTAAAAATACCATATCCAAGCGCTCAGCTAACAAGGCCGTGATTAAATCAGACGAATTTAAAGTCGCCAATTCAAGGTAGCAAGTCGGACGCTGGCTTTTAAACCTTTTTTGCCACTCAGGCAGTAAATGAGTGACGGCTAAATAATTCCCACCTAAGCGCAAAACAGCTGACTTTTGCCCTTTGGCTTCTTGAAACAGCGCCGTAATGTTTTCCTCAACAGCAAATAACTCTTGCGACAACTGATAGACTTCCTCGCCTAAAGGCGTTAATTGAATCCCTCGTCCTGCTGGCCTAATCAACTGAACTTCCTGATCCTTTTCAAACTTTTTGATCTGAGCCGTCACAGAAGGCTGACTAATTCTTAATTTCTCAGAGGCTTTCGTCACACTGCCGCATTTTGCGACCTCATGAAACAACCTCAGCCCATGTAAATTCATCAAGTCACCCCTTTCATAGCTTATCTATATAAATCATACTAGATTTTGTATTGGAACACACTTCTTTTTTTACATATAGTAACAATAGACTTATGAAAGGAGACAACTGATGACCAACACACAGCTCTACTTAATACGCCACGGGGAAACCCTTTGGAATGCCGAAAAAAGAATGCAAGGACAATTAAATTCCGACTTAACTAGCCAAGGGATCAGACAAGCTCAGCTACTTGCTGGAAAACTAGCTTGCCTGCCAATTGAAACCTGTTATACTAGCGACAGCCCACGAGCCTTTAAAACGGCGCAACTCGTGACCCAGCAATTAACGGTGGATATGCAAACCGATTCTCGGCTACGGGAAATTGCCATGGGAACTTGGGAAGGACGAACTCGCCAAGAAATTGCTGCAAAAGAGCCCTTGGAGTGGCAACGTTTTTGGGAAAGCCCGCACCACTTCCAAGGAAATAATGGGGGTGAAACCTTTCAGATGCTGGAAAACCGCAGCCGAGCCGTTATCGATGAGATTATCAACGCCCATCCTCAGCAAAAAATAGCCATCATTTCCCACCGTTTAACAATCAAAACACTGATCAACTCCTTGCTGCAACGTGAGCTAGCTGAGTTGCATGAATTGCCAGATGTAGAACCAAACAGTTTAAGCATCTTAAACCTTAAAAATGGCGATGTTGAGGTCATGACTTATAGCGATACCTCTCATTATTGTTGAAAAAAAATGAGTCTAGGACCTAAGTCCCAGACTCTGATTTAACCTTAATTAACACTGATTTGCTGACGCTTTTTCAACTGTTTAACCTCTTTGTGAGTCATGTACGCCAAGACGACAAGAGCCGAAAGTGACGAACCAATAGCAAGTAGTTTCTTCATAAATAAAACATCCTTTCATCTGGTATTAAGTGCTCAAAGCACAAGCGTGGACGGTAGGATTCGAACCTACACCTCGGTACAGAGAACGAACCAACTGAGATCCTCAAAGAGTATAACACCACGTTCATCCACAAAATAAGTTGTTTGCTTAACCTACTAATACTATACCGCTAAAAGCTTAAGTCAAGGTTAAGAATAAACGAATTTTTTTCACCATTGTGTGTCTTTTTTATGAAGAACATTCAGAAAAATCAGTCATTTTCAGTAAATTAGCAATAAAGCCGCCCATCGATCCATGTTTTATTCACGTTAAAGCTTTCATCAATTAAGACTAGATCCGCGATCAAGCCTTCCTTGATTTGCCCTACTTCTGCCTTGCCCAATATCATCGCCGGTGTTTTAGCCGCCATCTGAATCCCATCCTCTAAAGGAATCCCAAAGGACGTACTTAGCTGGAGGGAACGGTTCATCGTCACGGTACTAGAAGCCAATGTCCCATCCTGTAAACGAGCCACACCCTCTTTAACCGTCACTTGATGACCACCGAATAAATAATCGCCATCTCCAACCCCCATGGCCTGCAAGGCATCCGTTGTCAACACCATCTTATCAGCGCCTTTGATCTTATGTAGCAATCGAACGATTCCCGGATGAAGATGGACCCCATCAACAATCGCTTGAACACTGACGTCATCATCTTCTAAGGCGGCTGTCACTAGCCCAGGAGCTCGATGATGAATTCCCGGCATGGCGTTAAAACAATGCGTGATATGAGAGGCCCCCTTACTAAAGGCGACTTGAGCTTCCTCATAGGTAGCATTGGAATGGGCAATCGCCACCACAACATCCTTGGCTTTTAGCCACTCAATCAGCTCGATCCCACCAGGTAACTCCGGTGCAATGGTCACCATCTTGATCAACCCTTCTGCTACTTCAAAAATAGCCGCCATCTCAGCTAAATTGGGATGGCGTAAATAAGCTGGGTTCTGCATGCCTTTCTTTTCAACATTAAGATAAGGACCCTCTAAATGAATCCCAGCAATTTTAGCCCCTTCTTCTTTGCCAACAACTTTCTTGGTTTGCTCAATCATTTTCAGTAGTGCTTCCAAGCTAGAACTCACTGATGTAACTAAAAAACTAGTGCAACCTGTTTCCGCACAGGCCCTTGAAACAGCCTGAATACTCTCGACAGTGCCATCCATCATATCAAAATTATGAGCCCCATGAATGTGAACATCGATCATTCCTGGAATCAGCAATTGGTTGCCTCCGTCAACTACATCCCCTTGATGACTGTCTGACAGCCCGGTCTCATCGTTAATTAGGACCTGTTGGATCCATTTCCCTTTTGTCACAACCGTTGCCGCAACAACTTTTCCTTCTTGGATGATTTTAACCTGTTTAATAACGGTCATGGTCGTCTCCTTCTTTCACAATAATGACAGCAATTTCCTCTGCTGCTAAGACTTTCATCAAGCTAGCCCCTAAGGGACGATCTGTGATGATCAGATCGATGCCCGAAAAACCAATTTTATAAGCCGACTGCTGATTAATTTTACTACTGTCGATGAGTAAACAAACTTTTTGAGCATTGTGAATAACCGTTTGTTTTAATTGACAGTCTGCTAATTCAGAATAAAATACCCCTTGCTCGGTCAGTCCCGCGCCACCGATAAATGCCCAATCAAAATTAAACTGGGACAACTGTTGTAAAACAGACTCACCAGCCAACAAACGAGAATCAGCCTTAAAGAACCCACCTAAAAGGTAAACCTGATTGCCTGTTTTAGGCGAGACCGCCAAGGCATTGTCCATCGAATTGGTTACCACTGTCACATTCTTGGCAGGCAAGTTTGCAGCTAAAAATTGAACTGTCGTTGACACATCTAAATAGATAGTTCCTCCTAAGGGGATTAATTGAAGCGCCCCTTGAGCAATTCGTTGTTTTTCTGTCGCATCCTTAATCAAACGACGGCTATAGGTTTCAATCTGGGCCTTTAGTACCGGACGGGAAATTCCTCCAGGATACCTTTCTGCTAAACCACTTTCCACTAATTTCACAATATCCCTGCGAGCCGTGTCTTTCGAAATAGCAAACAGGCTCATGAGCTCTTCTTGAGAAATTTTGGGTTGCTCCTCTAACATGGCTAAAATCTTCGCCACTCTTTCTTGTTGGTTCATGCTGTCCTCTTTTTAAGTTTTTATAAGTATTTATTTAAGTTTTGTTAAGTTTATTATATTCCTTATGGCTCGATTGTCAATAAAAGAGACTTAAGTTAACCACTTCCTATGATATACTAACAGTACCAACAAACCAGAGGAGACACTTATGAACATCAACACCGAACTAGTAAACATGCTGATTAGTAGCCAATTTCCAGCATATGCTCATTTGCCCATTAGGCCAGTCGCCAAAAGTGGCCACGATAATCGAACATTTCATCTCGGAAACCAACTATCTGTTCGTTTGCCTAGTGCCGAAGGTTATGCCGCCCAAGTCACGAAAGAGAGCAAGTGGTTGCCATACTTACAGCAGCAACTAAGCCTGCCCATCACCCAGCAAATGGCCATTGGGAAACCGGAATTTGGCTATCCCTTTGCTTGGTCCATCTGTCATTGGTTACCAGGCAAGACAGCTAGTGAAGGGCCGATTGCTGATCTCAATCAATTTGCTAGTGATTTAGCAGATTTTCTCATCGCCCTTCAAAAGATCGACTGTCAGGAAGGCCCACCAGCAGGTTTACATAATTATTATCGCGGCGGTGACTTAGCAACTTACCATCACGATGTCGCTCGCGTTTTAGCCAATCAAGACTTAAACCTTCAAGGGGATCGGCAAGTGTTGGCGACGATTTGGCAAACCGCACTGGAAACACACTGGTCGTCTCCCCCTGTCTGGGTCCATGGTGATGTGGCTCCGACAAACATGCTAGTCAGAGACGGCCGCTTGTCAGCCGTAATCGACTATGGCGTCCTCGGCACAGGGGACCCTAGCTGCGACTTGGTAATGGCCTGGACTTTTTTCGAAGGCCAAAGTCAACAGACCTTTAAAAATTGTTTTTCTTATTCTGTTGATGTCTGGCAGCGGGCCAAGGGCTGGGCACTGTGGAAAGCTCTGATCACCGTTGAAGAATGGCAACATAAGGATCACTCCCGCTATCTTGAGGCGGTTGCTGTGATTCAGCAAGTACTGGCAGATAATGCCTAAAAAAGGCTCAACCTAGGTAATTTAGGTTGAGCCTTTTGGCTTGAAAGTAATGTGATTAAACACTGTTATTTCCTTTGACCACACCATCAAGAATATGTTCCTACTAGAACTAATCAGGCACATACGAACAATAAAACCGTTCAACACCAGGATACTTTTCACCCAGACTGTCGCTTTCAAAGCCAGTTTGTTGATAAAAGCCTAGGGCCTCTGCATCTGTTTCAGCAAACATGACAGTCGGAGCATGGCGCACTAACACAAAGTCAATCATCGATCGACCGATTCCCTGACCTCGGTTACTGACTGCCGTGGCAATGTGAGTGATTTCTAACTGATCGCCTGCTAATTGATCAACGCCAATGCATCCCACTAAGCAGTTTTCCTGATAATAGAGATACAAGGTGCGATTCTTCTGGTTTAAATAGTTTTCCAACTCACTTGCCAACTTATTTGCAGATGCCGCTAAAGCTAACAGTTGGCTGACCTCTTCACTAATCTTTTCCATTTTAATAAGCATGGGATCCTCCTCTTACATTACTGGTTGACAACGACTGTTTTTGCCAGCATATCTCCTAAGTGACGCCTATCATCCCTAAAAATCACCATTCCCAACATCAAAACAAGAAGGAGCAGACTCACCGAAGGCAATATCATTGAAGCAATCGACGTGAAACCTGTGTATACACCTTCAATCACGCCGATATGAGCAAGCTGCCACGGAAGAAACTTAAGACAATTTCTTAATAAACTATACCGGAAAAAGTAAGTACCGTACGCCACCTTGAGTCCAGAAACCCTCTTTCCATATGAGCCAGATGGTTTTTGGTAGTCCAGATAAGAAAAGATAAAAACAAGTGGGACAACCGAACAAAAAGTCGCTACTAGCTGCGATTCTAATTTTGTAAAGGTTGGCATGCCTTTAAAAATAAGAGAATAACTTAGTACGCTAATCAGACCTAACAACAGTAGGTAGCCAACTATAAAAAAATAATCGACCACTATTTCTTTCATTCGTGCTTTTAATGAAACCTCGCTTTTCATATTGCCACAACCTCTCCAAGGGATTCGCCGACACACTCACTCTGACATGCCTGAGTCGCCTATCATATTAGTGTAACAGAAGCATCTCTAAAAACCAGCAAAAAAAGGCACCACGTCGTGTGCCTTTTTCGCTTTTATGTCAGCTGAACGATGCTAAGAGCTCACTTCCTTAGACCAAATCATGGCCGCAATCCCCAACATTTCGCCTGATTTCCCAAGGACTTTCCAGATACTGCCTTCTATCTCAAACAATTGACCATCCTTCCTAATTCTCGTGCCACGATAGTTGTTAGATATACCCTTATTCGCTACCTCTGCTAGCATTAAGTTGCGCTCTTGCTGTCTTTCAGGCGGGGCACTTTGGCTGGCAGGAGTAGCCAAAAACTCCGCTAAACTATAGCCAAAAATAAGTTGAGCTTGCTGGTTGGCATAAATAAACAGCGGGTCTGGTTCTGTATTTTGAATCAATAGACCATAAGGTGAGTGCTGATCCAACCATTCAAGTCGCTGCTTCGCCCGTTCACTAGGAACTGGCAAGCCTTGCCCCGTCCACTGCTCATAAGATTGGTCTAATAAGCCGATCAGCTGGTTACGTTCTTGAGGAGTCATGCTATCCCTGCTTTCTATAAATTGCGAACTCGTGGGTTCTGACCTAAAACTTGTTCAGGATCCACTGGTATCGTCACTAAGATTGACCGGTGCTTCGTTTGTGCTATTTCCGCTAAAATTTCTTCAAAGTTGCTTAAATCGGCTAATAATGAATAGCTTAACCACCCAGATGCTTCAGCCATTTTGCCATAATCAATGCCGTCTAGCCTATCGTGAAACCGTTCGGGCTCAACGCTCGGTAAAATTGCCGGCAATCCTTGAGCGACGATCGAATAGGTGTGATTATCCAGTAAAAATAAGACGATTCCTAAATCTTTGGCTTCGTTTAAACTGCCACCGTACAACCTAAAACAACCATCTCCACTAAACAAATACACTCGTTTATCCGGTGCTGCTAGCTTTGCTCCCACTGCCGCACCAAAGGCACCGCCCATGGCTGATCCCCGATAAAAAGCAAAGTAGGTGATCAACTCATTAGGTCTTTGGGTCACATATTGATAATCTTTATAAGCCAAACACACATCACTGATCACCACACTATTTGGCTGCCACCAATGGTACAAACGCTGATAAACCTCCACCATGTCCGCATAACCTCTTTGTGGTGCCAGCAGCTGGCGATTATTCAAATTCTCAGGAGCAACGGGACAAGCCTGAGTGGAAAAAGGTGCCTCTTTCCCGGCTGTCACAACGGCCTCCAAGACCTGACTAACAGAAGCGCAGATCTGATGTAGCTGATGTTGAACGCTGTGTTGATAACTTCCTCTGATTTGCCCATAAGCATTTTCAATCCCTGTTATGAAGAAAACATCGCCCGCCGGAATTTTCTTTAAATCGGTTGTGTATTCATCTGGTGTGATCCCAATACATAGCACAACGTCTTCTTGATTAACCGACGCCCAGATGTCCAAGGCTTGATCATTCCCACCAAAGGAGATATAACCATAACCATAAGGATTCGAGCTTTCAACACAATTTCCACCATTCATACTCCAAACAGTCGCCGCCTGTAACGCTTGGCTAACTGCCGTGGTCAGTTGTCTGATCTTTGGCTCGTGGAGCCCTGCTTCACCAACTAACAGCAAAACCCGTCGATCTTTGACCGTTTCCTGCAACAGCTGAACAAATTCAGCTATTTCTGCGGTTTTGTCCTGAGGATCCGCGATGTTTACTGGTAAATGATTGACTGGCAAAGCCATCTTTTCATTATCTAACAAAAAAATCACGGGCTTTCGCGACAGTAAGCTTTGTTTTGCCAGTTCTAATTGGTTAGCAAAGGTAAAAGGATTGTCTAAAAGAAACACCTGCTGGGGAAACTCCGCCAGTAATTGTTGGACAATATTACTGCCATAAACAGAGGAATCCTGTAACGCACTGTCTTCGGTATGAAGGATTGTCGATACTGGAAAAATGTAGACGGAAGGAATATCGTGAAGTTTAGCATCACTGAGTCCGCAGGATAGCAACTTAGTGGCCGCCCCTGTGGTGGCAATCGCTGCCGATACTTTACCAGTAGCAAGGTAATGCCCTAGTGGGATAAAGCCTGCTGGGTATTCGCTGATTGTGAACAGCGACGCTGCTTGTTGCGCCGGTTGATAAGGCGTGAGGTATTTCAAATAGTGAACCACGCCTCCACCTGTTACGCCAGCATAAGAATCAATTCCTAATAACGATAAATAATCAATCAGTGTCTTAAATCCGTCCTGTTTAACCATAGTCAATGCGCTTCTTCCTCTCTTTTACATGCTGATTTTGAAAGACGATACGCCCTCATTATATAACAAGGTTTCGGAAAAGAGACAACATTCTGCTTGTTACCTTTTTTTAACGTACCTTATGATATTAATCGGATAGATACCACTTAAAAAGTCTCTTTACTATGTTTAACAGCGAACAATTATATAACGACATTTCCGATCAGTTACATTTTAGTATTACGAAAGATTGCGACTGATAATCAAAGATATGTCTACCAAAAATCATATTAAAACATGATTTAAGACAATATCAACAAAACATAAGCAACAGTGATTCTAAAAACAAGAACTGACTAACCGACAAGCCGATAATCAGACCATTCTCGTCAGATAACCCCCTAAAAGAGGTCTTTTCGATTCAATTATCGGCTACATGTGACTATTAACCATCTGACAGATCACTTTTAGGATGAACACACTCACGCCCCTTCTTCAGCAACGCAACTGAAAAAGGGGCGTGAGTGCGCTAGTTGTTGAGCAAACGAAATCTGGCTTTTATTTGGTTGATAAAAGCTAGCTGATGAGGAGCAAATACTTTCTCTTTACGATACAAAAAGGCGAGGGTCGCTTTAGGTATTCGCTCTTCGATCTCGATCAACTGCAACTTATCCAAGGAATGAAATTTGGCAAAACTTAAAGGCAATATGGTGACGCCAACGTTCTGGCGAACCAAATCCAAACAAGGGACATAGTTGGGAAACTCGTAATTCGGCCTCAAATTGAGGTTCTTCTGAACCGCCACTTCACCGACCATCTCCCTAACAGCCAAGCTCGGCTTAACTAAAATCAACCGTTCTGACTCCAAGGCTTTTAACGATAAGCGATGGTAATTCCCTAAAGGATGATCCTTATTCACCGTAATAAAGAATTGATCTTCAAACAGTTCCTCTACGGCTAAATCCCCTGTATTGCTGATCAGTGGCAAATAGACTAATCCAAAATCAGCCCTTTCCTCCATGACATTACGGACGACATTTTTACTGCTGCACTCATCGATTTTTACTGATACTGCTGGATAACCTTGAGCGTACTCAGCTAAGCTTTCCGTAAAAAAATGACAACCAGAGCTGTAAATCGTAATTTTCTGATCTTCAATCACTTGCGTCTTGGCTAACAACAACTTGGTTTCATTAGCCGCTCGTAATAATTTATAAGCTTGGATTTTTAAGACTTCTCCTTCGGCTGTTAAACTCAGTTTATGATGTTCTTTCGTGATTAACTGACAATTCAAATTTTCCTCCAATGACTTCATCTGTTGGCTAAGGGTTGGTTGGGTAATAAATAAACGTTTGGCTGCTCGTCCATAATTCAATTCTTCGCACAGTACCACAAAATAATTCAGTAATCGTAAATCCATGATTAGCCTCCTAATAGTTTTTGTCTATGGTCATTATAGAACAATACTATTGGAAAAACTAGAATGAAAGAGTATACAATCAAGTCATAGCAGACCCCTAATCTGCTTGCAAGACAACCATTAGACAAACGGAGGAAAAGAAATGATGAATCTAATTAATGAGAAAATCATGCCTCGAGCCATGAAAATTTCTCAAAACAAGTACTTAAGCTCGGTGAGTGACGGCTTTATGATGTTAATGCCTGTCTTAATTATCGGCTCCATGTTTTCATTACTGAATAATTTAGCGATCGCTCCTTATCAAGCATTTATTGTCTCCACTGGCCTTAAAAACTTTTTTGCGATTCCCAATATGGTTACCAATGATATTTTATCCATTTACGCGGTCTTTTTTATTGCTTATGCCTTTGCCAAACGGTTAAATCGTGATCAAGGAGTCGCAGGCATGATCGCCTTGTTCTCCTTTCTGGCTGTCACCCCTTTTGGGAATACGATTGCCACGATTCAGCAATTTTTGACAGCGAATGACATCACCTTAGCAGAAGGCGTTGAGATTCCTGCCGCTAGCTTCTTACCCCTGGAATGGTTAGGTGCCAAAGGATTATTTGTGGCGATTTTCGTGGCCTTGATTTCAACCAGCATCTACGATTTACTTTTAACTAAAAATTTGATGATCAAAATGCCCGACTCAGTTCCTCCCACTATCGGCAAGTCCTTTGCCGGTTTAATGCCTGGCTTTGTCTCAATCATCTTTTTTATGATCCTCGACAAAGTAGTCGCACTCCTTCCGATTGAGGGCATCACGGGTATTCAGTCAGGGATTTACAGTATCATTCAAGCCCCTATCGAAAACTTTTTAGGCAATAATATCTGGTCCTTTATCTTCGCCGCTTTCTTTGCCCAACTATTGTGGAGTCTGGGAATTCACGGTATGACTGCCATCATTTTGCCTATTTTTTATCCGTTGTGGACGTCTCTTAACAATGCCAATGTGGATGCTTTAAATGCCGGTGTTTCCGTCTACGACTTACCTAATATCCTCAACCGGACCTTTTGGCAAGTTTACACCATCTGTGGCGGTTCTGGCCTTACTTTAGGGCTTTGCTTATACTTGATCTTTTTCGCTAAAAGCAGTCAGTACAAAACCTTAGGTAAACTCTCTGTTATCGCCAACTTTTGCGGCATCAACGAACCGGTTATTTTCGGTTTGCCCATGGTCTTAAACCCAATCATGATGATTCCTTTTATCCTTTCACCGATTGTGGTCTCCGTCCTTGCCTATGTCTTAACAGCGATTAATATTCTGCCTCGCTTAACGACGATTATCCCCTTAGGGACACCTGTGATTATGTCAGGGTTTATTTCAACTGCTAGCGGGTCATGGCGGGTGGCATTATTCCAAATTGTCATCATCCTCTTAAGTGCCGTCTTGTATTTACCATTTATTAAAATTTTAGATAAAAAGGCCGTTCTTGAAGAAACAGCTGCCTAATTCAAAAAGGAGACCAACGTCATGACAAAATCAGCACCCTTCCCTCAACACTTTTTATGGGGTGGCGCCCTAGCAGCCAACCAAGCAGAAGGGGCCTATCAGCTCGATGGCAAAGGCCTTTCGCCTGTGGATATTTTACCTGATGGAAAACATGGGCGCAAAGAAGCTTTAGCCGCTCCACTAAAGGCCCTAGACAGGACTTATGACTATTACCCAAGTCACGAATCAATTGATTTTTACCATCATTTTAAAGAAGACATTGCCTTAATGGCCGAGATGGGCTTTAAAACCTTTCGCTTTTCCATCTGTTGGGCTCGCATTTTCCCTCAGGGAGATGAAACAGAACCAAATGAAGCGGGGTTGCGTTTTTACGACCAAGTCATTGACGAGTGTTTAAACCAGCAGATTGAACCGCTTGTGACCATCAATCACTTTGATACCCCGATCGCCTTAATGACCACATACGGCGGTTGGAAAAATCGACAACTGATTGATTTCTATCTAAATTATTGCCAAGTCCTCTTTAAACGCTACAACGGCAAAGTCAAGTACTGGCTCACCTTTAATGAGATCAATATGATTTTGCACATCCCTTTATTTGGCGGTGCCTTAGATATCTCTGAAGAAGCTCATCCCGAGCAAGTCTTGTATCAAAGTGCTCATCATCAATTAGTCGCCTCTGCTTTGGCCACAAAACTGGCACATGAGCACAATCCTCAGGCTCAAGTTGGTTGTATGCTCGCCGGCGCGACTTACTACCCTTACAGTTGCGACCCTGCTGATATTTGGTCGGCAATTGAAGCTAACCGCAATAATTATTTCTTTATTGATGTCCAATCAAAAGGTCATTACCCTAAATTTGCCGAACGTTTTTTTGCTGAACATCAGATTCAACTTGCGATGGAACCTGAAGATTTAGACATCTTGGCAGCAAACACTGTCGATTTCATCTCATTCAGCTACTATTCTTCTCGGCTGACCAGTCATGATCTAAGCGATAAAGAAAGCACGGAAGGCAACGTCTTTGCCAGTTTAAAAAATCCCTATTTAAAGCGGACGGAATGGGGCTGGCAAATCGACCCATTAGGGTTGCGCATCACCATGAATGATCTCTACGATCGTTATGAGAAACCTTTGTTTATCGTAGAAAACGGACTGGGAGCCAAAGATGTTTTAAACGCCGACGGAACCGTCGATGATCCTTATCGCATCGACTACACCCGCAATCACCTCATGGCGGTTAGTGAAGCGATCGCTGACGGCGTGGAATGCTTAGGCTATACTAGTTGGGGCTGTATTGATCTGGTCAGTGCCAGCACTGGTCAGATGTCAAAGCGCTACGGTTTTGTTTATGTCGATCGGGACGATTCAGGCCAAGGTAGCTTAAAACGCTATAAGAAAAAATCCTTTGAATGGTACAAACAAGTCATTGCAAGCAATGGGGAAAATTTGGCAGACTGAATACTTGGCCAAGACCAGTGACTATTTTAACCAAAAGACGTTCGTCATGAACGTCTTTTTTTGTGTCACCATGATCCTGATCACAAAACCAACCTAACTATTGACCTATCAGGTAAACAATGCTAAAATCGGATTTACCTAATAGGTCAATAAAGACTAATTCTCATATCGGCCATACTTGGAGCTTTAATCTGGCCTTGCTGATTAACAACGATTATTGGCAAGAATCGCTTCAACTAATAAACTTTCAGCCAGAAAAAAAGCTGAAAGTACCACTCTTGGCGGATGATGATGCGAATTATCTGTTTGATCATTTAACAAGATGTGTATCGTAACATTATTTTTAGAAAGAGGTGATCCAATGAATATGGCCAAGTTAGATGAAAAAAGAAAAAGAGCCTTACTAAATGCGGCTTTAAAAGAGTTCACGGCCAAAGGTTACGATGAGGCTTCAACAAACGTCATTGCCAAAGACGCAAAAATCTCCAAAGCCTTAATGTTCCATTATGTTGGAAATAAGCAAGAGCTGTTTTTGTTTCTTTATGACTACTTTGAAGACATTTTAGCCAAGGAGTATTACGGTAAAATCAATTTGCAAGAGAAAGACCTTTTTAACCGTTTAAAAGACTCCTACTTGCTTCAAATAGACTTAATCAAACAATATCCCTGGATCCTGGCATTTGATAACCTATCTGTTGAATCAGCTTCCGCCGAAATAAATAAAAGAATCCAGCAGACTGATCGCCAGAAAAAGGTCTCTGAATGTTTTCAGCTTTTTGACGGCATCGATCTCTCCAAATTTCGCACTGATTTAGATATCGAAAAATGTAAACAGTTTATTCTCTGGTCTAATATCGGCTTTACGAATCAAATTTTAGCCGACCTTAAAAATCAAGATGGACAGCACCTCAATGAAGAGAAAATCATCTCCACGCTTGACGGGTATTTTGAGGAGTTACGAAAAATCTTCTATCTTTCTGGAGAGGAGCCTTAAAGATGACTAAAGTAATGAGTGACAGACCGATCACAATTGGCTTTCCTTTAAGAGGAGAATGGCATGCGCCAACCACGCCCGCCAAAAAAGTCCCGAGTCACGGGACTAATCGAATGGGCTTAAGATACGCCTTTGATTTCTTACAAGTTGATCGAAAAAATCTCAACAAAGACTACGCTGGGAGTTTCTTACAATTTCTGCTACTTGGGATACCACTTAAAAATTTTTATTGTTGGGGAGAAAAGATCTATGCCCCCTGTGATGGCGAAATCGTGGCAGTCGTCGATGGTATTGCAGAAAGGAAACATGTTCATTGGTTAAGAGAATCCATTCTAGCTATCAGAAAAACGCTGACGTTTAATGAAAACAAGGACGATTATCGGCTAATCGCTGGCAACTATCTGATTATGAAATGCTCAAATGATGTCTACATGGCCTTTGTCCATCTGCAGACAAATTCGCTCACTATTTCCGTCAATCAAAAGGTGAAGCAAGGCGATTACTTAGGGAACGTTGGCCATTCTGGTAATTCCACATCGCCACACTTACATTTTCAAGTTATGGACAGCGATAATCTTAAAAAGGCTAACGGCATTCCTTGTCAATTTGAGGAGTATCAACGCTATCAACAGGGGGTCTGGAAAAACGTCACTAACCAAATCCCCTCAGACCAAGAAATAATTAGATTTTATAACGGTGACTGACTATCGCTTACAACTGGAAGGAACAGGATATTTTCCCACTCTTTTATGAACCCTAAACTCCCCTTATTTCACGCTCTTCATGATATACTTACCTTATAGAAAGAGGTGACCTATCATGAGTATTTTGAAATCTGCAGTTAAGTATAAAGCGGCCAAAAAAGTCACTGATAAAGCACTCGGCGGTGGTGTTCTTTCAACCGTCGCAGCAACAAAAGTCGTCAAAAGAAGTAACGAGCGTAGTAGAAGTCGTCGTGCTGGCAGAAAGTAAGTCCCCCGCCAGTCAGTTAAAATTTAAATGAGCTTTCCCAAACGACTGAAACCGTCCTTTAGGAAAGCTTATTTTTTTCCACCTTCATCATTCTTCAATCTTCGGAATTTTTCGATGTTTCAAAAGCGCCAGCAAAGGTGATGGCATGCGCCGAATGGTGAGATCTTCACCTAAAAATAACAGCCAGTTTGCCAACTCCTCCAACGTGTCTGGATCATTGATTGCCACAAACGTTTTTAACAGCGCCTTCCTTTGAAAAGGATCCAGATAGGATAAAGAGAGACCATGAGGACTGTATTTTTTAAATTGTAAAATCGCCTTAATCCCTAGTTCAATGATCAGATTTACCTCTGCTACTCTCGTTACCTCTTGTATTTTTTTAGCACTCATCCTTTTAGGCGGCTCATAAAGCGCAACATTTTCGATATTGTCTACTGGAAGGCTCTGTTTGATCTTAGTCGCTAAATCTAACCCTTCTAGATACCAACTGCTTTTTTCTCTGTACAGATGCAACAAATAGATCGGCAGAGAACGCTCCTTTCCCTGTTCTTTAATACTAAGCAATAAATAACGGTCAATCAACAATGTTTGAATTAACTTTTCCAACATCGGATGAGGAAAATCCGCCAAGTCAAGTAAATCTGGATTATGGGGATTTGTCCCTTCAAACAGCAACAACTGATTTAAAATGACCAGTTCATCTTGTTGATTTTCCGGGATTAGACCAAGCAACTTCTCCGCTAAAGACTGACGGCTATTTAAATAAGGCAGTTGCTGATTTCTTGTGGCCATAAAGGCGATAAACAGCGCCTTAACCTCATTAGTTGTAAAACGAATCGCTGGTAAAAAAGAGTTGTTCATCACAAAATAGCCGCCACTTCTGCCAACCTCGGAGACTAAGGGCATCCCCATGCTTTCAATTTCATTAACATCGCGAATCGCCGTTGAGCGCGATACCTTAAATTCCGCCATTATATCAGAAATAGTGAAGTGAGCGCGATTGTTAATATAACGCATCATGGTATTAATTCGTTCAACTTTTTTCATGTTCAGCTCCTAAACAGTGTCATTTTTTGACATGATTTAAGGTTATTATAAACCTATCAGATGGTGAAAGAAACCATTTGACTCAAAAGAAAAGAGGAAACCCAAATGGCAAATTACACGATAGAAGAAAAAGCGAGTTTTACAGTGTTAGGTTTTGGTGTTGAACTAAAAAGTGACTATACTGATTTTATGGGAATTGCGAAAGAAAAAGCGGCCTTTCTGGCACAAGCTCAAGCAGATGGCACGATTGACAGATTAAAAAAGGTGGCCTTAAACGATGATTTTTTTATCGTCAATGAAGCCATCAACAACAAAATGATGTACTATGTCGGGGTAATGTCAAAAGAGACATTACCTGAGGCAACCAGACTCATTCAATTCCCTAAAGGCGATTACTTAGTGATTCCAGGGGAAGGCAGCACCTCCGAAGAGTTGAGTAACAATCTGACAAATCTGGCGTTTGGAAAGGTGCTCGGAGAAGTTAGCGAAGTAGCTTATGTCGGTGGCCCGAATACTTCTGTTGAAAAAGGCACCCGCGACGGCATGTTTATCGGCGAAATGTGGCTCCCTGTCGTCAAACAGTAATCCTAACATTACCGCGGGCTAGATAATAAAAACGTCAGGAACGGATCAATAGATCTGCTCCTGACGTTTTTTAACGGCCATCTGGCATCAAATATCATATACCATGTTGTACCAAATTTCACCTGCATGAGTCGAGTCGGAAATCCCTTCATTTTGGTAGCCATTTTTTTCATAAAACGGCACCAACTCTGCTAAACAAGTCAAAGTAATAGCCTGACGATGCTGAGCCTTAGCGATCTCCGCCAAACGAGATAAAAGCAGGCTACCCAGCCCTTGTCCATGATAGTCTGGCGCGACGGCCAAACTCAAAACCGTTTGATAAGGCGCTTGAGGATCATTCGGGGTTAGTTCATCATATAAGTCATCGGTTAAGTAGCGTTGATCAAAAGCAGGACCTACCACATAGCCAATCACCTCCGCCTTTTCATTGCGAGCGACAACAAAGGTATCGTTGATCAAAGTGATCCGTTCCGCCATAGCCCCCTCTGTGGCAGCTTCTTCTGCTGAAAAGCCAGCTCGTTCAATGGTCATAATCGTGGCTAAATCTGCCAGTTTTGGGTGATTTATTACTAGTTTCATTTGTTCCTCCATTAAGTTGTTCGATCGTTTCGATAAACAGTATCTCATTTATCGGCAAATTTCGCCACCCTTGACCGCTTATCTGACTTTTTTTTTGATAATACTACTTTAGTCTAATATCATTGATTGTTAACTTCCGTTATAATGACATTAATACCAACCAACTCAAAGGAGTCAGCTCTTATGAAAACCAAAAAGATAGTCGCCTTGTGCGCCCTTTCGATCACAGCCTTGGCCTTTTTAGCATCGGCTAAAAGAAAACCAGCCTTTCGTCACAGTTATATCCCGATTGCCCCGCCTTGCTCAAAAAACGCCTAATTACCCTTGGAAAAATACTGAATATCTTAAGACGCTTCCCTCTTAAACGAATAGAAAGCTGGTGATCCACTTGTTAAAACTTATCATTGCCACTCTGGCTGTCGGAGCCTTTATCACGTTTGTTGAAAGACTTCAATTGTCACTACCCAAAAATTGAATCCCTTAACCAAAAAGCTTTCTTAAAGAAAAAGAAGGCTTTTTTCATTAAGATTAGCAAGAAACCATTGTAAATCACGAGGGAGTCCGTATAATCAGATAGTAGATAGCCCTTAGCAACAGACTGGGGCACTTGGCTTTCACTAAAAGGAGGGAGATCATGAAAAAAGAACACTACCTGAACTGGTTACAGACCCGGCTTGGCTTTTTTGTGCTGCTAGTCAGCTTAATTTGGGCTAAAAGTCTCTTCGCTTATCACGTTGACTTCAATCTGGGAATCGAAGATCGCCTCCAATACTTTATCTTGTTGATTAATCCTTTCGCGACAACGATTTTTTTATTAGCGACTGCCTTATATATCAAAAAGACAAAAAGGTCTTATATTGTGATGATGCTGCTTTACTCAGCCCTAAGTCTTTTGCTTTTTTGCAACATCCTCTACTACCGGGAGTTCACTGATTTTATGACGATCAACACCATCCTCGGGGCAGGCAAAGTCGCTTCAGGTTTAGGTGAAAGCGCTCTGGGATTGTTGCGACTATATGACTTCCTCTACCTTTTGGACATTCCATTACTAGCCTTGCTACTGGCCACTAAACGCCTTACGATGAACCCCACACCGATTCGCTTGCGCTGGTCTATGGCGATTACCGCTTTGGCTTGTTTACTTTTTTGGGGGAATTTGCAACTGGCCGAGTCTAGTCGCTACGGTCTTTTGCAGCGGACCTTTTCCAGCAGCCATATCGTCAAGTATTTAGGGATAAATGTCTTCACCGTTTACGATGGGATCCAAACCTATCAAGCAAATCAAAACCGCGCTCAAGCCAGTGAAAACGATGTTGTGGGAATCAAGGAGTATGTCACTGCTCACCACGCTAAAGCCAATCCTGAGACCTTTGGCATTGCTGCCAATCGCAATGTGATCTACATCCATTTAGAAAGCCTGCAACAATTTGTCATTGATTACAAATTAAAAGATCAGCAGGGAATTGAACACGAGGTGACCCCTTTTTTAAATAGCCTGTTTCACGGAGCAGAGACCTTTAGTTTTGAAAATATCTTTCACCAAGTTAAAGCCGGCAAAACAAGCGACGCCGAAACCTTGCTGGAAAACTCCTTTTTCGGACTGGAACAAGGTCCCTTATTTACACAGCTTGGTGACAAAAATACCTTCCAAGCCGCTCCCGCTATTTTAAATCAGGTAGCTGGCTACACCAGTGCCGTCTTCCATGGCAATGCTGGTAGTTTTTGGAATCGCAATGAAACCTATAAACGCTTCGGCTACGACTATTTTTTTGACGCTAAATCCTACGATGTGACAAAAAGCAATTCCTTTCAGTACGGGTTGCATGACAAACCTTTTTTCCAACAATCCGTTCAATACTTGGAACATTTACAACAACCCTTTTATACAAAAATGATCGCCGTCTCTAATCACTATCCCTATGCAACCTTTGACGATGGCGATGGTGGCTTCCCGTTAGCCCATACAAAAGACACGACCATTAACGGCTATTTTGCCACTGCCAACTACCTTGACAAGGCGGTTGAAGAATTTTTCAATTATTTGAAAGCCAGTGGCCTTTATGAGAAGTCACTGATCGTTTTATACGGCGATCATTACGGCATCTCAGACTCACGAAACACCGATTTGGCGGAATTACTTGGTAAAGCGCCGATGCAGTGGGGCAATTTTGACAATGCCCAGATGCAGCGGGTCCCTTTGATGTTTCATCTGCCCGGTCGCTCTGACGGTGGTGTTGATACAACCTATGGTGGTCAAGTCGATGTCTTGCCGACCTTGCTCAGTCTGCTAGGGATTGACAGTTCTCCATACTTGCAATTAGGCCAAGACTTACTTTCTAAAGAAAATGAACAACTAGTCGCCTTTAGAAATGGTAACTTTGTGACCCCAGCCTACACCGTTCTGGGAGAAAACATCTACCTAAACCAAACGGGGCAGTTAGTTCTCGATCCAGGGGAGGAATTAACCCAAGACGTGAGCCACTTAAGACAAAAGGTCCAACGTCAGTTAGCAACCTCTGACTTAATGACCAATGGCGATTTACTGCGTTATTATGACAACGGCTTAAAGGAAGTGGTCCCTGAAGAGTATCGGTATAAAAATCAACTCCAACAACTTGAGGCCATTGAAACAGCCTTAGGAACTAACTCAACCAGTCTTTTCAGCCAAAACGGGCAACACTCTACCATTGACTTATATGAGAGCAAAAGTTATCAAGATTACCATTCAGATCAACCCGCAGAAGTCACCAGTTCTTCCAGTCATAAATAGCCCAAAACAGTTCCTTTATCATCAGGAACTGTTTTTGTGTGGTCGATTAAAAGAGAGCCTGAAAGTTGCTTAAACACCCCTTATCATGATATGATATGCTAATCGAAAAACGACCTTAATAAAAAAGATTGGCTAACACAACCTTAGTCGCCTCGCGGTTAACTCACTCAAAGGGAGAGTCTTGAGGTGTCAGGCCAATCATAAATAGCATGACGGAATTACCTTCAGCTTTTGAGGGGCCTTTTTTGCTGTCTATAATCCGGGGGAGGATTCATGGCAAAAGGGCAGAATGGAGAATATATGGGGAAGCAAGTTAAATGGAGACGTCTAGGCTGGCTAGCGTTTCTTTTTTTGGGGAGTCTATTTATACCGATTTTTGCCAGTGCTGATGAATTACCAAAAGGATTTAAAGTAGTTGGCTATCTTCCCGACTACGACTCTCAATTAATTGAGAGCACCATTGATTTCACGAAATTTAGTGATCTTAATTATTTTAATATGTTGCCTCAAGCCGATGGGAGCTTGGCCTTTTCTGGCAGCGGCAGTCCTGACCGCCTGCTCTCTTTTGTTAAACAAGGGCATGCTCACAACGTTAGAGTAGGCGTCAGTATTGGCGGCTGGGGCCATGATAAAGCTTTTGAGAGTGCCACAAGTCCCGAGAATCTCGATAATTTTATTCAAGAACTGGTCTCGACAGCCAAAAAATATCAACTGGATACCCTCGATATTGACTGGGAATATCCAGCAGCTGAATTTTCTCAACAATTTGAGACCTTTATTATCGCATTAGCTGACGCTTTAGATGGCCATACGGCTCTTTCGATCTGCGTTCCTACTGGGGTTGCCGCTAATGGACGGGAATTGATGGACTGGTCGCAACACTTTACCCCAAAAGCACTTCATGAAGCCGATTGGGTGAATATCATGTCCTATGACGGGGAAGTCAGCGCCGGTGATCACCATTCGCCACTCTTTTTGCAAACCCTAAATTTAAGGTATTGGAGTACGTTGATGGGCGGTGAAGCCATGGGCAAACTTGTCAGTGGCATTCCTTTTTATGGCAAAGCTGACGACGGCTCAGTCAAGACCTATGCCCAGCTGGTCAGCAGTAACGAAAAAGCCTTAACAACTGATAACGTCTTAGTCGGCCAGACCTATTACCGCTTTAACAGCAAGCAAACCGTTAAAAGTAAAGTCCAAGATACGATTGATTCCGGCGCTTTAGGAGTCATGATTTGGACACCAACTCACGACAATCCGATCGCCAGTGGCAACCGTTTGATCGACGTGGTTTCCCAAACCTTGGTGGACAATCAACGGGTTTTAGAAAGTGCCTTGGCCCCTGAAAGGCCTATAACCACCCCGACAATCCGCTGGTGGCAGCAAAAGGAAAGCTATTTACTCATCGTCATCCTAATTATCACCTTGCTTTACAACCAAATTGGCAGCTTATTGATCCCTAAAAAAATCAAAGGCAAAAAAGTCAATCGTCAACAATTCTCACGGGCCTTGGCCACCATCATCTCGATTGGAATCATTTTGATTTTGCTAATAGAAGTCATCTGGAAAAGCTATATAGTTCCTATTAAATAATGACGATCAGTCGTTAAACTTCCAGCTAAAGAGAAGCTGAAAGTACCACTCTTCGCTCGTCATTATGCCGATAATCCAATGGAACTATATGTTTGGATTATTTTACGGGATGTCTCTATATAGTTAGTTTCTTATAATCCCATAAAAGCCAAAGGGACGCTGGTTTTGACCAGCGCCCCTTTGACTTTTTTCTTACCCTCAGCGCAACTCTTTGACAATTCTCACTTCATAGGGCCCTAACAACAGCTCTCCCACTAATTCTTCATGACTTTCCATGTCAGTCACGCTACGGTTAAGGCTGATTTTGCGACTTTCTTCAGCAAAATTCATAATAAAGTGATAACGAGCGGTCTGACCAAGGCGGCTTTGAACCGAAACCTCTGGCGAACCTTGACTCACCAATTGATTAGATAAGGCTAAAGTTTCTATCAACGGTTCGTAAAAGTCCTTTAGAAAATCCATCCCCGTCCTAGCTGCTAGATAATAGGCCTCACCTTGACCGTAGGCCTTTTTCGTCACAGCTGGTGTGCCTTTGTAAAACTCTGTTTCATAAGTGCCTAATACTAAACTGTCATGAGCCTTGATCACACCTGAATAATCTTTGGTTTGATAAAGCTGCTGCTGATACCTGACTTGATTATGCTGATCTTCATGGAGCGTATCCAATTCCAGTAGTTCTATTCCAAACAATTCTTGGAGAGGGGTTGGCCAACCGCCAAAATAAAGTAGGTCTGTTTCGTTAACCAAGCCGGTAAAATAGCTAGAAACCAACCGACCACCACGAGCCACATAGGCTTGCAATTTCGCCATGGTTTCAGTGGTCATTAAGTAGAGCATCGGCGCAATCAGCAAATCATAGGGCTCAAAGGAATGCTCTGAAGTGATGATATCGACTGGAATATCTTGTTCCCAAAAGACCCCATAATGCTCTTGCAGGGTTTGAGGATAGCGCCTCGTCGGCCGACCAAAACCGCCGCCCCGTTTTAAGGCCCAATTGCTGTCCCAATCAAAAACAAGGGCCACCCGAACCTCCTTACCACTTCCTTTGATTTCCGCAATGGCCTCCAAGCGTTTGCCATACTCCGCCACTTCACGAAACACGCGATTGTCCATGGAATTATCGTGATCAACGACGGCCCCGTGGAATTTTTCAGAATTACCGCGAGATTTACGCCACTGAAAATACAAGGTACTGTCTGAACCGTGGGCCAATTGCTGCATAGAACTTAGCATATGCATGCCAGGGCGTTTTGATTTATTAAAAGAATGCCAGTTGACTTCACTGGGTGTTGATTCCATGACTAAAAAAGGCTGTTGCTTCAGGGACCAATACTGATCGTGAACATAAGCTGATTTCATGGCGGTTTTAGCCGTGGTTTCATAGGTGTTGTGCCAGTCTGGGTAACTGTCCCAGCTTACGATGTCAACATGTTTGGCAAATTCACCATAGTCGAGTCCTTCCAACGGAATAAAATCATGATCAGCATGACCCTCTGCCATAAAATTAGTCGTTACGGGAATATCAGGTGTTAGCTCTCTGATCGGCGCTAATTCTGCCAAATAAAAATCAATGGTCATGTCTGTCACAAATCGTTGCCAATCCAAATCCATGCCATGCACTTTATGCTCCCCTAAAGGCGAGGGGGCCACCACTTGACTCCAGTCACTGTAGCGACCACTCCAAAAGTTTAACCACCACGCTTGATTGATCGCTTCTAAGGTACCGTATTTACGTTTTAACCACTGGCGCCAATTTTCTTGACAATGCTCACAAAAACACTCACCGGAGTATTCGTTGGAAATATGCCACATGGCCAAGGCCGGATGATTGCCATAACGTTCCGCCAAGTGACGATTAATCACTTGAACCTTCTCGCGGTAAACAGGTGAGGAATAACAGTGGTTATGACGAAAGCCGTGATGGTGTCTTTGTCCTAAGTGATTCACCCGATTGACTTCTGGATAAGCCTCACTTAACCACTGAGGTCTACCGCCACTTGGCGTGGCTAAAATAACATTGCCACCCTTTTGATAGATCATCTCAATTGCCTCGTCAAGCCACTCGAAATCGAAGACGCCTTCTTGTGGCTCAAGTTGGGACCATGAAAAAATACCTAAAGTCACCGTGTTTACTTTCGCCGCCTCCATCATCAGGGAATCAGCTTTTAAAACGTCTGGATCAGTTAACCACTGATCAGGGTTGTAATCCCCTCCATGTAAAAAGCGTTGATCGCGATCAAATCTTACCATGCTCTTGCACCTCTTCCTGATTAACTGACTGCCACAATATGATAGATAAAGGATTGAAAATCACCGATTAATTGAGCCTGATCATGATTGGCTCCGTTAAATTGATACGGTTTTTTAAGGCCGACGTGTTTTAAGAAACGCCCACTAACTTTTTCCTTGCCATTAATCTGATAGATTTTCTCTTCTGAAACAAAGGGAATAGGTAAATAATCCATGGCAGCTCCATTAGGCTTGGCCAACAGCCGGTAAAAGCCAATAACGGCCTCTTGCCCCAGAGCATCACGAACGCCCCAAGCTACTTCATTACGCCCTGCTTCCATCAACTGACAAAAGGTTCCATGTGTCAGCAGTTGGCGATGTTCTCGATAAAAACTAATCTGCGTCTTAATGCTGGCTTTTTCGCTTTCAGACAAGTCATGCAAATCCAATTCATAACCCGTCGGCCCAAATAACGCAACATCGTGACGCATCTCCAATGAGGTCACTCGTTGAACTTGGTGATTGGGACTGGCGGAGACATGATTGCTAAAAGTGGACAGAGGATAAGCCAACAGCGTGCCTGACTGGATACTCAACCGTTCCACCGCGTCACTGTCATCGCTCGGCCAGATCTGTGGGCTGTAAAAAAGAATCCCCAAATCATAGCGACCGCCACCACCTGCACAGCCCTCGATTAGCACCTCTGGAAAATCGCTTAAGATCTTGTGATACAGCTGATAAACCCCTGTGATATAGCGATGGAAAAATTCCGTTTGGGAGATCCCTTGGCTGTTCAGATACTCCGAATAAGCTTCGGTAATATTGCGATTCATGTCCCACTTAATATAAGACAACTTCGTCTCCAAAATAATGATCTTCATCTGCTGGTAAATGCCTTCAACCACTGCTGGATTAGCAAAGTCTAAGACGTATTGCCCCCGACCAACGGAATAGCGCTCATAAGGATGACGAACGACCCAGTCTGGATGGGCTTGATACAACTGGCTGTTCGGCGAAATCATCTCCGGCTCAAACCAAATACCAAGCTCTAATCCCAAATTGTGGATATCTTCAGCGAAAGCCCCGATTCCTTGAGGGAACTTCTGACGATCGTCGTACCAATCTCCTAAAGAACCGCGATCGGTGTTCCGTTGACCAAACCAGCCATCATCTAGGACAAAACATTCCATCCCCAATTCCTTACCTGTAGTAGCCAATTCGATTAGGGAGTCGTGATTAAAGTCAAAATAAGTGGCTTCCCAGTTATTAAAGACAATCGGTCGCGGCTTAGTTAGCCACTGACGGTCAATAATGTGTTGCTCAATAAAACGGGAAAAACTTTGGGCCATGCCATTTAACCCTTGAGAACTATAGACAAAAACCGCTTCTGGTGTTTTAAAACAAGCTTGAGCCTTCAAGTCCCAAGAAAAATGCTGGGAATGAATACCTGACATCACTCGCAGATTATCCCACTCATCTAATTCAGCCTGACTGATAAAGTTACCGGAATAAACTAAATTCACACCGTAAACCTTCCCTGTTGAAAAGGTTCCCTCTTTTTCTTGCAAGGCAATAAAGGGATTATGTTGATGACCAGAAGCCCCTTTTAAAGACCCTACTGAAACCGTCCCCTGGGTGATCCCTTGTCGGTTTAAGTGGCGTTCTTTTAACCAAGCCCCAGACAGATGAAGAAAGTCGTAGTTAGCATTAGGAATCTCTAACACCCCACTCAACATTTTTTGAATGGTCACGCTCTCCTCCCCTAAGTTTCTGATTTCTTGACTTCTGACAATCGCCGAGGATTCCTTAAAGATCGTATAGTTCAACTGCAACTCCAGCTGGTGATTGGCATCAAGCAAGCGAAGGGTCAAGGTCTCAGCTTCTCCTTGTTCGGCGTAGCTTGATGGAAAGGCTAACTCCCGTTTTTTTTCTTTCACAACTTGATAATCCTGATAGTGAAAATCCAAATAAAGGGGAGTCTCACCTTTAAAGACTTCGATAGCCCCTTCCTTAAAATCCGTTGAACCATAAACAGGGTACTCTTGAAGTCGATCGCTTAAGGTAAAAAAGCTATCATCCTGATAAAACTTAACCGTTCCCGCCGATTTATTGTTTCGTTCCATGACATAAGCTAAATCAGCTTCTGTTAGTTTTCCCAAATCAGCCCCGTAGTACAGGTGACCTAACTGCTGATTTTTCATGACATAAAACAAGTAACTCACCTGATCATTTCTCAAGTGAAAGTATTGATCATTAATAATTTCAATCATTTTTTTCTATCCTTTTGGCTGAATTTTACTAGAGAGGGACCGAAAAACCCGCCAGTCAGACCCTCTCAGTCCTTACTTACTCGTTGATAATTGTTCAATGTACTGCATACGCTTTTTAATGCCTCTGTTATAGGTTAGCTTATAGATCAGTCCCACCAAAATAAAACTGTACTGGTGGCGAAGCTCCGTAAAACTGTTTTTTTCTGAATAACTGACAGTCGTCTTGCCTTCTGCTTTTTCAGTTAATTCATAGGTTTGTAAGATGGTCCCTGCCCCATAAGCTGTCTCCATTTGAAAAAGCTCTTGATCGATCAATTGCGTAATGGTTACCGTACCAGGAACCCCAACTTTTTGCGTTTTAGTTTGAAACAATCGTGAAATCTGAGTCCCTACTTCTAACTGTGTCAGACTCTCCTGCTGCCCTTTAAACCATTTGTACTGTTCCGTCATCAAACTTTGATAGACCTTAGCCCGATCGGCCGCCATCACATATGTATAATTTAACGTGTCCACTCCCATTGTTAAGGCTCCTTCCGTAACATCATAATTCAGCTGAAGTTTCTGCTAATTCTTCTTTATAATACTCCCGGTCCATCGCCATTAAAAAGGGAATCCAAATCAAGGTCATGACAATCACGGTAACAATTTGCAAGATCGCTCCGGCAATCGATCCCGTACCGATCCAGCCTGATAAAATGATCGGTGTCGTCCAAACAACGGTCGCACCAATCGGACGTGGCACTAAGCCAATGGCAATCGCAAAATAAGAAATCGTCGTGGAAACCAAAGGTGCTAAGATCCAAGGTATAAACGCAATCGGATTTAAGACAATCGGCAAACCAAAGGTCATCGGCTCTGAAACATTAAAAATAGCCGGTGCAATAATTGTTTTCATGGTCTTTTTCATGCGAATCGATTTGGCAATAAAGAAAGCCATGGCAATCGAAACGCCTAACTGCATCCCTTGATTGACAAACACACCCATAAACGTCGTACTGATAATATGAGGCAGTTGCTCGGCCCCGGCTTTATAAGCTTCGTAATTTTCAATGGCCAACGCTCCCATAATCGGGTCAATTACAGCGTTTACAACCAATGTCCCATGAATACCGAACCACCAGAAAAACTGCGTAAAGAAGACCGCTAGCAACACAGCTGGCAAAGTACCACCTAAGCCCATCAAAGGTTTTTGTAGGAGCTCGTACATAAAGTCAACCGCATTCCCCCAAGAAGTAAAGGTGAATAGATAGCGAATCAGGTTAAACAAGAACAAAGGCACAGCCCCTGGGATAATGGCTGTAAAAGAAGCAGCGATCATCGGTGGCACCGACTCCGGCATCTTGATGGTCAAACCTGCTCGACCGATCCGACAGTAGATCTCAGTGGTGATAATCGCGGTTAAAATCCCCACGAACATTCCCTGAGCCCCAAGCTTGGATAAGGGCATAAAGGTTCCCATTGTTTCATCCGAACCAAATGGCAATAATAAAATAAACGATGATAACGAAATAGCGCCGGCAAAAATTTGTGATTGTTTATAATGAGCAGCTAAATGATAACCGATCCCGAAAACAATAAAAACCGCTGAAATACTCATTGTCGCATTGCCAATCGGCCCAAAAAAGTCATTTAGAAAGGTGTTGACTCCTTCTGGCAAATATTTGGCAAAGCCAAACGTGGTTGGTAAATTTTGAATAATAATCATAATAGAGGCAAACATCGTGGCTGGAAAAGCCATCATAAACCCGTCTCGCAAGCTCAAAAGATAGCGATTATTGGCGATCACTTGAGCTAAAGGTACCATTTTTTCCGAAAGTTTATCCGCAAAATTCATTGTTAAATCTCCCTTGTCTTTTTTTTGGTAAAGCTTTATTTAGTAAACGTCTACTTCATAAAAATGAGTATAAATGTTTAGTTAATGTTTACGCAAGCCTTTTCTTTTCATTTTTTTGATCCGATCAGAATAAAAACCAAACAACTTTCAAGAAAACGGCTTCCCTGAATGGTTGTTCGGTGTTTAAAATAACTAATTATTGAGTGAAGAGCGCTTGCCAACAGAGCCTCTCACTTTCAACTCGCTGGCGCAGGTCACCCTGATCGGCATACTGCGTTCGCCTAAAATTCGTTCTTTTGACAAGGTTACGGCTAAACGTCCCATCTCTTCAGCGTTCATCCAAATACTCGTCAGACTTGGCACCATAAACTTAGCCATTTGAATGTCGTCAAAACTGGCGACGGAGATGTCCTCAGGAATCTTTAGACCAGCATCGCTAATGGCTTTATACACCCCGACTGCCATCGGATCACTGGCCACTACAACAGCCGTCGGACGTGGTGTGGTGGCCAACATTTGTTCAGCTAACTCAACAGCATCCTCGGTTGACCAGTTGCCTTGATAAACAGCAGAAAACCGCTCTAAATTGTGGAGTTTCATCCACTCCCGATAATGTTCCGCTCTAATCTCTTCTGTGTACCTGACAGACTGCCCAGCCATATTTACCTTACTGCCTAGCCCACCGATAAACGCAATATTTTCATGATGATTCTCATGAAGAACGGTCAGAATTTCATGGGTTTTCGCATCAAAATCTGTTTGAATGCAGTCATATTTCGGATGATTCGCATAATTATCAACTAAGATCAGCTTTTGATTATACCCATAAATCTTTTCCAAAGCATCGGTAGTCATGTCGCCAATCATGATCACCGCCCCATATTTTTGTAATTGTTCCCAGTCCTTGTCCTCATCGTGCATCCGAAAGGCTCTAACCACTCGTAAACGCCATTTAGCCGCCTCTTTTTCAATACCTAACCGAATATGTTGAAAATAGGGGTCATTGATCTCCGACTCCTCACTGTGGCGAACAATCAATGCAATCGTTAAGTCATCGCCAACACTTCGTACGCCACGACGGTTTTTATCGGTTGAGTAATTAGCTTTATTGGCAACGTCAATCACTCGTTGGCGAGTGTTTTCGTTAATGCTAAAGGTTTGATCATTGTTTAATATCCGCGACACACTCGCCGCTGAGACGCCCGCCATTTTCGCAATGTCTCTAATGCTCGTCATTTTTCTCAACTCCTTATGTCTTTTTCATTTTAGCAACTATTTCCTTGTTTCACAATCGATTCTTTTTGAAGGAAGCCTTCCTCTTAGAGGCCTAGCAACTATGACCGCCTTTAAAATCAGGACTAAGGACTGATTTCCTAACTATGGGCGAATGATATAATGCTAGTCAATAGCTATATAGCTCCTATTAAATAATGACGATCAATCGTTAAACTTCCAGCTAAAAAGAAGCTGAAAGCACCACTCTCTGCTCGTCATTATGTTGATAATCCATATGTTGATAATCCAATGGAACTATATGTTCCGATTATTTTACGGGATGTATATAACTTCGAGATAAGCCACTGGCACTAACTATTGGAAATAGTTTACAGGATGTTTAGAGAGGGTGTCTTAAAGTCCCTCCCAAAACGACCAACCGTTTAACGAACGACAACAAAAAAATGACGTTCCTGATAAAATCAGTCTTTTCTAACTTAATTTTTCAGTTATTTTAAAAAATGTTGGTTAAAGTAACCCGTTAATATGGTAAAATTATATCGTATAACCTGAGTCCAACATTATCCCGACAAAAACAACTATATTGATTATTGTAATCCCACAAAGAAAGGTGTGTATCTCTATGGAAGAATTTACCTTCGGTGCTTCAACTGACGAAGCAAAAAAAATTGACGAACTGTTAGATATCAACACGCAGCAACCTGAAAAAATCACGTTAACAACAGCTCAAACTCAAGCCATCACTGGCTTAAAAGATCAAATTGACATTAACGATGTCATGGGGGTCATGACCTACGGCTCAAAAGAGCAGTCCCGTTTATCTGAGTTTTCAGAACAAGCCCTTGAAAAAGTTAAAAGTCATGAACTTGGCGATGTCGGCAAGATCATCAACGAATTGGTAGTGGAGCTTGAAAGCTTTAACCCAGAAGAAAATGACGGCTTTTTAACCAAACTGTTCAAGCGGGGAAAAAGCAAAATTGATACGATGATGATTCGTTTCGAAGATGTTAATGCCAATGTTTCGCGGATTGTCAACAACTTAGAAGGTCACTATTTAACCATGACCAACGACATTATCAGTCTGGAAGAAATGGCCGAGGCCAATAAAACCTTCTATCAAAACCTCTCCGTTTACGTTGAAGCGGGCCAGACCAAAATCGGGGAACTTAAAGGAACCACATTACCAGAATTACAACAGAAAGCCGCTAGTCAAAATCAAGAAGATTTAAACAATCTCTCTGAGTTTTCTGACAAGCTGACTCAATTTGAAAAGAAAGTCCACGACTTGGACATGACCAAGATGATCAGCCAGCAGATGGCTACCCAAATCAGGGTTATTCAAAACGCCAATAAAGCCATGGCCTATAAAATACAGTCTACCATGACCAATACCATTCCCATGTGGAAACAGCAAATGGTCATCGCCTTGTCCGCTCAACATACCCTGTCAGCGATCGAAGCCGATAATGCTGTTTCTGATATTACCAATGAATTGTTTAAGAAAAATGCCGAAAAAATCCATCATGTCTCCACCCAAGCGGCTGAGGCTTCCGAGAAGAGCATTGTGGACATTGACACCTTGGAACAAGTAAATGCTCAGACCATCGCGGCTCTCCAAGACATTCAGGGAATTCGGGAAAAAGGAGCGGCAAACCGACAACACGCTCAAGAAGAATTACTGAAAATGCGCACGGAACTTGCCAATGCGCTAATCGATGTAACGAAATGAGGAAAACACCATGACAAAAAAAGGGAGAACGCTGTTACTTGCCGTAGGCTTGATCAGCTTGCTGGCAGGCATTGGGCTCAAGCTAGTGCTTTCTGATATTGATGAGGCGATCATCCAGTACGGCTCACAAACTGTCCGACTGCTAACGACGCTATCGACTGTTAGCTTTGTGATCGTGGCAATTGTCGCAGTCATTGTTATTTTTCTTCAACTGACAAACAGCCGAAAAACCCAAACAGCCATCAAAAAGGAACAAACCGCTCAAAAAACCGATCCGCATTTTGAAGAGCGAGACCTGTTAGCCCGCTTGGATAATTTAGATGACCCGCAGTTAATCTATCAGGAAGACATCTTGCTAGCTAAACAGATTGTTCAACAAATAAACGATTACTTAGTCGATTTACAAGATCTACAGTCCAATAATGACTATGATATTTTAGATAAAATCAAATTTTCCATGAACCAAGCGAAAACGCAAATTTTACAAAATACCAAAAGCATTGTCAACCGGATTACCGTTGAAGGTGATCGCCAAGAAATCGCCAAGCGCCTGACGACCAATCAACAAATTTTGCAACAAGTTAAAGGCCTCCTAAATGAGACCGTGAATTACTTAGACTCTAAATCTCCGTCAACAAAAGCGGATTTAGACAACATGACCAAAGCACTTCAATCGTTAAACATGACCATTGAATAGATAAATAAAAGGAGCATTTATATGAAAAAGCGGAAATTAAAAACCTTACTGGTAACGGGGATGTTGCTGACGATCAGCCTAGCTGGCTGTTCTTCTGGTGAAAGTAAAATTGAAAACAGTTCAGATAACATTAAAACTCTGTCAAAAGCCGATGCAAAATCCGAACTAAACAGCTACACTAAAAAAATTGACCCAGATACAGCCGAGCTGAAGCGAGATATCGACAGCAGTTCAATTGACGACAAAGCTGAACTGCCACCTATTGATAAAACTTATCCTTTGTCCGTAGAAGGGACCAATCAAATCAACGCAGAAATTTTTGTCAGTCCTGAAAAAGCCGGCAGTGGCAAGGATGGGCTGTTTAACGAATTGGCTGAAGCCTTTAATAGTAAAAATAATAAGATTGACGGCAAGACGATCTCTGTCTCCGTTCGCTCAATGGCTTCTGGAACTGGTTTAGACTACATCAATACTGGGAACTATATTCCTGATGCTTATACCCCTTCCAATCAATTGTGGGGAAAGATGTTGGAATCAAGTGGGGTGGGAATTACCACCGTAGCCGAACGGACCATCGGCAACACTGGTGGCTTATTGATGAAAGAAAGCACCTATCAAGAGATTGAAAAAAAATACAAAGAAGTCAACATTGACGCCTTAGTCAAGTCTGTCACAGAAGACGAGCTGTTGTTGGGATACACAAATCCTTACACCTCCTCAACAGGCTTAAGTTTATTAACCCAGTTGATGACCCATTTCGATAGCGACAATCCTTTAAGTGACCAAGCCGTGGCTTCTTTGCAGGCCTTCCAAAAGGAATTACCGTCAACCCTTTACAATACGCTACAGCTAAGAGAAGTCGCTAAAAATGGCTCTGTTGACATCATGTCCATCAGTTATCAGACCTATATCAACACCCCTGAATTTAAACAATACAAATACGTGCCGCTGGGAATGCGACAAGATTCACCGATGTACACCATGAATTCCGCTAATGATGAAAAGAAACAAGTCGTTAGTGAGTTTACTAAGTTTATTGCCGAGCAAGCCAATCAAGAAAAAGCCTCTTCTTACGGCTTTAATCAACTAGACGATTACTCGATTGACCTGAAGGACATCGATGGCACAACTGTCACGGCGATTCAAAAATTATGGAAAGAAAATAAAAATGGCGGGAAACCAATTATTGCCGTATTTGTGGCCGACGTTTCTGGCTCGATGGATGGATCACCGATTAATTCCTTAAGACAATCCCTTTTAAACAGCGGAAAATATATCGGCGACGACGCTTATGTCGGCCTTGTTTCTTACAGCTCTGACGTAACCATCGAATTGCCCATTGATCGCATGACAGCTAAACAGCGCAGCTACTTTACCGGTGCTGTTAAAAGTTTAGCAGCTGATGGTGGAACCGCTACTTACGACGGCACATTAGTCGCCTTAAAAATGATTCAAGACCAATTGGAAACAACCCCTGATGCTCGTCCAGTCATTTTCGTCTTATCAGACGGCGAAACCAATCAAGGCTATAAATTTGAAAAAGTTGCCCCGATCATTAAAGCCTTAGGGGTTTCAGTTAATACCATTGGTTATAACGCCCAATTAGAAGAATTGCGGAAACTATCTAACATTAACGAAAGTGCCACCATTAACGCCGATAGTGATGATGTGGTCTACCAACTTAAACAATTATTTAATGCCGAATTATAATCCTAGCAGACTAGAATTAGCCCTTCTAGTCTGACTTTTTACCCTTAAGGAGTTATCATGGAAAAAAATCACAAATACATGCCAGAACTTTCATCAGAACTAAGACAAAGCATTATCGAAATGCCAAAAGTTATTCGCGAAGCCAGCGGCATTAGCATTTACGGGAAGCGCATTAAAAGTATTATCTACACGATGGATGTGGCCGTTATTGCCAATAATGATGCCGATGCCGTCCTTGCGGTATACCCTTGGACTCCTAACACGCGGATTTTATCGGCGATCTCCCAAGTAGCCCAAGTGCCGATTTTAGCTGGAATTGGCGGCGGCTTAACTTCAGGCAACCGCTCTTCAAGACTTGGAACCTTCGCTGAAGAGCACGGGGCCTATGGCGTCGTCTTAAATGGCCCAAGTGACCTGACGACAATCTCTGTTGTTAACGAAGCCGTTGACGTGCCGATTATTTATACCGTCGTTAATGACAAGCGCGATCTTAAAAAATTAATGGCCGCTGGTGTCGATATTTTTAATGTAGCAGGTGGCAAAGACACCGCTAAACTAGTCGCTTGGATCAGACAACAGTACCCTGAATTTCCGATTATTGCCTCTGGTGGTAAAACCGATGAGCAAATTAGGGAAACCATTGAAGCTGGCGCCAATGCGATCACTTACACAACTTACGGCAAAACCGAAACGATCTTTCAAGAAAAAATGGACCATTATCGAGAACAAGCGCCAGACGATCATTAGAGTGCTTGGCGATTAACAAGCGCTTGAGACACCACTCCATAAGCACCTGACTTCTCTTGTCCCTGATCTAGCGTTATACTAGAAACAAAGGAGCTGATGGATTTGACCAATTATCAAGACGTTGATCGCTACTTTACCGATCAATTAGTTAAGGAAGACCCGAGCTTAAAAGAACTGCTGGCCGACAACTTAAAAGAAGGCTTGCCAGCACACGATGTTTCTCCCTCTCAAGGAAAATTTCTAGCCCTCTTAACGAAAATAGCCAAAGCTGAGCGCGTGTTGGAAATCGGCACACTGGGCGGTTATAGTACCTTGTGGTTTGCCAGCGCATTGCCTATTCATGGGAAGATTGTCACCTTGGAATATTCTGCCCAGCATGCTCGCGTGGCCAGAGATCATTTCAAAAACAATCCGCTAGCCCATAAAATTGAGCTAATCGAAGGGGCAGCAGCCGATACGCTGCAGCACTTAATTGACCGCCATACGGAACCCTTTGACTTAATTTTTATTGATGCTGATAAAGAAAACAACTCACTTTATCTTGAACTCAGCCTCCAGTTAGCTAAAGTTGGCACGATTATCATTGGCGATAATGTGGTCCGTCATGGTGAGGTGCTAAATGAAGACAGTCCTGACGGACGGGTCCAAGGTGTCAGAAGCTTTATCCATGATTTAAGCACCTCTCCCCATCTCGACTCGACAGCTCTTGAAACAGTTGGCCTCAAAGGATACGATGGCTTTACGATCAGTTTAGTCAATTCAACCCCTCATCACTAAGAAAAGCTGAACGAGGCGTTGCCGTTGCTCTTATTGCTTTACTTCGTCCTTCAAAGCTTAGTGCTTTAGCACTTAGCATTTGATGAGAACGAAGTGTCCCTTAACTCTAACGAATAAATTCGTAAGAATAACGGCAGCAATTAGAAGCAAGGGACATCGAAGTCAGCCCTGAAAGAAAAATAGCAAAATATTTAAGTGATGCTACTACGCTACGCTTCGACCTTCAAATCTTAGTGCTTTACTTCGTTGTCCCTTGTTTCTACGCATTAAAATGCTAGAACAACGGCAGCACTTAGAGCTTGTTGAGAACGAAGTGTCCGCTATCGCTAAATGCTAAAGCATTAAGCATAGAGGCCTTTGTCACTAAAATAATTTTGTCTTACTTCGTCCTTCAAAGCTTAGTGCTTTAGCGCTTAGAATTTGTTGAGATCGAAGCGAAGCGTAGTGGTGCCTCGTAAAGCTGGATCCAAACTACGATATAGAGAAAGTTTTATACTTTCCTATAAAGTAATAAAGACAGAGACGGAATTCCGTCTCTGTCTTTATTAGTATTATTCTCGATTTTGCCATAAGCCTCCATCAAGCATGGCCTTGTGCGTGATGGATAAAAACTAGGTCACCACTGACTTACTAGCTTTCATGAAACCAATTAATTCGTGTAGTAGTATTCATCTGATGTGCAGTTAAATTGCCAGCCAATGCCAAATTTATCGACTAACATGCCATAACTTTCTGACCAAGGGGTTTCCGCCAATGGCATGGTCACCGTACCGCCTACTGATAAGCGATCAAAATAGCTCTTGATCTGATCCTTATCTTTTAACACCACACTTAAGGTCACATTATTACCTGCAATAAAATTATCCGCCATCTCTTTCATAGAAGGCAAAACATCTGATAACATAATGATCCCACCAGCAAACTTCATTGAGGCATTCATGATTAATGCCAACTCTTCCGCTGGAATTGGGTAATTAGGATCTTGTGGAAAATCTTTAAAGAAAAACCGTTTAATCTCTGTTGCCTCAAGTGCCTCTTCGTAAAAATCAATGACTTCTCCAGTATTACCAACAAAATTTAAGTAAGCGATGACTGACATAAGGTTACCCTCTTTCTCTTTTTCAATTTAATTGCCGCAGCATCAGAAAAATAACAAACTCTCAAAGAATAAAGCTACCGTTTTTCACAGCTTGATTGTATCTAAATAGCAAGTGTTATGTAAAGAAATAACACTTCAAATCACTAAATAAAAATGTCCCTGACGAGCTGAGCAACCAAATCCCCCTCTTCACAGATGCGAATATATGTTCTATAATAGAAGTATCAAAACTGAGGTGAACGGATGAAAACTCAATTAACGATGGATATGGAAGAAGCACTGTACTATTATTGTTTAGAACAAGGGGATGTGGTGGTCGAAGAAGTCACCATGCCAGATGACCAAGGGATTGTGGACACTCTAAGCTGTCGCTTTTTGCCTACTGGGGAATTGGAGTGGCGCTGTTACGAGATCAAAGTCTCAAAAGCCGATTTCCGATCTAAAGCCAAGCTGTCATTTATCGGTCACTACAATTACTTTCTACTCCCCTTAGCCCTTTATGACCAAATTAAAGAGGAGATTCCTGAAGGGATCGGCATCATGATTTATCGACCTTTCGACGGTGTTGTTCCCCAAGAATTATTAAGTCCAGGCATGTTAACCATTGTAAAAAGCGCCCGCAGACAAGCTTTAGAAGTTGATAACGGCCTTTTGACCCAACGTTTTATGGCCTCTCAAGCTCGGGAGGTTCGGAAAGCCAAAATGGTCGAAAAGGGATTGGCGTTGTATTCTTCTGAACAATTATTTCAAGAACTTAAGAAACGGGAAGCCAGTGACTTAGCGGCCGTTGATGGGCGCTTTTATCAAAAATTTTTAGCAGAATTAGAACAGCAAACCGTGACCGATTTACGGACCGAACTGGCCCTCTTAAAAGTGACACAAGGGCTACAGCAAAAGAGCCATCGTCGACGGACAGAGGCTCTGGAATAGGAGTGACATCATGTATTTCCCATACATTAGAAGCAAACAATTCGATCTACTGGCACTCAAGGAACTGACCGAGCGCCAGTTGCTCCACCCTTCAGTGATCCCTTTAATCGAGCCAATTAAAGATTCAGCCGCTCTCAAACGGACCATCACTAGCTTCATTAAACATGAACAGCCGCTGGCAATAATTGCCAACCCTGAAGTTGGCGAATTTGATAGAAGTCAGGACAAGCTCCATGATATTGACGAGCTAAAACTTGCACCGACGATCCTACCTGCGTTTATTACCAATCAGTTGTTTACTGGCTCTTTAATTTCTGGCAGACACAATCTGTTGATTACCAATCGCTATACCGCTAATTTATCACAATTTCAATCCCTGACCTCAGATTACGAGATCTCTCATATTTCCATTCAAGATCCCCGTATGGCCCCTCTTTCTCAGGCCATATCACTCCACGATCCTTTAACGGTTCTGAAAAATGTGGAAGACTACTTATATGAAGAAGATGAATTTTTTTCAGATGATCACCTCTTTTATCTGGAAGATGGCTTTCAGGGGTTTTCTGATTACAGCATCAACGGCGCCACGTATGAGGAAAAAGGCTTTCCTGCCAAAGCAGTCGCCTTGCACATCCTTTATTTTGATGCCTATCAAAACTTACGAATTAAACACTTTACCTCGGATAACAATCAAGACTACACCAACCCTGGCGGCAAGTTTTTAGAAGCCGCCAACAAACTTGCTCGCTGGTATCAAAAATATCAAGATCAACTCGTCCTGACCTACGGGTTATCTGAACTTTTGTTGTATCAACAAAATCAAAAATTTCCAGGCTTAGGCGTTATAAAAAAATTATCGTTGATGCACCATTTGGAACTTGTCAGTCGCTACTTTCAACAAGTGCTCCCTAAGACGCTCTAACCCATCTTTTAACTAATTAACGTTCCCTTTATATCAAAACCGCGGCAGCACCAATAATTCATCTGAAACACCGTCATTCTCTTCTGAACAAATGTACGGATTTTTATAGATTGGGTGACGGGCAATTACTTTAATCACTGAACCACTTTGATTGTAAAAATAATAGACCACTCCTAATTCCAAAGATTGGATCACGTAATTAGTGGATTGGACCTCCTCATTTGCCAATCTAATTTCAAAAATATCATCGACAACCGGCTGTTTTGAACGTCTTACCCGAATAGCTGTGATTCTTTCAAACATCTCTTTCCCAACTTTCTCAGATCCTTTTATCGAGAAATAATATAACACATTTAAATCGGGTGATTTTATCAAAAAAACTAGCATCTCCTAGTTTTTTTGATAATTTTCACTTAACAATCCTTTTAAACTCGTTTTTCCACTGACCGATTGCTTTTAAGGCGCTTTCGTTTTATCATGGAAGTAACTATTAAATAACTAATTATTGAAAAGGACTGGTTAGATGGAACGCTTACTTGATAACGACACTCGCCGACGCCTAAAAATGATTGAACTGCTTTACGCCCAGCCTGGTTGGCAAACTACCAAGACGCTAACTAAAGAATTGAAGTGTTCGGAAAGTGTGCTGTTAAAAGATATCACGATGTATAATAGCCTTTTCCAAAACTACAAAGAATTGCCTGAATATCAAACTTATTTAGCAGAGGCGCCTTTAGAAATCGTCACCTCCCATCATGGGATTCATTTTATCTTCCCAGCTGGACTCGGTTTAGACTTTTTTTATCAATTTGTGCTCAAAACAACGCCAGCTTTCCAGTTATTAGAGCTGGTTTTCTTTGATGAAACTCTCACGGTTGCTCAGCTAGCTGAAAAATTATTCTTTAGCGTTCCGACAGTCTATCGACTAATTACCAAGATCAACCAAGCATTAGCCTATTTTGCGATTGAACTAAAACCTAACCCATGCAAAATGACGGGAAATGAAGCTCAGATTCGCTATTTTTACAGCAACTATTTCCTCGAGTCTTATTCTCTTAGCGAGTGGCCCTTTCCTTTTGATGAGCGGGCATTTAACAGCTTGCTTCAGCAGCTCTTTCAGCCGATTCTTGAAGAGTTGGATGTGGCCTCTTTCCAGCAAATTAGAATCCGCACAGCGGTTCACTTCACGCGCCATCAACAAGGTTACCGAAACAAGCAAGAGGTCACTATTCAGCAGCGGCTAGTCGCCTACTGTGAACCTGCCTTAGCTACCCTAAACGAACAAGCACTGGCAATGTCGGTTGAGACGGTCGTCGATGTCTTTGGTTTGTTGATGATCGACCAGCAATTATTGGATACTAACACGCTCTATCCTAAGATAATGACCTTTATTCAACAGCTAGCCCAAAGCCTTAAACTGGATTTTCCCGCCAATAGTGAAAAAATCAGCAAACATTTATTGACTGTGTGCCACCTGACATACCATTTCGCCTCAGGACCAAGTTTTATTCTCTATAACGCCAAAAAAGCCTTTATGATATCGGTGGCCGACAATCACCCGGCACTTTTTTTTACGACTCAAAATGCCTTACGGGCTTTTTTAAAAGAATTTTTACCGAAGTTTACCCCGGGATTGATGAACGATTTGCTATACTGTCTGTTCACCTGCTGGAACGAATTAATCGCCTTAGCCCAACAGCCGATCCGCCTATTGATTCTCAGCTCAAGAAATCAGGGCCATGCCCAACTAATTGATACCCAACTGAGCCGCCGATATGGTAATCGGATACAAACGGAGATTTATCACGGCATCACCTTTAGTCAACAAGGATTAGAGGACTGCGACTTTGACATCTTAATCAGCGACGCTTCCTTCTTCTTCACGCCACCTAAATCCAGTATTTGGATCAATAGCTATCCGACTTGCGGCGATTTTGAACGGATTGAAACCGCGCTGCGGACCTATGAACTCAAGCAACCTCTCCCCCAGCCCTAAGTTTGTCCCTTCCATCACGAGATTGGTTGATGGAAGGGGACAACTCTTTTACAACCTCACTTGCCAGTGTATCTCTTAGAACAGATCCAAGCAGTGAAAGGTAAAATCAGCACAGCAAAGATCCCTGTTAATAACATCGTCAGCAACTCCGCCACTAACAGTTGGGAATTGATCAGTTGAGCAAAGCTGTAGTGGAGATCTTTAAACCAGATAACCAATGCTAATTGACTGCCAAAAAAAGCAAATAACAACGTATTAATCGTCGTACCTAGAATATCCTTTCCCATGCGCAAACCAGAGTTCAATAATTCTTTTTGAGACATCACTGGATGACGCTCTTTGACTTCCGTCATCGCAGAAGCGACGGCTAAAGCAGAATCGGTCACCGCCCCCATCATCCCGACTAAAATCAAGGCTAAGGACAACTGACTAAAATCAACGTCAATCAACATCGAAAAATGCCCAAGCTCCTCGGTTTCTTCAGCGGCAAACCCTTGAATATAAGCTTTATTGACGATTACCGGCACGATCAGGCACACTAGTACCATGACGATAATCGTGGCGATAAAGGCACTTTGAGTGCGCTGATTCCAACCATTTACAAAGAAAAAATTGAGACAAGCAATCAGTATACAGCTAATGAAGGCAATCAGATACACATTTCCTTGCTGATTAAGAAAATAGCACATGCCTAAAAAGACGAGCACATTTAAACACATCCCCAAAAAAGAAAAAAAGCCAGTTTCCCCTCCTACCACTAACATCAACATCAGTAAAATAGTCCCTAAAACAACTAAAACATTCACCTTAAGCCCCTCCCTTTCGGTACATGATGGCAACGACCACCACACTTAAAGGAATCGTTAGAACAATCCCAATCCCTCCAACCAAAGCACGAGCAACTTCCAGCGACAAGGTCATTTCCACAGACGGAGCAAAAGCCCAACCATTTTTCAAATAGAGAATGATGAAAGGAATCCCTCCACTTAAATAAGCAAATAAGAGAACACTCGTCATGGACCCCATGACATTTTTACCCACACTTTGGCCAGCTCTGATCAATTCTTTGGAACTAATTGAGGGATTTTTCTCAAGCAATTCCATGACCGTGGACACGACGGTCATGGCAATATCCATCGCCGCCCCTAATGTCCCCAAAAACAAACTAGCAATAAAAATTTGGCGATAAGGCCGAGTCAAAAACTGCATGTCTTCATAACGCAACCCTTGATCATGGCAGACCGTCATCACTAGCCAACCGATTAACCACGCAATGGTCGAGGCCGTAAGTGTTGCAATAATCGTTGCCACCGTTTTTTTATGCCAGCCCGTGCTGAGAATCAACGACAGAGCCGTTGTGATGATCCCTGTTACAAACATGATGGCAATTAAGGGTAACCGAGGCCAGGTCACATAGAGGGCCACAGCCAACAACAACATCCCAATATTTAGGCCAACACTGATTAGCGAAAAGACCCCTTGTTTGCTTCCAACCCACCAGACGAGCAAGATAAACAGCCCTAATAACAGCAACACATAACGATCCCGTTTAACTGAGATAATTGTCACGGTCTTGCCTGACAGATCCACAAATAATTGACTGCCTTTTTGATACGTCGGTGCCACCCCTTGAGAAAAACTCAGCGGAGCGTCCAAGGTGATAATCTCTCCTTTTCGCGGGCCATTTTGTATTTGACCCGTTAGATCTTGACGGCCTTCTTCTGACGGATCGCTGATGTCTGTCCGATCAACGGAAAGCAGCTTTACCACCGTTTGATCATACAGTCTGCTATTGTATTGAGTGAACAGCAGACTAAAGACTATCCAAAAAAAGGCTAGGATAATCGTCACTTGATTTTTAGTTAGATTTACTTTCATGTATGCTCCTATTCAGTAACGATCCTTTTTATGCAATAGCCGAGAACACTCGCGACTTTAGTCGTGTAGATGAATCGGCTTCAGTTGTGGCATAGTTTTAGCTATGTTGAACAGCCGATATCATATCTATTAAAATCTTTTTGGAATTTAACGATGACATATGTTAAACTATTTCCAAGGAGTTTTTTTTTATGTCAGAAGTACATCATGGTCGTGGGTATGTCTATTCTATACAGTATCATTTAGTTTGGTGTGTGACATATAGACATCATATTTTGCACGGAGACATTGAGACATATGTTAAAAAATTATTAAACCAGATTGCGTTGGATAATGATAGTTAAATCATTGAAATGGAGTCAGATAGAGACCATATTCACTTACTTATTGAATGCAAACCGCTACATTATATTTCTAATATAATGAAAGCATTTAAAGGCGTGTCTGCACGATTCTTGTTGAAAGAGTATCCCGAACTTAAAAAGCGTCTGTGGGGTGGTCATCTTTGGAATCCTAGCTACTTTGTCGCGACAGTTA
>NZ_JAEEGA010000015.1 GCF_017829975.1 Vagococcus allomyrinae | reverse complement strand
ACTCTGATGAATGAATAAAAGAGAATAAAATAAGGTTCCAATCCCAAAATCAGGGATTGGACCCTTATTATTTTATCTCTAAAGATAAAAACGAAAGAAACCTATTCGTTTTTCAGCAGCCTCCAAATAGTGGATTCTTTTTTTGAACTCTATAATAATTCGGCACGTAGTTCTGCTCCAGACTTTGGTGATAAATAACTCGGAGCGATGTCAAGTACGGTATGAGCACCAAACTTCCCTTCTTGAGCCAATTTTACACAGGCTCTGGCATATGCCACTAGCACACTGGCCGTGAACTCTGGATTACTATCTAAATGCAGACTATATTCAATGACTTGATGAGAATTTTCATGAGTCGTCCCAGTATGCAAAACAGTGCCACCATGAGGCATTGTTTTATGCTGGGCATTTAGTTCTTCTTGAGAAATAAAATTGACTTCTGTGTCATAATCAGCAAAATAATTCGGCATTGTCGTAATGGTTGATGCGATCTGTTCTTTATCAGCCCCCTCTGCCACAACAACAAAGCATTGACGGAAATGTTTGTCACGCGTTGTTAAGGTCAATTTTTCACCAGCTTTAAGGCGGGTAATTATACCCTCATTAGGAATGGTATACTGAGTCCCATCGAGCACCCCAGGAATACGTCGCAATGCATCTGAATGCCCTTGACTGACTCCTTTCCCCCAAAAGGTCGTCGTTTCTCCCTTTGGTAAGACACTTTGAGCGTAAAGGCGGTTGAGACTAAACAAACCGGGATCCCACCCAGATGAAATAACTGAAACCGTCTGATTCTCTTTAGCGACGCGATCAACCTTGGTAAAATGCTCAGGAATTAACGCATGGGTATCAAAGCTATCTACCGTATTAAAATCAGCCGTCAATGCTGGTGTTTGTTCCGGTAAATCTGTTGCTGAACCGCCACATAATATACAGACATCAATCTGATCTTTCATCTTCAAGACATCCTCCATCACAAAAACCTTCGCGCCATCTGTTTGCACATCTGCCGGTTGTCTTCTTGAAAAAACCCCTACTAGATTCATGTCACTATTTTGTTTAATTGAGCGCTCAACACCTCGTCCTAAGTTTCCATATCCAATAATTGCTACATTCATCATTCGTTACACACCCTTCATTTTTGGCTACTCAAAGTATACCATATCTTGATAATAGCTTACAAAAAGGTTAAGACCTTTTACAAAAGGGGCTCGCTGATTCTTGTTAAAATCAAACTGGTCACACTCGGTTATTTCGGACCTTATTGACTGTTCTAGTCATGATTTTGCAGCCAACCTGAGTGTAGAAAAAATTTTTGAGGCCTGACATCTTTTGTTGATGGGTCATTAACAAGTCATCCGGCGAGTCAAATAAGCCGAAGTCACGGCTAATCGCTTCTTTTTGGATATAGGTATCATTGCCATTCCAATCAATTGGGGGATTTTGTAAATCCTTTGTGGCAATCGCATATTGGTTAAAGGCCCCACGCTCATAAGAAAATAGCTTTTGAACTGACTGCAAGTATTTTTTATCAGTGATGACACCCTCCAGCGCGTACCAGTGTTTCTGATAATACACTTCCACCCAAGTATGTAAGATAAAATCAGGTGCCAGCCATGAAATAACGCCGGTTGTCGCCCCCCGTTGAAACCCTTTACTTACCTCAAAGGCGTGAAGTCGGCAAGGAATGCCAACCGCCCTTAATAATGCCATTAACAGTGTCGCCTTCGTATTGCATTGACCAACCCCCTCAGCTAACACTCGATTGGCCGTTAATTTATCGGAAGCATTATAGCCAAATAAAATATCGTTTTGCACAAATTCATAGATTTCCTTAATTTTTTGGTAATCAGCTAACTTTTGCCATTTTTTTTCAGTTACCAATGCCTGAATGTCTGGCGAATTATAATTCAACAGTTTGGTCTCGTTTAAATAATTTCCCTTCATCATTAAGCTCCTTTCTTTGCTACAGCATTACTATAACAAAAATTCACTTAATTAACTTTCAAAAACTCGCTATCTTTTAGGGAAAAAGAGACAGGCATTCCCATCATTTTTTTGACCGTACTTGAAAAATGAGAAGGCGTGCCAAAACCGGCAATCAAGGCAGCTTCAGTGGTTGTTTTTCCGTCGAACAACTCCCTAAAAGCTCGTTCCAACTGATGAAGAACAAGATAACTTTTTAACGGAACACCTATTTGTTCTTTGAATAAATGGGCCAGTCGACTTGGCGAGAGATGGACTTTGGCGGCGATATTAGCAAGGGTGTGGTCATCACATTCACAAGTTCCAAGCAACTCAAGGGCTTGCCTAACTCGTTCATCGTATTGATTTACAAACGGCTGGAGGCCCAAGTAATTGACGAGCTCTTCTTTAAACCTAAGGTATTTTTCTATGCTACTATCACTTTTTAATTCTTGAGCCTGCTGTCGCAATCCATCCAGCCCCTGTCGCTCAACAATCCAGTACCCTTGATCATTTACTTTGGAGGTTAATTGTTCGGCAAATTCCGAGGTGGGTTCTATCAGAGCTGAATAATACAGTTGCTTTTTCGCTGAAAAAGCATGGGAGACATTTTTAGCGATAACAATGCTCTCACATTTAATTACTTTACCTTCGATAGTGATTTCGACAGGAGCTTCAATCCCGATAAAAAGTTGCATCATCCAGTGACGATGAGCTACCGCTTCCAAGTGATTGGACAAAAATCCAATTTGATCGACTTGCCAAAAAATTTTATTTATCACGATAAGTCACCCAACCTTTCTGATTTTCACTCGCTAAAGCCTTAGTCACCTAACTGTTCCCAAAAGACCAAGGATGCCATTTAATTTACTAGACTTCCCGACTTTCAAATGACTTTCCTTTAAATTATAACAAAAAAAAGAACAGAACACCTGGTTCCATTCCTTCATAAGTGATTTAGTCTTGATTTTTTGACCAATCTGCAGGGCTTTTTTTCCACTCCTGTAGTAAGGACACTTCACGTTCAGTGACATACTCAATCGACAAAGCCACCTTAATTAGCGTGCTGTAATTGGTCAAGGTCAATAAGTCAACTTTTTTCGCGGCAAAATTTTCAATTCCTTTTGGTAACTCGTAAGTAAAGATCGCGGCAACCCCTAAAACCGTTGCGCCTTCACGAGTGGCGGCTTCAGCCGCTTCCAAAACGCTACCACCTGTAGAGATTAAATCTTCGATAATCATCATTTTTTGGCCTTCAGTTATTCGCCCTTCAATTTGATTTCCTTTACCATGGGCCTTAGCTTTACCACGAATATAAACCATTGGCAAATTTAATATTTGAGCCACCCAAGCGGCGTGAGGAATGCCGGCAGTTGCCGTTCCCGCAATGACTTCCACATCTGGGTAAGTCTCTTTGATTCGTTTGGCCAAGCCTTCGGCAATCGCTGTACGTACTTTCGGATAACTCATGGTTATGCGATTATCACAATAAATCGGACTCTTTAAACCACTAGCCCACGTGAAAGGGGCACTAGGACTAAGGCTCACCGCTTTAATTTCTAATAACTCTTGGGCAATTTGTTTGGCTAATTCCGTCATTTTAGTAATCTCCATTCCATTCAGTCAATATTTTTTTATAAGCCGTTGCTGGGGTTTCCGACTGAGTAATTGGCCGTCCCACAACAATATAGTCTGAGCCAATTTGATAAGCATCAGCTGGGGTTACCACACGCTTCTGATCACCAACTTGACTCCCACTTGGGCGAATACCTGGTGTTAAACAAACAAAAGCGTTGGCTGTTACCTTTTTAATGTCGCTGACTTCCAGAGCTGAACAGACAACGCCGTCCAAACCACTGGCTTGAGTCAATTGGGCATAATGGCTAACACTTTCAGCTAAGCCAACAGCAATTAATTGGTCATGTTGCATCGCTGCTTCACTGGTAGAAGTCAATTGAGTAACTGCAATGAGTTGAGGACGTCGCTGACCTTCAGCCGTTCCCGCCACTAACCCCCGCATGGCTCCTTCCATCATCAATTGTCCCCCGGCTGCATGAACATTGGTCATGGCAACACCGAGCTTGGCAATGCCACGCATGGCACTTTCAACCGTATTAGGAATATCGTGAAGTTTCAAATCCAAAAAAATATCATGGCCTAACGCCTTTAACCACGTCACAATCTCAGGACCTTCTTGATAAAATAACTCCATGCCCACTTTTACATATAACTTTTCATCGGAAAAGTGGTTTAAAAAATCTGCCACGCCTTGTCGATCAGGAAAATCTAGCGCAATAATCGGTCGGTTCATCTTTATCTACCTGCCTTTACTTCATTAATCAAAGCCGTTAAACTTTCAATCCCTAACTCATCCATTCGTTTAGGTAATTCATCAATCAACTTAGGACAGATATATGGATCTGTAAAATTGGCCGTCCCAATTGCTACTGCACTGGCTCCTGCCAAATACATCTCAAGAACGTCGTCCACAGTATAAACACCGCCCATGCCAATAATAGGAATATCAACAGCATGAGACACTTGATGAATCAAGCGAATTGCCACTGGCTTAATCGCAGGGCCAGACAGCCCTCCTGTTTGATTTGCTAAAACGGGTTGTCGCGTTTTCAAATCCAAACGCATTCCTAATAGGGTGTTAATCATCGTCAGTCCGTCTGCCCCACCGTCTTCGATCGCTTTCGCAATCGGCACAATATCCGTTACATTAGGAGATAACTTTACGTAAATCGGCACAGAGCTAACCGCCTTAACGGCTTTCGTTAAACGATAAGCCACTTCTGGGTCTGTTCCAAAGGCAATCCCACCATGTTTCACATTAGGACAAGAAATATTTAACTCGATGGCTTTGACATTAGGAGCATCGCCAATCTTTTGACAAACCTCTACATAGTCCTCTTCCGTGGACCCAGCAACGTTAGCGATAATTGGCACATCATAAGCTTCCAAATAGGGCAATTTTTGACTCATCACAACATCCAGCCCTGGATTTTGCAGACCGATGGCATTCAGCATCCCACTTGGCGTCTCCGCCACACGGGGTGTTGGATTGCCAAAACGTTGCTCAACGGTCGTCGCCTTGACCATGATGGCTCCTAAGAGACTTAAATCATAATACTTGGCATACTCTTCACCAAAGCCAAAGCAGCCACTGGCAGGCATAATGGGATTCTTTAAAGCTAATCCTGGGATACTCACTGCTAACCGACTCATAACCTTACCTCCCCTGTTGCAAACACTGGTCCTTCATCGCAAACCTTTTTACTTTCTTTCCCTGTTTCATCAGCTTGCAAGTGACAGACACAAGCGTAGCAAGCTCCCATGCCACATGCCATACGGGCTTCTAACGACAGATAAGCCCGTGGATGATCGTGAAAATTAGCTTCCACCGTTTTCAATAAGCCATTTGATCCGCAGCTATAAACGGCCGTTGGCTGATACTCTTTTAATAACCGATCTAACACATTGCCAACATGGCCCTGTGTCCCATAAGAACCATCATCCGTCGAGATATGAACTTCGTCCAAGGCCTTAAATGCTTCCTCGTAAAAGATGACTTCCTGCTTGGCAAAGCCTAATATATGAACCACTTTAGCGCCCCGTTTTTTTAGTTGACGAGACAACTCATAAAGCGGCGGCACTCCAATCCCCCCTCCGATAATAAAGACAATATCCTCAGAGCTAATATCCGTAATCGGGAAACCATTTCCCAGTGGTCCCATGACATCGAGTAAATCACCCGTGGTTAACTGACTAAAGTCCGCAGTGCCTGCCCCTTCCACTCGGTAAATAATCGTACATTCGGCTTTTTCCAGATTAATTTTAGCTAAACTAATCGGTCGACGTAATAATAAGTCGGCCCGTGGGACTTTAATGTGAATAAACTGACCAGGAACCTTCATTTCCTTTACCAACTCACCTGTTAAGACTAATTCATAAATATTCGGGGCCAACTGAATTTGACTGACCACCGTCATCATTTCCTGCTTCATGATTAACCTCCTAATTTTAGTCCTTGTGACGTTACTGACTTCCTTCGTTTTTCTGACCATGCTCCTCCCGCAAATCAGCAGCAAGATAGATCGCAGCTTGCTGCTAATTCATGTTTATAAGGCTTCGACTTGAAACGCTTGGGATTCTAAGACTTTCAAAATGGCACTAGCTGTATCCAAAGAAGTAAATAAGGGGACGCCATGCTCTACTGATTCTCGGCGAATCAAGAAACCATCAGATTCAGCCGCTCGTTTTTTATCCATCGTATTGACGACCACTTGCGCTTCCCCTTTACGAATCACATCAATCACCGTCTCACTACCTTCGTGAGAGATTTTAGAAACTGACTTAACTGCCAGTCCTTGCGCTTTGAAATAAGCAGCAGTTCCTTCGGTGGCAACAAGACTGTAGCCGATATTAGTGAAACGTTTGGCCAGTGCCAAACTTTCTTCTTTCGCTTCATCAGCAATCGTGAACAACACTGACCCATAGCTTGGCAAATGCATGCCACTTGCTTCAAAAGCTTTATACAAAGCTTTATCCAAGTTAATGTCCGATCCCATGACTTCTCCCGTCGATTTCATTTCAGGTCCTAGGTAAGTATCAACTAGCTGCAACTTGGCAAATGAGAAAACAGGAGCTTTTACGTGTACGCCATGACTTTCCTTATAAAGACCATCTTGATAGCCTAATTCTTTTAAGGTTTGCCCTAAAATCAATTTTGTGGCAACTTGCGACATGGGAATATCAGTGACTTTACTTAAAAAGGGCACCGTTCGGCTCGCCCGAGGGTTAACCTCTATCACGTAAACAGTCTCTTGATGAATCACAAACTGGACATTCATCATCCCCTTACAGTTCAATCCTAAGGCCAAGCGTTTAGTATAGTCGGCAATCGTTGCCTGAATCTCAGCTGACAGAGTTTGCGGTGGGTAAACCGCCATCGAATCTCCCGAATGAACGCCTGCTCGTTCGATGTGCTCCATAATTCCAGGAATCAAGACGTCAGTCCCATCACTAATGGCGTCAACCTCACACTCTGCTCCGACTAAGTAACTGTCGACTAAAACAGGATGTTCTGGTGAAGCTTTGACCGCTTCTACCATATAACTTTCCAAGTCCTCTTTATTTTCAACAATTTCCATCGCTCTGCCACCTAACACATAACTTGGACGTACCAAAACCGGATAGCCAATTCGCTCGGCGATCACGACCGCTTCTTCTTTACTTGTGGCTGTATCGCCTGGTGGCATAGGAATGTCCAACTCTTTCAAGGCTTGTTCAAACAAATCACGATTCTCAGCACGATCCAAGTCTTCAATCGTTGTGCCAATAATTTTAACACCGCGCTTCGTCAAGGGCTCGGCTAAGTTAATCGCGGTCTGTCCACCAAACTGAACAATCACGCCGATCGGTTGTTCTAGATCAATCACATTCATCACATCTTCAAGGGTTAAGGGTTCAAAATAAAGTTTATCAGAAATTGAAAAGTCAGTTGAGACCGTTTCAGGATTGCTGTTCATGATAATCGCTTCATAGCCTGCCTGTTGAATCGCCTTAACAGAATGAACCGTAGCGTAATCAAACTCAACCCCTTGACCAATCCGAATCGGTCCTGACCCCAAGACCAATACGGAGTCCTTTTGAGAACGAAGACTCTCATTTTCCTGCTCATAGGTGCTATAAAAATAGGGAGTGACCGATTCAAATTCAGCGGCACAGGTATCCACCATTTTGAAAACAGGGGTTAATTGGTGATCTTTTCTAAATTGACTTACGCTTAGTTCATCACTTTGCCATAACTCGGCGACTTTTTTATCAGTAAAGCCATTTTGTTTGGCTTCTTCCAAAACCGTCACATTGCCAACATGATCGGCTAATTCTTTTTCCAGTTCAATGATATGCAAAAGTTTATCGAGAAATAATAGATCAATTTTCGTCAACTCCGCCAATTCTTCAATCGAATAATCACGGCGTAATGCTTCAGCTAGGTAAAACAAGCGATCATCTTGAGCCTTGATAATTTTTTCCATCAAGACATCTTCGCTCACCTTCGCTAACTCTTTTAACTCAATATGATGAGTCCCTATTTCTAATGAACGAACGGCTTTTAAAAGCGATTCTTCGATATTGCGGCCAATAGCCATCACTTCGCCAGTGGCTTTCATCTGAGTGCCTAATTTACGTTCACCTTTTTCAAACTTATCAAAAGGCCAGCGAGGGATTTTGGATACGACATAATCAAGCGTTGGCTCAAATTCGGCGTAAGTGGTTTCTGTGACGGGATTTTTCATCTCATCCAACGTCAGCCCGACGGCTATTTTTGCTGCTAATTTGGCAATTGGGTACCCAGTTGCCTTACTGGCTAAAGCGGAACTGCGGCTTACTCGTGGGTTAACTTCAATCACATAGTAGTTAAAGCTATGAGGGTCCAATGCCAGCTGAACGTTACAGCCACCCTCAATCTTCAACGCCCGAATAATTTTTAACGAAGCGTCACGCAGTAGCTGATGTTCAATATCAGAGAGGGTCTGACTTGGAGCAAAGACGATGGAATCCCCTGTATGAACACCTACCGGATCAAAATTTTCCATATTACACACCACAATGGCGTTGTCAGCTGAATCACGCATAACTTCATATTCAATTTCTTTGTAACCAGCAATACTTTTTTCGATCAAGCATTGAGTAGCTGGTGACAACTTTAACCCATTACTGGCAATTTCAATTAATGCTTCAACATTATCACACATACCACCACCCGTTCCCCCTAAAGTGAAGGCTGGGCGAACAATGATCGGAAAGCCGATTTCTTCAGAAAATTTGACAGCATCTTCCACATTATTGACAATCACACTTTCAGGAATTGGTTGATCTAATTCTTCCATTAATTGTTTGAACAAATCGCGGTCTTCTGCCTGATCTATGGCGGTTAATTTCGTGCCAAGAAGCTCAATCTGCAACTCGTCTAAGATACCTGATTTTGATAATTCCATGGCCATATTCAGGCCTGTTTGACCACCAAGGGTTGGCAAGATCGCATCGGGGCGCTCTTTTCGCAAAATCCGTGAAACAAATTCAAGGGTAATCGGTTCAATATAGACTTTATCGGCAATTTCTTTATCGGTCATAATCGTTGCTGGATTTGAATTCACGAGGATAACTTCGTAACCTTCTTCCCGCAATGCCAGACAAGCCTGAGTTCCTGCATAATCAAATTCGGCAGCTTGACCAATGACGATTGGCCCAGAGCCAATCACCATAATTCGTTTGATATCTGTTCTTTTCGGCATTAGTCAATCTCCTTCCAAGCATCCATTAATTCCATAAATTCATCAAACAGGTGAACCCCATCATGTGGCCCAGGTGCGGCATCAGGATGAAATTGCACCGTAAATGCAGGAAAAGCCTTATGACGAACCCCTTCGACTGTTCCATCATTGATTTCCACATGAGTTATCATCAATGTTTCATGATTAATCGAGTCTTCAGCCACTGCAAAACCATGATTTTGCGAGGTAAAGTCGATTCTTCCAGTAGCGATTTCCCGAACTGGATGGTTCACGCCCCGATGACCGAAACGCATTTTATAAGTATCAGCACCATTGGCTAAGGCAAAAAGTTGATGCCCTAGACAAATGCCAAACACAGGAACTTTTCCTTGAATGCCACGAATCATTTCCAGAGCTTCCGGTAAACTTTTAGGATCTCCCGGCCCATTACTGAGCATGACGCCATCAGGATGTAAATTTAAAATGGTTTCAGCATCCGTATTATAAGGTAAAACGGTAATATTACAATGACGCTTACTTAATTCTCGTAAAATGCTGTGCTTAAGCCCAAAATCCACTACGACCACATTGCGACCAATTCCCGGACTAGGATAAGCTTTAGTTGTTGACACTTGTTCCACTTGATTCGTTGGCAATACCGTCGCCTTTAATTGATCGAAGGCATGATCAAGATCTGCTCCTTCATCGACAAAACTGCCTTTCATCGTACCGACAGAACGGATTTTCCGTGCCAACATCCGGGTATCAATGCCCGCAATGCCGGGAATATCTTTGCTTTTCAAAAATTCATCCAAGGTCATTTGACTGCGCCAGTTCGATGCCAGACGGGCATGTTCCTTAACGATTATCCCTTTACACGTTGGTTCAATCGATTCAAAATCATCTCGGTTAATGCCGTAATTTCCTACCATAGGATAAGTAAACGTGATGATTTGGCCATTAAAACTCTGGTCTGTAATCGTTTCTTGGTAGCCAGTCATACTCGTTGTAAAGACTACTTCGCCAGTTACCGCTCGATCAGAACCGAAGGCTTTTCCGGTAAAAATAGTGCCATCTTCTAAAATTAATAAGCGTTTCACTAATTATTCCCCCTGTTTCCAAGCAACCTGACCATCGACTAAGGTCAAAAGGGTTTGGCCTTTGACTTCTTTGCCGATAAACGGGGTATTGGAAGATTTAGATTCAAAATCGACATCGTCAATGGCGTAAACTGTTCCTAGTTCAAAGACTGCCAGATCAGCCGGTCCACCGATGGTAATGCGACCTGCTTTTAAGTTAAACAGTTCGGCAGGTTTGACGGTCATCCAATCGATGACTTGTGCTAACGTGAAAATCCCTTTTTCCACAAACTCAGTATACATTAAGGCAAAGGCTGTTTCACTGCCGACAATGCCGAAAGGCGCTTTGGTCATAGTCTGGTCTTTCTCATCATGACCATGGGGCGCGTGATCCGTCGCAATACAATCAATCGTTCCATCCAACAAACCGTCAATTAAAGCTTGACGATCATCTGTCCCCCGCAAGGGTGGGTTCATTTTGAAATTGCCGTGATCATGAGTGATGTCCTCTTCTGACATAATCAAATGATGGGGACAAACTTCACAGGTCACATGAACTCCTGCTCGTTTTGCATCACGGATTATTCTGACACTCTCTTTGGTAGAAACATGACAGACATGGTAGTGAACGCCAGTCTCTTCAGCTAGCAAGATATCGCGGGCGATCTGTGATGATTCCGTGGCACTCATGATACCAGGCAAGCCTAGTTTTTCCGAAACTTTCCCTTGATGCATACAACCACCAAACAACAAGGACTCGTCTTCGGTATGTGCCACGATCGGACGATTGTATTTAGCTGCTTCCTTCATGGCCAGATACATAGTGCCAGCCGTCTGCACCCCAACACCGTCATTGGTAAAAGCGAAAGCCCCCGCTTTGGTTAAGCCGGCCATATCGACTAAGACCTCACTTCGCAATTCCTCTGTAATCGGCGCATATTGTAAAACCTTAACTACCGCATCTCGCTCAATAATCTCTTGAACTTCAGCAAAACGTTCAACCGTATCTGGAACAGGATCCAAGTTGGGCATGGTACAAACCGTTGTGTAACCTCCGCGTGCCGCCGCCTTACTCCCTGTTTCAATTGTTTCCTTATAAGTAAAACCTGGTTCTCTAAAATGGACGTGAACATCTACCAAACCTGGGGTAATCAATGCTCCGGCCAGATCGATGATTTCGTCAAACGCCACGCCACTAGTGTCAAAGTCCAAACCGATGGCTTTGATTTTCCCTTCTTCAATCCAGACATCGCTTTTTATTAACTCATTTTGTCGGTCTACTATCTGACCATTCTTCAATAATTTTTTCATAACTTACGCCTTCCCTTCTAAGATCGCTTCTAAAATCGCCATTCGCATAAAGACACCATTACTCATCTGTTGCACAATGCGAGATTGAATACTTTCCACTAGTGAATCTGCCAGCTCAACATCCCGATTGACTGGGGCTGGATGCATGATAATCGCATCAGTTTGCATTTTTTTAGCTCGCTCAATTGTCAAGCCATATTGTTGGTGGTAATCTTCTTTAGAAAAACTTTCAGTGCCGTCGTGCCGTTCGTGCTGAACTCTCAACATCATCATGACATCAACTTTTTCAATTAATTCATCCAGCGGTAAAAATGTCCCATAAGCTTGAAATTTTTTGTCGAACCACTCTGGAGGGCCAGAGAAAAAGACTTGAGCTCCTAGACGTTTGAGCATTTGCATATTGGATTTAGCCACACGGGAGTGATTAATATCTCCCACAATCGCCACTTTTAAGTTTTCAAAGCCACCAAATTCCTCATAAATTGTAAGTAGATCAAGCAAACACTGTGACGGGTGCTGGCCACTGCCATCGCCACCGTTGATTATCGAACTAGTAATCGTGTTGCTTTGAATCAATTGATTGTAATAATTTTCTTCCTGATGACGCACGACACAGGCATCAACACCGATCGCCGACATGGTTAGGACTGTGTCGTAAAGAGACTCTCCTTTTGTAACGGAACTGGTTGACGTATCAAACTCGATTACTTCTAAACCTAAACGTTTTTCCGCTACTTCAAAACTTTTGTGGGTTCGAGTGCTATTTTCAAAAAACAAATTAGCTACAAAAAACTTTCGCTGCTTCGGTTTCCAGTTATCGCCATTTTTGAATTGCTGGGCTCTGCGGATTAAACCTAAGACTTCTTGATCACTTAGGGCTTCGACTGTCAATAAATGCTTTAAACTAACTTGTTCTCTTGTAATAATCATCTTCTAACCTCACTTTTCTTTTTTTAATCTTCGCTTAATGCTTTGGCTGGTAAAACCAGATTAAGAATGATTCCAAATAAAGTAGCTAAAGCCATTCCTGATAAAACGAATGCTCCTGCTTCAAATTTCAAGCCACCAATTCCCACAACTAATATGACGGAAGCGATCAACAGATTCCGCTTTTGATCAAAGTTCACCTTATTATCAATTAATATTTTTAAACCACTAGAAGCGATTACTCCAAATAAGACAAAACTGATCCCGCCAATGACTGGCCCGGGAATACTGGTAATGATCGCGCTAATTTTCCCAACAAAAGCTAGGACAATGGCTAATACCCCTGCGCCTCCTAGAACAAATACGCTGTGGACGCGAGTGATTGCTAGCACGCCAATATTTTCACCATAACTTGTGACTGGCGGGCCACCGACTAAACTTGCGACGATTTGTGCTAGTCCATCACCGAATAACGTTCGTGATAGACCTGGTGACTCAAAAAAATTCCGCTTCGTTAATTTATTTAGAACCGTTAAGTGACCGATGTGCTCTGTCATGGTCACAAAGGCGATTGGCGCCATGGTTAAAATCGCGCCAAGGTGCAATTTTGGTGTATAGGTGGCAAAAGGAATCTGGAAATCTGGCATGGCAAACAATGGTGCATTTTTAATCAGTTCTGTATCAACTATGCCAAAGGCCAAGGCCACTAAGTAGCCACCAATAATCCCCAACAAAATCGGCAGTAGACCTAAAAATCCTTTTAGATACATGTTGAAAATGATGGTCAGCACCAAGGTGACTAGCGCCACAATAATGTATGTAATATTGTACTCACCAGCAGGCGTGTACATGGCATTTTTGGCAGCTGTTTCAGCTAAACCAAGGCCGATCACCATGACAACAGGTCCTACCACAATTGGTGGTAATAATCGATCCAACCATTTTGTGCCAAACTGCTTGATCAGCAACGAGACTAGCAAGTAGACCAATCCGGTTGTTAAAGCCCCTTGAGCGATGGCTGGATAGCCGGCTCCCTGATCAGCCATTAGCATTTGCATCGCCGTAATAAAGGCAAAACTACTTCCTAAATAGGCTGGAATTTTCCCCTTTGTAACCAGCATGTAAACAATCGATCCCAAACCTGAACTCAACAAGGCAATACCAGGATCAAGGCCAACTAGCTTTGGCACTAAAACCGTCGCGCCAAACATCGTGAATAAGTGCTGTAAACTTAAGCCAAACCATTGGAACGGTTTCGGCTTATCATTAATATCCAATACTGCATCTGGATTTCTAAACTCTGTCATAAAAACAACTCCTCCTCAGTGGCTTCTAACCACCTATCATTCTCTCATTATTGCTAATGTCATATCCTATAGTCTAAAAAACCCTCATACCAGAAAGGTTTGAGGGTCAATACACTTCACCAAATTTAGGCTAAGCTTAGCCTTTGGCTCTATGATTGCTCTTCTCAGTCTCTCTGGACTCAATTAAAAAGCGCGTTTATTTTTCTTTGACAATACAGATACGATCTTGTTTGTCGAATTCTTCCATTTCAACAACCACTGCTTCTTTCGCTGACGTTGGCAAATTTTTACCAACAAAGTCGGCTCGGATCGGTAACTCTCGGTGACCTCTATCCACAAGTACAGCTAAAGAAATTTTTTCTGGTCGGCCAAAATCCATGACAGCGTCAAGTGCCGCCCGAATGGTTCTGCCAGTATACAAAACATCGTCAACTAAAATGACATGCTTTCCTTCTACAGAAAATGGAATGGTTGAAGCCGATAAATCAGGTTTAGCTTCAATCTCCTGCCCTTTATCATCGCGGTAAAGAGTGATATCAAGTTCCCCAACTGGTAATTCAATCCCCTCTAACTGCTTCATCCGTTCAGCAATTCGTTGCGCAATAAAAATCCCTCTTGTTTTAATGCCGATTAAAACCACATCTTGAACACCTTTGTTACGCTCAATAATTTCATAGGTAATGCGCGTTAGAATTCGCTTCATCGTCACACTGTCGATTACTTCTTTTTCAATCATGCTACTGCTCCTCTCATTTTTCTCCATTAAGATTGGCTTCTTTTGCTCCCGCCCTGCTTTAACCAGTTGACAACTTGTTAACCTCTGACTTGATCTGCTTGCTTAGTGAACCATAAGCAGACAAGCAAAAACTCCTGCCTCTAAAATAAAGGCAGGAGTTAAGTAGTTGGATTCACTTAAATACAGTTTCCCCAAGGGATGACTGTGCGCCTTTTTAGCCTCACGGGACTAGTTCTTAAAGGTGTCTATTTAATTTTTCTTCTTACATAGTGTACCCTTAATCCACTTAAAATGCAATCTATTTTTCCAAGTTTTTTAAGGTTGTCGCAAATAGCTCTGGAACAGGGATTTCAAAAAACATTTGTTCACCTGTCCGCGGATGAACAAATCCCAGCGTTTGAGCATGTAAAAACTGACCCTTGCCTTCCAGTGTTTTACGACGACCGTATAGTGGGTCCCCTGCCACTGGATGTTTGATGTATTGCATATGGACACGGATTTGGTGAGTCCTTCCGGTTTCCAATTGACATTCAATCAAGGTATAGTCTTTAAATCGCTCAAGAACTGAGAAATTGGTGACTGCTGGTTTGCCACCTTCAATAACTGCTTGAGATTTACGGTTAATTTTCGAGCGACCAATCGGCGCATCAATCGTGCCTTTGTCGTGTGATATTTCATCATGGACAATCGCTAAATACTTACGAGTGGCCGTCTTATCCTTCAGTTGCTTACTCAAAGAATCATGGGCTAGATCGTTTTTGGCAACCATCAATAAGCCAGAAGTATCTTTGTCAATTCGATGGACGATACCAGGACGAATGACATCGTTAATACTAGATAGATTTTTTATATGGTACAACAAGGCATTAACCAAGGTCCCGGTCGGATGGCCTGCTGACGGATGGACGACCATTCCTTGGGGTTTATTAATAACCACCACATCATCGTCTTCATAAACAATTTCTAACGGAATGTTTTCCGCTTCAATTGTCATTTCAACTGGTTCTGGCCGCTTGATTTCAATCTTGTCTTGATCTTTAACTTTGTAATTGGCTCGAGCCACCTCGCCGTTAACCGTGACCAGTTCTTCTTTAATCCACTGTTGAATTTGCGATCGCGAAAATTCGGGCATCGCCTCCACTAACGCTTTATCAAGACGGCCCCTTTGACCGTCAATTGTCACTTCAATTTTTTCTAACATATCATTTCACCTTATCTGTTTTTTCGTCAAGTATGATGTAAATAAAGACGCAAATGACACCGATTGTCAAGGCGATATCAGCTACATTAAAAATAGGAAAATTAAAAAATTCCACTTGAAACATGTCCACGACAAATCCTAAACGCAAACGGTCGATAAAGTTACCGATCGCTCCGCCTAAAATCAAGGACAATCCTACTAATAACCACTTACTCTCCCCTTGGTTTTTATAAAGAAAGTACAAAACAACGACTGACGTAATCGCTGTGATGATGTAAAAGAACCACATTTTACCTTCCAAAATACTCCAAGCTGCTCCTTCATTACGAATATGAGTCAGTGATAAAATCGGATTTTGCATGATGGTTTCACCAAAGTCGATATTACCAGCCACCCACCACTTGACAACTTGGTCAAGTGCCACAACAATGGCCGCGATAATTAAATAAATAATCAATTAAGGTTCCCCCAATCTTCATAATAATCTTGAAACAATTCTTTTGGTCGCATAATGCCAATTAAGTTACCGTCAGGGTTACCATCATTGGTAATTAGCAAAGCTTCCACTGTTGGATCCTTTAAAAAATAGTCAATCGCTTGAAAGACATTTGTTTCTTTATCGATAAAACGGTAATTATTGCGTTTTCGATCGCTTTCTAAGACAACTTCCACTGTTTGACCATTAATTCTAATAGAAGTCTCATGATCTTGCATCGCCATCCAAATTCCCAAACCGTGAGCTGTCACTAACCCGAGAAACTTTCCTCGATCATAAATCGGAAACTGTGAATAACGCTTCTCAGCAATGATGGTCAATATGTCGGTTAATTTAGTTGCCTTGTCAAAGCCCGTCACTTGTTTTTTAAATCGAGGAATCACCTTTTCTGGTCGTGTCAAATCCCCTTCAATCTTCAATAATTTAGCTATAATCCAGTCATTCGGTTCCGCAATAACAAAATCTGGCGAAATTCGATCGTGTACAATGGCATTTCGCAGTTGGGCAATTTCGATTAAATCGTCTTGATAACGCCGTACCAAAAGGTCCTGACGCTTTGCTAAACGCCTAACTAGCTCACTAAAGCCCATGCTATTTGGTGCATTCACTTCATCTCGCATCCATTTTTCAACCCGATTAAAGGCTGCTAAAAATTCATTGGCCTGTTCTCCCACTTAATCGAGCTCCTCAATCACGTAAAATTTTCGAGACATCACTGCGACGAAGATGACGTAAATCGCTAAAATCCCAACTCCCAATTCCCAAGACTTAAAAATAATTGGCAAAATAAAAATCAATGTGAATAATGACATATACAATTTAAGAATGTTGGGATTAATTTTGATTTGCAATCTTTTCTCTTCCCCACTGTTATCAATATGAACAGTTTCGCTTTTAAGTAATGAAAACTTGACATCCAAATTAAAGCCTGCTTCCGCCCCGTCAATTTCTTTTGTTTCATCGTTATTTAATACACACACTTGTTCGCCATTTTTAAAAACTTTCAAGGGGCTCCCCATTCCAAAGAAGCCAGTTTTTCTAACTAATGATACTTTCATCGCTTATCTCCTCTTTCTAATAGGTCCGACCTTCAACTCTTAGTGATTTATCACTTAGAAGTTGTTGTGATCGAAACCGTAGGTGTAGTGTCCACTATCACTCCACTTTGCTACGATCTCATCAATCTCTAAAAACTAAAGTTTTAAGAATTGAAGGGCAATAACTAAAGTTATAAGCATAGGGGCTCTCCTCTTTCTAATAGGTCCGGTCTTTGATTCATTCCTATTTATTGTCACTCGTTCTTTATAATAAAAATTAACGTAACTTTAAGACGCAAAACGACTATTTCATCCCTTCCTATAATAACAGTAAACATCAAAAAAAGCCAAATAGAATGTAGTAAATCCACTCTATTTGACCGAATTAAATTAGATTTTTTTTTGATTCAAGTTTTTTTCACGTTGCAAGCCACTTTTTAAGGCTTTAGGATAATAAATAAATAGTCGACCAACTACATACCCGAATTTATACATAACCGCTTCTACTTTCTTCATGTCTGCCACGTCCTCGTCACTTACTTAACATCAGTATAGCCCATTAGTAGTGACTTGTAACGACGCTTTCAGCAATTTAACATTTATTTATTGTTTTTGTAACAATTTTAATATATCAGCCGTTATTAGGGCTTGGTCGCCACTTTCAATTTGATGGCTTTAGCGCGGTGGCTGGCCGCCACCACCGCCTCTACCACCACCTCCTCCACCCATCTGATTGCCTGATACGGCCTCACCAGATTGTGAAATTGAAGTAGTCATCTCTTCTATGGTTAAGCTCAACAACTTGTCCCCTTGGTAATCACTGTTAGCAGCAAAACCAAACTGAGAGTCTGTGGTCATGGTGCCACCTACTGATAGGGTATACTCACTGCCTTTTTGGATGTCAGGTGCACTAATCGCTACATGCTGATAGCTTTTATTAGGGGCAAAGCTAATGATGTTATTGCCGTCAGAGTCTGCTACATTAATAAGTTGATCCGCTCCTTGGCTACTATCAAAATAAATGCCGACAGAAGCTTGACTAGAACTATCACTTGGCAACATAGCCATCCCACCACTTCCTGCTGCTACGAGAATACCACCACTTATGGTGTAAGTTCCATCATAATCCAAGGCACCATTACCACCATTCGTCGGACCACTAACAAGGGCTGTTCCACCGGTTTGAGTCACCGTTCCATTAGAATCAATGCCATCGCCTTCAGCGTCGATAAATATCACACCACCGTTAATGGTAATGGAGTAATCACCACCACCGCCGCCAAAATTATCTTTGCCAAAACCACCGGCACCTGCGTCTGCTCCGTCGCTACCACCGCCGGCATTTAACCCGTCATCACTACTTGTGACTGAAATTGTACCATCTTCAATGATGATATCGGCTGCTTCTAATCCTTCATAAGATTCCGCGACCGTTACTTGACCGTTATTGATTGTCAGCGTATCATCTGCGTGAATACCATCGTCTCCAGTTTTTAAGTTAAACTCGCCATTTTCAATAGTGATGCTACCATTAGCGTGTAAGCTATCGTCTGCTGAATTAATGGTAAATTTCCCCGTATTAATCTGGATGCCACTACCAGCTTTCATCCCTTTAAGACTTTCAGTATCGCTGGGAGTGCCCGTTGAACCGCTGCCTGCTTCAATAGTAATTGTCCCGTTTGAAATCTTTAAATTGGTTTCCGCTTGAATACCATCACGGCCCGTCGTAACATTAAAACTACCACCATCAATGGCTAACCATCCTTTCGTCTCATCTGTTGAATTACTGGACTGAATCCCATCATTATCCGCCTTAATTTCGTAATTGCCTGCTAAGATTGAAATTGAATCATTGCCCTTAAGCCCATTGTTGGCTGCTTCTATTTGATACGTGCCGCTGATTAGAACTAAATCGTCTTTACTTCTGATGCCGTCATGGTAACGGCTAACCACTTCTAAACTGCCTTGTCCATTAAGGGTTAAATCAGCTTTACTAAACAAGGCGGCATCAGGTTCAGTGTCATCGCTGTCCCCTTTCACCTTACGGTTATCTGTTAACACGTTGGTCGTCCCTTTGGCCAAAGTGATGATGACTTTATCAGCTGTCTCAATCTCAATAGGAGCAGTGGTACTATTACTAATTGTGGCCCCATTTAAGATAATTCGAACATCATCTGTTTCCTTATTGGCCGCTACTTTTAATTGCCCTTCTTTTAATTCGCCACTGACTGCATAAGTCCCTGCTTGAGTGATAGTCAGACTGCCATCTTTCACAGTTACTCCTTCACCTTCAACAGTAGCTGACTGACCTGTTAATGTGATAGTAGTTGTTGCATCAGCGACAGTCGCCTCTTGCTTATCCTTGTCACTGTACACACCGTATTGATCTGCCGCCTCTGTCTCAGTCACAGTTTGATCACTTGTGGCTGTGGTCGCTGTCGAACTACCGCCTGTACTTTCTGTTTCTGTCACCTTCTGACAAGCACTTAATGTTAATAAGGTGGCTAATAATAGTAGTTTTTTCGATTTTTGATAACTCATACTCGACACATCCTTTTTGAGACTGTTTATAACTCTTCCCGATTTGTGGCCATTTTTGCTGAAGTGACCGTTAAATTACCATTACGGATTCTAATTTTATCTAATAAATCTTTTTCCAACGTTTGATCTTTCAGCATCACGCTGTAACACAATTCATATAGACTTCCCATATTCGTGGTTTTAACCCTGTCAAGTGTGGCTTCATGAGTATATTCCTCAAATAAATCATCAAATAAATTAGGATAATCCAAATCTTCCGGTATCACAATTTTAATCAGCCGATTAGAGACTTTTGACTGTTTCCCAAAATTTGTTAGTTGTAACAAGATTAATGTTACACCTGTAATTACTGAGAACACCGCAATATAGGCAATGTATCCCATACCCGTTGCTAAACCGATGCCCATTGACCAAAAGATACTGGTTATCTCACGAGAACCGCCGGCCACAGAACGAAAACGAATTAAGCTAAAGGCGCCTAAAACTGCCATCCCTGTTCCTAAGTTACCATTCACTAGCATGATCACCGATTGCACAAGAACCGGTAAAATTGCTAAGGTCACGATAAAATTTTTAGAATAAACATTGCGATACATGTGAATGGAGGCGACAAATACGCCTAAGATGATGGAACTAACTGTACAAATTAATAATTGCACCATGGTAATATTTTCAGTATTATTGGCTAATAGACTAGATAACATGTTGAAACGACTCCTTCTTAAATAAATATCGTTGATAGGTTTGACCATATTTGGTAAATGATCCTGGGTAAATCGCTAAGTTTGCTAATGCTTCAGCAAACCAAATGGGATAAGCTCCTAAAGCTTTGACTTCCATTAAGACATCGATTTCTGGTGCAACCCGCGCTCCTTCTGTGCCACTGAGTAGCTGTAAATCTTCTTGTCGATAGCGAATATTAAAATCAAAGGTCACCCTGAATTCCGGCTCACTCGGAGCAAAAAAAGCGCGGCGTTCATAGGCAATCATTACTTTGGGCTCCAACTGCTTACGGGCCAACAACCAGCTGATTTCCTGACTCACTTGGCGCTCAACGCCAGAGGCAAACTTATCCTCAGGTTGGGCAATATAATCAGCCACTTCTTCTAATGGCATGGCTACTCGGCGTTTATAAACTATCCCCGCGTATTTCTTTTTAATTTCTAAAAAGACGGGTGTTGACTCTTGCGGCTCACCATAGGCCCTTAAGCGAAATTTCTCCCGATAGTCGGGCTTTTCAATCGAAGCTCGAATCAGATCATAATCTTCTGTATCAAAATACAAGGAAGAAATAGTGTGCAAGCCGTACTCATCCTCGACTAAATCAGAACCCAACTTTACAATTAATTGCTCGAAATCAGCATAGCTGAGTAAATATTTTTTTTCCTTTCGTTGAAACATATGTTTTAGTTTGGTCATTTTGGATCACTCTTTCTTTCTTTTTGTGATATCCTTAGGTTAACTTGCTTACCATAAACGAACCTTAAAGCATTCCTTAAGATTATTTTAAGCTGACACCCATATGATGTAGTTAATGAAGAAAAAAATATCGGATAATTCAAATTAAAGGTAAAGAAATGAGGACCTAAAATGAGCATGATGATCACTATTTTACTGGTAGAAGACGATCAGATTTTGGCCGGCAGTATCGCTGAAATATTAGAAGAAGTTGGAACCGTCACACAAATTTACGACGGGGACGAAGGGTTATATGAAGCAGAATCTAATAAGTACGACTTATTTGTTTTCGATATTATGCTTCCTGGCATTGATGGCTACGGCATACTGGAAAAACTTCGCCAACAAGGCATCGAGACCCCTGTTCTTTTTCTAACAGCTAAAGACAGCTTAGAAGATAAAATTAAAGGATTCCAACAAGGGGCTGATGATTATTTAACGAAACCCTTCCACCGAGAAGAACTTTTATTGCGGGTACAAGCGATGCTAAAACGCAGTTTAGGTCTTTCAGCTGAACAGACCATCAGTTTTCATAACACCGATTGTCAACTGACTACCCGAATCGTCACGATTAACAATCAACCTTTAGAACTTCAAGGCAAAGAATTCGAATTGCTCATCTATTTAATCAAGCAAAAAAATCGGATTGTCACAAAAGAACAGATTTTCGAACGAATTTGGGGATTTGATTCTGAGACCTCTTATACGGTTGTCGAAGTTTACATGAGTAATTTACGAAAAAAATTAAAACAGGCCGATTCCGATGTCAACATTAAAACCATTCGTAATGTCGGTTATATTCTAGGAGAGACTTCTTAATGAAAACAGAATTTAAACAACGACGTTCGCTCTTTATGAGAAACGTCTTAGCCTTCGGGGTTATTTTCCTAATGCTCGGCTTCATCGTTAACCAAGTGCTTTACCAATCTCTTTATACCAATATCGACGAAGAACTACGCTCAGTGTCAACCAATAGCAACTTTATCGAACAAGAACTTACTAAAGGAGATCCTGGTAGCAACAACATGCCCAAATTCTCTGAAGAGCTTAAACCTCATCGAGATCTAAAACCACCAAATACGTTTCAAGTTCAACCGGTGTTATGGTCAAAAGACGGTAAAATCATCAATCAGGAAGCTCTGGGCAATCGTTATACCGATATGGCCAACTTGACCTTTGATAAACAAAAACTTGGACAGATTGAAGCCCTCCATGTGGAAGATAGTTATGATCAAAAAATCAACTTTCGTTCCATCACCAAACAGGTGGATTCAGGAGATGTAGCTTATATTCAATTCATTTCCAATACCAATCAGTTAGAAGAAAGTATGAAATTTTTTCAACAAGTTTTGATCGGCTGTATGATTGTTTTTTGGATCCTATCCATTGTCGTTAGCTATTATCTAGCCAAGCTCAACATGGCGCCAATTATGGCCTCTTGGAAACGACAACAAGAGTTTGTGGAAAACTCCTCCCACGAGTTGCGAACCCCTTTAACAATCATTCAAGCCAAGTTGGAAAAGCTTTTCACTAAACCAAATCACACGATTTTAGAGGAATCCGAAGACATCGCCTTGGCTTTAAACGAAACACGTCGCCTGAATCAGTTGACAAATGATTTGCTACTGTTAGCACGCTCTGACAGCAATGAATTAGTGGTCGACCGAAAATTGGCTGATGTCAAAGAGTTTTTAGTTAAAGCGAGCGAGCCTTATCAGGAAATTGCCAAAAGCCAACACAAAGAAATGAAACTGTCATTAGGTCACCTGCAAACCGTTTCTTTCGATAGCAAGTTAATCACGCAGCTGTTGATTATTTTATTGGATAATGCCCTAAAATATACAGGAGAAGGGGATACTATCACCGTTTTTTCAGAAACAACGGCCAAACATTGGTTAATCGAAGTTCGAGATACCGGAATTGGTCTCAAAACAAGTAATACCGATCAATTATTTACTCGTTTTTACCGAGAAGATGGTGCCCGCCAGCGAAAGACAGGTGGTTACGGATTAGGTTTATCTATCGCTAAATCAATTGTTGACATGCATCACGGTAAAATAAGTATTAAAGAAAACCAACCCAAAGGCACTGTTTTTAGCATCACCCTTCCTTTAGACTAAAACATGCTTACTGACAACAGCGTCAGTAAGCATGTTTTTTAGAATAATCCTTTAATACTTCCGTTTGAATCAACAGACATTTTCAACGCAGCTGGTTCTTTTGGCAAGCTTGGCATCGTCATAATATCACCAGTAAAGGCTACGATAAAACCAGCTCCCATCTTCGGCACCAGCTCTCGAATGACAACCGTAAACTCGCTAGGACGACCAACTTTTTTCGGATCATCTGACAATGAAAACTGAGTCTTTGCCATACAAATTGGCAATCTGTCCCAGCCGTATTTCTTAAAGATTTCGATTTGTTCCTTGGCTTTATCAGTAAAGAACACCCCGTCTCCGCCGTATAACTCTTTGACAATCGTCTCAGCTTTTTCTTCTATTGTCATGCCAAATGAATAAACAGCTTCAAAATCACTGCTATCTTCTTCAATTATTGAAATGACTTTCTCCGCTAAAGCCAGACTTCCTTGATAACCGTCCGACCAACTACTGGTGATTTCAACAATAGCTCCCAGATCTTCACATAGACGCGTTAATAATGCCAATTCTTTGTCGGTATCGCTGGTAAACTGGTTAACAGCAACGATGACAGGTAAGCCATATTTTTGCATGTTTTGAACGTGTTTTTCCAAATTTGCCACGCCCAGCTTCAGCGCTTCAGGGTTTTCGATTGTCAGCTCATCATGAGGCACTCCTCCATGCATCTTTAAGGCGCGAATGGTCGCCACAATCACAATCGCGTCAGGCGCTTTTTCTAAAATTGGCACTTTAATATCCAAGAATTTTTCCGCGCCTAAATCTGCTCCAAAACCGGCTTCTGTTACCACAAAATCGCCTAGCTTTAATGCCATCTTTGTAGCGACGACACTGTTACACCCATGAGCAATGTTGCCAAAAGGTCCCCCATGAATAAAGGCTGGTGTTTGATATAACGTCTGAACTAAATTAGGTTTAAGTGCGTCTTTTAGCAATAAGGTTAGCACCCCTTCAGCATTCAGATCACCCACGGTTATCGGTTCATTCTGAAAGGTATAGCCAATGATAATGTTGCTTAACCGGCTAGTTAGATCCGCCAAGTTTTTAGCCAAACAAATAACGGCCATAATCTCACTAGCCACCGTAATTTCAAATTGTTCTTCTCTTGGAACACCTTGCTTAAGCCCGCCTAAGCCAATCGTTGTTTGCCTTAAGCTGCGATCATTAATATCCAAAACCCGTTTCCAAATAACACGGCGTGGGTCGATTTGCAACTCATTTCCCTGATAGATGTGATTATCAATTAACGCAGACAGGGTGTTATTCGCCGTGGTAATGGCGTGCATGTCCCCAGTAAAATGTAGATTAATGTCAGCCATCGGCATGACTTGCGAATAGCCACCTCCCGTGGCCCCTCCTTTAGTGCCCATAACAGGGCCTAGGGAAGGTTCTCGTAAAGCAATTACCGCTTGTTTCCCTAGAGCATTCAAAGCATCTCCAAGACCAATTGTCACGGTTGATTTACCTTCACCAGCATTAGTAGGATTAATCGATGTCACCAATATTAATTTTCCATCTGGTCGATCTTTTAAGCGATTCAAAACGCTCGTTTTTATTTTCGCTTTAAGATGACCGTATTGTTCGACTTCATCTGTTGATAAATTAAGTTTTTCAGCAATGTCTGTTATCGGAACACCATGACTTGTTTGAGCAATTTCAATATCCGTTTTCAATACTCTCTCCTCTTTCTGCTAATCGTTTGATAAAATCCATTGAATAGATTTTAGATAGGGGATTAAGAAAGCTGATCCGCGGCTCAAAAGAGCAAACGCTTACCTTTTTTTGAAAGGGCCTCTCTTACTCACACCCTCTCTCTATTATACCGTGAAAATAAAAAAATAGCATTATCAACCAATAGTTATCATAGATTGTTTGACCTTTGGCCTATTAATCTTTATAATGAATTTAGCTCCAAAATATATGCGACGGGGGAATGTAAAATGACTGAAGGCATTGTCAAATGGTTTGATACAAAAAAAGGCTATGGTTTTATTACTTATAATGACACCGAGGAAATCTTCGTTCATTTTACTGGTATCGAAGGTGATGGTTTCAAAACCTTAAAAGATAATCAACACGTCCAATTTGAAATTAAAGAAGGACACCGTGGCTTGCAAGCAACTAACGTGTCTGCCATTGAAGAATAAACGCAAAAAAGTGTCGGCTCTTTGGCCCACACTTTTTTTACTTTATAGGAAAGTATAAAACTTTCTCTATATCGCAGTTCCGATCCGGCTTCACGCCTCGTTCAGCTTTTCTTAATACTGACAATAATTCCTTTAAATTCGGCTGATTGCTCCAAGGCAGATATAAAGTTAGCAAGTGTCTTTTTTGACATCAACACGGTCCGATCTGATTCTTCAATTTCATGGTGTCCATCGAAGATGAATGTCAGGCCATAAGCCCCTAAAGAAATTTTTTCAATCGTTCTCAAATCAAATTGATGACGATTCCTTTTTAATATCGCGTGGACAATTAACCGATCGTCTTGAATGCTAAAGTGGCGTGATTGCCCCAAATAAGTCAGTATAGCAAAACAGATAAAAAACGATACACACAAAACACTCAGTCCCAAGGCCTCAAATGCGGCAATTGAACTAAGAAAAAAGGTACCGAAAGTTAAAGACCAATAAATAATGCTGGTTGCTAATTCAGGTTGCCACCTAAATTTTTGGTTGGTTTCTTTTTTAGTCACAACTGTACCTCTCAAACTATCAACTAATACTCTCATACTACCATATTATCCATGAAATAAAAAATATTTACTTAAAGAAAGGCTTGAAAGATGCTAAAAATATACATAGATGCTGCTACTAAAGGCAATCCAGGCATTAGTGGTGCTGGTGTGCAACTCATTGGTCAGCAGTTGTATCAACAATTAAGCTATCCGCTACCGGAATTAACGAATCACCAAGCGGAATTCGCTGCTTTGGAATTAGCGCTTAATGAAATTATCGCTCAAGAATTACACCAACAGAATATCATTGTCTATACTGATAGCAAATTAGTCGCTCAAACCGTTGACAAAGATTACTCCAACAATCCGCTTTTTAGTCCTTATCTGGAACGAATCAGAGGTCTTTACCCTTACTTCCCCCTGCTGGTCATTCAGTGGCTCCCTGAAAAAGAAAACAAAGGCGCTGATAATTTAGCACGACAAGGCCTACAAAAAGCCCTAAAATTAGCTAAAAAGAAGCCAAAATAGTTTTAGCGTCTCCGTTCTGGGGACGCTTTTTTACCTCTAGCCAGCTAGCGGCTACTCTCCTAAGACTAAAAAACTACCGATGATTTAAGAGTTAAACCAACCAAAGTGTTGGCACGCTTTATAAATACCATCATTCACATTTAAATCCGTGACATAATCCGCTTTTTCTTTAACGTCCTGTCCCCCATTCCCCATGGCGATACTCAACCACTGGGAATCAAACATGACCAAGTCATTGGTATCATCACCGAACACGACGACCTCTGCTAAAGGTGCCTCAAGCTCCTTCATCATCTCAAGAATGCCTTGATGTTTTGCATCATATTGAAACATCAAATAATCAGGAACAAAACGCAAATTGCCAAGATCATTTCGCTTTATCAGTCGTTCTTCTTCCTCTTTCCCAACGGAAATATAAATTTTGAAAATCCTTGTCAGCTGCTGAAAATCCAATTTTGGGTTAATTAGATAGTCCGTCTTTTCTTGTCGTTCACCAACTTGTTGACGAAATAAATCATTTTTGGCATGAACTACGTAAGAATCATCCAAACTCAGCAAGACTCCATAACCAAGCTTCTCCGCCTGTTGGATTATGCCAACCGCTTTCTCCAGGTCTAACGGGTGATTTTGTTTCAACTGATTATCAATTACCAAAGCGCCACCACCAGCACACACCATATTCTCAAGACCAATCTGCTCCATAAACGGACGAGCTTTATAGTGAGCCCGACCGGTTGCAATGGCGACAAAGTGACCCGCTTCCTGTAATTTTTGGAGCGCAAGCTGAGCTGAAGGGACAACTTGATTGGTTTTCCGATCGGTCAAGGTTCCATCAATATCAAAGAAAAAATATTTTTTTGTCACATCGATCCCTACTTTCTTACCTCTCTCTTACTAAACTTTCAAGTAAATCCACAAAGCCAGGATCATCATTAAATGGATGAATATAATTAAAGATTTTCCCTCCATGCTCCATGAAGTAACCACGATTTTCAGTTTCAATTTCTTCAATGGTTTCGATACAATCAGAAACAAAGCCCGGTGTAATGATCAAGACATTCTCGACCCCTTTTTCCGGCAAGCCCATCAAAGTTTGATCAAGGGCCGGTTTAAGCCATTCAGCCTTGCCAAAAGTCGATTGATACGCCACTTGCCAAGGAATTTCCAGCTTTAATTTGGCAAAGATAGCGTCCGTGGTGGCTTGACATTGCTCCTTGTAAGGATCGCCCTTTGCGACATAGCTGACAGGAATACCGTGGTAAGAAATCACCAAACGATCTGGTTGATAGTCGGCGATGCCTTTTTTAATCTGCTGAATCAATAGATCAATATACAGTGGATGTTCCGTAAATTCACGAATCAAATGAAGACTTGGCATGTCCTCCTGTTTCAGATAGTGATGAAACACCGCATCATTAATAGAAGCGGTTGTTGTCGTTGAATATTGTGGAAACAAAGGAATCACTGTCACATCCTCAACACCCGCCTCAGCCATTTCAGTTAATGACTCGGAAATCGTGGGTGAGCTGTATCCCATGCCATACTTCACCAAATGATCCGGAAAACGCTCTTGAAGTTGGTTAGCCTGAGATTTCGTATAAACCAATAATGGCGATCCCTCCGCTGTCCAAATCTCCTGATAAAGTGCTGCTGATTTTTTCGGACGTGTGTTTAATATTATACCATGTAAAATCGGTAACCATTTCCATCGCGGAGTATCAATTACCCGTTGATCGCCTAAAAAATTCTTTAAATAGGCTCTAACCTCTTTTGTTTCAGGTTTATCTGGTGTCCCAATATTGGCAATTAAAATCCCTTTTTTCTTTTTCAATTTCTTACCCCTCATTCAATAATTGCTATTACCGTCATCTAGTATAACAAAGTTTCTTTTATCTTCCTACTACTTGAGATAACGTTAGATGGTTCTTAATATACAAATTGCCCTGACAACGGTATACTGAAGGAAGAATGTTATCACTGTTATCTTCATTAGCTGAAAGCCTTCGAGTAATAAGCTGAAAGGTTAACAATTCCAACAGATCACCGCATTATCATTGAGATAGGGAGGTTTTTATATGAGTTTTTCATGGGAAGAACGACGGGAGCATCTTAGAAAAATGTCAGCAGTCACACTTGATATATTGGTTATCGGTGGAGGAATTACCGGCGCTGGTATTTCCCTCGACGCCATCAGTCGTGGACTCGGTGTAGGGTTAGTTGAAATGGGAGATTTTGCCTCTGGAACATCCAGTCGATCAACCAAACTGGTCCATGGTGGGTTACGCTATTTAAAACAATTTGAAGTTAAAACAGTCGCAGAAGTCGGCCGTGAGCGAGCCATTGTTTATGAAAATGCCCCTCATGTGACAACACCTGTCAAAATGGTCCTGCCCTTTTATCAAGAGGGATCTTTCGGTCCATTGACGACAACGATTGGCTTAGATATTTACGACAAACTGGCCCAAGTCGAAAAACATGAGCGGAAATTTATGTTACGTCCCCGCGACACGCTAAAACGAGAACCCTATTTAAAAGCAACAGGGCTCAAAGGAAGTGGCGTTTATGTGGAATATCGAACTGATGATAGTCGTTTGACACTAGAAGTCTTAAAAAAGGCCGAAGAATTTGGAGCTTATATCGCCAACTATGCCAAGGTTGAGAAATTACTCTACAGCAAAGAAACTGGCAACATTATAGGTGTCCGCGTCCGCGATTTAATTGACAACATCGAATACCCCATTTATGCCAAACGTGTGATAAACGCAGCCGGTCCATGGGTCGATCAGATTCGTGAATTGGATCGTTCCAAACAAGATCGCTATCTTCATCTGACCAAAGGCGTTCATTTAGTTTTTGATGACAGTCGGTTCCCTTTGACCAACGCGGTTTATTTTGACACACCTTTTGACGATGGCCGCATGATGTTTGCTATCCCTCGTGACGGTAAGGTCTACGTGGGAACAACAGACACTGGTTATCATGGTTCACCTGCTGATGTGACTGTGACATTGGCGGATGTGACCTATGTTCTAAATGCTATCAATCTCATGTTTGCGGTTCCTTCAATGACTGTGGCTGACATTGAATCAGCATGGGCCGGGATTCGACCGCTGATTCATGAAGATGGCAAGGCCCCTTCTGAGCTTTCCAGAAAGGATGAGATTTTCCATTCTGACAGCGGGCTTTATTCGATTGCTGGTGGTAAATTAACTGGCTATCGGCACATGTCGAAAGAAATCGTTGACACTGTCTTACATGATATTTGTCAAGAATATAAACGACTCTTTATTAAATGTCGCACTAAAAACTTGAACTTATCTGGCGGTGATGTTGGTGGCAGTCAGGGCTATCAGCGGTATGTTAAAGAATTTGTCAAAATAGGCATAGAAAAATTTCATTTAACTCATCGAGAATCTAACCTACTTGTAAAACGTTATGGCTCCAATGTGATTGACTTATTCGCTTATTTACTAAGTGTTCCAGAGAGCAGTCAACTATCGGATGTGGATTATGTCATGTTGCGTTATGCCTTGGAACACGAGATGTGCCTTCACCCGATTGACTTTTTATTGCGACGAACGAGCTACATGCTGTTCAATATGAAACGTTGCCAGTTAATCAAAGAAGAAGTGGTTCATGAGATGAGTAAGTTCTATCAATGGACAGATGACTATCAAGCTAAAATGCTAGCAGAGACAAATCAGGAAATTGAAAAACACCTAACATTTCGATAAGAAGACAGTTGCAGATTTTCGGAAGGTTTTTCTCACATCATAGATCTAAAACAGGGTGGGACATAAGTCCCACCCTGTCTAACTAACTATTCAGAAATATTGTAAACATCAAAATACAATTTACGCATATAATCAAGTAAATATTGAGGGTTTAGCGCTTCGCCGGTCGCATCCATGATGAGCCGATTGGGTTTCCGTGAAGAACCATACTGATGAATATTTTTCGTTGACCATTTGCGAATAGCCGAATAATCATCAGAACCAAGAATCGCCTCAACGTCCAACTCTTTCTCCATACCGTGATGAAGCTGTGCGGCATACATATAACCTAGTGCGTAGGACGGAAAATAGCCAAAGCTGGCGCCTGCCCAATGGACATCTTGTAAAATCCCTTCTAAATCATTCCCTGGACGAACCCCTAAATACTCTTCGTATTTATCATTCCAAATTTGAGGCAAGTCATCGATGGAAACTTCATCGTTAAAAATCATTTTTTCAATTTCATAGCGTATGATGATGTGCAATGGATAGGTCAAAGAGTCAGATTCAATTCGTACAAAACTAGCCTTGGTTTCTTTTAACCCTTTGTAAAAAGTCTCAAATTCAACATCTGCAAAAGTCTCCCCTGTAATGGCCTGCAGCGCTGGAAATTGACGTTGCCAGAAAGCCTTACTGCCTCCGACAATGATTTCATTAAAGAGTGATTGAGATTCATGGATCCCCATTGAGACTCCACCTGCTAAAGGCGTGTAATCATACTTAGCAGCCACATTTTGTTCATACATGCCGTGGCCAGCTTCGTGTATCACGCCTAAAGTTGCCATACCAAAATCATTCTCGTCCCAACGTGTCGTAATTCGCGCATCATTGCGGTTTAAATTTAACATAAAAGGATGAACCGTGTCGTCTAAGCGACCTCGACTAAAGTCATAACCTAATTCTGTCACAACTTGAGTAACAAACTGGCGCTGCTGTTCTTTCGTCACATGCCGATGCAAGAACGACGTATCTGGCACTGTGCCTTTTTCCGCCACGACTTGGCGAATGTCCATAATCCCATCTCTAACTTGGCTAAAAACGTCATCTAAAATAGCCACTGTCATACCTGGTTCATATTGATTTAGCAACACATCATAAGGTGTTGCTTCTTCTTTGCGCCACAAAGGAATAAACTCTTTAGTAAAATTGATTAATTCTTCTAAAGACCCTTTAAATAGATGGTAATCTTTGGCTTCACGAGCTTTCACCCATGTACTATGAGCCATCGATTGAACTTTTCTAAAGGCTTGATAACGATCAGCTGGAACATTTTTATTTAAGTCGTATTCCTCTTTGACTTTGTCATAAACAGCTTGTCCAAATTCAGATAATTCCTCAGGATGGGCCGCAAAATAAGCCAGATAGTCCGTCATTTCAGGTCCTGTTGACATACTAAAGGCCTTGCCACTCAAATAGCTGGACACTTCCGCCCGATGAGCCGCTCCTTTTTCAGGCATTCCCGTTTGACTATCCCATTCAAGTAATCCAATTGACTCATGGATTAACGCAATCTCTTTCAAGTAAGCTAAAAATGCTGGTTCATTCATCAATAAATCCCTACTTTCCACTAAATAATGTACAACTAAAATCGTTTGGCTGATCTATGATCGGTTAATTTGGCTCTAAATTCCTTCAGCTTTTTTACAGAATAAAAAAATTACTGATCAGCACTCGTTTCACGAGGTGGACGTGGCGGTCGCGTTCCCCAATATTGGAATAAATCCGTTCGCAACGAACCGTTATAAAGTTTGCGTTTTTTTGTGGCTTTGGCCTTATAAAAGGTTTCAAAGGCTAAATCGCTGGTTAGAATATACTTGCTCCAGGTTTTTAGTGGGCGATATGTTTCTCCCATTTCTCGGTATAGTTTATGGACACTTTCTTCTTCCCCAAGGCGCTCACCATACGGGGGATTAGCCACAATAACACCATACTCTTTTTCAGTCTTAAAGTCGCTTAATTGCAATTGTTTGAAGACGATCGAATCGGCTAAACCAGCTTCTTCAGCATTAGCTTGAGCAATTTTAATCATCCGAGGGTCATAGTCAGTTCCTAAAATATCCAATTCAATATCATAATCGGCCTTTTCTTCTGCTTCGTTGCGAACTTTATCCAACAGGTCTTTGTCAAACCACTCCCAGGCTTCAAAAGCGAATTCTCGATTAAAGCCAGGGGCGATATTATGACCGATCAAGGCCGCTTCAATACAGATTGTCCCTGAGCCACAAACCGGGTCATAAAATGGGCGATCTTTCCGCCAATTTGTTAATAAGACAAGGGCAGCTGCCATATTTTCTTTTAAGGGTGCTCCCCCTTTATCAATGCGATAACCACGCTTAAACAAACTTGGTCCGGTTGTGTCTAGGGTAATTGTCACCTGATCTTTGAGCAACGCCACTTCTAAGGCGAAGAGTGCACCTGTTTCAGGTAATCGGCCATAGCGATGGTAAACATCGCTTAAACGGCTAACGATAGCTTTTTTGGTAATGGCCTGACAATCAGAAACACTGAACAAGGTCGATTTAATCGACTTGCCCGCCACGGGGAACTCCGCGTCCATCGGCAAGATGTCTTCCCAAGGAATCGCCTTTGTCTGTTCAAACAGTTCCTCAAAGGTAACGGCTTTAAATTCACCGACAACAATCTTTACCCGGTCAGCTGTTCGCAACCAAAGATTGGCTGTGGCGATCGTTTCCATATCTCCGTGAAAAATTGCCTTACCATTTTCGACCTGGCATTCAATGCCCAAATCTCGTAATTCTTTTCCTACAAGAGCCTCCATGCCACTGGCTACTGTTGCAATCAACTTAAATTGTTTCATATGTACCGCCCCTTTCAAGGGTTAAATAGTCGTTTAATAGAACAGCTCGGATCGCCCAGATGCTTGATCCAACTGCAAGCTAGAAAAGCTTAAACACTTTCCTACACTCCAAAAAAATTCCTTCCATTTAAACGGAAGGAATGCCCCTGATAAATTGTAGTTTTCTATAAGCCATGTTCTGTATTGCCAGTTCTCAGGTAAAAACTGGCAACGATAATCATCTGTCTACAGATAAATCTGTCTCTTTTCTTCGTTCATTTCCTTGAAAAAAGTGCCCCGACCGTAGTTTGGGTTGCTCGCTCGAGGGGTTTACCGCGTTCCACCAATTTCATTTCTAAAATTGCTTCGTCACTGTGGCACTTTCAAGCTTACTCCAGCATAGTCCGAGGACCTTAGCTGTTTTGGCTGCCGTTATTCTTGCGAATACCTTAGCTTATGGTTTCACTAAGCACGAACACTACAAGCATCTCAGCTTGTGCGAGCATGGACTTTCCTCAACCTAGTTACCTAAGCTGCAATTATCCGAAAACTACAAGAAATCTTGCTGGTTGTTAAAATTGTTTTGTTTGGTCCAAATCGTCTTCTTCGTCTAATTTACTGCCGAAGACTGTTTTTTCAAGATTGGACAAGCGTTTTAAGATATCAAAATTCGTCACTGCTGCCGCTTTAGGTGGATCTTGCTTGATACGAGATAAGGTTGCTTGACTTTTCGTCAATTGATCCACTTTCGCAATCAGACGTTGATTTTCTTCTCTTAAAGCCAGAATCTCACGGTTGTACGTTTCGTAATCTTTAATTACCCCATCTAAAAACTCATCCACTTCAACTGGATCATACCCGCGCATTTTTGTTTTAAATTCTTTTTGTAAAATTTCCTTTGCTTCATAGTTAAACTTTGCCATTTTAAGCACCTCATCTATTTCAATTCATAATTTTGCTCATTATCTTTATCATTCCTATTGTAACTAAAAAAAACAGGAAAATCAAACGCAAACACTAATATATTTCATAATTTTGCAAATCGTCCATGGTGATAAAATCGATAGCGTATTCATGGGATTCTTGAAACTTCTCCGCTTCTCGCAAAAAGAACATGGTTTTTCCTTCATATTCACGATCATATAACAATAAACAACCATCTGAATGAGTCAACATAAATTGCGTATGATTTTTTAATTGACTGGGATTTTGATAAGGCGCATGGGAAGTTGCATTGACATAATCCGCATGCAATTTCATTTCCGTCATAGCCTGTTGATTGGTCTCATTCCAATTACTGCCAAATTCTTCAAATGGATAAATCAGAGAGTAGCGAATTTCTGGGTAATCCACTCGTAGTTCTTGAACGACTTGCGCTGCCCAAAACTCAGTTCCCAGGTTGCCACCAAGTAAAATCCACTCAGTTCCGTTCTCAATATAGCTGATCAAACGACTTCTTAAGACATTTTTAATTATTTTCACTTTAGGGTCTGTCTCTTGAAAAACCCCAAGTTCAAAGCTTCGGTAGCCCGTAATATATAAACGTTTCATTGTTTTAAACATCTTACCTTTCCATTCTATTTTGTTTTTTGTTATAATATTGTCTAGGAGTGTGAAATATTGTGGCAATCAACTATCCAAATGGGATGTCTTCTTCTAATAATGGAGCGAAAAAGCAAAAAAAGCAAGGGCAATCTCTTGCGCCAAAAACCAATTTTGCCAATCGAGGAATGAATTTTGAAGATGATATCAATCAAAGCAACGACTACTATCGCAATCGAAAAACTGCGATTATTCACAAAAAACCAACTCCTGTTCAAATTGTCAAAGTCGACTATCCGCGTCGGAGCGCTGCTGTTATCAAAGAAGCCTATTTCGCTCAAGCTTCTACTACTGATTATAACGGTGTTTACAACGGATATTACCTTGATTTTGAAGCTAAAGAAACGAAAAATAAAACCTCGTTCCCTTTGCGTAATTTCCATGAACACCAAATTAGCCATATGAGAGAGTGTCGTGAACAAAAAGGAATTTCCTTTGTTCTCTTATGGTTTTCTAGTCTAGGCCGTTGTTTTTTTCTGGATTCTGCTTCATTAGAGCAGTTCTGGGAACATCAAAGTACTGGTAAAAAATCAATTCCACTTACTGAAATTGAGCATCTTGGCATTGAAATTATGCCGGGCCTTGCACCACGTATACCGTATCTTAAAGCCTTAGATGAGTACTTAAAAAAGGAGATTCAACACAATGGATGATCAAAATAAACCAATTCCACCTGGAAGGACTACTGGGCAACCGCTAGGTCCAACTAGAGCCCAAAAGCCGAAAAAGAAAAAACGGCGCATCTTTTTAAAAATTTTCTTAGGACTTCTTTTTCTAGGATGTATCGCCTTTTTAGCTGTCTCGGCAGTGGTTTACAGTTATGTCAAAGAGTCCCCTAAACTGGAGACCAGTAAATTAGAAGGCGTATTGTCTTCACGAATTCTTGGCCCTGACGGAAAACTGCTTTTCGAGCTTTACACTCAAAAAAGAGAAACCGTGCCGATCAATGAAGTTCCTCCCTTGCTTAAACAAGCGATTATTTCGATTGAGGATAAGCGATTTGAAGAACATATTGGTGTGGACCCCATTCGGATAGCTGGTGCAGCTGTGGCTAACTTCACGGGTAGCGGTGGACTACAAGGAGGGAGTACTTTAACCCAGCAGTTGATTAAGCTATCTTTCTTTTCAACGGATGTCAAGGACCAAAACTACAAACGAAAAATCCAAGAAGCTTGGATGTCTATTCAACTAGAGCGGCAAAAATCAAAAGATGAAATTCTTAATTACTACATCAACAAAGTCTACATGTCTTCAGGATATTATGGGATGGAAACAGCGGCTAAAGGGTATTACAATAAACCTTTAAGTGAGCTATCCATCGCCCAAACGGCATTAATGGCTGGGATTCCTCAGGCACCTGCAGACTATGATCCGATCTTAAATCCCGAAGCAGCTAAAAAAAGACGGGACATGGTCTTAAACGAGATGTACAAAGATGAGATTATCACTAAAGCCGAATACGATGCTGCTGTCAACGAACCAATCAGTGAGGGCATTGTGGATCAACAGCCTCTATATGGTGATAGCAAAATCATCGATAACTACATTAAAGAAGTAATTGCGGAAGCTCAAACTAAAACCACCCGTGACATCTACACTGATGGGTTGGATATTTACACCAATATCGACATGGATTTACAAAGATATATTTACCACATGGTTAATTCCGATGAATATGTCACTTTTAGAGATTACACAAAAGAAGAACTTTTCTGGGAAGAAGGCGAAACGCCGGTCGATGTCAATTTCCAGACGGCCATCACTGTCATCAACCCTAATAATGGGCAAGTTTTAGCCCAAATCGGGGGACGGAAAGTTCCTGATGGAGTTCAATTCGGAAACAATATGGCAGTCTCAGCTGAACGGGATTTTGGTTCCACAGTTAAGCCGATTACGGATTACGCTCCAGCGATAGAATATCTCAATTATGGAACAGGCCGCTATGTTGTCGATGAGCCTTATAAATACCCAGGTACCTCTGATAGTGTTAATAACTACGATCGGGCATATAAAGGAACCATGACCATTAGAGAAGCCTTAGTTGACTCACGAAACGTTCCGGCTGTCAAAACGCTAGATGAAGTTACTTTAGAAAAGAGTGCTGAATTCTTACGCGGCTTAGGCATTGATTATGGCGAAGGGAATATGTTCCTATCCAATGCCATTCACGGCAACTTGACTTCTCATAAAATGGCGGGGGCTTACTCTGCTCTTGCTAATGGCGGTATTTACTACAAGCCATATTACGTCAATAAGATTGTTCTACCTGATGGTCAAGAAGAAACCTTTAAACCAGAAGGAACGAGAGCTATGCAAGAGTCCACAGCTTATATGGTAACAGATACGTTGAAAGACGTGTTACTACGGGGGACGGGGACACAAGCCATAATTTCTGACTTGTATCAAGCTGGTAAAACAGGAACTTCTAATTACGATGATGACTCGCTAGCTAAACTAAAACTCAATGTCTATGGCGGTGTGCCAGATATTAGTTTCGTAGGTTACACGAAAAATTTTGTCGTCTCAATTTGGACTGGCTATGAAAATTACTTTGTGCCGATCGCTTCTGAGGATCAACAAGATGCGATGACGCTTTACAAATTTATCATGAGCCACATCTCGCAAGATGTTGAAACAACTGACTGGGAGATGCCAGAAAATGTGGTTAAAATTGGCAATGAACTTTATGTCAAAGACCATGTAAATGATCAAAGCATTTGGAAACAACCTGTAAGCTCGTGGCAAGAGCAAGATGACACTAATTATGTGCCACCTGCGTCAAGTTCGACGATCCCGCCGGTGAAGGACTCAACACCTGCAACTAGTGAACCACCGATTGAGCCAGATCCACCAACAGATCCAACGGTTGAGCCAGAACCACCGACATCGACGCCACCTACGGATCCACCAACAACGCCAACAACACCAACCACTGACCCCGGTGCTGGTGCTGGCGGTGGATAAAAAAATAAGCCCTTTGAAATCCTTTGATTTCAAGGGGCTTTATTTATGGATTGGACACTTTTAAACGAGTCTTCCCTTCCTGACAAAGGTTCAATAATGGGCAAACCTCACATTTAGGATTTCGAGCCAAACAGTGATAGCGACCAAAAAAAATCATTCGATGGTGGGTTTGAGTCCACATCTCTTTGGGGATTTTTTTCATTAAGGTTTGTTCAACCTCTAGGACGCTGGCGCTCTGTTTGACGATACGCAATCGTTTAGAGACCCGCTCTACATGAGTGTCCACTGCAATTGAAGGCACTCCAAAGGCTTCGCCAAGAACCACATTAGCTGTTTTGCGGCCTACGCCTGGCAATTGAACTAATTCCTCCATGGTTTGGGGAACTTCCCCATTAAACTTCTCAATTAGCATTTGAGAACAGGCTTTAATATTTTTAGCTTTATTCCGATAGAGGCCGATGGTCCTAATGGCATTTTCAACCTCTTCCAAAGGCGCTTGAACAAAAGCATCTGGAGTTGGGTATTTTTCAAACAGTCCTGGTGTCACCTTATTAACCGATACGTCTGTCGCTTGAGCACTCAAGGAAACCGCGATTACCAACTCAAAAGGATTTCGATAAGTCAGTTCACAGTGAGCCTCCGGAAACATTTCCGCCATAATCTTAACTACTTCTATGGTTTTTTCTTTTGATAACATCGTTTACTCCTACCTTTTTATCATGATTCTTTTCCTTGATCCACCCAATTGTATAAAGGAACTTGTGGCAATTCTTCTTCTTGTGGGCTAATTTTATCAGAAATTGATTTTTTACGTCGTCGCTGCTCTGTCAAAATTTGATCCTTGGTTCGTAGATTTTTTCGTTCCCACCCTAATAAAATGCGATCGATGTATTTCAAACTGTACGCCTGATTTAAGACAGCTTCCCGCAAACCTAAGCGAATGATCTCAAGGTCGTATTTATCTTCTTGAATCCACATGTTGATCGTTTCCATTTCGATTGGCGACAAGGGACGCCCAAACTCTTTTTCAAACAACTCGAACAACTCTTGGATGCCTGTTTCTTTTTTTTGTTGATCCGATTGTTTTACGAGGCTCATTAAGTAATGACTCAAGCGATCATAAATCGGGGTCAAATCGTAAGCGTCAACCATTTTCCCCTGATGATTTTGAGTTGTCACTAACCGAATCATCTGTTTGCCTAGCAGGCCTTCTAAAATCCCATAGATTTCCTCATTTGGCACACCAATACGCTGACTTATTTCAAATAAATCAGGGAAATCACTGCCTGATTGCTGGTGATGTAGCAACTGCAAGTATAATAAAAACTCCTGATTACTTAGTCCTAGTTGGTGATAATGGGTTAACAATAAATTGGAAATAGTTGTCTCCCCAGCATTTAAATAGTCTTTTAATTCTAGCATGATCAGTCACTCTTTCTTTACATCTTAGCTCTCTATCTAGTATAGCAATTTTCACGAGAAATTGTTATCTTTTCAGCACGAAAAAAAAGAAGCCAACCACTTTTGTGATCAGCGCCCTTCTCTTAATCAACTTTAGTTTTCCATGAGGTAGCTGTCACTGCTAGGACAGCATTTAATTCTTCCATATTTTGACGTCCGACAATCTGTAGCCATTTCCGTGCTGCCTCTTCTCCTTCTTGGATAAAAGGAATAACGCCTTCGGCCCACGTCGCACGTCCACACAGGACACCATTAAAGGTAGAACCCGCTTCTTTCGCAAATTGTAGCGTCTCTTGAAACATTTCAGCACTAACACCAGCACTCAAAAAGATAAATGGCACGTCAGTGGCATCGGACTGAGCTTTAAAATAGGCTAGTGCTTCTGCTCGCGTATAAGCACTGTCACTTTCTTTTTCTCCAACAAAGGTCATATTGACTGGGACTTCTACTTTTAGGACATCCACATAATATCGTGATCTTGAAAATTCTTTCATCATCTCGATCACTTTTCGCGGTTTTACTTTTGCATAAGCCATCGATAAATTATCAGAATTAACCGCATCATAAGACAATAACTCTAAGTAAAATGGGATGTCCTCTGCTACACACTCGGAACCAATGCGCTCAACAAAAGCATGCTTTTTATTATTGATAGCCGGTTCTTCGTCCACATCGTAATAAAGTAAGAACTTAACCGCCTCTGCCCCCGCTTCTTTTATCCGTTTAACCGACCAATCACTTAATAAATCTGGCAAGCGACCTGCCAGAGCGGTATCATAACCGGTTTTTTCATAGGCTAATAACAACCCCGCTTCTTTCGCTCTGACTTTAGCTGCTGGCAGTCCATATTCAGGATCTAAAAGGATCGCTGATCCGTAATCCGTCAATTCTTCAGAAACGATCTCCTTAAAACGTTCAATTTCCCCTTCATCAACGTTTTTACGGCCAGCTTTGATCATCATTTTTTTCATGGCCCCTCGCTGATCAATGGCTAATGCTGAAATAATACCATCCCTTGTTGAGAGCTTTTCCATGGCCTGTCGTTTATTTTTTGATAGTTTCACTTAAACCTTTCCTTCCTTCGTCTTTCTTACGTATCTAACTGCTCTTTAACCCTTTTTCGTCCTCCTTTATCACTGCTCGTGAATCGTCACGCCTTGGACAATTCGATTAACCGTCCCCGTTGGTGATGGTGTGTCAGGGCGATTGCCAACTTTGACCGCTGTTAGCAGGCCAACCGTTTGGCCAAACAACGCATAGGCTAGGGCTAGATAAGCGTCTGGCAGATCGCCATACTGCGAGTCAAAAGTAAAATGGTCATCAACACCCCCTCCTTCTTTATTGACACTTATCCCAGTAACTGCTGTTGCAATTTGATCTTCATTAAGTTCATTGAGCATGTCACAATCATACTGACGGGTATAATCATCGTTAGAGACGAAAAGAAACACCAGGGTTTTTTCGTTTACAAACGATTTTGGGCCATGCCTGAAGCCAAGAGAACTATCGAATAAAGTAGCAATTTTCCCCGCTGTTAGCTCTAAAATTTTAAGTTGAACTTCTCGGGCCAATCCTGCTAAGGGGCCAGAACCTAAATAGATAACTCGCTGGTAATCTTTTTGAAGGAGAATTGCAATTTCATTTTCCCGTTCCAAGACATTTTCTGCCATCTTAATAATTTGTTTAATATAATCAGCCTTTGACGGATCGTTGGTTTGATCAAAAATCAACAAACTCATCAACGTCATACAACTAAAACTGCCAGTCATCGCAAAACCATCGTCGTTGGCTTTCTCAGGCATCAGCAGCAAGAAATTCGTAGGATCTCCCTTGGCTTTTTGCGCAAGTTGGCCATCTTTGGCGCAAGTAATGGTCAATTGGTAAAAATCAGTCACTAATTGCTGCCCAAGCGATACACTAGCTATACTCTCAGGACTATTGCCACTTCTTGCGAAGGAAACTAAAAGGGTTGGCTGATCAGCCTTATAATAGCTCAGAGGATTGGCTACAATGCTCGTAGTCGGCACAGTCTGAAAGTCAAAAGCCCGTTCATCTCCCGTCGCTTTTAAATGAGGAAGCACGACTTCCCCGACATAAGCTGAAGTACCTGCGCCTGTAAAAATCACTCGGATACGATGATGTTTTTTGCTAATTCCACTTAAAAATTCATCAATGTCCTTTAGTTTGTCTTGGTAAATCTCCCATGTTTCCTGCCATAGTGTCGGCTGTTGTTTAATCTCACGGGTGGTTATTTCCGCCCCAAGCTCCACCAATTCTGTTGCGCTTTTCTCAAACATGTTCTTGCCTCCTATTTTTATTAGCTCAGCAAATGTGACTTCAAGGAGATCACATTAACTCACACTAAATTATGCTCGGTCATTTCAATGAAGCATTCAACGACCAGTTCTGCTAACTTACCTTAAACTAGATAGTAAGTTGTTCCCCAATTAACAGCAACTTGATCACAATTGCCAACAAGTTTCTTCTGCTTTTCAATCGTTTTCCAAAAAGTTACAGTAACCAGGTTAACACCAACTGGTTACTACCAGTTACAATTACATTTTAGTCCAACCTCTTTACTTTGTCAATCAATTATGTCGATTTCTACACATGCACAAAAAAACAACCAAGACATTCTCGGTTGTTTTCGCCTGCTTATTCATTGCCATACTTGATTAAGATCAAGCATTTCGCTTTTTTTCATTTGAGACACATAGGGATGGCCAGCCACGTAGAAACGCAATGGCTCAATCGTCCACTTGCCCTTATTGGGGATGCCGATTCTTGCTGACTGTTTAATAGCAGATGGCTGGCGCTGGCTCTCAGGTAGAATTTTTAACTCCTCCCCCAGCCGTTTCCCATCCAATTTAGTAGAGATGCCTAGTGCTTTGGTTAACTTCCCTGGTCCATTTGTTAACTCTATGCCCCCTTTGTGACGATTCCTGATCATCAGCTCCGCATTCTCCAGTGGTTCTAATGCGCGAATTAACACAGCTTGGGGCTCATCAACTTCCTTGGTCACAATATTTAACATCTTGTGCGTGTGCATCGTATAAATATAAATAGTCCCACCGATAGCATACATCGATTCTAGTTTAGGCGTTCGCTTGTACTGAAAACTGTGAGCTGCTTCATCCTCAGCACCAACATAAGCTTCAGTCTCCACAATATAGCCAGACACTAATCCTTGAGGTGATTGGTACACTAGTAATTGGCCTAATAAAGACCGGGCAGTATCAACTGTGGTGGCCTTAACAAAATCAAGCATGAGATTCACTCAGATCTTCGTTTATATAAATCCGAGGCACTCGTTCTGATAAGATACAGGGCAACTCATAATTAATCGTATCCACATACTCAGCCCCATCTTGAAATGTGTTAACTAAATCGCCATCCTTGCCAAAAATAGTCACTTTTGTCCCGACAGGCAAGGCATGTGGCAAACGAATCATACATTGATCCATACAAATTCGGCCAACAATTTCCGCTTGATGCCCCTCTACTAATACGCTAAATCCCTTAAAATGTCGAATAAATCCATCAGCGTAACCTATTGGTAATGTGCCAATCCACTCATCTTGCTGAGCTTGATACTCCGCCCCATAACTGACTCTTTCCCCTTTTTTCAAGCGTTTAACTTGAACCAGAGATGAAATGAGCGACATCACTTGTTTGATTTCAAAAGGGGTTGCCAACTCCGTGCCTGATGGATTTAAGCCATACATTTCGACACCTAAACGAATCATGTTAGACCGCCAATGATCATGCCACAAGGCGGTAGCAGAATTGGAGGTGTGGATATAACGAATGGTAGTTGGAAAGATCGCCAAAGCCTTTCTAAAGCGTTCTTGCTGCATTTCGAAATAGCTGTTATCCTTAGAATCAGCCTTGGCAAAATGGGTAAAAAGACCTTCTAAATAAAATTCAGGATGCTTTTCAATAAAATCAATCGCTGCCAGCATGTCAACCTCTTCAACAAAACCTAACCGGCCCATACCAGTATCGATTTTCACATGGATTAAAACTGATTGCGTGCATTCAAATTGATGCCAGTAATAACTAGTTTGTTCTAACCACTCGAGACTGGCAGCGGTTGTCGAAATTTTCTCTTGAACTAAAATTGCCACATGTTTCGGATCAACCACCCCTAAAACTAGAATAGGCTCTTGAAAACCTGCTTCTCGTAACTCCAGCGCTTCATCGAGCAATGACACACAAAAACCAGAAGCTCCTGCTTTTTTAGCAACTCCCGCTACTTTGACCGCACCATGTCCATACCCATTAGCCTTCACAACGGCAAAGACTTCCGCGCCATCCTTAATAGTTGCTAACTCACTTTTTATATTATGATAAAGAGCCTGACAGTCTACTACTGCCTTTGTTGGTCTCAAAAATCCAATTGTCATAAAACCTGCTCCTTTCATGAGCTTACTAAAAATATATAATCTTTATAGTACCCTTTAATCTAAAAATTTACTAGCCATTCACCTGGCTTTAATAAATAATTAAAAGAAGTACAATGCAATGTCGCATCGTACTTCTTCCCTATCTAATCGCTTTACTCAAGTTCGCTAAGTTCGTTTCCATCACACTAAGATAGTCTTCTCCAGCAGCTTGCTGAGCCTTGGATAAACCCTCTAAGGTATTTAACGTTGCCAATTCGGCACCTGTGGCTTTGGCAATCGTTGACGCAATTTTATCTGAAGACAATTCTTCAGTAAAGATAATCTCGACTTGATGAGCCTTAACAAAATCTTCAATTGTGGCTAATTCGGCCGGACTAGGTTCTTGATCAGGAGAAATCCCTGAAATTGCAACCTGATGTAGATCGTATCGGGCGGCTAAATAACCGAAAGCAGCATGCTGGGTGACAAAATCTCGCTGTGTGGCCGATTTAAATTGTGCGACAAACTGCTGATCTAAGTTAGTTAGTTGTTCCATAAATCCATCGCTATTTTTTTGATAGCTCTCTTGATTAACTGGGTCAACTTTTAATAGACTATCGCGAATAGTCGCCACTTCTTTTTTAGCTAATATCGGATCCAACCAAATATGGGGGTCAACGCCATGAGCATGATCGTGATCTTCGTGATCCTCGTGATCCTCTTCTTCTGTCATTTCCATTAACTCAATACCTTGACTGGCTTCCACCACCACTGTCTTCTTAGTATCAATACTATCTAAGACCGCTTCAACCCAGGTTTCCATTTCTTTCGAATTGTAGACAAAGACATCCGCATCTTGAATTTTAGCAATATCCTTGGCGCTAGGCTCATAATCATGGGGCTCTGTTTCACCTGTCATCAAAACTGAAACGTCACCATTATCCCCGACAATTTTTTTTGTAAAATCATACATTGGATAAAAAGTGGTCACTACTTGAAGTTTCCCATCTGTCTTTTGCTCATTCTCTTGGGAAGCGCCACAGGCCGTAAATAAGGTGATACTCCCTATTGCCAGTATCAGTAACATTATTTTTCTCATTTAGAACTCCTTTGATTTAAATCGTAATAATTACACTTAGTGATTATAACGAATTTCCATCATAAAATCAATCAAAAGACCTTTTTTTTGATAAAAATATTAAACTAATTAGCATCTTCGATTTAATGAGTAAAGCCTTGGCTCCTAGGCTTGACCTCCTTTGGGCTTTCCAGCTTTACTTTTTGAAGATAGTCAATAGCTTCTACAAAGTCATCTTTAAACTCTTGAGCCATGTTAAACCCTAAATCAGCCCGACAAACGATTCGTTGAATTACACAATTTTCTAAATTATCTGGCAAAGGATACGTTGGAACCTGCCATCCCTTCATCGCTAATCGATCTGCTAACTCATAAAGTGTCCAATTAATGTCTAGTCCTTCTTTTAAGCTATAGCAAACAATCGGTAAATTTTCTCCGCTATTTTGAATATCAAATAACCCTAAGTTAGTAATTTCATGTGAAATAAAGAGAGCCACGTCTTTTGTTCGTCGATGAATCGCTCGATAACCTTCTACGCCTAAACGCAAAAAGTTATAATACTGCCCAATTAATTGACTGGCACTATGAGAAAAGTTAATCGCCATAGTTGGCACTTCTCCACCCAAATAACTCACATTAAAAACCAATTCTTCCGGTAAATAGCTAGTATCACGCCAGATAACCCAGCCGATGCCAGGATAAACAAGGCCATATTTGTGACCCGATGCATTGATGGAAATAACGGTTTTCAAACGAAAGTCCCAGACTAACTCAGGATTGACAAAAGGCGTGAAGAAGCCACCTGAAGCTGCGTCGACGTGAATGAATACCTTGTAGTCCGTCGTGTTATTATAAGCCGTAAGCCGCTGATCCAATGCCGCAATGTCATCAAATTTTCCCGTATAAGTTATGCCTAAAATCCCCACAATCCCAATGGTATATTCGTCAATTAAACTCATGGTTTGATCAATGTTCAGACTCATATGATCTATCTCCATGGGAACAACTCGCATCTCAATATCCCAATAAACACAAAACTTCTCCCAACAAACTTGATAGCCAGAAGACATAATCAAATTTGGTTTTTGGGCCATTACATTTAGCCCTAGCTCCTCAGCGCGTTTACGCCAGGAGAATTTTAGCGCCATTCCCGCAAGCATACAGGATTCTGACGAGCCAATCGTTGAGGTTCCTATATATTTTTCCGCTTTAGGGGCGTTCCATAGATCGGCAATAATGTTGACACATCGATTCTCAATTTCAGCCGTTTTGGGATATTCGGACTTATCAATCGCATTTTTTTCAAGCGTCTCACTCATGAGTAGGATCGCCTCATCTTCCATATAAGTTTGACAAAATGTTGCCAAATTTTGGCGGGCATTCCCTTCATCTAACAACTCATCTTTTACTAAACGATAAGCGATTCGCGGGTCCATTGACGCTTCACCCAAACGATATAAGGGAATTGCCTGTCCCTCTTCTTTTGAGCCAAAAATCGGTGCAGTGCTTTGAATACGCGCTTTATCCTCTTCGCCATACAGCATGGTCATTCCTCCATTCTCCTTGTTTCCCTCTGACTACTCATGGTTTATCTGACCTCTACTATACTACAAAGAGTTAAAATTAGCTCCTCAAACCCCCGACTTCTAAGAAGCATGATGAGCGGTAGGTCTTCTGTGGAGTGATATTCGCGGCGCATTGAGAGAGCGCCTGCCTTTCCACACAAAAAAAAGAGGCATTATTTCGGTTCATCCTTCTGACAGAAGAACTGAAATAATGTCTCAATTATGATTGTTAAAGACTATCTTTTTTTCTTTTGATCAAAGTTAAAGGCATCTTTCATTTTATCGAAAAAACCTTCTTCTTGTTCCTCAACTTTATCGCCGCCCGCTTCAGCAAACTCTCTTAAAGCACGTTTCTGAGCGTCACTTAAGTTCTTAGGTGTAATGATCTTAACGGAGACTTGTTGGTCACCATTGCCACTACCACGTAGCTTAGGCGCACCTTTACCGCGTAAGCGGAAAGTAGTCCCTGTTTGCGTGCCAGCAGGAATCTTCAATTTAACTTTACCATGAACCGTTGGGACTTCCAACTCATCACCGAGTGCGGCTTGAACAAAGCTCAATGGTAAATCGTAATAGATTTCAGACCCATCACGATCGTATAAATCACTTTCTTCCACGTGGAAAACCACATATAGATCCCCGTATGGTCCACCATTAACACCAGCTTCACCTTGACCTGCTAAGCGCATTTGTTGGCCATCTTCCACACCAGCTGGCACGTTAACTTTAACCGCATGTTTTTTCTTAACGCGACCAGTTCCATGACAGTCGTTACAAGGGTCTTTAATAGTTTGGCCAGCACCACCACATTGATCACATGTTTGACGAGTCATCACGCGACCAAGAGGCGTTTGTCTTTCCACATTGATTGTTCCTTGACCATGACACTTAGAACATGTTTCAGGCTTCGTACCAGGTTTTGCACCACTACCGGAACAAGTACTACACGAATCCTCACGGTTAAACTTCACGGTTTTTTCAATGCCAAAAATCGCTTCTTCAAACTTTAAATTTAATGAGTATTGTAAATCTGATCCTTGTCTTGGTGCATTTGGGTTAGCCGAACGACCACCGCCACCACCAAAAAATGATTCAAAAATATCTTCAAATCCGCCAAAGCTGCCACCGCCGCCGAAACCTTCAAAGCCGCCGCCACCGAAGCCACCGCCACCATAATTAGGATCGGTGCTAGCGTGACCATATTGATCATAGGCCGCTCTTCTTTGGGGATCGCTTAAAATTTCATACGCTTCTGAAACTTCTTTAAATTTATCTTCCGCATCAGCCTCTTTATTAATATCTGGATGATATTGTTTCGAGAGCTTCCGATAAGCTTTTTTTATTTCATCATCTGTTGCGCTTTTGGACACACCCAGAACTTCATAATAGTCTCTCTTCGCCATGGGTTTTCCCTCCACATCTATTCTCTAGTTTTTTCTGTTTCCAGAGCCTAGTAAATCATACCATATATCAACAAAATACTAAACCATTTTTCGTGAAACAAATTGTCAAATTATCAAACTAAACTGCTGGATTTAAAGTAGAAGTAGGAAAAGCCAAAAGCAAACTGCTAATGGCTTTCCACGTTCAGACTTTTATTTGTCGTCGCCTTCAACTTCTTCAAAGTCGGCGTCAACCACATCATCTGCACCTGATTGCGCTTCTTCTGGGTTTTCTGCCGCTTGAGCTGCTGCAGCTTGTTCATACAATTTAACGGTCAACGCTTGAACGATTTCGTTAAGAGCGTCACGTTTTTCTTTCATTAAGTCTAAGTCATTCGCTTCAACGGCTGCTTTTAATTCATCACGAACTTCTTCTGCTTTTTTAACTTCTTCTTCATCCACTTTACCTTCTAAATCAGTCAATGTTTTGTCAACTGAGAACAACAAGGCATCAACATCATTACGTAAATCAACTTCTTCTTTACGGGCTTTATCTGCTTCAGCATTGGCTTCAGCATCTTTCACCATTTTGTCGATTTCTTCATCTGTTAAACCTGAAGAAGATTTGATAGTGATCGTTTGTTCTTTTTGAGTGCCTAAATCTTTGGCACTAACATTAACGATCCCGTTTTTATCAATATCGAAAGTAACTTCGATTTGAGGCACACCACGAGGTGCTGGTGGAATATCAGACAATTGGAAACGTCCTAGTGTTTTGTTATCTGAGGCCATTGGACGCTCACCTTGTAAGACATGAATGTCTACAGCTGGTTGATTGTCTGCTGCCGTTGAGAAGACTTGTGATTTACTTGTTGGAATTGTTGTATTACGATCAATCAGTTTTGTAAAGACTGATCCCATTGTTTCAATCCCTAATGATAATGGTGTTACATCTAGTAAGACAACATCTTTAACGTCTCCAGTAATAACCCCACCCTGAATGGCAGCACCCATCGCTACTACTTCGTCTGGGTTAACAGATTTATTAGCGTCTTTGTTTGTTTCTCTTTGAACCGCTTCAACCACTGCAGGAATACGTGTTGAACCACCTACTAAGATCACTTCGTCGATATCTGATTGAGATAAACCAGCATCTTTAAGAGCTTGACGAACTGGACCTTTCGTACGTTCTACTAAATCAGAAGTTAATTCATCAAATTTAGCACGAGTTAAGTTTAATTCTAAGTGAAGGGGTCCAGCGTCACCAGCGGTAATAAACGGTAAGCTGATTTGAGTGCTTGTCACACCTGATAAATCTTTTTTCGCTTTTTCAGCGGCATCTTTCAAACGTTGAACAGCCATTTTATCTTTAGATAAATCAATGCCGTTCTCTTTTTTGAATTCAGCTACTAAATGGTCGATGATTTTGTTATCAAAGTCATCTCCACCTAAGTGGTTATCTCCAGCAGTTGACAATACATCAAAGACACCATCGCCTAATTCAAGGATTGAGACGTCAAAGGTACCACCACCAAGGTCAAAGACTAATACTTTTTCTTCTTTATCTGTTTTGTCCAAACCATAAGCAAGTGCTGCAGCTGTTGGCTCGTTAACAATTCGTTCTACTTCTAAACCAGCTATTTTACCAGCATCTTTTGTCGCTTGACGTTGCGCATCGTTAAAGTAAGCTGGAACGGTGATAACCGCTTTTGTCACAGGCTCGCCTAAATAATCTTCAGCAAAACCTTTCATGTATTGTAAGACCATTGCTGAAATTTCTTGAGGTGTGTATGTTTTACCTTCTGCCTCAACCGTAAATCCAGCTTCGCCCATATGACGTTTGATTGATGCAATCGTATGTGGGTTGGTGACTGCTTGACGTTTTGCTACTTCACCTACTTGAATTTCACCATTTTTAAATGAGACAACAGATGGTGTTGTACGATTTCCCTCTGGATTTGGGATGATTTTTGCTTCTCCGCCTTCTAAGACTGCGACTGCAGAGTTTGTTGTTCCTAAGTCAATTCCGATAATTTTACTCATAGTTAATTTCTCCATTCATCTTTTAATTTTTTTATTATTAGCGACTGCGGCATAGCCGAGTCAGCGAAGTATTACTGGGCAACGATGACCATCGTTGGACGCAAGACACGGTCTTGCAAGATATAACCTTTTTGTAAGACTTGAACGATTTGATCCACTTTTTGTCCCTCTTCAACTGGCATGGTTTGCACCGCCTGATGTAAGTTAGGATCAAAAGTTTCGCCTAGAGCAGGAATTTCTTCAATTCCAGCTGATTTCATGGCATGTAAAACACTTTCCATCACCATTTCAATCCCTTTTTTCAAACTCTTACCTTGCTCATCTTCCACTTCGATGGCTAAGGCACGTTCCAAATTATCGATGGCTGGCAATAATTCTTTTCCTAAATCTTGAGAACGATACTTCGCCGAGCCCTCTCGTTCTTTTTGGAACCTATTGCGCATATTCGCAATTTCAGCTTGAGCTCGCAAGAATTTATCTTCCATCTCATTTAACTGATCTTGTAAGATTTCCTCTTGCGTTTTGTCTGTTTCATCCGATTCTACTGCGCCTTTCAAAATCTCGTCAATCTTTGCTTGATCAACTTCTTCGATTTCTTCTGTCACATCTTGCTCTAATTCTTCATTTTTTTCTGTCACGTCTCTGACTTCCTTTCTAACCTTAGAATGTTGATGATGAATCCAATGTGCGATAGTAATCCGCCAACTCACTGGCTAGCTCATACCGAAACGCATCAATCAATCCAAACATTTTTGCATAGGACATATTCGTCGGCCCGAGCAAGGCAATGGTTCCTCTACCATGGCCTGATACTTCATAAGAAGCAGAGATCAAACTCATGTTTGCCAAGAGGTCATTGTTTAGTTCGTTGCCAATTCGAATGCCAATTTCATCTTCCGGTGGTGCAATTAAGGAAGTAAGTTTATCTGTGTTATCCATTAACGAATACACAGACTTAAATTGGGATAAGTCTGTCAGCCCGTCGAAATCCAATAAATTCATGCGACCGCTAACGTAAACTCGCTCTTCGAAGGCATGTCCTAATATGGAATCGAAGAGGCCCATAATACCTTGTGGTGTGTGGAAATATTTTTGCAGGATGATCGGAATCTCTGTTCTCAGTTTATGGTAAACGGTCAACAGTGGTTCCCCTACTAACTTGTCATTGATGATTTTAATCATCTTTTCGATATCTTCGCTGGACACCTCATTAGGAATAGTGAAAACTTTACTTTCGACATTTCCTTTATCCGTCACAATAATCGCAATTAATTGATGACTATTTAAAGGCACAATTCGAAAACCCGTTAACCGTCGTTCCTTTACTTCTGGTCCAAGCGAAAATGCCGTGTAACTCGTTAGTTCAGACAAGATATCAGCTGATTGTTTGATAATATCATTAATCGCGTTAAACTCTTGCCCAAAGGCCTGTTTAATTGTCGATAACTCCGTGTGACTAACTTCAGCGGGCTGTAATAGATTATCCACGTAATAACGATACCCCTTAATAGAAGGTACTCGTCCTGATGAAGAATGGGTTTTTTCAATTAACCCTTGTTCTTCAAGAGCACTCATGTCATTACGAATAGTTGCCGAGCTAGCATTAATCCCTGCGTTCATCAACGTTTTAGATCCAACTGGTGCACCACTAGAGGTATAGACTTGGATGATCAAACGCAAAATATTCAATTGTCGTTCACTAAGCATCCTTATCACCTCTTTATTTTTTAGCACTCAATAAACTTAAGTGCTAATCACAATTAATAATATACCAAGTCTCGAACCTTTTGTCAACTAATAACCATTATTTTTTAGCACTCGACTCGCTCGAGTGCTAATTCACTTTAAAACAGCTGCCTGATTCGTAAAATCAGCCAAAATAAAAGGTTGCTGAAAGAGGGGTCTTTTCCAGCAACCTCATAATTAATCGGGTTGTTTTTTTTCAATTAAAAATTCTTGGAAGACTTCGTTCCCTAAAATTAACCCCTTATCGCTTAACCGAATAAAGCCATCCACTTGCTCAAGCATGTTAGCTTGTAACAACCGGTCAATCACCGGTCCATAAACACTTGTCAATTCCCGTTGAAATTTCTGATTAAATTTTTCATAAGAAACACCTTCGATTTTCCGCAAACCAAGAAACATCTCTTCCTCCATCTGATTGACTAGACTTAAAGTTTCGATTTCAATCGTCGGCAAACGATCTTCCTTTAAGGGGGTTAAATAATGTAAAATTGGGCCATAATTGCGATAACGAGATTCCCCCAAATAGCCACTAGCACCTGCCCCAAAGCCATAATAATGTTCATTGTTCCAGTAAATTAAATTGTGTTGACTTTCTTTACCTGGAATAGCAAAATTACTCACTTCGTATTTTTTTCGACCGGCCCGCTCCATAAAAGAGGCTGCTAGATCAAACATATCTCCTTCAGTGTCTTCTGTCGGTAAATTTAAGCGACCTTGACGAGCCCAATTATAGAACATCGTTTTATTTTCCAAAATTAGCGAATACATTGAATAGTGTGGTAGGTCCAGGGCTAAAGCTTTTTCTAAGGTGTCTTGAAAGCTCTCCATACTTTGGCCTGGTAAAGCATAGATCAAATCAATGCTCACATTATCCATGCCCCCTTGTTCCACTAACCGCATGGTCTCAAAGACATCTTCAGCGGAATGCTTGCGACCAATTTTCTTCAACAAACGATCATCAAAGGACTGAACCCCCATTGATAGACGATTGACGCCATGATTTTTAAGGACCTTAATTTTATCGAGAGTTAAATCACCAGGATTGGCTTCAACGGTGAATTCATTTTCTGGATTAAATGGCAACTCCTGACGAATCCCTGCTAGTAACACATCAAGCTGATTAGCTGACAAAGAGGTCGGTGTCCCCCCGCCAATGTAAATCGTCGGCGTATCATCTGATGGGTACTGTTCTTTTGTTAAACGAATTTCTTTAATCAACCCTTGAATGTAATCATCTACAGGCTGACCTTGAATAAAAACTTTATTAAAATCGCAGTAAAAGCAAATGTGCTCACAAAAGGGAATGTGAATATAAGCACCAATTTTACCCGTACTGGTCGTTTTCTTATTTATCATTTCTTACGTTCCTTTCAAAATACAAAGCAGACCATCTGATCGACCAGATGTCTGATTATCTACAATAACTAAATTGCCATCTCAAAGATCAAAGTCACTTTTTCAACGCTCTCTAACAGCAGTCTCAAAAACAACAATCAGCGGCAGCGCTTGACTCACACCGCAGAATCGCCTTAACTATTTTAACATAGTCCACCATCATCTCCTACTCGAGTCACTTTTTCAGATCAGCTAACTTACTTTTTAGGCTTGGGTTTTCTTAATGGCACTTTATCTTTCAAGCTTTGAAACCTCACCAATTGTTGACGCGCTCGCTTAATGCGGCGATATCTCTTCGGCTGTTTCTGATAAAATTGCTGATGGTAATTTTCAGCTGGCCAAAATGGACTGGCTAAACGAATCTCCGTAACAATAGGCCGAGTGTACTTACCAGAAGCGATGACTTGCGCTTTGGCTTGTTCTGCCACCTGCTTTTGACTCTCATTTTGAACAAAAATAATGGAACGATATTGACTTCCTCTATCTTGAAATTGACCAAACGCGTCTGTTGGATCAATCAGCTGCCAGTATAGTGCCAACAATTGAGCGTAACTTACTAAACGAGTGTCGAAAATTATTTCGACTGCTTCAACATGGTTTGTATAACCGCCACTGACTTGGTCATAAGTGGGCGAAGCTAGCTCTCCGCCAGTATAACCTGATAATACGGAAATAATCCCTGGCCGTTTTTCAAAAGGCTCCACCATACACCAAAAACAACCGCCAGCAAAAATAGCTCGTTCTTGATTTTTCAGGTCACTTAGGAGGTGTTTCTCGAAATCAAAGGCAATGTGGCCTTCTGGTTCGTCCTTAATTTTTAAATAAAAATCCGCTACATCCGGTGTTAAATTATTTCTACTAGCTAAAGGCCGTAATTGAGCCTCTAGAATGGCGAGTTGCTCCTTGAGCTTCCCACCACTCTCAACAGCCTCTTTGGTTGTGTTTAACTGTCCCCGTTCCCACTCTCTGGTACCTTTATTTAATAGTAAGTTATAGAGCTCTCCTAAGACCTCTTCTTGATCTAACTTCATCTTACACCACCTTCTATTTCCCCTAAAGTCAGCAAATTACCAATGTCAAAAACCACCTAAAACTTACCATACTCTCTCTGAAATAGCCAGTGACTGAAATCACCATTTGTGATAAAAATCCAAGGACCCTCAGTTAGAAAGGGTCCTTGGATTGTTCTGTTATTAATCGTCTGACTTTTCCTTAAAATAGTCTAAAGTATCTTGCTGATCTTGCTTAAGTTGAGCAATTAAGCCTTCAACACCTGTAAACTTAACTTCATCTCTCAAGTAATGATGCCATTCGACCGCAACTTGCTCGCCATAAATATCTTGATTGAACGCTAAGATATTCACTTCCACTGTTACATCTCGACCTGGTTCGAAGGTAATGTTACGGCCGATTTGAGCCATTCCTAAATACCAAGTTTTCGCAACTTTAATTTTAACCGCATAAACTCCTTTGCGAGGCAGACGGACGCTAGATGGCACTTTAATATTAGCCGTTGGAAAACCTAAAGTTCGTCCGCGAGCGTCACCATGAACCACGGTTCCTTCAATTTCATAAACGTAGCCTAAATAACTGGCGACTTCTTCCATCGCACCGGCTGCCATTAATTCACGAATCTCACTGGAACTGATTTTCTTATCGTTCGTCATTTGTTTCGGCACCGTTATAATCTCCACACGATTGCGAGTATACTTGGGCAAATTCGCCATTGTCGCGATTTCCCTTGGACCATAGGTATAGTCAAATCCCGCTACCGCTACTTTCCCGTGAAGCCCCACAATGTACTGATCAACAAACTCTTGCGGAGCTAAACTAGCAAATGCCGATGTAAACTCAACAATGTACAAATAATCAACGCCTAGGTCAGCCATTCGCCGCTCTTTTTGTTCAATCGTGGTCAGATATTTCATCGTCTCAGGTTGAATTTTTTGAAAGACGATCGAAGGGTGTTGATTAAAGGTCATCACAGCTAATTTTAGGCCTCTTTTCTCAGCTTCAGCTTTCCCTCGACGGATAACTTCCTGATGGCCACAATGGACACCATCAAAAAAACCTAAGACTAATACCACGTCTTCTTGAGGAATTTGCTCTAATTTATAAGGATGATGAATTTCAATTACTTTCATTGGTAAACTTCCTTTTCTCTAGTCGTTTCGTAACACTTTGACTGGTTTTAAAAATGCTTGTTTCGTTGGGTGTTGGGCATAAATACTGATCAGACGCTCTTGATAAAATAAAGCAATCATGCCTGATTCATCTGTTACCTCTAATTCATCTAAAGCTAAAAAACCGCCATTGCGAACAATTTGATACTGTTGATCACTGATGTCCAAACGTTCGAACATGGTGACTGATCGTTCAATTGGCAACAGAAAAGAATGGTCAGCTTTTTCCATTAATTCCGCTACCTCTTGCAACGTGACGCATTCATTCGCTGTAAACCCAGCACTGCCAGTTCGCGTTAAATCCGACATATGCGCCTGATACCCTAGTTTAGCGCCAGTATCGACTGCCAGTGTTCTAACATAAGTCCCTTTGCCACAGCCCACTTCAAAAGTCCACGATAAAGTGCCAGCTTGTTTGACCACCGGTTCAGATGTTCGTTTAAAATAGTGAATCTCCGCCTGTCGCTTAGGTCGCTCGACTGCCAGTCCTTCCCGAGCATATTCATAAAGACGCTTGCCATTCACTTTAACCGCTGAATACATCGGCGGAACCTGAGTGATCGTCCCAACCATTTGTTCCATTATTTCATCGATTTCTGCCAGTGTCGGTGCTGTTTCAACAACTGATTGAGCCACTATTTCACCGCTGGCATCTTCTGTCGTCGTAGAAAAACCTAAGGTAATCTCACCGACATAAGTCTTGCCACTATCTTGTAAATATTCAATTATTTTAGTGCCTTTGCCAATACAAATCGGCAATACGCCATCAACATCAGGATCTAATGTCCCCCCATGGCCTACTTTTTTTGTATGTAAAATTTTACGCAACTTAAAGACACAGTCATGACTGGTCATTCCACGTTCTTTCCACAATGGTAAAATACCGTCCATCCTCTTACCTCTCATTCATAAGATAACTTGTACATTATAGCATATTACTGCCATCTTTTCTGTTTATTGACTCAAAAAGTTCTATCATAAACTTGACTGCTCATTTTCTTCACTTAACCTAACTGACTGGACTCAATTGAAAAGAAAAAAGACTAGGTTTCCCTAATCTCTTTTACTTGATTATTTATTAGATAAACTGCCACCATTGGTCGCGATCACTTCTTGATACCAAGCAAATGATTTCTTTTTGCTTCTAGCCAAGGTCCCCTTGCCTTGATTGTCTTTATCCACATAGATAAAGCCGTACCGTTTTTCCATTTCACCGGTCCCAAAACTAACAATATCGATAATTCCCCACGGGGTATAACCAATTAAATTCACACCATCCTCATTAATTGCCAGGGCCATTTGCTTAATGTGTTCTGTTAAATAATTAATTCGGTAATCATCGTTGATACTGCCATCTTCTTCCAGAGTGTCATAAGCACCAAAACCATTTTCAACAATCATCATTGGCAGATTATAGCGTTGTTCCAATACATTTAAAACGTAGCGCAAGCCAACTGGATCAATTGGCCAGCCCCAATCACTTGCTTTGATATACTCATTTTGAGTAATCTTAAGCCCATCACCAATTAGATGTCCCTCAACTTCCGGATTCGCCGTAACAGTTCCAGACATGTAGTAACTAAACCCGATAAAATCTACCGTTCCAGCTTTTAACGCTGCCAGATCTTCCGCTGTGTATTCGATCTCATAACCCTTGCGTTGCCACTCGTTCAAAGTATAAGCAGGAATTTCACCTCGTGCATGAACATCATTGTAGAAAAAGCGTAAGTTCATTCCTTTAACAGAAGCCATCATATCTACTGGATTGCAAGAGTAAGGATAAACCGGAACATACGCCATCATACATCCGATTTGAAGGTTACTGTTAATTTGATGACCTAAGGCAACTACTTTGGCGCTTGCAATTAATTCATACAGGGAGGCTTGATAAATAATTTCTTCGGCATTTTCACCTTCGGCAACGATAACCCCTGAATTCGTCCAATTGTGTAATGCCTCATGGCCGCCCGCTTGATTATTGATCTCATTAAAGGTCATCCAATACGTCACCTTTTTTTGATAACGCGTCATGACAACTTCAGCAAAGTTCACAAAAAAATCAATCAGTTTTTTATTTTTAAAACCACCATATGCCTCGTGAAGATGATAAGGCATTTCAAAATGAGATAAGGTAATAATCGGCTCAATGCCATGTTTCAACAATTCATCAAATAAATCATCGTAAAACTGCAAACCAGCTTCATTTGGTTCCTTTTCATCGCCTTTTGGAAAAATACGACTCCAAGCAATCGACGTCCTAAAAGCCTTTAATCCCATCTCAGCTAACAGGGCAATATCCTCTGGGTAACGATGATAAAAATCGATTGCTTCGTGATTCGGGTAATTTTTACCCGGAATAACTCCGGCAGTAATCTCTCTGGCAACACCATTGGCGCCAGCAGTCATTACGTCGGCAATACTAACTCCCTTGCCTCCTTGATCCCAGCCCCCTTCAATCTGGTGAGCAGCAACAGCGCCCCCCCATAAAAAATCGGATTTAAACATATTTTTACCTTCTTTCTTTTATTGTGCTTGTCGCTCTTTTTCAGCCGCTTTATTTGCCGCTATAACAAATGGTAAGTAGATCAAAATAGAAATTCCTAAACAGACAAAACCGATGATTAACGCTAAGAAATTACCGCCTGTTCCAAGGAAAGGAATCAAAGGTCCTGGTGTTGTCCAAGGCACACCGATCGCTGGCGAAGGAATAATCTTGAGAACGATCGTCGCAAAGTAACCAACCATTATATTAACCATTGGCGTAAGCACAAAGGGCACCACTAATATCGGATTTAAGACAATAGGTAAGCCAAAAATTAACGGTTCGTTAATATTGAACAAGCCAGGAATAAAGGACATTTTAGCGATTTCTTTATATTCCGGTCGCCGTGAAGCAATAAAAATGGCGATGATTAACCCCAAAGTCATACCACTTCCACCCATATTAGCAAAAGCGTCATTTAGCATTCCCCAAGTCTCTGGATAAGGAATATCACTCAGACTTCCAGTATCATTTATATGAGCCAAATTCGCCATGTCAGGCTCTGTAAAAATCGCAGCACGAACAGCGTTTAGTGTATTTGGTCCGTGAATACCGATCGCCCACAATAAATTTTGCGTAAAGGCAATCATTAGAACTCCAAATAAATTACCGCCGATATTTCGTAATGGGGTTTGAATGGTATTGTAGATCACCTCATTAATCCCATTAGGGGCAAATAAGGAGATAGCATAGCTGAGGATCGACGCCAACATAATCATGATCACAATCGGAATCAAACCTGAAAATGAACGCGAAACCGCCGGCGGTACCATTTCTGGCATGTTGATTTTTAAGCGCTCATTCTTAAAGAGCTTAGGTAAAAATTCACCGATTAAACACCCAACTAACATGGCAACAAATAGCCCTTGGGCACCTAGATAGGTGGTTTCCATGACGTTCGGTCCGTTTTTCAAACCAAATGGTGCCGGATACAATATGACAAAACAGGCAATACTCGTCAATCCCGCTAACATATCATCCGCTTTAAAATGTTTTGCTAGTAAACTTGCCACTAAAAAAGCAATAAAAATCGACATAATGTTAATCGTTCCATTAGCAGCTGAAGCCAAGACTTTTTGAGCCGATTCTAAGTTAGGGAAAAACTTTGGTAAAAAAAGAATTTTAGCTAAAAATCCTTCTTTCGAAAAAATTAAATTATTCAATAATATCACGATTGACGATGCCATGGTCAAAGGGAAAATAAACATAAAAGCATCCCGAATTGCCGCCACATGTCGTTGATTATTCAGTTTTGTTGCGACCGGCACCAACGTTCTTTCCATAAAAGCATTAAACTTATCCATCTCTAATCTCCTTGCACATTTTAGTCTTTTTCATCTATCAGTTATCACTACCTTAGTATAACGATATCCAAGACAAAATATGCATCTGTTAATGAAAATGGTCCGTATGCCATAAAAAAGAAACAAGCACCTTGACGGTACACTATGTACCATCAAGCTTGTTTCGCTCTAATACGATTAATAATCAACTCCAAAATAAACACACAAGGGATTTGGCTGGATAGATCATGATACACATGCGATCGATCACTGTGACTCACATAATCCACGTAATGATCCGCCTTGCAAGCTAAGGGACTAGTTGAATCGCTGGTGATCACCACTACTTTTGTACGATCATCAGGTCTCATCTGATGGATCACATCTAACATCTCCACGGTATTTCCTGAAACACTTAAAATAAACATGACATTTTGCTTATCTGAGCTAAGACGAGTCTTAAAAGGATAAGTCCGATCGGTTAACGAAAAAGAATTAAACCCCAGATTAGCAATTTTGCGACTGGCATAACTGCCGATTGCACCAGAAGCACCGATCCCCATAAAAATACTAGTACCAGCTTCCATGATGAGGTCCGCACACAAATCAATTTTAAGTTCTAAATCATTTTTAAAATTTTTTCGATTTAAAATATCAAAATAGTCATCTAAAGCACTTTCGCCGTAGGGTTGTTTTGTTACCATTTGCTTAATCGCCAACTTAAACTCAGGAAAAGAATCGTAGCCACTCTTTCGGATAAAGCGCATGACAGAAGTCGGCGATGTATGAGACCCTTCAGCAATATCGCGAACGCGCATAAATGCAATTTTATCGTCATTGGCTAAAATGAAATGATAAATCGCCATCTCAACTTCAGATAACTCACTAAAATCTTGACCATTAAACATCACTGCCCCTCCATTCTCCACTTATTATATCACAGCGCAAAAAGAGGAAACAACCATTGGTCATTTCCTCTAATGCTTAATCTTTTTTATTCAAATTACGAATCAATTCATCAATATGACTGCCATAAGCAACAGAGGCGTCACGTTCAAAGATTAATTCTGGTGTTTTATAAATTTGAAGTCTCTGGCCTAATTCACTACGAATCAATCCAGTTGCTTTCTCCAATCCAGCTTGCGCCTTCGCAACATCAGAGGCGTTTTCAGACAAGGTACTATAATAAATCGTTGCTTGCTGCAAATCACCTGTCACACGAACATCTGTGATAGTAATGTCTTGAACACGAGGATCACGAACGCGTTTTTGGAGAATATCATTCACTTCACGCTGAACTTCTTGTGCCACACGGCGGTCACGAAATTTTGCCATGATATTTCCTCACTTTCTATTGATAGCCAGCAACAGTTCGAGCTTTTGCTCAAACTGTTGCCTCAAAACTTATTTTCGTTTGATTTCAACCATTTCAAAGCCTTCAATCACATCGTCCACTTTAATGTCATTATAATTTTCAATGGTAGCACCACATTCAAATCCCATTTTAACTTCTTTAGCGTCATCTTTAAAGCGTTTCAAGCTTGAAAGCTTGCCTTCGTGAATGACGATATTATCACGAATCAGACGAATGCCGCTATCTCGTTTAATAGAACCTTCAGTAACATAACAACCAGCAATGGTACCGACTTTAGAAACCGTATATGTTTCACGAATCATCATTTGACCTGTGATTTTTTCTTCGAATTCAGGATCTAACATCCCCTTCATCGCAGTCTCAATCTCATCAATGGCATTATAAATAATACGGTGTAGACGGATATCTACTTCTTCGGCATCTGCTTGTTGTTTTGCTTGAACTGTTGGACGAACGTTAAAGCCAATCACAATCGCGTTACTTGCTGCGGCCAAAGTGATATCACTTTCGTTGATTGCACCAACTGCAGAGTGAACGATTTTAACTCGAACACCTTCAACTTCAATTTTCTGTAAACTGGCCGCCAAAGCTTCGGCAGACCCTTGTACATCGGCTTTAATGATCACATTAACTTCTTTCAATTCGCCTTCTTTCAAGCTCTCGAATAAGTTATCCAATGTGACACGGCTACCGAGAGCACGATGCTCTAACAAGGCGCGTTTTGCACGCTCTTCACCTGCAGCACGAGCTGTTTTCTCATCTTCCAAGACAACAAAACGATCACCAGCTTGTGGCACATCATTTAATCCAGTAATCTCAACTGGAGTTGCTGGACCAGCTTCTTTATCGCGACGACCGATGTCATTGGTCATCACACGAACACGCCCAAAGGTATTCCCAACAACAATTGGATCGCCAACACGAAGGGTTCCTTGTTGGACAAGCAGGGTTGCCACAGGTCCTTTTCCTTTATCTAGACGAGCTTCAATCACGCTACCGATAGCATTTTGAGTTGGATCTGCTTTTAACTCTTGAACTTCAGAAACTAAGATGATCATTTCTAGTAAATCATCAATGTTCTGTCCAAACTTGGCTGAGATAGGCACAAAGATCGTGTCACCACCCCAGTCCTCTGGAATTAGTCCTTGTTCACTCAATTGTTGCATCACATGATCTGGATTTGCACCTGGTTTATCGATTTTATTAACCGCCACAATAATTGGCACATCAGCCGCTTTCGCATGGTTGATCGCTTCAATCGTTTGCGGCATCACCCCATCATCCGCTGCCACAACTAAAATTGTCACATCAGTAATACTGGCGCCACGAGCACGCATGCTCGTAAAGGCCGCATGTCCTGGAGTATCGAGGAAAGTAATCGTTTTGTCATTCACTTCAATTTGATACGCCCCAATATGCTGGGTAATCCCACCAGCTTCACCTAAAGAGACTTTGGTATTTCTCAATGTATCCAATAAGGTTGTTTTACCATGGTCAACGTGTCCCATGATCGTAACAACTGGCGGACGAGTGACCAAGTTTTCTTCTACGATGGCTTCTTCTTCAAAGAATTTATCGATATCAGCAACGTCCACTTGAATTTTCTCTTCAGCACCAATGCCATAATCAGCTGCTAAAAGTTCAATCGTATCTTTATCAAGGGCTTGGTTTTGGTTAACCATCACACCCATCATAAAGAGTTTTTTAATAATTTCCGCTGGCTCACGGAAGATTTTTTTAGAAATTTCAGCTACGTTCATGCCTTCAGAATAAACTAAGACTTCTGGTAGCTCCTTAAACTTACGTGGTGGCACCGCAGGTTTAGTTGACTCTGGGTATCGTTTGCCCTTCTTACCACGTTTGTTAAACCTGTTTCTATTTTGATTGTTGTAGCCACCCTGTTGGTTACCACGGTAATTACTGTTGCTGCGGTTTTGATTGCCTCCTTGGCTTGTACCACCGCGATTAGCGGCTGTAGTAGACCCTTGGCTTTGGCCTTGTGGACGATTGCCCTGGCTTTGCCCTTGCGGACGGTTGCCCTGGCTTTGACCTTGCGGACGATTGCCTTGACTTTGACCTTGCGGACGATTGCCTTGGCTCTGACCTTGTGGACGATTGCCTTGGCTTTGACCTTGCGGACGATTGCCCTGGCTTTGGCCTTGCGGACGATTGCCCTGGCTTTGGCCTTGCGGACGGTTGCCTTGGCCTTGACCTTGCGGACGGTTGCCCTGGCTTTGACCTTGTGGACGATTGCCTTGGCTTTGACCTTGTGGACGATTGCCCTGGCTTTGACCTTGTGGACGATTGCCCTGGCTTTGGCCTTGCGGACGGTTGCCTTGGCTTTGATTACTTTGGCCCTGCGGGCGTTGTTTTGATGTGTTTTGTGGACGACTTGCGCCACTTTGGTTTGTTTGCGTATTTCCATTTGTAGGTTTATTTGTCATATTTTTAGTTTGGTTTTCAGTACCGCCTGATTGCTGCGATGTCGTACTTCCTTTTCTTTTATCTAGATTTTTTTGTTGTGTTTGTGGTTTATTTCCAACAGTTTGTGGCCGCTGGTTGCCATTTTGACTAGGCTTTGATGCCACATATTTATTTTGGGCTGGCTTGTTGGACTGCGCTGGCTGCGAGCTTGTCTTTGGCTGACCTCCGAATGCACTACGTAATTTGGTTTCTTGATCAGCACTAATAGAGCCCATATGATTTTTTACGTCAATGCCAAGAGAATGTGCCCGATCAATTACCGCCTTGCTTGGTTGATCGATTTCCTTGGCTAATTCATAAATTCTTTTGTTACCCATGCAATCACCTTCCTAACTTGATAATAATTCTTGCAATTTCTTCGCAAATCCCTTATCACGAACCCCAATAATCATCCGGCTTCGGCCAATCGCATGGCTAAGTTCCGCCTGACTAAACTCAGTCAAACAGGGAACATGATAATAGGAACTTTTATCTTGAATCTTTTTTATGGTATTTTCGCTAGCATCCGTTGCCACAAAGACAAGGTTAACTTTCTGAGCGCGAATGTCGGCAATGGTCAGTTCTTCACCAGAAATGAGTTTCCCCGCACGCATTGCCATACCTAATAAGTTGAGCGCCTTCTGTCGATTCATCATTTACCAAGCAATTCCTGTCTGGCTTTTTGATGTGTCACATAGTCCAAAAGCTCTTGGTAAAACTGATCCGTCAAGCTAGCGTCCAAGACTCGATTCAAGGTTTGTTTATCCCAAGCTTTTTGCACCACTGCTGGCTCAATAGAAACATACGCTCCACGACCTGGCATCTTACCTGACGGATCAATGGCCACCTCGCCTTCTTTCGAGCGAACAACACGGATCATTTCTTTTTTAGGTTTCATCTCACCTGAAACCACACATTTTCTTAAAGGAATTTTTCGCTGTTTCATCTCTATTGCCTCCTAGGATTTAGTCGTCTTCGTTGGTAATATCTTCCGCAACCTGATCAGCAGATTCATAAAGGTCAGTATCAACCTCTTCTTCATACTCTTGTTCTTCTTCGATTGCTTCCGTAATATTATCACCATCTAAAACCAATTCTTCATTGTACTGATCAACAACGTAATCGTCAGCGAGATACTCGTCAGTCATCACATCGTCAACCAATTCATCAGACACCAAGTCTTCTTCAGGCATTTGGCTACGAATCGCTTCCATATCTGATTCAGACTTAATATCAATTTTATAATTTGTTAATTTTGCAGCTAAACGGGCATTTTGCCCCCGTTTTCCAATCGCCAGTGATAATTGATAATCAGGTACCACAACCGTACATGATTTTTCATTTTCAACAAAAAAGACATCAACGACTTGAGCTGGATTTAAGGCATTGGCGATAAAGATCGCTGGATCTTCACTCCATTCCACAATATCCATATTTTCCCCTTTTAATTCGTTAACAATTGCTTGCACACGTTGACCTCGGGGGCCGACACAAGTACCGACTGGGTCAACGTTCTCATCACGAGAGCGGACTGCTACTTTTGCACGGTCGCCTGCTTCACGAGCAATGCTGACAATCTCAACAATCCCATCGTAAACCTCTGGAATCTCTTGTTCAAATAATCGTTTTAGTAAATCAGGATGGCTACGACTAACGAAAACTTGTGGACCCTTCGAAGTATTTTCGACTTTCGATACATAAACTTTAATTCGATCATGAGGTTGGTAAACTTCATTAGGAATTTGATCTTGACGAGAGAGAACCGCTTCGATTTTCCCAAGGTTGACATAAATATAACGATTATCTTGACGCTCGACAATGCCTTGCATGATGTCATTTTCATAAGCACTGAATTCGTTATAAATGATTGTTCTCTCAGCCTCACGTACACGTTGCAAGATAACTTGCTTAGCTGTTTGAGCGGCAATCCGTCCAAAATCTTTAGGAGTTACCTCAAAGCGAATTTTATCCCCTAATTCATATGCCCCATTCAGTTGTAAAGCCTCTTTCAGACTAACCTCTAATTGGGAGTCCATGACTTCCTCTGTCACTTCTTTAACCGCGTAAACATGAATATTGCCTTTTTTGTGATCAAAATCTACTTCCACGTTTTGAGCTTGTCCGTAGTGACGTTTATAAGCAGAGACTAAAGCTGCTTCCAAGGCGTCGATGACGATTTCTTTCGAAATGCCTTTTTCTACTTCCAATGCTTCTAGGGCATTCAACATTTCTTTACTCATTTTTACTATGCCTCCGTTTGTCTTTATCTAGAACTGAATTGCTAATCTTGCCTTGGCAATATTTTTCCGTTCGAATGTAATATCTTTTACTCTTGTTTTAATTTTAACTGTTAAGGTCAATTCGTCGGCTGTTAATTCTTTCAGCGTACCGTTGAATTGTTTTTCCTTTTCAACCATTGAATATAAAGAGATATGAATGTATTCGCCAAGGGCGTTTTCATAATCTTCTTCTTTCTTTAATGGCCGTTCAGCTCCAGGAGAAGAGACTTCTAAGAAGTAAGCTTGTGGGATCGGATCAGGATTCAGCTCATCCATCGCATCACTTAACTTTTCACTAACTAACGCACATTCTTCGATATCAATGCCATTCGGTTTGTCAATAAAGACACGTAGAAACCAGTTTTTACCTTCCTTCACGAATTCTAGATCTACTAACTCTAAGTTTTGCTCTTCTAAGATTGGCGTGACAACCTTCGTAACAGTTTCCACTACACTACTCAATCCATTCGCCTCCTTCACGGGAATCTGTTTCTCCATCAAAAAGAGTGAGCGTTGTGCGCTCACTCTCTCATCAGGTATCAATCTTTGAATATTATATCATGTTTTTTCTGAAAACTCAACCAAAGTATGATTCTAGCAACTTTTTTCTCGTATTTGACTTAAAATGTGTGAATTTTTGCAAAATTTGTCCGAATTATCGCACATGATCGTTCAAAATCAGCTTGTTCACCTTCTGATAATTGCCATTCAAGCAATCCTTCCACACCTCTTTTACCAATAATAGCTGGCACTGAAGCAAAAATCCCTTCCTGCCCATACTGACCATCCAAATAAACTGAAACAGGTAGTATTTTCCGCTCATCATGAAACAAACTTTTAATCACTTCAACTAAAGCGGTAGCAATGCCAAACTCTGTCGCCCCCTTGCCCAACAAGACCTGGTAACCTCCGTCCTTGGTTTCTTGCAGCAACTGTTCATAATTGAGCGGTCCGAGGTCTTGAGCCGCTAAATAAGACACTAAAGGTTGACCACTAATAGTTACATGAGACCATGGTATCATGGCTGAAAAACCATGTTCTCCTAAACAAAATGCATTAAGCGACTGACGGTTTATTTTCAACATGTTAGCTAATTGACTCTGCAAGCGTGCAGAGTCCAGAACACAGCCCGTACTAAAAATGCGTTCTTGGGGATAATCCAAGTATTCTTGAATGTAGGTCGTAATAACATCCGCTGGATTGGATATATTAATAATAAAGCCTTTAAAGCCACTCTCTTGCAACTTAGGTAAGACATCATCTAATACGCCGACGAGCTCTTCTAATTCATCTAAGCGGTCCTCACTTGGCCCTGAGGGTGGTCCGACACAAATAACCACACAATCAGCATCTACCAACTCTTGATACTCACCAGCAGAGGCCTTCACATGATGAGGCAAATAGCTAACAGCATCCTCAATATCCAACGCCTGAGCCCGCGCTTTTTCTTGGTCGCAATCAATCAAGACTAATTCATCCACTTCACCCTGAGTCGCCAGAGCAAACCCAACGTGAGATCCGACATGACCTGCACCAATAATACCAATTTTTCTTACCTTCATTTTTGCAGCACTCCTTCTACTTAATGGTCCGTTGTCCTTTATCTCTATGCGGTAAACCGCTAAGAATAAAGGCTCTCCTTCTACTTAATGGTCCGTTGTCCTTTATCTCTATGCGGTAAACCGCTAAAAATAAAGGCTCTCCTTCTACTTAATGATTCGCTATCTTAAGTGAATCATCGTAAATACATGATAATCATACTTTTTCGACTTTTTCTATCACTTGACAAGGATCAGCTAGTTACTGTTAATCATACACCATGTCGCAGATCTTTTAAACTCTCATCTATCGGGAGCCCCCCATGAATAAATGTTTTTTGTTAGCTACCTTAACCGCTTGGATGCTTTGACCATATTTATTAATAATCATATAAATTTCACCCAAAAGAATTGGTAAATTAGCAATTACTCGCTATAATAGTTTTTTACTGACTGAAAGAAGGACCCATTATGAAAACTATTTTAATTCTCATCCCATGTATGATGTTATTGTTTTGCCTCTTAGGCTACTGGACAAATCGTCAACTTGAGGTGACTAAAGAGAACTTGAGTATTGACAATTTACCTAACGCCCTTAATAATACGCGGATTTTACATGTCTCTGATATTCATTACGAACGGCTTCGAGTCCCTCTAAAGAAACTTTTGACTGCAGCAGAAAAAGAACAACCTGATGTTATATTTGTCACTGGCGACACGGTCGATCGCACCGAAGATGTCACACAATCGCACATTCAGGAACTGATAAATGACTTAGCTGCTATCGCCCCCACTTATGTTATCGAAGGAAATCACGAAAGGACTAGTGGTCAATATGAGGAGTGGCGCGAATTAATGCTGAACTCCAAGGCGACGCTGTTAGAAAATTCCGTGATAACGATCCAATTGAAAGGTCAGCCCATTACTTTAGTAGGTTTAAAAAACGGTGTGACTGATTTGCCTTTTGAAGAAAAAACTAAAATTAATAAAAGCTATCCAGCTTTTATTTTAGCTCATCATCCTGAAACATTTAGCTTGTACATTGAACACTTTTTTAATTATCCCATTAAAGCTATCTTTTCTGGGCATGCTCACGGTGGTCAAATAAGACTTCCTTTTATTGATGGCTTATTATCACCCAATCAAGGCTTTTTCCCTGAATATACAAACGGTCCCTACTTACTTGCTGAAAAGCCGGAAACAACGCTCTTCGTAAGTCGTGGTTTAGCCAACAGTAGCTTCCCATTTCGAATTAATAATCACCCTCACCTGATTAGTCTAAGCTTAAGTGACAGTACTCCTTTAACATCAGAATGACCAAAAAAAGAGATGCCTGGCAATAATCAGGCACCTCTTTTTTTCTTATAACATGTCAAACAAGGAAAGTTGATTTTCGTCTGGTAAACCATCTAATACACCATTATCAGTCATGTACTCGATCAATGTTTTCGAAACTTTACCACGTGTTGCCAAGTCTTCTTTAGATAAAAATTCTCTTTCTTCCCGAGCAATCATGATTTGTTTTGCTACGTTTCCACCTAAACTGGGAACTGCTCTGAAAGGAGCAATTAGGGTATTTCCCTCAATCACAAAATTTTCTGCATCAGATTTATATAAATCGATCATGCCAAAGTTATAGCCTCGCTCAATCATCTCATTACACAACTCTAGAACTGTTAAGAGGTTTTTCTCTTTGGTTGATGCCTCTAACCCTTTGTCTGTGATTTCTTTCATCCGCGCTTTCACCGCTTCTTTTCCTTGAGCCATGGCGACTAAATCAAAATCGTCGGCACGGACGGAAAAATAAGCAGCATAATACAGGATTGGGTAATAGACTTTAAAGTAAGCCACCCGCAGAGCCATCAACACATAGGCAGCCGCATGAGCTTTTGGAAACATGTACTTGATTTTCAAGCAAGAATCAATGTACCACTCTTGAATTCCTGCAGCACGCATATCAACTTGCCAATCATCGGGAATCCCTTTCCCCTTACGGACGCTCTCCATAATTTTAAAAGCCAGACCGTCTTCCAAGCCATTGTGAATCAAATAAACCATGATGTCATCTCGACAACCGATTACTTGAGCTAGGGTTTGTTTTCCCTGACGAATTAGTTCTTCTGCATTTCCTAACCACACATCTGTCCCGTGAGACAAACCAGAAATCTGTAGCAATTCAGCAAAGGTCGTCGGATGGGTTTGTTCTAACATCCCCCGTACAAACTTAGTCCCAAATTCGGGAATTCCAAGGGACCCTGTCTTGGAGTATATTTGATCTGGTTCAACGCCTAAGACTTGCGGACCTGAAAAAATCCGCATAACTTCTGGATCATCCGTCGGAATGGTTTTAGGATCAATTCCAGACAAATCTTGTAACATCCGAATTACCGTTGGATCATCATGACCCAAAATATCAAGTTTTAGGACATTATCATGAATGGAGTGAAAATCAAAGTGTGTCGTCTTCCAATCAGCAGATTGATCGTCGGCTGGGTATTGAATCGGTGTAAAATCATAGACATCCATATAATCAGGAATAACTATGATCCCCCCTGGATGTTGTCCAGTCGTCCGCTTAACGCCTGTGGAACCTTTGGCCAAACGATCGATTTCAGCATTTCGCAAGTTCATGTTATTGTCGCGCTCATACCCCTTAACAAAACCATAAGCAGTCTTATCCGCTACGGTGCCAATGGTACCTGCTTTATAGACATACTCGTCACCAAACAAATCTTTGGTATATTCATGGGCTTTCGCCTGATAGTCACCAGAAAAGTTCAAATCAATATCAGGGACTTTATCCCCATGGAATCCTAAGAAGGTCTCAAAAGGAATGTCGTGACCATCTTTAAAGAGCCGAACATCACAAGACGGGCATTGTTTTTCTGGTAAATCAAACCCAGAACCAATTGAGCCATCCTCGAAAAACTCCGTATACTGGCACTTAGGGCAACGATAGTGAGGTGCCAAGGGATTTACTTCCGTGATCCCCGTCATAGTCGCCACAAAACTAGAACCGACCGAGCCACGTGACCCAACCAAATACCCATTTTCCAAACTCTTATGAACAAGCTTTTGTGAAATCAAATAAATAACAGAGAACCCATTGCCGATAATACTGTCCAACTCTTTTTTCAAGCGCTTCTCGACGATATCTGGCAGTGGTTCCCCATATAACCGCTTCGCCTCGTTATAACTCAAATCCGTAATCTCTTGCTCGGCCCCTTCAATCTTAGGCGTATAAAGATCGGTTTTAACTGGCGTAATTTCGTCAAACCAATTGGCAATCAGCTGACTGTTCTCAACCACCACTTTTTTTGCCAAGTCACTGCCGAGGAATTGAAAGTCATTCAACATTTCATCGGTTGTTCTAAAATGAACGTCAGGTAAGGAATGACGATTTAAAGGATTGGCTCCTCCCATGGAATTAACCAAAATCTTTCGGTAAATCGCATCCGTTTTGTCAATGTAATGAACATTTCCCGTGGCTACCACTGGCTTATCCAATTCATCCCCAATCTTCACCAAATTACGAATGATCTCTTCCAAGTCATGTTCATTCTTAACTAACTCTTGTTCAAGCAAATGAGAATAGACCGGCTTGGGCATAATTTCAATATAGTCATAAAACTTTGCTCGTTTTTTAGCCTCTTCAATCCCCTTTTGCATCATAGCTTCAAAAATTTCTCCCCCACTACAAGCAGAACCAATAACCAACCCCTCTCGGAGCTTGCTTAACTGTGAACGCGGAATTCGTGGAATCCGGTAATAAAAATCAATGTTAGACATGGAGATTAATTTGAACAAGTTTTTTAAACCCGCTTGTGTTGTCGCCATGACGGTTGCGTGAAAAGGACGGGCCCGTTTATACGAATCCCCTTCCCCGACATGCTCATTAAACTCATCGTGAAAGTGAATATTATGTTCTTCCTTGGCTTTTTTTAAGAAGATCCAACAAAGATGGCCTGTCGTCTCAGAATCGTATACAGCCCTGTGATGTTGCTCTAAGCCAACCCCATATTTTTTCGCAATGGTGTTCAAGCGATGACTTTTCCAATCTGGATGTAAAAAACGGGATAATTCTAAAGTATCGATAACTGAATTTGGTGCCTCTGGAATATCATATTTTTCGTAACTGGTATTTAAGAAGCCCATATCAAAACTGGCATTATGGGCCACTAAAATATCTTCTCCACAAAACTCCCGAAACATCTTCAAGACTTCTTCTTCTGATTTCGAATTACGAACCATGTCATCGGTAATTCCCGTCAAATTGATGGTGGTTTGTGACAAGGGATGGCCAGGATTAATAAACTGCTCAAAGGTCTCAATCACATTCCCTTTGTGCATCTTGACTGCCGCTAGTTCAATGATTGTGTCATAAACGGCAGACAAACCCGTGGTCTCCACGTCAAAAACGACATAGGTCGCATCAGTTAACTCAATATGTCGAGAGTTATAAGCGATTGGCACCCCGTCATCCACCACATTGGCTTCAATGCCGTACAAGATTTTAATGCCGTGTTTTTTGCCTGCGCTATGCGCATCAGGGAACGCTTGAGCACCAGCATGATCCGTAATTGCAACAGCAGGCATCCCCCATTTAGCAGCTTGAGCCACTAAATCTGTGGCACTTTTTACAGCATCCATGGTACTCATATTTGTATGAAGGTGTAACTCCACCCGCTTTTCGCCTTCTGGTGCTAGGTCTTTTCGGCCAGCTTTTTTAACTTCCATCAAGTCCCGACCATTCATCACCAAATCTTTCATAAAGGTATCCTCTTGGACACTCCCGCGTACACGGAGCCAACTGCCTTTTTTGATGGCAGCAAAAACGGCTTCGTCTTGAGCACCATTAGAGAATTTCTTGACTGCAAAAGAAGAGGTATAATCCGTTAATTTAACCACTAAAATTTGGCGACCGGATCGTAAATCTCGAACCTCCACATCGAAAACAAACCCCTCAATAACCACGCTTCGTTCTTCATCAATAATCGCACTCATCGGCATGATCGGTTCATCATTATTAATTTGACGGCCCATTTGAACAGGCCCCTCAAGAGCAGGCGCCTCGGTCTTCTTCTTCTCTTTTAACTGTTCATTTTTCTCAATAGCGGCGGCGGCTTCTTCCATCATCTTCGCTTGTTGTTCTTGTTGACGAGCGGCAAAGGCCTGACGATTTTCTTCTGCTTTTTCCTCATTAACTCGAGGATCGATTCTAAAACGAGGAAAACCGAAATCTTGATAGGCTGTTTCGACAGCAGGTAGATATTGCTGCTTTAAATAGCCCAGCACCCCTTCATTGTCAACCAAAATGACAATTCGATCTTCATCTATAAATGGCAACTGATCCTTGAGAGCCCCGTTAACAATCGCTTTATTACATTGAGCATTATTAACACCTAGCGCCCAGTAATCTTTCAATTGCTCATCTGTATATGCAGACTCTGTCGCAATAATGTGCATGCGAATAGTGGCAATGGATTCAAAAGCCATTGTCAGTTTTTGGCTAAGTAGCGAATAAACGTTAATCGGCAAGATTTCTGGAAAGCGTAAATAAAACTCCCAAACGCGGCTTTGTTTATGGACAATCACCTTTTCAACTTGGCCCTCGCGGACTAAAGAATCACTGCGCATTGTCTCATCTAAATTCATCTGGTCAACTAATTTAGCAAATAATTCTTGCGGATTTAATGACACACTATAACCTCCTTGAAAACTTTTTTTAAGCCAGTGTCAGATCAAACAACTGCCCATTCTCAGTAAGTAATATCAGCTAAATTTAAAGCTGACAAACTCCTTTAAACGAAAGAGACACTCAACAAAAGATTTGCTGAGATGCCTCTTTTACATTTCTATTATACTCTTTTTTGAGCTAGTTTTCCAATCAACTAGCCGTTGCTCTCAGGATTTAATAAAATACTCAAGGTGCTAGTTAATTCGTCTTTGCGCACTTCGAGGGTTTCCCCTGTTTGACGAATCTTAACTTCCACGATTCCATCAACAGCTTTTTTACCGATAGTGATTCTAATCGGTAAACCGATCAAATCCGCATCCTTAAATTTAACCCCTGGGCGTTCTTTTCGATCGTCAACCAAGACATCGTAACCTGCTTGAAGCATCGCTTCTTCAATTTCTTTTGTTAAGCTCTGTTGGTAAGAATCAGCTAGATTAATCGGTACTAAATGCAAATCAAATGGCGCGATCCCTTTAGGCCAGTTCATACCACTTTCATCAGCATTTTGCTCGACGATAGCCGATATTAAACGACTAACACCAATCCCGTAGCTTCCCATGATAACTGGAATATCACGGCCATTTTCATCTAAAACTGTGGCGCCCATCGTGTCACTATAACGAGTGCCTAGTTTAAAGATATGACCAATTTCAATCCCTTGCGTAAATTGCAAGACTCCTTCACCATCCGGCGACGGATCTCCCGCTTGCACAAAACGTAAGTCTTCATAAACTACTGGTTCAAAATCACGACCTGGATTGACATTGATCAAATGAAAACCCGTTTCATTGGCGCCAGCAATGGCATTTTGCATATCTTGTACATACAAATCAGCAACTAATTTCACACCCTCAGGTAAATCAACTGGCCCAATGGAACCAAACTCTGCCCCAAAGACCATGGCAGCCTCTTCTGGTGTGGCTGGCTCCAAGAAATTCGCCTTCAAAAAGTTCTTTAATTTAACGTCATTCACTTCATGATCGCCTCTGACAAGAACCATCACCAATTCGTCATCAGCTGTAAACAGCACTGATTTAATAGTTTGTTGAGCCTCTTGATTGAAGAACGCCACCACTTGTTCAATCGTCTCCACATTAGGTGTTGCGACCTTTTCTTTGGCTAAAAGTGAAACATGAGTATTTGGTGGTGTGTAGAGACTTGTTGCCATTTCCAAATTAGCTGCATAGTCACTTTCAGATGAGTAGCAGATCGTATCTTCACCCACATCTGCCACCGCCATAAATTCTTTAGAATCACTACCTCCCATAGCACCACCATCACCAATAATCCCACGAAAATTCAAGCCACAACGTTCAAAAATACGCGTATAAGCTTTATCGTATAAACGATACCCCTCATCTAAACTCTCATAAGTTGCATGAAAGGAATAACCATCTTTCATGATAAATTCCCGCCCACGTAACAAACCATACCGAGGTCGTTTTTCATCTCGGTATTTAGTTTGAATTTGATACAAAGATAAAGGCAAACGTTTATAAGACGCTATTTCATTTTTTATCAACTCTGCAAAGGTTTCTTCATGAGTAGGTGCCATAATAAATTCCCGTTGATGACGATCTTTCAATTTCATCAACAATGGTCCATAGGTTTCATAACGGCCAGATTTCTCCCAGAGTTCAGCAGGCACGATCGCTGGCATTAACATTTCCACCGCTTCAATCGCCTCAAATTCTTCCCGCATAATCTGCTTAATCTTTTCCAAAACACGATTAGCCAACGGCAAGTAACTGTAAACCCCACTTGTTACCTGACGAATATACCCCGCTCTAAGTAACATCTGATGGCTGACAACTTCTGCATCATTTGGAACTTCCCGCAATGTAGGAATCAACATCTTTGACTGTTTCATTAACAAAAATCTCCTTTTCCAACTCTAACTTTTTACCTAAAGAAAAAACGCATGATATCGTTCCAAGTAACTAACACCATTAAAATCATGATGAAGGCAAACCCAACAATTGTAATCTTTCCTTCACTTTCAGGACTTAATGGTTTTCGGCGAATTCCTTCGACAATGTTTAACACTAATTTCCCACCATCTAAAGCTGGGATTGGCAATAAATTCATAATCCCCAAATTGATGCTTAGCATGGCCATAAAATTCAAAATCGTGATAAACCCTTCGTTGGCAACTTGTGAAGATATTTGGAAAATCATCACAGGCCCACCTAACTTATTTAAACTAAAGCCAAAAATCAAGTCTTTGACTGCCACAATTAATACCGTCGCACTGGCAATGGTTTTAGCCACTGCCGCTTGAACTTTCCCGGCAAAACTTAACTCCGTAAATTTACTGCCGCTTTGAATGCCAATTCTAACAGACGAACTGCCATCTTCTAATTCCTCACTTTTAGGCGTCATGCTCAAGGTCTTTTTTTGCCCCTCACGCTCCACCACTACTTCGATTTTTTTGTCTTTGTTTGCTTCGACGGAAGAAACAATCTCCTCAAATGTCGTGATTTTTTCACCCTCAATTTCGATAATGCGATCGCCAGGCTTGACTCCCGCTTCATCCGCGATGCCACCTTCAGCCACTCCGCCAATCACACTACTAGCATCAGGCTCCGTCAACCCACCTTGGGCAAATATCACGATTGTAAAAATAACAAAGGTTAAAATAAAATTGAACAGTGGTCCAGCAAAATTAGTCAAAAATCGTTTGTATAACTTCGCTGATTGAAATTGAACGTCTTTCGGAGCGATTCTGACTTCTGTTCCATCACTTTCAATAATCGACGCATCGTGATCCACGCTGTAACGGGTCTCTTGATTTTCGTCTCCATTGATATACCCCGTCAGATAAAGTTCCTCTTCTAAGTCAAACTTAATCACCTCAATAGGAACACTATTTGGAAGCTGTACTTTATGACTCGTATTAATTCTGGTAACCACTTGCTGATCATTTAACTCCAATGAAACCGGCTGTCCAGGCGTGATCTCCACCTCTTCTTCGCCAACTCCAGCCATTCTGACATAACCACCAATTGGCAATAAGCGCAATGTGTATGTGGTGCCATCTTTCCCTCGATGAGCAAATAACTTAGGACCCATCCCGATTGAAAACTCACGTACTAGAATACCTGACCATTTTGCAAAAAGAAAGTGACCTAGCTCATGGACAATGACGATGACACAAAAAACAAATATAAATGTTAAAATTGTTTTCATCTGCGCGCTCCTTCCTTTATTTTCTCGTTTACATATTGTCTTACTCGTTGATCTTCTGCTAACAATTGTTCCAAACTCTCCACTGCTTGGACCTGATAATCGGCCACTGCCTGCTGAACATAGTATTCAATTTCCAAATATGAAATACGCCCCTCCAAAAAGGCAGCTACAGCTATTTCATTGGCACCATTTAATGCTGTGGGCATCGTCCCGCCTATTTCTCCTACCTCAAAAGCAAGTTTTAGTAGCGGAAACCGCACAACATCCAATTCTTCGAATTGCAACGTTCCTATCGCAGCAAGATCAAATTTTTTAGGCTCTTTGATCGGCAAGCGTTCTGGATAGGTTAAGGCATATTGAATTGGTTCGCGCATGTCGCTTGCCCCTAATTGAGCCAGGTAAGCACCATCGCTCATGATAACCATTGAATGAATAATGCTTTGACGATGTAAAACAACTTTTATTTTATCATAATTTAGGCCAAACAGCCATCTTGCTTCAATAACTTCTAGTCCTTTATTCATCATTGTCGCTGAATCAATGGTTATTTTTGGCCCCATCACCCAATTGGGGTGGTTCAAAGCTGCTTCAACTGTGACTCCTTTTAGCTGTTCCCGTGTATAATCGCGAAAACTCCCACCAGAAGCGGTAATTAACAACTCAGAGACATCCTCTCTCCGTTGACCTGCCAAACATTGAAAAATGGCAGAATGCTCACTGTCAACAGGTAAAATACGAACCTTCTGTTTAGCTGCCGCAGCCATCACTAACTCGCCACCCATTACCAAGGTTTCTTTATTGGCCAAAGCAATCTCTTTTCGAGCTTCAATAGCAGCTAACGTTGGCTCTAAGCCAACACTTCCCGTGAGTCCTGTCAAAACCAGATCCACTTCAGAAAGAGTCGCTGCCTCAATTAATCCTTTAATGCCATAGCCAAAACTCACATGAGGAAACTCTTTCTGCAACATAACTGCCATTTTATCAGTACCAACTGCCACATAAAGGGGTGCAAACTGATCGATAATTTGACGGCCAAGCGTGATATTCTGGTTAAAAGAAAAGGAAACTAAACGAAATCGGTTAGAATAAGCCTTGATTATTTCAAGAGCATTCGTGCCAATTGACCCAGTAGCACCTAATAAACATATATTTTTCATCATCATCCCTCTAATCAATCCTTAATTCTTAAACAAAAATAAAGAAGGCCGGAACAAAAGGTTCCCGCCTTCTGATTGACAAAAACAACTGGCTTAGAAGATCCCTAAAAGATGCATCACTGGAAAAACAAACAGCATGCTGTCAAAACGATCTAGGATGCCGCCGTGGCCCGGTAAGATCGTTCCTGAATCTTTGACGCCGTAATGACGTTTAAAGGCAGATTCGACTAAATCGCCCATTTGCCCAACCATCGAAAAAATCACAGTGAATAATAACATCACCCACAGCTCATAACCAAAGTACTTTTGCGCCGGATAAAATGTAAAGAAAATCGCGGCAACCACTACGGCACAAACCACGCCACCTAAAGAACCTTCTAGCGTTTTATTAGGGGAAATCGCTGGTGCCAACTTGCGTTTGCCGATTTGACGACCAATCATGTAAGCCCCAATATCTGTGCTCCAAACCACTAATAAACCATACATTAGAATAGTCAGATCTGCGGTTGTTCCACGAGCCAATAAGAAACTTTTAAAGCCCATCCCCACATACAAACTGACTAACACTGGAAAAGCCGCTTCATCAAAAGTATAGGTGTTTTTTGAAAAAACTGCCGCTGTTAGCAAGACCATCATCAAAACATAAAATAAGATATAAGTATCAGCTTTCTCCGGTAAAAAGAAAAACCAAACATCTCGTGGCAAAACTAGTGCGACAGCTCCTAAGGCTGCCAAAATCCCTTCAAAACTAACCAATTGGAGACCCTTCATTTTAAATAATTCATAGACTCCAACAACAGCTAAAGCTGCTGCTGTTAACTGAATGGCAATGCCGCCATAAATAATAACTGGAATAAATAATGCCAGAGCGACAACTGCTGTAATAACACGTTGCTTCATAACTAACTTTCTCCTTCTTTCGGTGTAACATTTTCGTTTTCCGCGGTTTCAGCTAATCCACCAAAACGCCGATTACGATGCTGGTATGAAGCTAAAGCCTGCTCCAAATGATCTTCGTCAAAATCAGGCCAAAGTGCATCAGTAAAGAACAGCTCACTGTAGGCAATCTGCCACAATAAAAAATTACTTATTCGTTCTTCACCACTGGTTCGAATCAACAAATCAGGATCTTGTAACTCGCTACCAAGGGAAGCTGTCATCAACCGCTCAGAAAATTGTTCTTCTGTCACCTCATCTACAGGCAGCTCTCCGGCAGCAGCTTGTTTGACTAAGGTATTCACAGCAGTTAAAATCTCAGCGCGACTGCCGTAATTTAAAGCAAAATTTAATATCATGCCAGTGTTTTCTTTAGTTTGTGCCATCGCATCATCAACAGCTTTTTTGGTGTGTTCAGGTAAAAACTCAACATATCCCATCACATTGACTTTCACATTTTCAGCTATCAACTCTGGGACAAAGGCATCAAAAAATTCCACGGGCAACTGCATTAAGTAATCAACCTCATCTGTTGGCCGTTTCCAATTCTCTGTTGAAAAAGCATAAAGCGTTAGCACTTTCACTCCCAGACGACTGGCTTTCTTAGTTATTTTTTTTACATTGTTCATGCCCTCTTTATGGCCAGCAATCCGCGGTAGGCGTCGATTTTGCGCCCAACGGCCATTGCCATCCATAATAACTGCCACATGAGCTGGAATGTCTCCTTCGTGATCAAGAGTCCATTCAGTATTAGCATTGATGTACTTTTCTTTTTGAGGAAATAGACGAAACATCACAAGCCTCCCTTTACAATCTTTCTAGTCTTTCTCATTGTAGCAAAATAAACGACAAAATCCTATTAAAAGAGCGAATTATCGCCGATTTCTCTCTAATTAACGGGGAAATTTAAACAATATTTTAACTTCTCCTTTAAATAAAAGGAAGAGTTGACAAATAAACCGTTTTCTTGATACACTGTTGGTATTATGAATGTGCCATAAGGAGGCTTTAGAAAGTTGATTATTAAGACTGTTCTTTCCAATCAAACTAAATAATTGATTATAGCTCCCCCTACATGGGTGAAGTTTGCGGAAAACATCTTAATTCGACAGTTTCTTTAGCGTGGAAATTAGCTAGTCTAGTCTGAAGGTCTACCACCTTTGTTAGCTATCTGTTCCAACTTGCCAATGTCGAAAATTCAGGCACATCATGTTTGAGTGGTTCAACCACTCCATCACTTCCTGCCTCTCTCTTGTAATTAGCTATAATCATATGAAAGGAAACCTTTGTATGAGTAAGCTAAACATGAATAGACAACGCAATCGTAAGCAAGTGATTGCCACGACTACCTATCAATCGAAACAAGCTCAGTCTATCAAAAACGTTAAAAAACTACAATCTGACTTCATTCGTAAAATGACGAAAAAATAACCATTCTAGATAGACCTAAAAAGCCCTACGGATCAATAGAGATCTTTAGGGCTTTTATCACGATATAGAAAGATGTCAAATTTTATTTAATTAAACATCTAGTAGTTCTGTTTCTTTTGCTACGGTAATCTTATCAATCGATTTTGTGCTAGTATCCGTTAAGTCTTGCACTTCTTTTTCTAAGGTACGTAACTCATCTTCAGATATTTCTTTCGCTTTTTCTTTTTTCTTCAACTCATCAATTGCATCACGACGGATGTTTCGCACCGCTACTTTAGCACTCTCCGCGTATTTGCCAACTTCTTTAGCTAAATCTTTACGACGTTCTTCAGTTAATTGTGGAATCACCAAGCGAATCACATTTCCATCATTAGCTGGTGTAATCCCGATATCGCTTTGATTAATCGCTTTTTCAATATCTTCGATTGAATTTTTATCAAAAGGTGTAATCATTAACACTCGAGCTTCTGGAATCGTAATAGAAGCTAAGGCGTTTAACGGCGTCGGAGCACCATAGTATAATACTTGTACGCGGTCTAATAGACTTGCATTGGCTCGACCAGCTCTTATTTGACCTAACTCACGACTTAAGCTCTCTTCTGCTTTTACCATTCTTTCTTTAGTTGACGCTAAAATTTCCTTGACCATTATCTTATTTCCCCCTTACTGTTGTCCCGATATTCTCGCCTAAGCAAACACGTTTGATATTGCCATGTTCGTTCAAGTTGAAAACAACTAACGGAATATCATTGTCCATACTTAAAGAACTCGCTGTTGAATCCATAACAGCCAAACCTTTTGAAATGACATCTAAATGAGTTAGTTCTGTGAATTTAGTCGCATCTGCGTTGTGTTTAGGATCTGATGAATACACTCCATCCACATTGTTTTTGGCCATTAAAATAACATCAGCATTAATCTCTGCAGCCCTTAAAGCTGCTGTTGTATCCGTAGAGAAGTACGGGTTACCAGTACCTGCTGCGAAGATAACGACACGCCCTTTTTCTAGATGACGAACCGCACGACGACGAATGTATGGTTCAGCAATTTGACGCATATCTATTGACGTTTGAACTCGAGTTGGCACACCTAGATTTTCCAAAGTATCTTGTAACGCTAAGGCGTTCATCACGGTTGCTAACATCCCCATGTAATCTGCTTGTGCACGTTCCATGCCCATTTCAGCGCCAATTGTGCCACGCCAAATGTTTCCTCCACCAACAACAATTGCTATTTCAATCCCTAATTCATGTACTTCCTTAATCTCTTTGCCAATTTCTTCAATTGTTGGGGGCTTAATGCCAAAGCCAGTATCACCGGCAAGTGCTTCACCGCTTACTTTTAAAATAACTCGTTTATATTTAGGTTCAACCATCAATATTACCTCCGTTTTCCTACTATCCTATTTTATCACAGTTTATTGATTCCGAACATCTTATACCCAAAATTGCCTAAAAAAAGGGAGCGCAAACCATTACAGTTGCGTCCCCAACTGTCTACAAAATTCGACAGTTATTTTATTTCATTTGGCTCTTCACTTCATCAGCAAAGTTTTCTTCACGTTTTTCGATACCTTCGCCAACTTCAAAACGAACGAATGATTTAACCGTTGCGTTTTTAGTTGCTACGTATTTCGCAACTGTTGTATCAGGATCTTTAACGAATGGCTGGTCAACCAAACTAATTTCAGCTAAGAATTTTTGTAAGCGTCCGCCTACCATTTTCTCAACGATGTTAGCTGGTTTGCCTTCGTTTAACGCTTGTTCTGTTAAGACAGTTTTTTCATGCTCAAGAACTTCAGCAGGAACATCTTCACGAGTGACAAAACGAGGATTGATTGCCGCAACGTGCATCGCAACATCTTTCGCCATTGCTTCGTCAGTTGTCCCATCTAATGTTACTAAAGCAACGATTGTGCCACCGTTATGTAAGTAAGCACCAAAGGCTTGGTTATCAGTTTTTTCAGCAACTTCGAAACGACGGAAACTAATTCTTTCGCCAATTTTAGTCGTCGCTTCTAAGACGATATTTTCAACTGTGCCTTTAGGTGTTTCAATCGCTAGTGCTTCTTCCATGTTAGCAGGTTTGTTTTCAGCCACTAATTGAGCGATTTCTTTAACTAATTCTTGGAACATGTCGTTTTTCGCAACGAAATCTGTTTCAGAGTTAACTTCAACAATAGCAGCCACGTTACCGTCGATATAAACATTTGCTAAACCTTCAGCAGCGATACGGTCGCCTTTTTTAGCCGCTTTTGCCATACCGTTTTCTCTTAAGTAGTCAACCGCTTTGTCCATGTCTCCATCTACTTCAACTAAAGCGCGTTTAGCATCCATCATTCCAACGCCTGTTGCGTCACGTAATTCTTTTACCATAGCAGCACTAATTTTTGCCATTATCTTGTTACCTCCTAATTATTATATACCTATTGATATGTGGTATTATCCATGTATTTTAGTTATTTCTTTAAAAAAACTGCCTCAAAGGAGGTCTAGGCTACTTAGTTTCGCCAACGGATCAATAGCCTTTGAGACAGTTTCAGTTTTTAGTAATTATTCAGCGTTGTCGCCTTCAACAACTTCAACGATTTCTTCGATTGAAGTAGCTTCTTCTGCAACAACTTCTTCCGCTACAAATGTTTCTTCCACAACTTCATCTTCACCTTGACGGCCTTCGATGATAGCGTCAGCCATTTTACCAGCGATTAATTTCACGGCACGAATAGCATCATCATTTGATGGGATAACAACATCGATCTCATCTGGATCACAGTTAGTATCAACCATCGCAACGATTGGAATATTTAATTTATGCGCTTCTTGGACTGCAATACGCTCTTTACGAGGGTCAACAATAAAGATTACGTCTGGAATTCTAGGCATATCAGCGATACCGCCTAAGAATTTTTCAAGACGGTCGCGTTGTTTGTTTAAACCGGCAACCTCTTTTTTAGGAAGAACATCAAAGACGCCATCTTCTTCCATTTTGTTGATTTCTTTCAAACGAGCAATACGTTTTTGGATAGTGTCCCAGTTAGTTAAAGTTCCACCTAACCAACGGTGGTTTACATAGTATTGACCAGCGCGGATTGCTTCATCTTTAATCGCTTCTTGAGCTTGTTTTTTAGTTCCTACGAATAAAGCAACTCCGCCATCTTCAGCGACGTTCTTCATGTAGTTATAGGCATCATCAGCTAGACGTACAGTTTTTTGTAGGTCGATGATGTAGATACCGTTTCTTTCTGTGAAGATGTATTTCTTCATTTTCGGGTTCCAGCGACGAGTTTGGTGTCCGAAATGTACACCAGCTTCTAATAGCTGTTTCATTGAGATTACTGCCATGTTGTGTTTCCTCCAGTTTGGTTTGTATTTTCCTCTCTTAAGTTCTACTGTGTGAAGAACTCTAGTCAACTAGAGCACCGCTCCACGCATCCCTTAAGATGTGGTTTAGTTGGTTGGTAACTAGTCGTTTGTCACAACTAGATAGGCAACCTTTAATAGTATAATACATCGAGTGAAATAATTCAAGTACGTTCGATTGATTATTTTGAAATCCCCGCTCATGTCTTATGGTCATCGGCCATTTATACCTTAAACACCTAAAGTCAAACTCGGATCTGCGTTTAAAGCTAAATCACCTACTAGCCCTTTTTCCGCTGCCACAAAAGCAGCCGCGCCAATCATAGCAGCATTGTCTCCACATAGCCGCAGGGGGGGCACAATTAGTTCGACATCTGTTAATTCCTCAGCCACTGCCTCGGCCATCGCTTTTCGCAGCCCTTGATTAGCAGCCACCCCGCCTGCAACGATTAACTGTTTGACATCGTATTGCTGACAAGCGCGAATCGTTTTCGTGACTAATACTTCGACGACACTGGCTTGAAAACTCGCCGCTAGATCCAAACGATCTAATTCTTCACCCTTTTGCTCTGCGTTATGAACACGGTTGATAAAGGCACTCTTTAAGCCACTAAAACTAAAATCAAAATTATCTTCGCGGATCATGGCACGAGGAAATTGGAAGGTATCTTGCCCTAGATGAGCTAACTCATCTAGCTCTTTACCACTAGGATAAGCCAATCCCAGAACCCGTCCGACTTTGTCATAAGCTTCGCCAGCAGCATCGTCACGGGTTTCACCAATGATTTCAAAGGAACCATGTTCTTTCATATGAACCAATTCCGTGTGTCCACCACTGACAAGTAACGCCATCAACGGGAATGTCATTGGTTTGACAAAACTGGCGGCATAAATATGCCCCGCCATATGATTGACAGGGATCAATGGCAAATCATGGGCCCAGGCATAAGCTTTCGCCGCTGTAATTCCAATTAATAAGGCTCCAACTAACCCTGGTCCTTCGGTCACCGCCACTGCGCTAAGCTCCTCTGTCGTCACCGCCGCTTCACTCAGGGCCTCTTCCATACACAAGGTAATCTGTTCCACATGGTGGCGACTGGCAACTTCCGGCACCACCCCACCAAAGCGTTTATGACTCAATATTTGCGACGCCACGATATTCGATAAAATCTTTTGACCGTCTTCGATAACCGCCACACTGGTTTCATCGCAACTGCTTTCAATCGCCAAAATTAATTTGCGTTCTTTCTTAAATAGACTCATCACTAAACTCCCTATTACCGCTAATTTGTTTGCCAACGCATCACCAGACCATCTTCTTCAGGATGGTGATAATACGCTTTTCGTCGGCCAATTTCTTCAAACCCTACTTTTAAATACAACCCTTTGGCGGAATCATTCGTTTCACGCACTTCTAAAAAAACCTGTTGCACATTCTCGCCAATTTCCTTTAAACCGTATTCCAATAATTCCTGAGCCACTTTTTTGCCTTTAAATTCAGGTAAAACGGCAATATTAATCACCTCGGCCTCATCTAACACTTGGTGAAAGACCACATACCCGATGACCTTCTCTACCTTCTCAACGAGGACATAGTGACTCACAGGATTGTTGATATCTGCGAGAAATTGATCGACGTTCCAAGGAGAGCCGTAGTCAAAGGATGCTTGGCTGATTTGCCATAGTCTTTGGGCCAATTCCTCTTTACCGTATTCTTCTTTATGTTTAATCATCGCTCTTCCTCAAAACGATAAAACATGTCTAACGCATCTTCATTATTACTATGATAATACCGTTTTTTTACCGAACGAGCGACAAAGCCGAATTTGCGATACAAGCGCTGAGCGTCCATATTGCTAACTCTAACTTCTAAGGACAGCGACTCATATCCGGCCTTTCGAGCCGTTTCTTTGACTTCATTTAGCAAAGTTGTGGCAACTCCTCGCCCTTGAAATTCTTTAGAAACAGCAATATTCGTAATGTGACCATCTTCCTCGTCAAAGCGAGTTCCAATAAAGCCAACCACTTCTTGATCGCATTCCACGAGTAAATAGAGGACTGCTTGAGGCCCATTTAACTCAGATAAAAAAGCGGTTTTCCCCCAAGGGACTTCCCCTTCGTAGACTTCTTTTTCAATAGCAATCAAATGCCTGATATCCGTGTATTTCACTTCACGTATCAAAAATAGCTCACCTAAATCGACTTCTTTCGGCAGATAGACAATTTGCTTGGTAAATAAGACCCGAACTTTATCAAAAAAGTTAGATTTTTTCGACATAACTTTCCCTCTGTTCATCATGATTAGCTAGCCAATTTTCTTCTGCCTCGACTAATTTTAAGTATTTAGGAACAAACGTTTCTGCTTCCACAGGCGTCTTCTCAACTCCTAAACATGCCAAACTAACAGCACTGACATGATTGATTAACGGCTCCTGGCTGAGACTAGCTGGAAAAACAGCTAATATCTCTTCTTTAAAGACCGCCACATCTTCGCCAACAAAACGCACGTCACCAGCCAATTGTTGCAACTCCACTAACCAGTGTTCTAAGCTGATGTGTTGATCGGCTACAATTGACACCAATTCCCCCTCTTGCCACTGATAAACCCCAGTGTAAACATTTTGGCGACGAGCATTAAAAATCGGTACAATAAATCCTGAATAGCCAACAGAATTAGCCGCTATAGCGGCTAAACTAGAGACACCCACTAATTCTATTCCCAAAGTCCAAGCCAAAGTTTTTGCCGTTGTGACGCCAATTCTTAAACCAGTGTAAGACCCTGGTCCTTCAGCTACTACTATTCGCTCTAAATCTGTCGGTTGGACATTATTTTCTTTCATTAAAAAGTCGATGGCCGGCATTAGTACCAAACTATGATTGCGATTGGCCGTGCCTAAATAGTGTCCAATGACTTGATTATTCTCATAAATTGCCACTGCTAACCCTTGGTTAGATGTGTCGATGGCTAATACTTTCATTTATCCCATTCCTTCACTATGAATTCTAGCTTATTGTAGCACATTCTAAGGAAACAGTAAAAAGCCATTAGTTATTAATCACCAAAGGCCCTCTCACTAGAATAATTTAATAAAACTGATTAATAATCTATTAATCGCCCCTCGTCATGCCAAGTACCGTACATATTATTAGCACGAGTCTGTTCGACTAACTTAGTTAAACGCTTTTCAAAAAGGTCTAAATCATTCCGATAATATTGAATAGTATCAATTCTTATTCTTTGATACAGAGGTGGAAAAGTCAAAAAAGTTTGGTATAGTTGCTCTGACTTCAAGCGCTTTTCAATAATTGGATCAATGACAAAGGCTGCTACTTCCATTTCAGGCAAAACAGCTTCACCTTCAGCTGTCATAAGTCCTAGTTTTCTTAACCGTCTCACCCGCTCTTTATTTAATTCCGTCCAGCGGCTTCGTCTTCCTCGAGGTGATAACCTTTGAAATACTTGCCCATCGACCTTCTTCTTGGTACTGTCAATCCAACCGAAGCACAGCGCTTCATCAACCACATCTAAATAACGCAATAGCCCCGCTTGCTCCTTAACACTCGTCGCCACCCAGCACTCTTTTTTTATCTCCCCATACTCACTTAACCACGCTCGCAAAGCACTGCGAGTCTTAATAGTTAAAACATTCGTCATCTCCATTTGTCATCCCACCCGATTTTCTACATTCACCCTTAGTTTAACACGACAAACACTATTCGGTTAATCTTCAGCTAACTATTTTCTGAAACAAAAAGAACAGGACAGGACCTAAGCCCCCCCTGTCTCAGGTTCACAAGTATGACGGGAGACAGACATGTCAACCACTCTGTCCTCGCCAACTCTCAAGCATCGTCACTCCTAGTCTCTGGTTGCTACTAAATTTTATCAATTTGCTGAACAGAGCAAGTCGTCACAAGCTAGGCTTCCTATATGTATCGCATGATCCCAGCGTTCCTATGGATTATAGACGTTGTACAGATTGACGTTCGACTAATTCAGAGGCAATCGTGATTTTTTTAGGGACAGGGGCATCTTGTTGTAAAGAATCCAAAATAGTTTGGACCGCTAATTCACCCATCCACTCAGTATAAACTTTGACAGTTGTTAAGGCGGGGGATAAATACTTCGCTACGCTAATGTCATTAAACCCAATGATACTAATATCTTCTGGAACCCGTTTACCTGCCTCTTGAAGCGCTCGAATGACACCGATTGCCATGGCGTCATTTGATACAAAGAGCGCCGTCGGTAATTCCCGATTTACAGCAAGAAGCTCCCTCATGGTTTGAAATCCTCCATCTACAGAAAAATCACTTTCCCAGACAAAGTTTTCCTGGTACAAATTTTCTTGTAACAATCTTTCACGAAAATGAGCTAATCGTTTATCAGGAATGGTTTCATTTTCCGACTTCGTTCGCTCAACACCTGATAAAATGCCAATCTGGCGATGTCCCTCAGACAGTAGTAAATCGATTGCGGCTGTAACCCCTTGGTTAAAATCGACAACCAATGAATCAAACCCGTACCCCATAGCATCAAAATCAACAAACAACAATTTATCTGTTTGTTTACCAAAAAGGGTAACCTCTTTAGATGAGAATTTACCCAGGGCCAATAAACCGTCTGCCTCTTGAACCTCCGTCAAAGAATCCAGTGTTACTTTCAAAATCTCAATTCCTAGCTCGGTGGCTTTTTTCTCAATCCCCATTCGAACTGCCAAGTAATACAAATCTTCCAGTTCTTCTTGGTCATCATACCATTGAATCAACGCCAATCTGCCTGAATACAACTTAGGTTGACGTTTATGCTTGGTGTAATCCAATGCCTCGGCTGCCTCAAAAATCCGCTTTTTAGTTCCATCACTAACAGAAAGTTCACTATCATAGTTCAAGACACGAGAAACTGTAGCGGGTGAGACTTTGGCACGCTCCGCTATATCTTTGATTGTCGCTATTTTACTCACCCTCTCCATTTCAACTTATCTTACAATCCGTCAGTAAATTTACGAAAACCAGCTTGACCGGCTTGATCTCGCTTGAAGACGCCCGCATCTTCTAACACTCGTGCGAATATTAAGCCCACTTCCTCTTGAACTTGTTGATGCACGGTTTCTTCTTTAATCAGCAAACGTTTTTTTAAGTCTTCTGCCCACGCTAAATGATAATCAGCTATTTCATTATCCAAGCCTAATAGATAACGTTCCACTTCCAATAGCTCATCTTTAAGCCGTGGTGGTAAAACTGCTAATCCCATGACTTCAATTAGCCCAATATTTTCTTTTTTGATATGCTGAACATCGCGATGAGGATGAAAAATACCTTCAGGATGCTCTTCAGAGACATTATTATCCCGCAAAACTAAATCCATTTCGTATAAATCAGCCACTCGACGTGCTATCGGGGTAATCGTATGATGAGGCGTCCCATCAGCTGACAAAGCCTGAATTTCTAGACTTACATCAGAATACTGTTTCCACTGCTCTAAAATATAATAAGACGCTTGAATCAATTGTTGTTGATTTTTACTTTGCAAACGGATTACAGACATCGGCCACTTAACGATGCCGCCACTGACCTCTTTGAAAAGTGGCAAATCAATCGCCGTTTCAATCGGCGCTTTGGCCATTGCAAACGTATGACGCCCTCCTTGGTAATGGTCATGAGACAAAATCGACCCACCTACTATCGGTAAATCAGCATTGGAACCTACAAAATAGTGAGGAAATATCTCCACAATGCTCAACAAACGCTTAAAAGTCTCTTGACTAATGGCCATTGGCCGATGCTCTTCTGCTAAGAAGATACAGTGTTCATTGTAATAAGCATAAGGTGAATATTGTAATCCCCAGCTTTCGCCATTAAGATTCATGCGAATCAATCGATGATTAGTTCGCGCCGGATAATTCAACCGCCCCTCGTAACCTTCATTTTCCATACAAAGCAAACATTTTGGATACTTAGCTGGTGGAGCAGTTTTCTCCAATGCAATCTGTTTTGGATCCTTTTCAGGTTTGGACAAGTTAATCGTAATTTCTAATTCACCGTACTCTGTTTTAACAGGAAAGACGATATTATTAGCAATTTCTCGCGTCTTAATGTAATTGTTTTGGCGACTAATCTCAAAAAAATAATCCGTTGCATCCACCGGGTTTTTATCATAGCGCTCAGCAAATAATGCATTCATAACAGAAGGCGGTGGCGTTAATAAATCGCCAATCTTACTTTCTAAGATATCCCGTTCAGGAATAGACCGACCAGTTACGCGGTTGTTAATGCCGATCTCTACCAAGCCGTCCAACAATGCTAATCCTGACCTTGGTTCAACTGATTCCGCTCCTAAAAATTCACTTTCACCAATTAAACTTAACAAACGATTCCGTAAGTATAGACGATCCATTTCCATCCAGCCACCAGAACGAATGGCAAGCGTTGTGTATTCTTCAACTAATTGACTAACAGACAATCGACTCTCCCCTTCCTAGTCACCGTACCCAACTGGATGGGCTTGATGCCAGTTCCAGGCAGATTCAAAAATGGTATCTACATTGGTGTAAACAGGCTCCCAGCCCAATAGCTCGTGAGCTTTAGCAGCTGATGCAACCAAGCTGGCAGGATCACCTGCACGACGGGGGCCAATTTTAGCAGGAATTGCTTTACCAGTCACTTTACGAGCCGCTTCAATCATCTGTTTAACAGAAAAGCCTTCACTGCTACCTAAATTGAAGATATTGCTCGTCTCTTCTTTAGCTAAATATTCCAAGGCTAAAATATGAGCGTTACATAGATCGACTACATGAACATAGTCGCGAATATTGGTCCCATCTGGTGTATCATAATCTTCACCAAAAACGGTGATTTCCGTCCGTTGACCCAAAGCCGTCTGTAAAATAATCGGCACCAAATGAGTTTCTGGTTGATGGTCCTCACCGATACTGCCATCGAGCTTAGCACCCGCTACATTAAAATAGCGTAAGGCAACATATTTAATACCATGAGCCAGATCTGTCCACTTCATCATCTTTTCCATCATCAGTTTAGTTTCGCCATAGGGACTTTCCGGATTGGTCGGTGTTGTTTCTTTGATCGGATTCTCTTTGGTTTCACCATAAGTCGCGGCAGAAGACGAGAAGACGATTTTTTTAACAGCAAATTCAGCCATGACTTCAAGTAATATTTGTGTCCCATAAACATTGTTGTTAAAATATTTTAAGGGATTTTCCACAGATTCTCCCACCAGAGAACTGGCCGCAAAATGGATGACCCCCTCGATGGTTTCCTTGGTAAAAACCTCTTGCATAAATGCCTTATCACGGATATCCCCTTCATAAAAACGCGCCTTGGGATGAATAGCCGTTTTATGACCTGTCAACAAATTATCGATTACCACCACATCGTAGTCTTTTTCAATTAATTGATCCACAGCATGAGAGCCGATATAACCGGCTCCACCTAATACCAAAATTGTCATTAATATCCCACTTTCTATGTATCAGTCATTTTATTCAATAAGAAACTTCTTATTTCCTCATTCATTCTACCAAATTAATTGCCAAATAACTATGACAGTTTTCCAGCACCATTGTGAATCAATGCTTTATAAAAATCTGCTTGATAACCGATCGCTTCTTCATACACTTTGCCAACTTCATGAATAAAATTGTCCAACTCACTCTCTTTAACCAAGGCAATACTACAGCCCCCAAAACCAGCACCTGTCATACGAGCTCCTAAGACACCTGGCTGTTTTTGAGCGGCATAAACCAACGTATCCAGTTCAAGACCTGTCACTTCATAATCATGGGCTAAAGACTCATGAGAAGCATTGAGCAATAAGCCAAACTCTTCTAGACGATTGGCCTCTAAAGCCGCTTTCGCTTTCAGCGTGCGTTGATTTTCTGTAACTGCATGACGGGCACGCTTAATTAAGGTTGGATCCCCGATTAAATCAGTATGCGCTTCAAACGTTTGATTGTCTAACTCCCCTAAGGCTTGAATAGCTAAACCTTTTTGCAAGCGAGCCAAGGCCTCTTCACATTCACTTCGACGCTCATTATATTTTGAATCCGCTAATTCACGACGTTTATTGGTGTTCATAATGGCAATCACATATTCTCCTAATTTGACTGGCACCATCTCATAAATCAGGGTGTTAGTATCAAGTAAAATTGCCATGTCTTTTTGTCCCATGCCAATTGCAAACTGATCCATAATACCAGAATTGACACCGATAAATTCATTTTCAACCTGCTTACCAATCTTGACTAGTTCTAACATTTCCATGTCCAGTTTCATCAAGTCACGAACAATCACACCTGTTAATAGTTCGATTGAGGCTGATGAAGATAGGCCCGCTCCGTTCGGTATATTTCCATAGTAATAAACATCAAAACCGGAGTCAATAGAATAGCCAGCTTCTTGAAGATACTTTATCATTCCCTTAGGGTAATTGGCCCAGTTATCCTCTTTATTGTAAGCTAATTCGTCTAAACTAAATTGAATAATCCCTTTCTCAGGTATATTCTCTGAGAATAAACGAACCAAACGATCCTCACGTTTCCGTACTATGCCATATGTCCCCATAGAAATCGAACAAGGAAAAACATTACCTCCGTTGTAATCAGTGTGTTCCCCAATTAAGTTAATTCGTCCTGGGGCAAAAAAAGCGCCTTCACTGGTTGCTTCAAATGTTTCCTTAAATGCTGCTTTCAATCTGTTCAACATTTTAGTAAACCTCCTGGTAAATTATTTAGTAAATTCATTATAAAACATTTTTTAACATTATTCAAGTCACAATCATTTCACCCCCTTTTGGCCGTATAATTTCCAATCAAAAACTGAGCGCTTAAAAAGTCGCTCAGCCGTTTTCCTCCTATCACTATTTATCGGTTCAAGACTTCACCGGCATAGTCCACGTTACGGCGAATACCAATGCCTTCTTAGTCTACGTTTGAAGAATTCGGTTCTAGGAGGCTATTTTCATAATTTGCGTAAAGTAATTGTTTTCAATCCTCGTTTTCTTTATAACATTCTGATACTTATCAACAATGTTTTGATAACTAGTCAACCCTAATCCGCGATTTTCTCCTTTTGTCGAATACCCCGTTTGCCAGATTTCGTCAGTCGGAACGGTGTGATTCAACGCGTTCTGCACCACAATCAACAGCCCGTCGTCAGCCTGATTTAAACGCAAGTCAATCATCGGCTGTGGCGTATCTTCAACGGCCTCTATAGCATTATCAAGCAATATCCCCAAACAACGGACTAAATCGGTTATCTGAATATCACAATGTTGAATTGGAGCATTAACCACCAAACTAAATTCAATATTCCGTTTTTCCATTTCTAATAACTTGCTTAAAACGATGCCACGAATTTCCATAATTCTAATGTCCGTTAGCTGAGTTTCTTCTTTAAGCGCATTAACCAGCCCTTCATCAGCTTGCTTCAAACTCGCGCCTAGTTTATCTTTCATTTCTGAGTTGCCAGATGTAAAGTAAGTAGCAGTTAAAATATTTTGATAGTCGTGCTGCAACAACCTCATCTCTTTTTGAATACTTTCTAATTTTTTTACGTAGACTTCTTGTTGTAATATGGTCATTTCATGAGAAATTAGTTGTTTCTTTTGATAATGAGTATTAGAGAATCCTGTCATTAACATGATCAGCACCACGTAAAAACTGACATTATAAGTATACAAAACTATTCTTGACGTAATTTCGCTCCACATCAGAACATCCGTTAAATAAAAATGTAGAAATGGTGGGATTTGGGTATAAACATAATAAGCTATAATAGACCCAATATAGATCGCACTACTTTCACTAACCAATTTAACTTTTCTTAAAAAAGAGGGAAACTTTTTAACAAGAACCACTGCCATCAAACACGCCATTAAACATTGTGGCCCCAATAAAAGGATTGAAGCAGCTATATTCCCAAGGTCATTCAACGCCGTCACTCTAATTGTCCCGGTAATATTATCAAGGATAGAGAAAAAAATTAGAAGCATGCAGATGATTCCATAAATTCGAGTAATTCCTTGCTTAAAGTAACGACGCAATACCACTATATAAACCACTGGTTCTAACACAATCATCAAAAATAGCCGAGTTATCGTAATCACCGGATAACGCAGATCTGTTAACAAGCTCCACAATAGAGCAAGTCCACATGACATGACACATATTAACGAAAGAGCTTTTTTTATTGACAATCTCTCCCCCATTAGGTGTGATAGTAAAAAAACTAATGGCATAAATTGGCAAATACTTGATATAAGATTTAATATAAACAGTTCGCCTAACGACACCCCCATTTTAGCTCTCCTATCCATAAATTATTTTAGTTAACTCAATTTCAATACTTGGAGCAGCTTCCCTTCCTCAAACAAGGTACGCCTTACCGCTTTGTGGTACTTTTTTATTATTTGATCATACTCTTGAGGCATCTTAGATTGACTCCCTTCAATCGTTTGATATTTCACAATAATAGTCAACACCTTAGCTTCTTGCAATATCACCAAATCTATTTTAGGTTTTTCTAACTGAGTGATTTCCCTAACTGCTTCAGTCATTAACAAGTCCAAACATCGCATTAAATCCGCCACATTAACTGGGCAAACTGACACTGGAGAATGAACTTCCAAATTAAACGCAATTTGATTGGTTGCCAACTCATCAATTTTACCTAAGATAAAGCTGCGGATGTCTATTAGTTCAATTGCGGATAATTGATTTAACAAGCGAATATTATCAACAATATTCTGATCGAAACTTGCCAACTTCTCGTTGAGGTATAATTGACCTTCCTCAAGGTTAACACCTGACTCATCCAAATAAGCACTAGCTAAGATATTCTTATAATCATGGCGTAATAACCGCATCTCTTTTTGAATACTTTCTAATCGTTTAATATACATCTCTTGTTGTAAAATCGTCATGTGGTGGTCTTTTAGAATCTGCTTCTGGCTCAGGCTATTAGCAAATAAATTGACCAATGAATAAAGAGATACAGCAATTAAAAACAAATAGACGTTGATAACAATTAGACTTACACTAGGCTCGAGCTCCAAATACTGTTGCAATACATCGTCAACGATTATCGGCAGTAATGCATAACTAGTCACTCCTAATACCGTAAAAAAAATCATCGATTTCATTTGAAACACATCATAAACCTTTAATAAAAAACCAGGCTGATGCCATACCAATATGATGATTACCACCATCGCTATCAAGCCGTAAATCGCAATACAGATTACTTCAGCAGAAAGGGTGCTTAAGTCCCTTAAATATATTACTCTGATAATGGCTACTATACCTCCCACCATATGAAAAAACACCTTATAAAAACTAACAAGTCCCAAATAAGTCATTGCAGGCTTTCGAATAAATATTCGACACAAGATAACTTGAACTACGAAAAATAAGACCTCTGCTAATAACTGACTTCGGAAAGACATTGAAGGGAGTGAAATATCTGTTAATAATGAATTGATTAACCAATAACTAAGGCTAAGCAAAAGAATTAAGCCCAATTTGCATCGCCACGAATATTTTTCTCTAAGGGTAAAAAACGCCAGAGCAGCCACTGGCCCTATTTCTATGAAAGAACTAAAAAAATTAAAGATATAAACCTCTACTACCGTTACCCCCATTCTAATCCGCCTTTCTGTGCTTGTAAAATAACGATTCTATTTCATAATAAAGGTTTGTTAAATGATAAACAAGTGTTTTCCGAATATTTCGACAATACCATTTCTCTCCTCTTTTAATTACGGTTAATTCTTATTGCCCTTCCGATTTAAGCCCTCATCAAGGACAAACCGTCTTTGTTACGTCATCAGTAATAAAAACAATGACGAGTTGTCAAGAGCTGATCTCATGACAAAAAAACTCTCTTACTCATCTAAGATGATAAGTAAGAAAGTCTTAAGAAAGTTATTTAGATAATTTTGACAAGGCTGCTTCATCAGCAATTACGTAAATATTAGCATGATCTTGTAACGCGCTGGCAGGACAATCTTCGGTTTTAGGTCCCTCAATCATTCCTTTAAGTGCGTCAGCCTTAGCTTCACCATAAGCAATTAGAATGATCTCTTTAGCTTTTAAAATTGAGCCGATCCCCATTGAATAAGCTTGCGTTGGCACATCCTCTTTTTTCTCAAAGAAACGTTTATTTGATTCAATCGTAGACTCTACCAAATCAACTTTGCGAGTGGTTGAATCAAAGGGCGCACCAGGTTCATTAAACCCAATATGACCATTAGTTCCAATACCTAACACTTGAATGTCAATTGGATTGTTCGCAATGATTTGATCATAGCGAGCGCACTCAGCATCTGCATCTGCCGCCATACCGTCTGGTACATAAGATTCTTTGAACGGTTTAGCATTAAATAAATGCTCATTCATAAATGTCCGGTAGCTTTGACTGTCTGTCTCCTTTAAGCCAACGTATTCATCTAAGTTAATCGCGATTAAATGACTACAATCTAAATCACTTTTCACCATCTCTTCATATAAAGTCACAGGGGTACTTCCTGTTGCTAACCCTAACACACGGGCGTTATTTCCTTCAATTCCTTGACGGATTAATTCGAAAGCTTTTTTTCCACCTTCTACTTGGTCCTTAACTGCGATAATATTCATCATTGACTTCTCCATTCTGCTATTTGGTATAGTCCAATTATAAAATATTATCTCTGGAAATACAAGTCCAAGAACTGATATTATTCAGGAAAAATAAACAATTCTTCGATCGGTGTCTTGACAACACGTAAGATAGCGACGGCTAATTACAACGATGGCTTGCGCCTTTTACTAATCGCAGAATTGTCTCTCGCCGAACGCCTACTAAATTGGCCAATTCTTCCTGACCATTTTGTTGTTCCACAAAATGGTGTTAACTGTCAACTGGCACTCGATAATCTCTCCAACAAAAAAGAACGCCCTCTTTCCAAATGGAATCTAGGCGTTCTCAAGCTAATTTTTTTCTTTCAAGCTTATTCATAACGATCTGATGTATTATGATTAATTACCACCGAATTGACAAATGACATAATCATCGCCACCAAAATAGCTGTCCAGAAACTGGAAAAACCAAAATTTGATTGACCAATCAGGTTAGAGGTCATTGTCAGCATCAACGCATTAATGACAAAACTGAATAATCCGAGGGTAATAATCGTGATTGGCAGTGACAGCAGTAATAATATCGGTTTAACAAAACCATTTAAAATCGATAAAATAAAACTTGCCATCACCGCTATCAAAAAACTATTAACATGAAACATATCGTCAGGTAGCAAGACTGAGAGTGAGATAAATGTCAACGTATTAACAATTAAACGTTGAAAATACGACATTAGAAATCGCTCCAATCATCATCGCTCACTTTTTCAGCTTCTTTACGTTTTGTAGCTTTTTGCTCCTTACCGTAACCGTGATAGCTCTGATAGCGATCGCGATTTTGTTGATTTTGATTATAAGGCCCATTATAGCTATTCGCATTACTGCGATCGCTCGGCATAATAATCATTAAAACAATATATAACATGAAACCTGGAAATCCTGCTGTGAACAGCGATAGTATGATGTATACAACACGAATGATTGTCGGGTCAATACCGATAAACTCACTGATACCACCTAGCACACCAGAGACGACAACGTTATTTCTTGATTTAGTTAATTTCTTTTTCATATCTCTCTCACCTCTTCTGACATTATCTTTCAGCTTAGGTACCAGAAGAAGCTAATGCTTCTTCCGTACCTATCTGTTTAATACTTGTTATTACTGATCTGCGTCTTTCAAGTAAACACTACCTGTTGTGGTACTCAAACGAATGTAGACTGTTTGCTCCTCATTATAACGACGGAATTGTAACATTTGATTGGTTTTTTCTTTTTTCTCACGGATCACTTCAAATTCACCAATCCGATTTTTAATACTACCTAAACTAGTTTTTGCAAGAGCTTCGATGCCAACTTCTTTTGGTATGGCCACTTTAATCGCCCCGTTAACCACTTTAGCTTCAATCTTTTTCAAGTTTTCTTTTTGCGCTGTCACCTTGATATCGCCGTTAACATTGGAGATATTCGCATTTTCAATTTTAGATTGAACCACAAAATCACCATTAACAGATTCCGCTAAGAAGTCCATGATATCACTATCACTCACTGTAACATCGCCATTGACCCCTTCAACTTCTAACATTGTAGCAGTTAAATTCTTAAAGGTCATATCGCCATTTGTGCTCTTCATAAACACATCTTTCGCTTCTAAAGTTTCCACATTAACATCACCATTCAATAGTTTAACTGAAATGTGATCATAGACCCGTGTTGGTAAATAGAAATGTAAATCTGCACGAATTCTCTTATTTGGAATTTGGAAGGAGATCGTTTCATCATCTACATCAATTTGACTTCTTTCTAAGAACGCTTCAAAAGGCGTGTCCGCATCCATTTTCCCGTACAATTTGATGTCAGCCACCACTTTTAAGTCTGCTGATTCCCATGTACTAAAGGTTACTTCACCATTAGCAACTTTAACATCAATTAAAGATGCCGCTGTTTCAGGATAATAAAATTCATGTTGGAAACTGTTAGTCGCAACACCTGGAACTTTAATGTTAATGTCTTTCCAATCCACGTTATCATTGACTGTTTCCGTCACTGTTTTAATGGTATCTTTAAAGAAACGTCCAAGTTGGTTGCCAGCTTCGCCCATCTTACGACCAAACTGCGTGCCAGCCTCACCCATTTTTTGACCAAAGTCAGTAAATGATTCTTCCCAATCACTAGGAATTTCAAATTTCTTAGACCATTGTTCGCGAGTACCTTCTTTTTGTTCTTTACGAATGGTTTTCAATTTCTCTTCAAACGCTTCTTTTTCAACTTCTAGTTGAGTTTTATTAGCATTTAGATCGCTTAATTCTTCTTCGATCTTAGTACGTTCAGCCACTTTATCTTCAGCTAACTCATCCAGTTCTTCAATTGTATTAAGAACCATTAATTGTTCTTCTTTTTCTTTAATTTCGGCTTCAATTCCTTGAATCTCAACATTTACTTCATCTAGCTCAGCAGATGTTTTATTTGCTTCTGTTGCCAATTCATCTAAAATCTTTTCAAGACGTTGACGATCTTCAGCCTCATTGGCAGCAAATTTTTGAAAGGCTTCTTCTTCGGCCTCTTCTAAATCTTTTTCGGGACCAAATAGATCACTTTCATCAAACGGTTTGTCTTCAGGGCTCTCTGTACTTGTTTTGGTTGGACCTTTTTTGACGTCCTGGGCTTCTTTTTTGACAATCTTTTCGTCTTTTTCAGTTGCCATATTTTCTAACAAGACCAAAGCCTCTTCAGTAGTGATAATACCTTGTTTAACTAATTCAAATACGCGTTCTCTTTCTTTCATAACTATATAGCCTCCTTAGCTAATTACCTTCATATAAAAGAAGTATTCCTTCTTACATACTTATTATGCCTTGTTTCGCTTCAATTGTCATAGGACTTAAGATGGATTTATTCTTCATTTGATAGTCTTACGTCCTCTTAAGACCAAGAACAATCGTCAAACTTAAATCGTCCCGACGGCCCTCCTTTGCATCAGTTTCCTTATGATTAGTGTACCTCAGATTACCGCCAGTCTCAATCCTCATCACTTAATTCACAGATGTTTCACAATTTTTTGGCTACTAGCTACGAATAATTCTCTATTTAGGGTATTCTTCTAAAAAAATTCTGAAAAAAAAGAAGCTATCGCAATGATAACTTCTTCTATAATTAAGTTGAATTAGTAAAGACCTAAGTATGGACCTGGATCAACAAAACCTGACCAAGAACCTGTGGTCGCAATACCAAAATGTAAATGGACCCCAGTTGAGTTACCAGTTGTTCCCATCAGACCAACCACTTGGCCAGCACCGACAGTCCCACCTGAAACTGAAATTGAATTTAAGTGTAAATAGTAAGTGAAGTAGCCATTATCATGTTGAATAATAACGTAGTTCCCTGCACTACCATCAAATCCAGATGATACGACTGTACCACCACGGCTTGCATAAACTGGATCATTCAAGTTTCCAGCAAAATCAATACCGTCATGACCATTTCCTGACACACCATTTGGATCAGGACGATTCCCATAACCACTAGTCATAATTAGACTTGGCAGTGGATGTTGGAAATCACCAGAGCCTTGAGTCGGACGGTTCGTCGGTTGATTTTCTGTATCATCTGGCATTACTTGTGTGTTGATCGTACTTATCTCTTGAGCAATCGCAACGTTTGTTTTAGCTGCTTCTTCCTCACGTTTCTTCTGTTCAGCTGCCAATTTCGCTGCTGCCTCAGCTTCTTTTTTAGCCTGTTCTTTCGCTAGACGTTCGGCTTCGGCTTTACGCTTTTCAGCCTCTTCTTTTTCTTTTAACAAACTAGCTTTTTTAGACTCTTCTGTCGTTAAACTAGCCGCAACTTCTTTAGCTAAAATGGCTTGATCGTATTGTTTAGCGGTCATTTCTTCTTGCTTAACTTTCAATTGTTCCGTAAGAGCATTAACTTCAACAATTTTCCCGTCAACCACAACTTTTTTATCAGCTAATTCTTGTTTGTCTTCTTGTTGAGCTGTCATAATATCGTTATTAGCTGAAACCAGTTTGGAATAAGCCCACGAACGTGTAATGGCGTCAGAAATACTGTCTGACTCTAACACAACGTTTAAGTAGCTATTGCTAGACGTATTAACTTGAGCCGAACGAGCTTGCTCTTTAATTTTGACCGTCCGCTTCTCAATGGCATGTTCCAATTTAGTAATTTCAGTGTTTAAGTTATTTAATTCTTGTTCAAGCTCTCCTTTTTTATCTAAAGTCTCTTGAACTTGTGCTTCAAGATTAGCAACTTCAGTATTTAAGGCCTCAAGAGTGGCTTCAGCTTCAGCCTTTTGCCCCTTAAGTGTTTCTATTTTATTTGTTGCATTATTAATCTCATTGTCAATCGTATCAGCGGCAGCCATTAATGGTGAAGAGGCGCCGATAACCAGTACTGATAAAAGTGTGATATATTTATTCTTCATATAATTAGTATACCTCTTTATTATTTTTTCCTACTATAAGACTATAACATAAAATGCCAAGATACAAAATTACAGTTCTATTACAAGTTTTTACCTATCGATTAACATTATGACAGGTTTTTATAGGTAAAATTCTTGTCTGAGGATTAACCCTAGTATAATACAAAATAAACCGAAACGAGTGTCAATATTCCATCATAATTCACCCAAAGATTGACATTTATTCCGCTTCTAACTTTGTGAAATACCAAGCGGTCGAAAATACAGTATAACCGAAACAACCAAAGAGTACAAGAAAAAAGAGCAAATTGGGGCTCAATCTGCTCTTTCTTAGGTTTTGTCTAACTGATTAAATCATCGCGATTGGAATTCAATTCTAAAATTTTACCTGTCTTCAAGTAAACAATCCATTCGCAAATATTGGTTACATAATCACCAATTCGCTCAAGAAAACCAGCAACTTGCAAATAATCAGTGCCGCCAACAACCGTTTCTGGATTCTCTTTCATCTCTTTGATACACATGTCGTAAATTTCATTAAAATAGTCATTCACTTTGGTATCACTTTGAGCAATTGCTTTCGCCTGTTCCAAGTCACCATTGATATAAGCATCTTTGACACTATCAACCATGATCTTAACTGCATCAGCCATATCTGAGATTTTTTCTTCAACTTCTAAAATGCGCTCATTCCCTTTAACACGGATGGTTGACTTAGCAATCGACACAGCATGGTCACCCATTCTTTCCAAATCAGAACTTGCCTTCATAACTGTAATGATAATTCGCAAATCCGTTGTGACAGGCTGTTGCAACGCAATCATCTCAAGACTCTTTTTCTCTAATTGAACTTCTAATTCATTAATTTTCACATCATTTTCAATCACATTATAAGCAATTTCTTTATCATGTTTAATAAAGGCCTTCACTGATTTGTATACAGCATCACTCACTTCTTGGGCCATAGTTGAAAATTGAGTGTGTAAGTTTTGTAAATCTTCTTCAAATTGTGTCCGTAACATAATGCTACTCCTCCCTACCCGAATTTACCGGTAATATAGTCTTCTGTTTCTTGTTTGGATGGATTCAAAAATATTTTCTTAGTCTTATCGTACTCTATAAGATCACCATTCAAAAAGAAGGCAGTTTTATCTGATATTCTCGACGCTTGTTGCATATTGTGCGTCACCATTATCATTGTATAATGTTCTTTCAACTCAAACAACATGTTTTCAATTTTCCCGCTTGAAACAGGATCCAATGCACTAGTCGGCTCATCTAGTAAGATGATCTCGGGTTTAACCGCCAACACTCTAGCAATACAGACTCGCTGTTGCTGTCCACCAGACAAGGAAAGAGCGCTTTTGTTCAACTTATCTTTCACATCATCCCAGACGGCGGCAGCCTTCAAGCTACTTTCAACGGCCTCGTCCAAGGCTTGTTTATCCACATTACCAGCTAATCTCAAGCCATAAATCACGTTTTCATAGACTGAAAAGGGAAAAGGATTGGGCTGTTGAAAAACCATTCCTATTTGCTTGCGCAACTCCACAGTATCAGTTTTTGGGCTATAAATGTTCTTCTCTTTAAATAACACATTTCCAGTAATTGTCACATCTGGAATCAAATCATTCATTCGATTTAACGTTCTCAAATAGGTCGACTTACCACAGCCTGACGGTCCGATTAAGGCGGTAATTTCACCCTTTTCGAAGCTCATATCAATCCCTTTTAACGCCTCTTTTTTACCATAAAACAAATGCAGCTGTTTCGATTCAATTATCGTCATAGTCGTCTCCTTAACCAAAGTGTCCTGAGACATAGTCATCAGTTGCTTGAATTTTCGGACGGGTAAATATTTTAGCCGTTTGATCGTACTCTAAAACTTTCCCCATGTAGAAAAATGCTGTATAGTCGCTAATCCGAGCGGCTTGTTGCATATTGTGTGTCACAATCGCAATTGTGTAGTTTTCTTTTAAATTAACCAAAGTTTCTTCCACCTTACTAGTGGAAATAGGATCTAAGGCACTTGCGGGCTCATCTAAGAGCAATACATCTGGTTTCAAAGCAATTGCTCGAGCAATACAAAGTCGTTGCTGTTGGCCCCCAGACAAAGCATGAGCACTTTTATCCAAATTATCCTTTACTTGGTCCCAAAGAGCCGCCTGCTTTAGACTAGTCTCAACAATTTCATCTAATTGTTTTTTATCATGCAAACCATGTTGTTTAAGGGCAAAGGTGATATTGCCATAAATTGACTTACTAAAAGGATTTGGCCGCTGAAACACCATGCCAATGTGCTTACGCATTTCATAAACGTCGATTTGTTTTGAGTTAATATTGGTCTGCTCATACATAATCTCACCCGTTACTTTAGTGCCAGCAATTTCATCGTTCATGCGGTTCAGTGAACGCAAGTACGTGGACTTACCACAGCCTGATGGCCCGATAAGAGACGTAATTTTATTTTTTTCAAACTCCAGCGAAACCCCTTTAATCGCTTCATTTTGACCGTACCAAACATGAAGATCATTAGTCGTCAAGGCGATATCTTGTACTTTAGGGTTAAACTTTGTAATGTGTGTGTCGTTTAAATCATACTCTTTCATGATATAAGCTCCTTATTGAAAAACTATACAGACGTCTGTCAAAGATCTATCTGATTGATCCTCTTTTGGTCAAAATAGATGAATTGAGAGATTGGTTGGACAGTTCAGACTGACCAACATGATCCCAACTCTTCTTAAACCAAGGGTATGAATCTCATAATTGATATAGTTAACTCACTAACTATGCTGACGTAATTTTTTTGTGAAGTCTTTTGCCTAAAAATCGAGCAATCAAGTTGAACATTAATACTGCGATGATCAAGACAGCTGAAGCTCCCGCCGAAACTTGAACACCATCAGGCATCGTTCCTTCACTATTAACCTTCCAGATGTGGACTGCTAGCGTTTCTGCTTGTCGGAAAATATTTAATGGACTGGAAATACTCATTGGGTTCCAGTTTGAGAAATCCAAGGCCGGTGCACTTTGCCCGGCAGTATAAATCAACGCAGCCGCTTCACCAAAAATCCGACCTGCCCCCAAAATAATTCCCGTCAAAATTCCCGGTAACGCTTCAGGTACTACCACTCTAATCACGGTTTCCCAACGAGACAAGCCTAATGCCAAGCCAGCTTCTCGTTGCGTAAAATGAACAGCTTTAAGCGATTCTTCTACATTACGAGTCAACAAAGGTAAATTAAAAAAAGTTAAGGCTAAGGCGCCAGAAATAATCGAGAAACCAAGACCTGCTTGTACCACAAAAACAAGGAAACCAAATAAACCAACGACGACAGAAGGCAATGAACTTAAAATCTCAATAGCCGTTCTAATTAAATCAGTTAACCAATTCTTTTTAGCATACTCTGATAAATAAATACCCGCTCCTAAAGAAATCGGAATACTGATGACCATTGTAATTAACAATAGGTAAAAGGAATTAAACAATTGAATGCCAATTCCGCCTCCTACTTGAAAGGTTTTTGAGCGTGCTGTCAAAAATTCCCAGCTGATATGCGGTAACCCTCGAGCGAGAATATAAATCAAGAGACTGGCGAGAATCAACACGATGATACCCGAAATGGCATAGAGAACGCCTGTTGCGATTTTATCTGCTTTTTTTGGAGTCATTATTTAATTGCTCCTTTCTTGCCGATGAAGCGAATTAAAATGTTAAACAAAAGTGACATCGTTAAAAGAATTAATGCTAAGGACCACAAAACATTGTTTTCCAACGTCCCCATAATGGTATTTCCGATTCCCATCGTCAAAATACTCGTCAGAGTTGACGCTGGCGTTGTTAAGCTTGTTGGCATTAAAGCCGCATTACCGATAACCATCTGAATCGCTAAAGCTTCACCAAAAGCACGAGCCATGCCGAAAACGACAGCTGTTAGAATCCCCGGCACAGCCGAGCGTAGCACGACTTTATAAATGGTTTGCCAACGAGTGGCACCCAAGGCTAGGGACGCCTCGCGATAGTGACGAGGGACAGCTTTCAAGGCATCTGTTGTCATTGACGTAACCGTCGGCAAAATCATAACGAATAAAACAAACGTCCCGGCCAAAATACCGAAACCACTGCCACCAAAAACAGAACGAACAGCTGGAACAATGACTGACAAACCGATAAACCCATAAACCACTGAAGGAATACCGACTAATAACTCAATGACCGGCTGTAAAACCTTGGTCCCTAATTTGGGGGAGATTTCCGTCATAAACACCGCTGCTCCGATAGCAAACGGTGTTGCGACCAACGCTGATAATAACGTCACAACAAACGAACCAACTATCATTGGCAAAGCCCCAACTAATGGTTTACCATTCTCCCCGACATTTCCAGGACTCCAATCAGTTCCAAACAAAAAATCAAAAACATTAATGCCATCTTTAAAAAATGTCGCTAATCCCTTGCTAGCAACAAAATAAAAAATAGCAACAACGACTAGTACAATAAACGTGATACAAAGGAAACTGATGGTCTTCCCAACTTGTTCCAACTTTGCTTTTTTGGATTTTTTTAATAAATTACTTCGGACATCTTCCAAGACGTACCCTCCTAGTGAGTTGAACTAAGCATCACGGACGATGGTCATAATCACCGCCATCTACTTGTTGCCCATTACTATTCATGTAACTTTCAAACTATTTACAAATCATTTTTCTATTCAATTTTCATTTTTAGTAACCGTAAGGCTTCGAATACCTTTAGTCAGTTAACAAGTTACCTTCAGCATCTCGCTCAACTTCCATACTCGAAACAGGGATATATCCTAACTGTGGCACAATTTCATCTTGCACTTCTGGAGAGAACATATAATCCAAGAACTCTTTCGTTAAGCCGGTAGGCTCACCTTTAGTGTACATATGTTGGTAAGACCAAATGGGCCACTTATTCGTCATCACATTGTCATCTGTTGGTTGAACATTATCAATGGCTAACGGATGAACATCCTCATTGACATAAGAAAAAGCCACATAACTAATCGCACCTGGCGTGGTGCTGACGATTTGTCTCACCATTCCTGTTGATTCTTGTTCTTGAGCTTTTTTAGCTGTTTCACCATCTAAAACCCAGTGCTCAAAAGTATAACGACTCCCACTTCCGGTTGCGCGGTTCAAAAGGACAACCTCTAAATCACTACCACCAATTTCTTTCCAGTTGGTAATTTCCCCTGTGAAGACTTTCTTTAAATCATCCATCGAAATATTAGTTAATCCGACTTCTTTGTTAACGATTGGCGTTGTACCTACGACAGCCACTTTGTGATCCACAAGTTGACTCACATCAATACCTGATTTTTCTTCAGCAAATAGATCTGAATTACCAATATCAACCGCCCCCGATTGAACTTGGCTCAAACCAGTCCCACTACCACCGCCTTGAACATTAATGAATTTTCCGACATGTTTTCCACTATATTGTTCGCCAGCCGCCTCAACTAAAGGCTGCATTGCTGATGAACCAACTGCCATGACAGATTCGCCTCGGTCGATTTTACAAGCCGACAACGCCAAAACTGCAAGCAATATATAGCTGAGTTGTAAGAATTTTTTCACTTTTGATCCTCCCTAATTTTAGCGAAAAGTTCTGAAAAATAGGCCATTCATTTAACAGTCTGACGACGGTCAAATAACATATTTTTCGATGACAACTTCTCTTTATTAAACATATAGGTTCCCTGAAGAAAAAGCAAGTATTTTTAATTCAAAAACGCAAATAAAAAAAGCGTTATTTTATCAAAGGGCAAATCACTACTCTTCTGTATAATAAACGTGTGTTTATTTGAAATATAAAGTTATTTATCAATAAAAATCACAATTTTCTAACAATTTATAATAACAATATGCTATAATATGTACGAAATCTATTTTTGACGATTTAGTTTGATGGAGTATTCATATAGCTATTACAGTAACTTCCCCAATCCCTACTGTGGTGACTAAATAATGTTCTTTACTTACACAGTCCAAAAACATCGGTTAAATTGTTCTTTAATGGTTTCTAATTCTCATGTTGGTTAATTCCCCATAATCACCCAACATAGAGAAAATATTTATCATCCCTTATAAAAGAAAAAGAGTATTCCTAACGGAATGCTCTTTTTCTTTTTTCTTTATAGGAAAGTATGAAACTTTCTCTATATCGTCGTTTCGATCCAGCTTTAAGAGGCAGCTCTACGCTTCGATCTCAACAAACTCTAAGCGCTCTTCGACCTTCATTCAGCGTATAGCAATTGATGAGATCGGAACGCAGTATAGTGTCCCTAGTTAATGGGTAGAGTTAAGGGACAACAAAGGAAAGCAATAATAGCAACGGCAACGCCTTGTTCAGCTTTTCTTAAAGCAGCGGAGAAATCAGTCGAGCCAGCCCTTCTTTGAACTTAATGACCAACCCGCGATTGTGATATTTTTCAGCCGTCAACACTGTTGATTGTTTGGAATCTTCAAAAAAAGCTTTCCTTACTTCTTGAGCCAATGGAATGTCATAAACAATGGCATTCACTTCAAAATCTAAACGAAATGACCGATTATCGAAATTAGCAGACCCAATTGAAACCACTTCTCCATCAATAATAACCGTTTTAGAATGCATAAAACCTGCTTCATACGTTTCGATTGTCGCCCCTAACGCAATTAATTCAGCAGCAAAAGAGTACGTTGCCCAATAGACCATCATATGGTCAGGTTTATTAGGTATTTGCAAATGAACCGTCACTCCTGATAACAGAGCCAATCGCAGCGCTTCATGTATCGATTCGTCAGGAATGTAGTAAGGTGTTTGAATTAGAATCTCTTTTTTAGCAATATTGATCATTTTAAGATAAACCATTTTAATTTGTTCATGAGTTGAGTCTGGACCACTTGTAATGATTTGAACATCTTGCTCACCTGTCGGCGTAATGACTGGAAAAAAATCTGGTTGGAAATGGGTTTTGGCATCGTGTTGAGAATTCCAATCCATTAAAAAACGACTTTGTAGCGAATAGACAGCCTCTCCATAGATTCGTAAATGATTATCACGCCAATACCCAAATTTTTTGGCTTTTCCCAAGTACTCATCCCCTACATTAAAACCACCTGTATAGCCAACTTTCCCATCGACAACTAATATTTTACGATGATTGCGATATTGTAATCGAGGGTTAATATATGGTAAAAATAAAGGAAAAAACTCTTCCACAGAACCGCCAGCATCGATTAGTGACCGAAAAAAACCTTTGCCGATTCGCCAAGAACCCCAAGCATCGATCAAGACTCTCACCTTAACACCTCGCTTAGCTGCCGTGATCAGTTCATCTCTAAGGCGCTGGCCTAAGTCATCATTTCGATAAATATAATACTGAACATGTATGTGATTTTCAGCAGCACGGATATCTCTGATGACAGAATCAAATTTCTCCTCACCGTCAGTAAACAGCTGAATGTCGTTGTTAATCGTAAACAGCGCATCATCATAGACTAACATCATGTAAATTAATTCAGCCGCGTCCACTGTTTCCGTATGAGGAACAGGAAAAACACCGTTTTCCAAATCAGATATTTGTTTTGCCAGGATTTTTTCCAAGCCGACTTTTTCTTGCATTCGCATATCAAATATTTTTTCTTTTGATAAACCCCTGCCTAAAAAAATATATAAAACAAAGCCTAAGATGGGAATAAACGTCAATACTAGTAACCAAGCCCATGTTTGAGCTGTATCTTTTCTCTCTAGAAATACAATAGCGAAAGCCAAAATAACGTTTAATATTAAGATAACTGTCGTCATGTTGTTTAAAATATAAGTCAATTACATCACTTCTCTCACTGTAAAATAACTACCATTTAACAGTACCTAAAATAAGAGGAAATGTAAAGGTTGAGACCATCATTCTCTCTTTTCTTTCCAATGGTAAAAAGAACGAATTTTCACAAACTTGACTTATTCACCCTAGTCTCTCCATTCTACTCTTCAAAAAAAAGCAACTGACAGGCCAACAGCGACCATCAATTGCTTTCTCATTAAATTTTTAGGAAACGTCTCATTGAGAGAATTGATCCGATAGAGCCGATTAAAACACCAATTAACAACATTAATAAATTAACTTGCATCACAATGCTATCTGGGCTCAACAGCGAATAACCTGAACGAATTAGGTTCGGATTAACTAAATAATAAACTTGCATGTAACCGAATGTCATTAAAATAATCGGAACAGCGGCACCTAAAACACCGATCCAAGCCCCTTCAAAGAAGAAAGGCCAACGGATAAAGCCATTTTTAGCTCCAACTAGACGCATGATTTGAATTTCACGTTTTCGTGAAATAATCGTGATTCTAATCGTATTCGAAATCAAGAACACCGCAACAAAAATCAATAATCCTGTCGCTAAAATTCCCCACTTACGAACGCCTTTAGAGATCGATAAAATCTTATCAGATGAAACCCCACCATAATCAGCGCGATCAACATTCTTTAATTGTTCAGCAGCCTTTTGGACCTTTTTGATATCCTGGGGACTCTCAGCACTGACAACAAACACATCATAAAGTGGGTTTTCGTCGCCACTAAATAACTTCCAAGTGTCTCCCATCGTCTCCACCAAACGCTTGTATTCATCTTGATTACTGGAGAACTTAACCTTTTTAACAGAAGGCAGTGCTTTTAATTCATCTTCCAGTTGGCTTAATTCTGGCTCTTTAGTGCCGATTTCAACGAAAACAGAAACATCGACAGCGTCGCCCACATCTTTCGCTAACTTAGAGACATTTAGAATAACTGATAAAAACACACCAACTAAAACTAATGTAACCGTCACAGCGCTGACTGATGCCAAAGTCATCCAACCATTCCGTTTTAAACTCTTTAAACTCTCGCCTACATGACGGAAAAAATTTCTAATCATCGTAGCCATACTCCCCTTCATGCTGGTCACGAATAATCCGACCATTTTCCACTGCTAGAACGCGATGACGAATCGTATTAACGATGGTACTATTGTGTGTTGCCATCACAACCGTCGTTCCTTGAGTGTTGATTTTATCCAATAATTTCATGATTTCCCATGAATTTTCTGGATCCAAGTTTCCTGTTGGTTCATCAGCAATCAGTACTTTCGGCGTGTTGACAATGGCTCTCGCAATTGCGACACGTTGTTGCTCACCACCAGATAACTCACTTGGAAAAACACGAACTTTATGGCGTAAACCGACCAAGTCCAGCACTTCCATAACCCGACGCTTAATTTCCCGAGGGCGTTTGCCAATTACTTGCATGGCATAAGCAACATTTTCATAAATGGTTTTCTTTGGCAGTAACTTGTAATCTTGGAACACAATTCCAATTTCACGACGTAAAAGTGGAACATTTTTGTTCTTTATTTTAATTAAGTCGTAGCCGACAACATTCAACATGCCTTTTGTCGCCTTTTCTTCACGATACATTAATTTGATAAATGTTGATTTCCCAGCACCACTTGGCCCGACAACATAGACAAACTCTCCTTGCTCAATTTTAACGGAGATATTTCTGATCGCTGTTGTACCATTTGAATACTTCTTCATAACATCTTTCATTTCAATCATTTAACATTCCCCTATCTTTCAATAGTCACTCGTAGCTTTTTTAGCCCAATGCCTTAACATGATAATGGATTGAACACTAGCAAGTTTTATTTAACATAAGCAAGACTCCATTTATTATATCACTTGATTATTGTAATTCATCTAACATTTAATTACAAATATATTTCATTTATAACTCAGGGTCTTCTTTATGGGACAAACTTAAGCGCAAATAGGCATCAATAAACCCATCAATATCGCCATCCATCACGGCCTGGGTATTGCCCACTTCATAGTTAGTTCGGTGATCCTTAACCATTGAATACGGGTGAAACACATAGGATCGAATTTGCGATCCCCAACCAATTTCCAACTGTTCCCCTCGCAAAGCCGCAGCTTCTTGCTCTTTCTTCTCAACTTCTAGTTGATATAATTTTGCCCGTAACATACTCATTGCTTGTTCCCTATTTTTTAATTGAGAACGTTGCGCCTGGCTTGAAACAACAAATCCTGTAGGAATATGAGTCAAACGAACAGCCGAATCGGTCTTGTTGACATGTTGTCCACCGGCGCCGCTAGCTCTAAACGTGTCCATCTTAATGTCATCATTGTTGATCTCGACTTCGATATCGCCAGCTAGTTCAGGCATAACATCCACTGAACAGAAGGAAGTGTGGCGTCGACTAGCTGAATCAAAAGGCGAAATTCTGACCAATCGATGGACCCCTTTTTCAGACTTTAAATAGCCATAAGCATTGTGCCCTTTAATCAAAATCGTCGCACTTTTAATCCCAGCCTCATCACCACCGTTATAATCTAAATACTCTAAAGTAAACTGATGATTGTTTGCCCAACGAGTGTACATTCTCAAGAGCATATCCCCCCAGTCTTGAGACTCCGTGCCTCCTGCGCCAGGGTGCAACTCTAAAATCGCATTATTGCTATCATAGGGTTGATTTAACAATTGCTCCAACTCATAGGCATTCAAACGATCTGTAAATGACTGCAAACGTTCAATTAGCTCTTGATTTAAGGTTTCGTCAAACTCTTCTTGTTGCATCTCCAACATTAAAGCAAGCTCTTCGTGTTCCTCGGCTAAATCCATAAAAGCCTGATACTTGCCTTTCAAAGCATTAGTACGATTAATGACTTCCTGAGCCGCGTCATTGTCATTCCAAAAAGTAGGATCCGCCATTTGCTCTTCGTAACCTGCAATCTGTTCTTCTAGGTCATCTAAGTCAAAGAGACCTCCTGAAGTCACCTATTTTTTGTTTTGCGCTTTCGATTTCATTTTTCAACTCACTGATTTCCATAACTTTTTCCTCCTTGAAGCACTTTTAGCTCATTTAAACCTGTCAGAACCACTTCACGAATCGTTGCCGTTGTTCTTATCGTTTTAGTCTTTAGTAGCAAAGGGCGTATCCTTTTGATGCCCGCTTTGGCTTTAACAACGTGATGGGCCTTATCGCAAAAGCTACTCCTCACTGAAATAGTGCCCCCCTATGGTTGCTTGGTTTACTTATCAGCTATCATGGTCCTGTCCAATTAAATAAATTCTCCATTACCAATTGTACAACTTTTTTATGAATTTTCTAGTACTACGCTTAGTATTTTTTGATAAGTTTATGTTAATTTCTGATACTACATGGCCATAATGGCATTTTGAGCCTCATTGAAAGGATTGGCAAGCCAATCGCCCCTTTTTAGAAACAACGCTCTCTTGCTATCTTTAAACAAAGCAAATGCGGCTTGGAATTATCCAAACCGCATTGACTCATTAGTCGTTTTTACCGTGACAGTTTTTATATTTCTTACCACTACCACATGGGCATAAATCATTTCGGCCAACTTTATCAACTTGACGTGGTTTCTTGCGTTGGTCCGCATCAACTCGTCCGTCTTCTTCTGTTGGGTGAACGGCTTCTCCTTGAGCTACTTGCTCACGTTGAACGTTTTGTCTGATTTCGGCTTTCATAAAGAGACGTGTGGTGTCAAATTCGATAGCGCCAATCATCGTTTCGAACATTTTATACCCTTCTTGTTGGTACTCAACAAGCGGATTATTTTGGCCATAAGCACGTAAACCAATTGATTCACGTAATTGATCCATCGCATCGATATGATCTGTCCACTTCATATCCACAACCCGCAAGATCACCACTTTTTGGAATTCAAGTAATTGTTCACTGCCATTTAAAACGTCAGCTTTTGCTTGATAGACCGCTTTTGCCATATCGAATAACATCGTCTTAATTTCAGCTGGCTTTTTGCCTTTGACATCATCAAGGCTGATAGCATCTTCATGTACAAGACATGAACGAGCAAAGTCAACAATGCCTTCGTAATTCCAGTCTGTTTCTTTTTCAAAAGCCGTGTGATCGTCCACACTGCGGTTAATCGCCCGCTCAACCATTCCTAAAAGTACATCCGTTAAGCTATCGTCTTCCATGATCACTTGATTACGTTGACCATACATAATTTCACGTTGCTCACGCATCACATCATCGTATTGCAGGACGTTTTTACGTGTGTCATAGTTATTCCCCTCAACACGTTTTTGTGCTGATTCAACTTGTTTAGACAACATTTTACTTTGAATAACCGCGTCATCTTCCTCAATCTTAAAGCGATCCAACATCGCTTTAACACGATCTGAACCAAAGCGTTTCATCAAATCATCTTCTAATGATAGATAGAATTGTGTCACACCAGGATCTCCTTGACGACCGGCACGTCCACGTAACTGGTTATCAATCCGGCGAGACTCATGACGCTCAGTCCCGATAACCGCTAAACCACCTAATTCTTTCACACCTAAGCCTAATTTAATATCCGTTCCACGACCAGCCATATTGGTAGCGATGGTAACGGCACCCTTTTGACCTGCATTTAAAATGATATCGGCTTCTTTAAAGTGATTTTTTGCATTCAAGACTTCATGAGGCACTTTTTCACGATTTAGTAATTGTGATAGGTACTCAGAGGTTTCAACCGCTACTGTCCCCACAAGAACTGGTTGTCCTTTGCGGTGACGTTCTTTGATATCAGCTGTCACAGCTTTAAACTTACTTTCCAACGTTGGATAAAGTAAATCTGGACGATCATCACGAACGATCGGACGGTTCGTCGGGATTTGAATAACCTCAATATTATAGATTTCACGGAATTCTTCTTCTTCGGTTTTAGCAGTACCCGTCATTCCAGATAATTTTTTGTACATCCGGAAATAGTTTTGGAATGTTACGTTTGCCATTGTTTTGGTTTCATCTTCAATTTCAACTGCTTCTTTGGCTTCAATCGCCTGATGAAGACCATCTGAGTAGCGACGACCATCCATAATACGACCTGTAAATTGGTCAACGATCATAACTTTGCCTTCTTGTACTACATAGTCAATATCACGTAACATGATGTAGTTCGCCCGCAATGAATTATCAATATGATGAGTCAAGGCTGTATTGTCAATATCGTATAAGTTATCAATACCAAAGGTTTCTTCTGCCTTGGAAATACCTTCTTCTGTCAAGGCGATGGTTTTAGATTGAACGTCGATTTTATAATCTTCCTCATCTACCAAACGCTTCACGAAATTATCAGCACGCGCATATAAAGCAGTTGATTTTTCCGCTTGGCCTGAAATAATTAACGGCGTTCTAGCTTCATCGATTAAAATTGAGTCAACCTCATCAACAATCGCATAATTCAACGGACGCTGTACCATCTGCTCACGATAAACAACCATGTTATCACGTAAATAATCAAAACCTAATTCATTGTTTGTGCTATAAGTAATGTCACAGGCATATGCATGACGTTTTTCTTCAGAAGATTTAGAATTTAAGTTCAACCCAACGGTTAAACCAAGGAAGTTATACAACTCTCCCATTTCACTGGCATCACGTGTTGCCAAATACTCATTAACCGTGACAACATGAACCCCTTCACCAGTCATGGCATTTAAGTAAACAGGCATTGTGGCCGTTAAGGTTTTACCTTCACCAGTTTTCATTTCAGGTATATTACCATCGTGTAAGACCGTTCCCCCCATTAACTGAACTTTGTAAGGATATAAGCCTAGCACGCGTTTTGACGCTTCACGAACTGTCGCAAAAGCCTCTGGTAATAATTGATCTAATGTTTCACCTTTTTGGTATCTTGCTTTGAACTCCTCAGTTTTTGCTTTGATTTGCTCATCGCTTAAGGCTTCCATTTGTTTAGCATAGCTGTCAACTTGGTCTGCTATTTTTTCTAAGCGACGTAACTCTTTCTTATCGCTTTCGATAATTTTTTTAAGAAAATTAGCCATCTTGTCTTTCCTTTCCCTAATAGAATAAAACTGATTACATTTTATCTACATTTCATATATAAAAATTGAGATATTACCCCATCTTTTTTATTCTAGCATCTTTATGTTGAAAATGAAACAATTTTTAGCGATATCCTGCTTTTAGAAAGAATTAACCAATGTTTTTCAACGTTTTTCTTGAAAAATACATTTTTATTAACAACTCACTAAATAGCCGCTTTTACCACGGCCACCTGTCTTCAAAATAGTTAATCAGCTCAGCCCAGCTACGCCGTTCAGCAAAAACTCAGACAAGTTGCCTAATCTTCTCATAAGAGAGCTTGTCTATTTTTTGATAATTGCGCTATAATTGTATGAAGCTATTATGCCTCTTTGAAAGGAGTATTTCAAATGAAAAAATATTTCCTTAAACTATCATGCTGCCTCGCCCTCTTTTTAAGCGGGTGTAGCTCGACCACTCAGTCGGAACATGCTAACACGATCGAACAACCAACCATCAATTTAAGCAAGCAAATCCCCATTCTCTTTCTTCATGGTAGTGGTGGTTCAGAAAATGATTTAATCGCTTTTGCTGAAAGCATTACCGACGATCAAGCCGTAACGAAGCTAATGGTCACCATCGACGGTCATAATCACTTGACCTATCTCAATCAACTAAGTGACAAAAACAAACGGCCTTTTATCTTTATCGGTTTTAAGGATAATAATGCGGCAATCGAAGACTGGAGCAAAAGCTTGGCAACTTTATTGCAAGATTTGACCCGCCATTACCAGTTTCAAACAATTAATCTAGTTGGTTTTTCCAATGGTGGGTTAGCTGCTGGTTACTTCGCAGAAACTCATTCAGAATACCATAATTTACCCTCTCTAGATAAATTAGTGATGATCGGCGCACCCTTTAACGACTTAACACCACTAAACAACACTGACCCGTTAGATTTTAATGACCTTTCAACTAAGGATACCTACTTTGATAAATTTTTGCAAAAAAAAGAACAGCTACCTTCCGACTTAAATGTTTTAGCAATTGCTGGCGATATCGGTGACGCCTCCTTTTCCGATTCCGTTGTGCCCATTAGCAGCGCATTCGGCTCTCGTTTAATTTTCCCCGACCATGTGCGTTATTACGAAGAACAACTGAGTTATGGACAGGCGGCCAGTCATGTCGGATTGATCAGTGATAATAAAGACGTGAGCAACTGGGTTAAAAACTTCCTATTTGTATCCAAACAGACAGGAGCCCCCCAGCAAAATATTGTCTCTCATCTAAAAAAAAGGTAAAAATTCACATGTGAATTTTTACCTTTTTTCCTTGTTATTTAATTTAAACCTAGTTAGTTTCAATCAGACCGTATTTACCGTCTTTACGACTATAAACAATGCTTGTCCCATTGGTTTCTGCATCTTCAAAGATAAAGAAATTATGTCCTAACATGTTCATTTGTAATACAGCTTCTTCACTGTCCATTGGTTTTAATGATAGGCGTTTAGTTCTAACAATTTCAAGTTCATGCTCTTTAGCTTCAGTATCAGCTTCCGCTTGACCATTCAAGAAAACTGCAGCTGTCTGAGTGTCAACAGCTACCTCACGTTGTTTGCGATTGATTCTTGTCTTAAATTTACGAATTTGTCTCTCTAGTTTATCAACAACTAAGTCAATACTTGCATATAAATCATGAGATGTTTCTTCTGCTCTTAACACGATATATGGTAGTGGAATAGTCACTTCCACTTTGGCGTTTTTATCTGAATAAACCTTCAAATTTACATGAGCTGTTGCTTCAGGAGAACGTTCTTTATCAAAATAGCGTTCTAACTTAGACACTCTTTTTTCTACATAAGCTCTAATAGCATCCGTTACCTCAATATTTTCTCCTCTAATGTTAAATCTTAGCATAGCAATTACCCCTTTCGTCTACCATTGAAAGAAACTGGAAAGGACCACTCTCTCCATGTGTTTCTTCTTACCTTTATTATAACTAAGTTCCGATTAAAATACAATTAATGTTCTCTTTTTTTGAAAAATAGATAACAACTGATTTTTACAGCTCCGTGTAACGGCTTTACAACTGTTTCGAGTTTAATAACAAGCCTTTTGGAATTTTATAACTTAACGTGCTAAAGAAAAGGTCTGAATTGACTGCGGGTTTCCTTGGGCAAGACAAGCTTTTGCATGGAGCACTGTCCGTCCTGTCGTGTACACATCATCGACAATTAACACATGCCGTTGATTAATTAATGACAGATGCTCCACAGGCACATAAAAACTCTGTTGGGCTTTTAGCCGCTCACGCCTAGTTTTATTGGATTGAGGGCTTTCAATTTCCCCTTTCTTTTTTAACAAAGGCACATATGAAATCATTGCCGCTTTCAACAACTCCTCCACTTGGTTAAAACCTCTACTTTTTAGGCGCTCATCAGAAACAGGAATCGGCACAATCAACGATTGTCTTTTTTTTCTAAAATAAGCAGATAGTTCCCTATTAAATGAACTAGCAAGTCCAATATTCCCCTTAAATTTATACTGTTGAAACCAATCGTGAAGAGCTTCATCGTAACAAAATAAGCTTTTATGGTTCAATACAACACCAGGAATTGTTCTTTGCCACTCTCTACAGTCCTCACAGTACCCCGTCTCAAACATTTTGTCACATCCCAAACACTTCTTAGCATGATGATTTAAGGTAAAGAGTTCCCGACACCTCTGACAAAGGTCCTTAGGAAGAAGTCTGCTTAAGGAAAAAATCTCCCTTAACGTCAGATTAACGGCAAATTCTTGTTGACAGTACACACATTTCATTGCTCAATCAGTCCCTCCTCTTTTGCTAAACGATTTAACTTGCGAATCTCCCGAACGGCTCCTTTCATCGCCTTGCTCCAACCATCGTGTAAAAAATAAACATTGCCCGTCGGATTTTCATCGCTCCTTCCAGCTCGTCCGGCAATTTGAATTAACGTTGACTGATTAAAAACCCGATGGTTACTTCCTAAAACAATCACATCGATATCAGCAAAGGTCACCCCTCTCTCTAAGATCGTTGTTGTTAAAAATAACTCATAGTCTCGCCGTCTCATAGCCTTTATGCTTTCATACCGCTGACGGTCTTTCCCGTAAGCGGAACCGATGGCTGACTGAGGAAATTCTTTGACAAGCAATCGAGTCATTTTGCTTAAAAATTCAACTGTAGGACAAAAAATCAACGTCTGACGCTGTTGCTCAAGCTGTCCAACTAAAAGCTGTTTAAATGAAGAAAGCACTCGCTTTTTTTGTGGCATTCTTTCCCAATTAGCCAGCCAACGCCCTTCCGGAACAGGTAAAGAATGCCGATGAAACCGTGCAGGCAACACCACTTTTTCTAAGTTGCCAGAAACAACCTCCTGCTCCAACGCCGGTGTCGAGGTGGCAGTCAACAGAATACGAGCACCTTTTTGTTTCCTAGCATTTAAGGTTGCCCTTTGCAATAATCGATTATCAACATAAGGAAATGCATCAACTTCATCCACTATCAGCACGTCAAAAGCATGGTAAAACCGCAACAACTGATGCGTGGTACAAATAACCAAAGATGAGTAATGATAGTCTTCTTCTTGTTTTCCATACAATAACGCAATCTCAATTGATGGAAAGGTTCTTTGTAACCGAGGAAACAACTCCAGACAAACATCCACTCTTGGAGAGGCTAGAGCGATCCGCCAACCTCGACTCAACCCCAGCTGGATTCCTTCAAACAACATCTCCGTCTTCCCCGCACCGGTCACAGCATGAATCAACAGCGCCCCTTTCTTCTCGATCGCTGTCATCACTTTTTCTGATACTTTTCTTTGACTTGGAGTCAATTGCCCTTCCCAGACCAATCTCACCGGCCTCTGATCTTTTTTCGGTCGTCGCCGACTTCCGTAAAGAGATAAGTTACTTTGAACTCTTCCAAGTTGAATACAGCTAGGACAAAAATAAAAGGTCTCAAACTTATTCACAATTCTAACATGGTCACTTCGATGAACAGTACCACAACGCATACATTGAACCGATCGACCGATGATGCGCATAGCTGGATACTCCTTAATGCGGTAATCTGTCAACATCCCTCTCAACTCCTTGGGAACTTCACTTAATAACAAGCGTCGTCCTGAAAAAAAACTTAATCCGCTCATTTTTAATTCCTCCTTTCGCCAAAATACCCTTACTTTAGATTTCGCAAAAAATCGCAAAAGTCATTTATTTTATTGGGAAAGTTGACTAAAATAGACTATACTGTGAGTAATAGTTTCACCTTACTGGTAACACTTGAGAGTATCTGACCCCTTTTACCTTAAGCTGACTTAAATGAGTTACAAGAAAATAACGCATCATTCGAAAGGACGAACCAATTGAAAACACACATTGAACTTCCTTCAAAAGACAGATTAACTACGCTCCACCTTGTCCAATGGGCACCTGAAAAACCAAAAGCCATTTTTCAAATAATTCATGGAATGGCCGAATTTATTGAAAGGTATGATGAATTTGCTCATTATCTTACAGAGCACGGCTTTCTTGTAATTGGTCACGATCACTTGGGACACGGTCAGTCAGTTTCAAAGTCTGACCCTCTTTACGGCTATTTCTCTGAATCACAAAGTGCCAATATATTAATTGAAGATAGCTATCAAGTCACTGACATGATTCAACGCAAGTATCCAGAGCTCCCTCTCTTTATTATGGGGCATAGTATGGGCTCCTTTGTGTTACGAAATTATTTAACTCGCTACTCCACCCATTTAGCAGGGGCAATCATTATGGGAACAGGCGGTCGACGATCAGAGCTAAAGTTTGCCTTACCACTTGCAAACGCCTTAAACAAGCAACACCCTAAACACGTGAATCATTTTTTTGATAAACTGGCCTTTGGGAGTTTTGCCAAACATTTTCCTGAAAAAAAATCCAATTTCGACTGGCTTTCTAAAAATCCGGATAATGTCGACTCTTATATCGCTCACCCAAATATGGGCTTTATCTTTACGAATAACAGCTTCCACACTCTTTTCACCTTGATGAGTAAAGCCACTGAAACTAATTGGTTTGAGCCTATTCAACGGACGCTGCCAATATACATTACATCTGGAGAGCAAGATCCTGTTGGCGATTTTGGAAAAGGCCCCAGAGAAGTAGCGAATGAACTAGCCGAAGCTGACTTTAAAGATGTCACCCTTCATCTCTATCATGATTTACGCCATGAGATTCTCAACGAAAAAGAAAAAGACATCGTTATGAATGACATGTTAACTTGGCTAAATCGCCATCTATAACAAAAAGAAAGGTCAGTCACTTAATCAATGACTGACCTTTCTTTTTCTGCAGCATGCTGTAAGATAATATCGATTAACTTCATTTGAGGCAGGGTGATTTGACGGTGATACATAATGTCAGCTAACTGGTTAAAATCAGCTTCTTCTCGTTGATAAAAATCAATTAAGCTAAGCACCGCTTCAGAAGAATAGTTTTTGGGCCCCAACTCAAATTGTTTAAAGACACTAAGCGCTCGACTGTCGAAAGCCGGGACACATCCCAATGTTCCAAGCAGCACTTTTGTAATCAAATTCTGCGATACCGGACTCGCTGGCTCTCTTTTGTCTAATCTTGCATAGGTATGCTGTCTTATTTTATGATAAACAGTTGTGATCTCGTCAGTCAATTCAAACAAACGATTACGATTTGCTGCTAACCCCAAATCCAAACAAGATATGCCACTTAAGGCATGATATTTTGGTGAACAAATTAATTGAATGGCTTCTCGATGGACTTTATAGCCATTTTGTAGAATAAATGACGAGCCGTGGTACATATTTGCCTGTCCTAGATAAACACTTAAATGCAGTGAGAGCATATTGTAATCGCTAGAGGATAACTTTCGCCAACGACTGCTACTAAAATAGTTGTAGCAATGATACCAAACCCACTCTTCTTGATTCTCCCGTAAAAGAAGTCCATTTAAATAATGGTTGCCAACATCATGGGCACTAAAATTTTTCACTTTCCCCCACCTCCTTCCTAGCCTAGCTTTAAACAAAAAAAGTGTAGCCAAGAAATGATCAGCTACACAATCGTGTTTATCATTTAGAATACACTTCTATTCCAGCCTTTTTGATAATATTGGCCAGCTCAGAAGGCCGATCAAAAAACTCTTTTAATCTGACTTCCTCTTGTCCGTTTAATAAAGTGGTCACTCCTTGAGGAACATGGTAACAATTACCATCAAAATCAACGCGTACTTCAGAGCCATCCAATCGCTCAATAATCAGCTCACGATACCCTAACATCTTAACGGTATGGGGATGCCGCAAATCCGGCTTGCGAACGATCATGTTCCCTTCGTAGGGCACATAATGCAAAATTCTAGTCGGCCTTTTTTCACCATAGACCAAGGCCCCTTTGTCTAACTCACGATCAACAGTGTGAGGATAAAGTATAGCCGCCTCATCTTCTTCATAACTACCATCGGCTTGCTCCAGTTTTACCGGAAATAACAAATAAGGGTGTAACTCAATTCGCGCACGTCGAATGTCTTTTAAAGGAACTAACGACCCATCGTTCAAAATAAGAGATTTCCCATCAAAAAGTCCCTCAACTACGTCCATCTGCATCGCTCCTTCTATCGGCAAGTATTAAACGCTCGATCTTGTGAAAAATTGTCAAACCAACGTCTTTTCCCATAACTATTGTAAACCAAGTTGCCCATAGTTGCAAAGGTAACTAAAACAAAGAGTTTACGTAACTTACCTCATTTACGCCATGCCTATTTTACTATCTTATTTTTAATAAAAGCAACAGTTTTACCAAATTAGCTGTCTCTTGTGAAATAAAAAGCTATCCATTGTTAAGAGATCACTCTAATCTTGTTATCGGCTAGAACAGCCAATAGTTTATTCTTTTTCCAATAAAAATGTTGATTTCATCAATTTATTAAAAACCACATACTCTTTTTCTAGGTTAACCCGCACCACCTCATAACCGGCATTAAGCCAGCCATAAGCCCCTTTTTCAGGATACTTATAATCATTGGCCCACCAATCTTCAGTAGTTCTTGCCGATTTAGGCAAGCCACTATACGGAAATAATATCTCGTCAAATTGAGTAAAGGTTAACGTCACTTGTGAGCCACCATTACTCATCATATAGCGGGTAACTGCATCGTATTTTCGTTCTCGTTTTGATTGATAGTGATTGGTCATTCCTTTCACCTCTTCTTTGAGTTGTAACTTACACCTATTTTCATATGCATTTAGCTTGTTCCAACAAACCGTCTATACATATTATCTCACATAATGCCATTCTTGCGAATGCTTACAGGTTTGTCCAGTAGTTTGATCTGTTTTAGTCCTTAAGGTAAACTTGCGCCTTTCCTTCAATTTGTACTATACTGAAAGGGAAAAGAGGTGCCTTATGCTATCACGCTATTTAACTGTCAAACAAACTGGTCAACATGAAATCGAAATAAAAAAATCACGCTTTATCTGCACTCTAGCCCGAGTGGAGAGTGAAGATCACGCCAAACAACTGGTTCAAGACATCAAAAAAGAACACTGGAAAGCTAGTCATAATTGCAGTGCCTTTACTATCGGTGAGCGTCAAGAAATCCAACGCAGTAGCGATGATGGTGAACCAGCTGGAACTGCTGGTATTCCGATGTTGGAAATACTCAAAAAAAGACAACTCGTCAATACCCTTGCGGTTGTTACCCGTTATTTTGGCGGAACCGAGCTTGGCAAAGGAGGGTTAATTAGAGCTTATGGTGGCGTCGTAGCAGAAGCTCTTGAGGTGATCGGAGTTGTTGAAGGTCGACTGCAACAAGAAATAATGATTACGATAGATTATAGCAATCACGGTAAAATGGAAAATTTTATCGAACAGTCCTCGTACCTAATTAAACACATCGAATTTACTGATAAAGTCGCCATCACTTGCATGGTCGATGAAGACAAGGTTGAAACGTTTCAGCAAGAGGTCATCAATGTCCTTAAAGGACAAGGAACCATTATCTTAGGTGAAAAAAAATATCACGAATCAGATTACCACAGCTAACGATCAACGAAGTCCTTGATTGAGGAATCTAGAACACCCTCCAACTTGACAGGTTTTCACGAACACTTTGCTAGAAAAGCGCCAAACGTTTGCTCTCTGCGGTGCTCCTTGTCTCTAGTTGCAACCCTCTGTCTCAAGACTATTGTTTTTAGATACGAGGGACCTCGACATTTGTGCAGTGTTCGCGGCACAACGACTTACTCTAACTGTTCTTTAGTTACCGTCCTATGTTATCTGCAGCTAACATCCCTTCAATTATTCGTTCCGCAGTGACTTCGCCGGCTAAAAAATGACTAGTTTCTCCTTGAACGACGGCTTGCTTGGCAATTTTTTTAAGAGTCTCCATGCGACCATCAATAAACAATCCAGCTAAAGTCGTTGGAAGTCCTAGTTGTTTATACAAGCTAACAAAATCAGCTATCTCTTGATCTGGTCTCTTTTCAAGGACCAGCTGAACCAGCGTCCCAAACGCCACTTTTTGCCCATGACTCAACGTTTGAACCTTGCCATCTAATACTGAAAGGCCATTTTGAATAGCGTGAGCAGCTGCTAGGCCACCACTTTCAAAACCTAAACCACTTAAAAGGATATTGGCTTCAACAATGGCTTCAAAAGCTGGGGTTAACCTTCTTTCTTGGTTATCTGCCACAGCTGCCACACCATACTCAAAAAGAATTTCATGACACTTCTCTGCAATCGCAACTGCTGTTATCGTTGGTTGTCCTCCTAATAAATTCAGCTTCCCCTCTTCTAAAACGGTCCGAACTTCAACATAAGTTGCCAAAGCATCGGCAATTCCCGAAACCAATAAAAAAGATGGGGCTTGAATAATAATCGCCGTATCAACCAAGACAATATCAGGACTTTTATGATAATAGCTGTAACGTTCAAACAATCCCTCAGAGCTGTAAATAACCGAAATAGCTGATGTTGACGCATCGGTACTGGCTGCCGTTGGGACAATCGCGATTGGCAAAGCCAAATGATGGCTGACTGATTTCCCTACATCAATCGCTTTTCCTCCACCTAAAGCGATAATAAAATCCATCTTCCCTTCTAAGTTATGATTAACCAACCGCTTAATTTCTTCGTCAGATGATTGATTTTTTATAAAAAATGGGGTGACCTTTAGTTTATTCGCTAATCGTTGGGCTAGTTCACGCCCACAAATTTCCCAAACAACCTCATCCGTCACTAGCATGCAATGCTGACCTAATTCTAAATAATGACTGTCTGTTTTTAGTACATCGGGACCTTGTATGTAACGATTGGGACTTCCAAAAATTTTAGCCATGTTGCTTCCTCCTATCGATTGTTCGTTTTTTCACAATAATTATTATGCAAAGAGGAACGAACTGATCCCTCCTTGACATGACTTATTTTTCCAATAAAAATTCAAAACGATTTCCCACGTACTGTGAACGCACATATTCAAAAGGCTGCTCATTTTCAAAATAAGTAATTTGTCGTAAACGCAAAATCGCATCCCCTTTTTTGATATCCAAATGTTCTGCAATTCTTTCAGAAGCAACCATGGCGGTTACACGTTGAATTGCTTTACCGATTTTTTGCTCACTATGCTCTGCCAATGTTTGATACAGAGATTGAGTAATCTCTTTTTTGTTGTACTCTTTTACAAATTCGTAAGGTATGCTTGTCACTTCGAAACAAATAGGCAAATCATCTGCATAACGGATTCGTTCCATTCGTAAAATTTGATCATTTTCAGTTAACTGCAATTTTTCCATTTCACTCGAACTTGGTTTTGTTACAAAATACGACGTTGTTTTACTCGCTGGCTTTTTCCCTTGAGAAATCATAATCTCAGAAAAACTCGTCGTGCCCGTCATTGTTTCTTGTACCTTTTTACGAGCCACATAGGTGCCTGAACCGATTTTCCGTTCTAAGATCCCTTCGTCTGCCAAAGTTTGGACAGCTTGCCGTAGGGTCATACGACTGACACCAAACTGGATGGATAACTCACGCTCTGAAGGTAAACGATCGCCCACAGCCCACTTCCCTTTTTCAATCTCTTCCCGAATTTGATCATGTATTTGAATATAAACTGGTAAATTTTTTTTTGGCATGCTACTCTCCCTCTCCTTCAACAATGGTGATTGGTCTATCACTTAACGATGCAACTAAAACCTTAAAATACGCTAATTCCTTCTCCCCTATTATAACTGGTATATACCAAACTTACAACCACATTTACCATTATTAAACAAAAATAAATGACTTTTTTGAGCGCCACCCTTTTTCCACTCACTCAAAAAAACAGATCGAGAAATTAATCTCGATCTGTTACAACTGTCAGCTGATTTTTTTCTTGCTCTTCAATTAACTCAGCATGTTTTTTATCCACTTGTTCTTGATTAAATACTTTCTTAGCGGTTGCCATCATTAAACGAATGCGATTAAGCTGATTAACAATTGACACACCAGGATCATAATCGATCGGAGCAATATTAGCTTTTGGATACTGGCGACGCAATTCTTTTGTAACTCCTTTTCCAACTACATGATTCGGCAAACAACCAAAGGGCTGCAAGCAGACAATATTATGGACATCGTCTTTTAGGAGTTCAATCATCTCGCCCGTTAAGAACCACCCTTCACCAGTGTGATTCCCAATTGACAAAATTTTACTAGCCTCTTCAGCTAAATCATAGATCGAAGTGATCCCCGTAAATCTGGCAGACTCTCTTAGGGCCTTATCCATTGGTTTCTGACATACTTCAATAAATTTAATCCCAAACTCTGCCATCCATTTGCTTTTCTTAGCGGTCCCCAAATTTTCATGCTTCCAAACTTGATTGTAGAGAGAGTAATTCATAAAGCCGGTAATATCTGGAACGATCACTTCTGCTCCTTCAGCTTCCAGCAGACGAACGATATCGTTATTGGCAATTGGTGAGTACTTGACAAGGATCTCGCCAACTACCCCAACTTTAGGCTTTTTCTGACCTGTCTGTGGCACTGTATCAAAGGCTTTAATAATGGCTTTCATGTTCTTATTAAACTGACGGAAAGAACCACTAGCAACACTCGGTTTAATTTTTTCAAGCCACTCATCATGAAGCTGGTCAACCATTCCCTGTTCAACTTCATAAGGACGTGTGCGGTAGACAACACGTTCGAATAAATCACCGTAGAGAAAGGCTACTGCCAGACGTTTCAACAGGGGTAAACTCAATTTAAACCCTGGGTTTGATTCCACCCCCTGATTCCCCATTGACACGGAGACAACTGGAACCTGAGAGAAACCAGCATCGTTCAATGCTTTGCGCAATAAGGGAATATAATTGGTAGCCCGACAGCCTCCACCGGTCTGAGTCATCATCACGCTAGTGTTATTGACATCGTATGCGCCACTTTGAAGAGCTTCAATCAGTTGACCAATAGAAATAATCGCTGGGTAACAAGAATCATTATTGACAAATTTAAGCCCAACATCAATGGCTCCTGTGTCTTCTGATGGTAGACAGACTACCTTATAACCTGATTCCTGTAAAGCCACATCAACTAACCCATTTTGATGAATCGGACTTAACATTGGCAATAACAAGGTATGCTTGTCTTTCATTTCTTTTGTAAACACAATTTTTTCTGGTTCATCAAACTGTTTCACAGGTACCACATTTAAATGGGCCCGTTCATTGACTGAAGCCTTTAAAGAGCGCAAACGAATTCGGATGGCCCCGAGATTTGATCCCTCATCAATTTTTAAAACCGTATAGATCTTACCATATTGTTCCATGATTTCTTCCACTTGGTCTGTGGTAACAGCATCCAACCCACAGCCAAATGAGTTTAACTGAACCAACTCCAAATTGGTCGATTTGGCAACAACTCGAGCGGCTGCATAGAGCCGTGAATGATAGACCCACTGATTGACCACTCGCAAGCCACCAACATCCTCCAGATGCGAAACACAATCTTCTGTCAACACATGGAAGCCTTCCTGAGTAATCACATCAGCAATCCCATGATTGATTTCTGGATCAACATGATAGGGACGTCCCGACAAGACAATCCCCTTTTCACCCTTTTGAGTCAACATCGCCAGAACTTCTTCACCTTTCGCCTGAATATCCTGTTTATAAGCATCTAACGCCTCAAAACCATGACGAATCGCCGCACTCATTTGCGCTTCATTAATCCCCAAGTCAGCAAAGGCTGCCGTCATTACTTTCACCACTGACTCTTCATGAGCTAGATTCATGTAGGGATTTCGATAATCCACTAATCCATCCCGAATATCGTCAACATTATTACGAATAACATCAGGATAACTTTGAACAATCGGGCAATTAAAATGATTGTCAGCTTCCGTTGATTCCTGCCTTTCAAAAACAACCCCTGGGTAAAAGATCAATGGAACCCCACTGTTTATCAATGCTTGAATGTGACCATGAGTCAGTTTAGCAGGATAACAGGCTGTGTCACTTGGAATAGTCTCCATGCCTTGCTCATAAAGCTCCTTATTAGAGCGAGGTGACAATTCAACTCGAAATCCTAACTCAGTGAATACGGTGTGCCACAATGGATAATTTTCATACATGTTTAAGACCCGTGGCAAACCAATCACTCCACGGGGGGCATCCTTAGCCTTTAATGAGCGATACTTAAATAAACGACGGTATTTATAATCCACTAAATTGACACGACGGTCTTCTCGTTTAATTTTGATGCGCGCGCCACGTTCACAGCGATTCCCAGTGATAAACTTGCGACCATCAGAAAAAATCGTCACCGTTAACATGCAATTATTTTCACACAACCCGCAGTTAGCAAATTCGTTCTCAGCAGTAAACTCTGCCATCTCATCAGCACTTAATAGCGTCGTTTCATCAGCCAACTCAAAATTTTCAAGGGCGATCAAAGCTGCGCCATAAGCTCCCATCAATCCCGAGATCGCTGGGCGTACCACCTGACGACCACTGACTAACTCAAACGCTCGTAAGACAGCTTCATTATAGAAAGTCCCGCCTTGGCAGACAATTTTCTCCCCTAATTCTTCCGGACGACGAATTTTAATGACTTTATAAATCGCATTTTTGATTACAGAATAGGACAAGCCTGCAGAGATATCCCCGACAGTTGCCCCCTCTTTTTGAACTTGTTTTACTTTAGAGTTCATAAAGACCGTGCAACGAGAGCCTAAATCCACCGGTCCTTGAGAACTTAAAGCCGCTTCAGCAAAATCCTCTACTGTATAGCGCAATGACTTGGCGAATGTCTCAATAAAAGAACCACATCCTGAAGAACAGGCTTCATTAAGTTGAATCGAAGACAGCACACCATCTTTGATTTTCATGGCCTTCATATCTTGACCACCAATGTCTAATATAAAATCAACACCTGGCTGAAATTTATTGGCTGCTTTATAATGAGCCATCGTTTCAACTTCACCAATGTCTACTTTTAAGGCATTTTTGATTAGTTGTTCCCCATAACCTGTTACTGCCGCCTTGCCAATATAAGCATCTGCTGGCATCTCACGATACAGATCCTGAATCACTTTCATCGTAGTTTCCAAGGGCTGGCCCTCATTATTGCCATAAAACTGAAACAGAATTTCGCCATCTTCATTGATCAAGATGACTTTTGTTGTCGTTGAGCCGGCATCAATCCCTAAAAATGTCACGCCACTGTGCTCACTTAACGATTTAGTCGCAACCGTCGCTGCATTGTGCCGCTGACGAAATTCTGCCAACTCCTCCTCGGTTCTAAACAAAGGTTCTAATGCTTGGCTAGGCTGTAGTTGCTCATTAGAATCATGGGATAACTTATCCAACAAAATGGCAAAGGTCGTTGTATCCTCATTTTCTTCCGCATAAATTGCCGCACCAATGGCCACAAATAATTGTGGGTTTTCTGGGAAAATGACATCTTCTGGCTGAATATTCAAGGTTTCAATAAACCGTTGACGCAACTCACTCATAAAATACAAAGGCCCACCTAAAAAAGCAATCTTGCCCTTAATTTTCCGACCAGAAGCTAGCCCGGCAATGGTCTGATTAACAACTGCTTGAAAAATACTCGCTGAAATATCCTCTTTTGCTGCGCCCTCATTAATTAGTGGCTGGACATCCGTTTTAGCAAACACGCCACAACGAGACGCTATCGGATAGATATTTTCATAGTTTTTAGCTAATTCATTGACACCGTTCGCATCAGTTTTCAACAGGCTGGCCATCTGATCGATGAACGCCCCAGTTCCTCCTGCACAACTACCATTCATCCGTTGCTCCATGGCACCTTCAAAAAAGGTGATCTTCGCATCTTCACCACCAAGTTCGATGGCCACATCCGTTTCAGGAATCAATTCCTCCACGGTTTTCGTACAAGCGATCACTTCTTGAACAAATGGAATAGCCAAAACCTCGGCCAAACCAATACCGCCTGAGCCTGTGATGGTCATCGCCACTGGTGCCGTTCCTAAAACTTCCTGAGCTTCACCTAAAACTTTTTTACTTGCTGCTTTGACATCCGAATAATGACGCTCGTATTTTGAAAAAACCGTTTGATTCAATCCATTCAGAACCACTAATTTGACTGTTGTTGAGCCGACATCAATTCCTGCTCTGTAATACATCTTTCTACCTCCATATTGTTTCAATTAACAATTCTTGCTCTCTTTTTCACTAAATAAGCAACAACCTGTTGAATATGAAACAATTCGTCTGTTATAATCATTCTATAGCAACTACAAATAAATTCAACAATCAATTTTAGTGATTTTGTGAGATAAACAACAAACTCGGCCGATTTGTTGCTTTTCTTGAAACTTTTTTGTGAAAAAACAGGCTGACTAACAAAAGAAAGTAGAGGATTTCATGAAAAAAAAGACAGATCTACGGGTACTTCGAACCAAGAAAATGATTATTGAAGGCTTCATCACCTTGATTGATGAAAAGGGTTATGAAGCGATCACCATTCAAGATATTGCTGATCAGGCTATGATTAATCGAGCGACATTTTACGCCCACTTTAAAGATAAACTCGACCTTTATGAGCATGTACTAGAATTTGCCATTGATATTTTCGCCTCTATTTTAAATACCGAACAACTTGTTGAAGGGAATTTTTTAAAGTTAAAGAAGGTGGAATTTATGCTGACATCTGTCTTCATTAAAATTCGCGAAAATAAAACTTTTTTCCTCACCTTAACAGAAGGCACTTCAGCTTTGCTATTCAGAGAAAAACTATCTCAGTTACTGACTGAGCAATACCAAGATGTTTTCAATAAACTGAGAATTACCGAAAACGATATTGAAGTACCGATTGACTTTATTATTGAGTATATGACCTCGATCTTTATCGGCACAGTTCATTGGTGGGTAAAAAGTGATTCTGACTTCCCGCCAAATCACATGTCTCGCTTAGTGATTAAACTGGTTGGAAACGGCCATTTAACTGTCCTTGGCATTGATGTCGAGAAATAAGAACAGGTCTGGCCAATTGACCAGACCTGTTCTTATTTTCTGCCGCAGTCAGGCACGACATCGCACTGATGATGTTATTCAACCACCATCTCTAAATACTGGCCTGCTGATAGTAAGATCAATTTCACACCAGTGACTGAGCGACCTTTAACTTGCTCTAAGGCTTGTTGATACAAGCTCAACTGACCACGATATTTTTGTTTGACTTTCTCCAAGTTAACCTGATCAACTTTAGCCATATGATCCGTTTTAAAATCATACAAAATCAATTGATCAGAGTCTTCGTAATACCCGTCAATAATTCCATGAATCAATATTTTATCCTCAGCTGCCGCAGGGTAATCCTTAAAGATTGCCTCTGCCTGCATCAACATTGAAAAAGGTTGTTCTCGAGTGACGCCCTGACTATTGCTTAATAACAACTGACCAAAGTCACTTTGATAAAAGGCGATAATCGCTTGCCTATCAATTTTTTCTGCCACACGTTGATCCAGGGAGCGGTTGGTTACTAATTCGGTAATTAGCTGGTCGAGGCTTGCTTCTGTCGGCATCTCTAAAGGCATCAGTTGCATAATCAAATGGGTGGCCGTTCCAACCTCTGTCCCTTGAACCCCCCCTATGTTTTCCATAAATTTAGGTTTAGCCAGCTGATCATCTGCATACCGATTCACGGTTTGTGCCTTTTCTTGAGTCAAATCCAAAGTTAGCAAATCCGCATTATCAGGATCTTCAAAAACCCGTTTAATTTCTGAAACCGACTGATAACTGGTCGTCTTTGTCGAGAGCTTAAAGGGGTAAACAAAGTCTAAACGAGCCAAGGCATCTGTTAACACACGAGGGTTTTCTGTTACAAATACAGGAGCGGACTCATTGACTTCCTCCACAGCAGTTACATCAGGTCTCAGAGCCTCTAATCCACTAAAGCTAATCTTGAAATGAGCCGGATGCTGATAAACACCGCCAACTTTGACCACCTCATACTCAGTCTGAAACTTTTGGGCATCCTGGTGACGCATCAGCGTCAAACCAATCCAATCCATTAACGTTAAACTCTTCAAGCGTAATTCATCCCCTAAAACCACTCGTGGTTCCATGGCACTGCGACTCCACTTCTTCCAAGCCGCTTCTTGATCCTTATAAGAACCGACCAAAAAAAGCTTTTCCTCAGCTCGAGTCAGAGCGACATACAGCTTTCGCATTTCTTCTGACAACAGTTTTTTGCGTTTCTCTTCACGGATTGCCAAAAAAGGTAACGTGCGGTAAAAGAGCCGACTATCCTGGTCCGTATATTTAATCCCTGCTCCCAACTTATCATCAAAAATATACGCATTGTTCAAATCCATCAAGTTAAACCGTCGCGTTAAATCCAACACAAAAACAACGGGGAATTCCAACCCTTTTGAAGCATGAATCGTCATGACACGGACCGCATCTTCATCTTCACTGATAGCTGTTGGTTCAGCCAAATCCTTGTCCTTCCCTTGCATCTTCTCGATAAAGCGAACAAACTGAAACAATCCCTTAAAACTCATCTCTTCGTAACTCGTTGCTCGCTCATACAAGGCATGAAGGTTAGCCTGACGCTGAGCGCCAGCTGGCATTCCCCCGACATAATCAAGGAAACCAGTGTCTTGATAAATTTGCCAAATCAGCTCTACTAGAGGCTGCCGTCGAGCCATTTCCCGCCAGTTTAACAACTGACTGTTAAAGACTGTTAATTTTCGACCTAACTCACTGCTGTCGTTTCTGACAACATGAGTGAAAGCATCAAAGAAACTGCCCGTGGTTAAGCTGGCTCTGATTTCTGCCAATTGATTTTCCTTTAGCCCAACGATTGGTGATCGCAAAACTGCAGCCAAGGGAATATCCTGATAAGGGTTATCGATGACATTTAATAACGCAATCATAATGCGAATCTCAGTTGCTTGAAAATAATTTTGCGTGTCATTGACGTGCAAGGGAATAGCCAACTCTTTAAAAATATCCAACAATACTAGGTTATTTTTTTTCGTCGGTGTGAGTAACACAATATCCTGGTAACGAATCGGACGGGTTTCTTTGGTTTTTTTATCGTAGATCGGAAATTTCTCGGCGATTAACCCTTTGATTTTATTGCCGACTAAACGCAGTTCGCCTTCTGTTTTATCATCAATCTGAAAACTATCGTCCACATCTTCAAATTCATCTTCTGTCTCATTGGTATTCTCAAAGATCAATATTTCAGTATCGTAGTGATTCGTCTCGGGAAACCCTTTAAAGCCATTGATTAATTGAGCGGCCTCGTCATATTCTAGCTGACCAACAGAGGTATTCATCAGTTGTTCAAAAATCAAATTGGTAAAATCCAACACGTTACGACGAGAGCGGAAATTTTCTGCTAAAATAATTCGTCGACCGTCCTGACCTTCACCAAAGCGATTATACTTGTCAATAAATAAGGTCGGGTCCGCCAGGCGGAAAGAATAAATCGATTGTTTGACATCCCCTACCATAAACAAGTTGCCTTTTTCTGGCTTCGGCTGGCGCAGCCACAAGAGAATATTCTCCTGAAGTTGATTAATATCCTGATACTCGTCAACTAAGACTTCGACAAACTTTTCCCGATAATAGGTTGAAGCCTCAGTTCCTTGCCAACCATCTGCCGTAATCGTCGCTAAAATTTGCAAGGTAAAATGTTCCAAATCATTAAAATCTACCAAATTTTTCTCGGCTTTACGAGCAGAGTATGCTCGCTCAAAACGAAACGCAACCTCGGCCATTTGACTGACCATCACTTGTGACTCTTTCATAACGGCTACCATCTTCTCAGGCTCAATACTAAACAGCCCTTTTTGCCAATCCGTCAACATTTTTTTATTGCTGTTACGCAACTCCTTAATCAGTTCATTCGTGGCTTTTTCCTCATCTTCCAAATTGCGCAAACTGGGATAACGACCAAAACTCAACGTCATCAGATAGCGATAAACACCCTCTAAATCATCACCTTGAAGCAAGTCTAACAAGCTTTGACCAACTGTCACTTCCCCAGCTAGCAACTCACTAACTTTGCTGAATTTTTCCTGACCCTCTGCCAGAGCGACCATTTCTTGACTCTGACTGATGATCAAATCCAGTTCCTTGATTAAGTTTGGCTTTAGCACCTCTTGATAAATTCCCGCATCGGCTAGACTATCCCTCACTTCATAAGCTGTTCCTAAGGAATCCAACCAGGCTTTAGGATTAGGATTGGAACGGGCAAACTCATAAAGTGAGAAAATTAACCGGGTTAAGCCATCATCACTACGGTCATTGGAAAAGTTGGCCGTTAAACGATAAAACTCTTCCTGATCCTTTTCATAGAGTTCTTCCCTTAACTCTTCCCAAACATCCTCTTTCAGCAAAATCATTTCGGTTTCATCTGTTAACAAACGAAAGACTGGGTCAATTTGAATTAAATAATAGTATTTGCGAATGACCTGTAGACAAAATGCGTGAAGCGTGCTGACATTGGCTGTTGGAATCAAACTCAACTGGTGCATAAAATGACGTTTTAATTCACCATCGGATTCAGCGGAAATCGACTGTTCAACCGCCTGTTTAATCCGTTGTTTCATCTCTTTTGCAGCTGCTTCAGTGTAGGTTACAATCAACAGTTGATCAACATTGGTTCCGCCTTTAATTTTTTCAATTACCCGTTGAACTAAGACCGTTGTTTTTCCAGAGCCGGCTGAGGCTGACACTAAAATATTGGCACCATGGTCATAGATTGCTTGCCACTGTCCATCTGTATATTGACTATTACTAGGTTTTAAGGGCAGATCACTTCTTATTTCAGACATCTTGATTACCCTCCTCGACAATTTTATTTAACACATCGTCTTTTTTCAACTTCTCTATCCGATGATACTCATTTTCCTTTAACATCACATCAAACTGACAAACACTGCGAAACGGACAGTACTGACAAGCCACACGCAGTTTATCTCGATAAGCTGGGTTTAATTTAGTCGCCCCATTAAATATCTCTTGCCCAGCTTCCTTAAAATTATGACGATTATGTTGAATTAACAACTCAACTTCCCCTTCCGTCACAAATTGACTAGAAGAAAATTCGCCATTCTTTTTCATGTTATAAGGAAAAACACTCGATTTAGGCTGCTCATCCAAAGTTAAGTCCAGACGCTCCAATAGAGGGGCTTCATTCAACAATATCCCTTTATAGCCATACTCCTTAAACAATTCTTCCGTTGCCACATCCTCTGGGAGATTCCCCTCCACTGTTGGATTCTTAATCTGCAAGTAAAACGCACCAGCTGGTTTGGCTTTTTCTGTGCCAATTAACATCACTGCATTACTTAAAGCCACATCTAAGTAAGTAATCATCTGCATAGCCAGTCCAAAATAGGCATCGCGATAATCAAAGGTATGACGACTGGATTTATAGTCAACTACCGCTAAATATGCCTGATCGTTCACATCAATTCGATCTAAGCGGTCGATTTTCCCACGAATACTCATTTGTTTATTCTGACCCAATTCAATAGTTAAACTGTCCAAACTCCTTTCCTGAGCGAATTGACCAAATAAAACTTCCGTTTGAACAGTTGACAAGCCCGTTCGTTGACTTTGTTTTCTCAAAGCCCAACTGACTCGCTGAATTGTCTGCCCTAACTGATAGCGAATATAATTCATTCTGTTACTGGTCGTTAAAATCGCAAATTTTGGTTCTGCTAAAATCCCCGCCAATACTTGATTTGTGACTTCTTTCAATTCCTCTGTCGTCAACTCACTTAAGTTTAATTGCTCACGAATCAATACTTTAAACAACTGATCTAAAGCATCATGATAAAAATCACCTGTGGCTGCCGGCGTTAACTCAAACACATCTCGCTCTTTTAATTTTAACCCATAATTCATAAAATACTTGTATTGACACTGATAAAAACTTTCAATTTTTGAAACCGAACCGTGAATCGTTTCACCGTATAACGCGTCCACTAAAGCTGGGGTTAGGGCCTCTGGCATATTTTTATGAACTTGACTTTCAAAAGTTTTACGAGCTAGTTCCTGATAGTCTGGATGTTCCAAAAGTTTTTTCTCCAACTCCAGCCAAAAAGGTGAAATGGTGGCCCTTGCCTCCTCAACCTGCCTCTTTAAAGCATTTAAATCTGTTACCAGATTACGATAAGTACTAATATAGTCCGTGCTTAAACTAAAATCAGCTGGCAATAAGCGTTTTGTTTGAACAGGCAATCCTAACTTGCGAGACAAGATACCAAGATAAGGCGACATTTTCACCTCTTTACTACCTTCTTTAGTCGCTGGATACGTTAAATATAGGCGATCTGCCGTAGAATTAAAGGCCAAATAAGCAATATAGGGTTCTTTAGCTAAATCCGCTGATGTATTTTTAATTAAAAATTTCCCTTCGTCCAATCGATCATCGATCAAACTGCGCTCTTCGTCAGATAACAACGTTTTATTCTCAATTTTTTTAGGCAACACATTATCCGTCGCCCCAATAATAAAGGTCACTTGATTTTTTTGAGCATGGATTAGATCCACTGAAGAAATACTCACTTGATCAATCGTCGTCGGCACCTTACTGTATGAAAGACCAGCCATCCCAGTCTCTAAAATATCCACAAAATCCTTGAGGACAAATCGATCTTCTCCCAGTATCGCGACATACTCATCCAGTAAGTGAATAAAGGCCTGCCAAGTTTGCTCATGAACCTTGGCTTCTTCTAATTTTCCCGCTTCAATATCCTGATTTCGCCAGTAAATAATCTCTTGCTCTACTCCACTGGACACTAAAAATTGATAAAGAGCTATGGCCGCTTGGCGCCCATTTTCAGCTTGATTTATTTCAGCAAAAAAAGGCAACAATGCTTTCCGCAAATCCCCCCGTACTTCATTGGAAATCCGCTGAGCATACAAATTTTCATCTTCTTTTGTTTCATCATTTTCAAAATCGTAATAAATATATACCCAGTCTTTTTCCTGAGTCCAGTAGAAACCTTCATAGCCATAAGCCAACACCACGTTTTCAGTTACATCAACCTTGTCGCGATAGCGATTGCGCAACTCTTGCCACGCTGCCACCGACAACTGCTTATCCTCAATTGGTAAAAAAAGTTCTGTACGTAAAAAGCGCATAACATCGGTGTAACGAAAATGTCGTTCTTGAATCGCGAAAAGACTTATTAAAAGTTCTACTAAAGGATGGTGTTTCATTTCCAGTTCCTGATTCACGTAGTAGGGAATCTCATGACTATTAAAAACCGGGCCAATCGTCTTACTGTATGCTGGCAGTTCACGAGTCAACACTTGAATATCCTGATAACGCACCCCCTCATCAGCTACTAATCGCCGAATCTCCTTGGCCACATGACTTACTTCAGCAAAAGGCGTTGTCCCCTCCCAAATTTGCACCTTATCGGTCACTAATTTAGGAAATTTTTTTGAGGGACTCACCTCTTGAGAGTCACGCCAACACTCATCCACAAGACCAATCTGCCCTTCCGCATCTGGCAGACGGGTATCCGCCAACAAATGAACTTGCTTACTGCGAGCGTATTGATGCAGTTCATAATATAGCTTCCCTGCATCAAAAAACATATTGAATCGTTCAGGAGGACGTTGAACATAGGCCTGATCTAACACCAGATTTAATTTAACCTCCGCCGCTCGTTCCACTAACACTGCAATCAACTGCTGCTCACGAGCTGTAAATCGAGAAAAACCACTGATGACAAACATGACCTGAGATAAATCCCGTTCCTTTAAGTATTCAGCCAAATGAGAAATTAATTCCTTATTCCCCACCTCTCGACTAGCTAGAGCTACCAAATATTCCTCGTACAATAACTGAAAATCCTGCAGTTTCGCCTTAAAATCAGCCTCTTTTAACGAATTGCCCATTTCTGTTAAAAGTTCAGTCAAATCAGCTAAATCAATGCTGCCATCTTGTAACTCACTAAATAAATCAGCTAGCTGTCCAATAAATCCAGCCTTATTAACCTCGCCGCGAAAAACCGATAAATTTTCAGCTTGGGCCAGTAAAATTTTGCGAATCAGCATATGCGTCCCTGCCTCGCTTAAATGCTCGTCCTGATAGAGAGCCGTGTGCTGCAAATAATACCATGCCAAACGAGAAAAACTAAACACCTGTAAGCGCATGGTCGTCATATTGTTCCAACCAGCGTAAGCTGGTAATTGATGTAAATTTTCTAAAACACTTACTTCAGTCTCAAATTTTACGTGGTTCGGCACCAAATAAAATACTTCATGTTTTGGATCGGCTGTCAACCATTCTGTCGCCCGTTCGACCAGTGGTGTTTCATGTTGACAACTCCCTGGTCCATAGATAAATTCTAAGCTCATCAGCTTCACTCCTCGTATTGTCCTAAACTCCCGCTATTTAGCCATTCATCATCACAGAAAATCTCACCTACCTCAATCAAGGATTCCCTAAAATGGCAAACACCAAGGTGATGAAACGTTTGTCATAAGTGTATCATATTTTAAGAAAAATTGGGGTTTAAGACTGTCCTTTACCATCCAAAAAACACCCCCAAAAGCGCGTTGTTAGCAATCAAAATAAGCCAGCATATCAAGCATGCTGGCAAAAAGGCTATTCTTAGTTCATGATGCTGGGATCATCAACAATTCCTTGTAGTAAAGGAACCCCATCCTGATCAGAAATTAAATAGACAAACGATCGATCCAGCTTAAATTCCATCATGGGTTCCTCTGGCACAACGACTGGTGGTACCTTGGGTTCTTCTGGGGTGACAGGCATCATCACTTGAGTATAAGCTGTACCATTCACTTGATCTTCTTCAACTGACAAGCGATTATTCTGCATCGCCCGTCCAAGATATAGACTAACGTTACTGCTCAACCGACTAAAATCAGCTGCGTCTTTAGAAAAAGCTCGTTCAAATCCCATTTTTTCCAAACTAGGCTGTAAATCAAGGCTATTCTGTGCGCGAAATTTTGGTATTGAAATAGTCATTTTAGAGGCTTTGTTTTCAACAATCCAAAACAAGGATAACATCTTTTCTTTTGTATCAATCAAACTTCTGACATCAACGCCCTCATTTGGCAAGATGAGCTGCAGTCGATTGCCATTTTTCAACGGCAAGGAGATAGCCACATAATCTGTTCCTGCTGCGTATGGATAACTGGCATAACTTTGGTGCATCATTGCCGTTTTTAGCTCTTTACCATCAGCATAAAACATCTCCTCCTTAGTTAACTTAACATCAAAAGGGTTTAGCCAATCCAAGGTCAAAGAGGAAGAATTTAATAGAACTATGGCGAAACCTGATTCAATTAACGATTTGTCATAGATCCCTTCAGCTGAATTAGCTGCTGCCCATTTAGCAATCACCGTTGCTGCTGACTCAGGATCCTCTGTAAAAGAGACGTTATTAATATCACCGTAATAATACTCCTCAGCAATGTTCTTAAAAGAGGTTGTTAACTTAACTGGCTCGTCTAGCCAAAGTCCATTGGCCATCTTAATATCACCTGATCCCAAGTATTTCCCTAACAACTCTTCATTAAACGAGTGAAGTGTTTTTCGCGAAGTCGGTGTTTGATATAAGGCTTCGAACACTTCCTTCTGAGTCGTTCCAACAGCGCCCTCACCTAAAAGAGACAGCATCAAATACGGCGCTACTGGTCCGTATAATTGATTCCCCTCTGACTGAAGCATCAAACTGCTACTTTCAGCAGCAAAGTGTAACAAACGATCCTCACTGCTATACTTTTCAATAGCGGAATCAACGACCTGACTTTTTTTTACTTTCGGGGCACTAGCAGCTTGTTGTTCAGACATACAGCCACTGAGTAATAGACTACTCCCTAAGACAGCAATCATCCCTATGTACCTTAATTTCATCTTACGCCTCCTAGTCAAGCTGATGATCAGACTCGACGTTTCTTATTAACGCACCAGATAACACCCAATACACCAATAATTGCCACAAGATAAGGCCCCACACTTAAAAAGAAGACAGCTAACTGTTGACCCAACTGCTGCCAAAATTTCAATTGATCGTGCCAATTATCTTTTGTCTTGGTTAATATTGTGGTGCTTTCTTCTTTGGTGATTTTCTTAACCTCATTGACTGACAAACGAACTTCCGTTTCAGCCACTTGACTGTCAATTAGTTTATTTTGTTGAATCAGACTTTCTTTTGAACTTCTGACTTGGGATAAACGGTCTTGAATGTATATCATATCTTGAACATTATCACTTTTTTCCAATAATTTCAACAGTGCGTCTTCTTCTGTTTGCAATGCCGTAATCCGACTGTCGTTATCTGCATAGCTTAAGCTATAGTCTGTGGCGTTTTCTGACGAAGAAATAGTTTCACCAATTTTAGCCAAAGCCGTGACAAATTCTTCTACTTTAGCCTGAGGAATACGAAACGTATAGCTTGCCCTTCTTAACAAATCATCGCTCTCCTGATTTGTTATGTCCGATTGACTGACATAACCATCGTATGTCTTAACGGTCTTTTCGATCCTTTCAATCGTTTGACTAAAATCGTTGGTTTCTTTTGCAATATCATAGGTTTTAATCAATTTCTGAGTTGACGCCGCACTTTTTTTAGCTTCTGGACTGGCTTCTGTTGCTGCATCTCCACCAGCTTCATTTGTACTAAATTCCACTTTCCCTTTTGTCTCTACCTCCTGTTGCCCAGTCGCTTCATCCACTTTTGGGGTAGCAGCAGGCGACTCAACCGCTTTATCGGCTTGGGGGGCCGATTGGTGCTGACTTTCAGAAGAGTTGAATTTCATTTGACGATTACTATTAATACTAGCAATACCGGCAGATGCTAACAATAGCACAGTCGCCGCAACAGCTAATAGCCGATGATTCTTTTTAATGAATGACCGAATCTTTGTTACTTTTCTCCGCTGGCTACTTTCGACACCTTTTTTCTGATCCGCCCCTAAGCCCTTTTCAATCGCTTGAAAAACAGCCTTTTGAGGAACGTTTATTTCCTGCCACTCTTTTTCCCACTGGTTATTCATCTTCATGGAATTCCCCTCCTTCCAAATAATCTCTCAATAAACCACGTGCTTGATGCAACTTGTACTTTGTTGTCCCAACTGGTTCTTCTGTTATCAAACTGATTTCTCTGACCTTGCGGCCGTGGAAATAATGTAAAACTGTCACTTCTTGTAAATCTTCAGGTAATTTGGCAATTCCTGCGTAAATGTCTAAACGACTGTCCTCAGATAAGCCTTGCCTCGCCTCAACGTGCTCCAAAGGCTCTGTTAAAACTTGTCGACTTGGACGTCGTAGTAAGTCCAGACTAGTATGGATCACAATTCTAACAGCCCAGGTGGTAAAAAAAGCGGGCTGACTTAACGAATCAATCTTAGTCATAATTTTTATGACCGAATCTTGAACGATATCCAAAGCGTCTGCTTCATTTTTTACATATAAAAAAGCTGTTTTATATAATTGCTGATAATGATCTTTCAACAACGTTTCAAGCGCCTGACGATCTCCTTTAATGGCAGCTTTTACCTCAATGACATCCACCAACACATTCACATCCTTCCCTAATAGTTATCTTATTCACTGATTAGACGTGTCACAAATCCAAAAGGTTGGAAAAATTTTACAAAAGTTAACAATTTTTCCTCTTAAACACTTCAGTCTTCCGACAGACGGCAACATCTAATAGTCATCCCCTAAATAACCAAAAAATGATGGCAAAAAAAATAGTCCATAAACTGATTTAACACAGTTTTAGACTATTCAATCATTCTAATGGGTGAGTTACTAATTAACGGGACCAAACTTACTAGGAGGCCAAATACAGAACTTCACATTTCCCGTAATATCAGATTTTTCAATAAAGCCTATCAAGCGGCTGTCTTTTGAAATTCGGCGATTATCACCTAAAACAAATAATTCTCCTTCAGGCACAGTACTAGACCCTAAGGCCGTCAAATTGGCTAAACTAAACTCGCTATGAGGCTGACCATCTTCTGCGGTTACGATCGTTAAGAAATCACCGTCTTCTAACTGTCCTTTAAATTCATCCAGATAAGGCTCGTCATACTCTTCGCCATTAATAAGCAATTGATCATTCTTATATTCCACCGTATCTCCAGGCAAACCAATCACGCGCTTCACATAACTCTTTTTGGGATCATCTGGAGCTGGAAACGTCACAATATCAAATCGTTCAATTTTTTTTGTTTTGGTCGCAATTACTCGTTCTCTATCTTGTAGCGTTGGGTCCATTGAATTCCCGGATACAACAACCGGCATAAATACAAAGGTCCGGATGATGAATAAGACGATTAAAAGACCGCCAAACCACACTATATTACTAATTATCTCTTTCTTGTTCAACATCTTACCTCCTGAGAGTTTAAAATCTTACCTGATTCATTTTATCACAAAAACATCAATTATTGTTAATTATTAACTTAATCCCCACTTTATGAGGAAATTCTTCAATCTTTCTTCAAAATTAAGCAAAAAAACAACACTTGAAAGAGACTCAAATGTCGTTTTTGGCCAAACCAGTTCGCTGTTTATTTTTCCGAAGCAATAAAATATTACTAGCTGTGAAGATGAGAACCCCCAACCAAATCAAGCCAAATGCTAGTAATTGCGGCACAGCAAAGGTTTCTTTAAATTGAAAGACAGCCGCAATTAACATCAGTGTTGGTGCAATATATTGCAAAAATCCCACGAGGATATATGAAATATTTTTCGTCGCTTCCGCAAATAGAAACAGCGGAATGGCTGTCACAATACCTGCCCCTATTAACAATAGGTTAAGTTTTAAATCAAAGGACATAAAGCCTTCAGAAGAAAAAAACACCAAATAAATAAAAGCAAAAGGAGCGATAATTGCCGTTTCCAACGTCAACCCTGTCATAGAACTGACAGCGGCTACCTTCTTAATTAGCCCATACAGACTAAAAGTCACGGCCATAGCAATAGAAGCCCAAGGAACGACTCCACTTTGAATGGCTAGCAACACAACACCTAATGCGGCTAACAAACAGGCGATGAGTTCCCCACGACCCAAACGCTCTTTTAAAAAAAGGGTTGCTAACACCACATTGACTAAGGGATTCATATAATACCCTAAACTGGCATCAATAACTTTGCCACTACTTACTGAAAAGATAAAAATAAACCAATTAGTTGTCACTAACAAGGAAGCAGCCACAATCGCCAACAAACGGCGATGATTGCTAACAACTTCTTTCACTTCTGCCATAAACTGCGACCATTTTCCACCAATCAGCAAAATGACTAACATAAAGACAAACGACCAGACCACCCGGTAACTCAAGACAGACAAAGGAGCTACCTTGCCAACAGCCTTCCAATAAAAAGGCAAAATCCCCCAGAGAATATAAGCCATAAAGCCCGCTGCCATTCCCCATTTTCGCCTTGCTTCTTTTTCCTTATTCACCAACAACACGACCTTTACACAATATCGAATCGATTCTGACCCATTCGTTGTTTCATTTTATCACTAGAGTGATCAGAAAGAAAGTCACGCCAATCATCTGTGACACTGCCATCAGTTTAAGCCGTCGTCACTTGATGGCCCGCAGCAGCTAAAACCGGCAGACTTCTTTCAACGTCAACGGCTTTCAATAGGACATAATCGGTATTGTAAGTTGACAAAGCAAAGATGGAAACCCCCGCTTCCGCTAAAGGATTCGCAATTTGCGTTAAAATGCCTGTTAAAGCGAAATCTAAAACCCCGCTTATCTGCAATAAGACCCATCCGTCTTCCACAGCAATCGCTTCAGTCGGATCTAACTGAGCAGTTACAGCAACCACTGAGCACTCCTCAGCTGTCCAGATAACACTCTTAAAACCTTTCATTTCAACCATATTCGGTTGATAGCTAGCAGGAAATTGAACCACTGAATAGTGTTCTTCCTCATTTAATAATAACTTCATGCTACTCCTCCTCTGTCATTTCAATGTTCGCTAAGATACTCTTAAATGATACCATGGTAATTAATCAGATTCTATCACAAATTTAGTGCTTATTGACGCAACAAGCTCCTCTCTTGAACAGCTCCTTCGTGAGTTGAATTAGCAATGTTAGAATGAGCTCAATCGTCTAAATAATTGATTCCCTCAACTATTCCATGACACTTTCATCTAAAAGTGAGGCAAGCACAGAATCTGTTGTGATCAATGACCTGCTGGAAGAAAGTCTCGCAAGTTTTTATGTCCCGCTAAAGGAAAAAGCGATCGTGCCGACTATTCACCTCACCAATAAAAAAATTTATCGTTCACTTAATGCTGTCGCTTTATCTCGCATTTTTACTAATCTGTTAACTAACGTCACTCATTTTAGTGATGGCGATTTAACAGTTACCCTTAATGAAACAGGTGAAATCAGCTTTACTAATACCGCGGCCAGCCTCAATGAGGTGCAAGTCGGTAAACTATTCAACCGATTTTACACTGTCGATACTGCCCATAAGTCGACCGGTTTAGGCTTAGCCATTTCCCAACTATTGATTGCAGAAATGAACGGCACCCTCACTGCTCACTATCATCAAAATAAGTTGACGATCATTATTCATTTACCAGAATAAATACTCCCCTCAGTATATCTTCAAAGAGAGTCACTGAGGGGAGGACTGTTTAATCAACAACCTTTATGTAATTAACTTGCGATAAATTGATGAGTGCTTTGCGTTTAAAATCTATCTGACCGACCATTAATAATTCATTTTCTGTCGCCATTACGTCTATCACTTTATCGGCCGAAAATGAATGAAACTTATCAAAAACAAACACAAGCGTACTTCCTTCTGAGATCTTCTGAATGAGATAATCTTTCATACAAACACCACCTTTCACCTCTTACTATAGCAAGCTAAGACTGTGCTGTACATTTAATGATTTCACCTCTGACTGAAATAATTGACAAATATAAGACTGTCAGCAGAAGTTGCCTCTAGTAAGTCATTTAGTTGGTCAGTAGCATCTAAAAATTGGGGCATCTATAACGTTTCGGTAGGATGGACGTGATAATCTTCTGTTAATAACAAATTGACATACTTATAAGCTGTCGCTAAGGCAACATTGCACTCAGCAGATATCTCTTTCAATGAATAATGTTCTGAATAATACAGATATTGAATTCGTTTAACCGTTTCAGGATTTATCGTAGGGCGCCCCCCTTGCCGACCTTCACTTTTGGCTTTCTCTTGTCCTAAAATGGTTCTTTTGATAATAGCAGCTTTGTTTGACTTGGCAATCGCAATGATACAGGACAGAAATTGTTGATCAGTCAGCCGTTCTGCCATGTCTTGATCCACTACATGAAGCGTTCTGTTTTCCTCTGCAAGTGCCATAAAACAGTCTAATAATTGAACGATTGTAATGCTTTCACCGATGCTGGACAACCTTACAATGGCGATCGTCTCTGCACGGTTAGACGCCATAAATTGTTTGAAAGAATCCAATTCTGTTTTATCTGGATCTTTGAAAACAATTTCGTCAACGCCATATGCCAACAAGTGTTTTTCTTCTTCTGGCGTCATTATTGATGTATAGCCTATTATCATTCCTTTAGCGCCTCCATTTACTCTCTTTTATCCCCATTTTAGCTCAAATTTTTTAAAATGACCAGATTTTACCTCATTAATGACATTCATTAAGAAAAACTAGCCTATTTTACACCAAAGAACCACTACCTATTAGTCATTAAAGAGATGTTTGCTATTGGGGCATTCCCATTCAGCCGAGGTAATTATGCAGACAAACTTGATAAAGATCTCACTCTTATCGACCACTCCGATCCTCAAAACTCTCTTTTTCATTATTTCCTCTTTAAAAATAACTATTCTTGTAGTATATTATAGATAATCAAAGGAGCTGATTACGATGAATCATTTTTCACTTTTACTGACTGCAACTACCGTTCTTTCTCTTATTATTGTTGGACTTAGTTTTATTACTGGGATTCAACTATTTCGCGGTAAATGGCATAATGACACTAACGCGCCCCCTTTATCTCGTAACGACAGGCGTAAGCAGCGCTTTTCCAACCATATTAATGGCTGTTTAGCAATCTTGTTAAGCCTTGCCCTGATCGGTCTAATTATTTCGTCAACAATTACCCCCTTTCTAGGGAGCATCTGCCTAATCAACTTTCTGATCGTAATCACAAATCAGACTAACCTGTTAAAAAGATTCACCCATTGAGCAAATCCTTGCTCTGTCGTCATAAAAGGGATGATCTGACCCTTGGTTGATAACCCATTGATATTTTTTATCATATAGTAGATCACCTTTGCAAAAGAGCTTTCCAACTCAATGACCGAGTCGAAAAGCAACTTTTGCTGTTCTTTGTTAGTGGTTGTTATAACATTTCCGCTTCTTTTACGGTATTCTTAATTGTTGACCAGGATACAATTGTTCTGTTTGCAAAAAGTTTATCCGTTGCATCTCCATAATGTCTACCCCGTATCGCCTAGCTATGCCATACAATGTTTCTCCTGAACTGACAATATGTTCTCTCAATTCCGACTGTACTATCGACTGATCTGGTACTGAGGCCACTACTTGGCTGGCCGGTTCGTTTGCTGAGTTAGCAATAGGTGCTCTAGCATCTGCTGGCAACATCAATTCCGTTCCAGAATAAATAGTGACTTCTGCTAATTGATTCACCGCCTGCAAATCAGCAATACTTACCCCATACTTTTCTGCAATACCCAAGAGAGTATCTCCAGTTACGACAACATGAGTGAAGCTTGCTGCTGCAACTTTCACATCGGTTACTACTTCTGCTAGCGCTTCTGCTGGCGCTCTAAGATTTAGTCGTTGATCGAGCATGAGATAATCACTCGTCAAATGATTCCAATCTTTTAGTTGTTGGAGGCTAAGACCGAATTGCTCGGCTATTTTTGATAGACTGTCCCCTGCTTTTACTACATATACATCAGGATCCTGTTCAACGCTTTCAGAGGGTGATTCCTCAGTGACACTCTTTTCACTTGAAGAACTGCTGGCTGGTATTGGCTCTTGGCTTGTTCGTTCGATTCTATTGGTTTTTGGTAATTCTTTTTGCGTTCGACCTTTAAAGGTTGGCAACTTCTCCAGAAGGAGAGCACTTGCCACCATCGTCAAAAGAACTATCACTCCTGCGATCCCCCACCATTTTTTTATCAATGGCTTTTGTTGCCGCTTCTGACGCCTAGCGTCAGATCGAGATAGACGGTCTTCATCTCCTAGTCCCTCTAATAATTCCTCACCGACCTCTGGAAGCTCAGATTCGACATACTTCAAATTAGCAAGCTTCTTTTCCCTATCACGAGTTCGACTCTCAATAAGCTGTTTTTCATAGCCTTCTTTCCAAAAATTCTTTTGCTCTTTATAAGATAAATTAGTAATTTGTTGGTAATAATCCTCGTAGCGCTTTAAAACATCCTTAACCTCACCATGTTCTTGTAAACGACCAAATTCCAACCAGATTAATTTATCACAGTAGCTCTCTACGCGATTGATATTAGCGGTATTAATCCAAATACTTGAGCCTAGCTCTTTTAAATTTAGTAAATAAAAAAAGACTTTAATATAAAAGTGTTCTTTTACAGTTAAGAGAGATTCATCAATGTAGATGAGGCTTGGCGCAACATGAAGCAATATGCTAACTTCTAGTTGGATTTGTTCCTCTTGGGTGTAGTATTTTATCTTTTTAAAAAACTGCTCACCAAGTTCCGAAAACTCATGGATATCTTTTGTTAGTTCAGCAATTTTCTTTTTAGACATTTGCCACTTAAGTAATTTTCGTTTAGTATAGGACTCACCCGTTCGTTCCTTACTTCGCTGTTCTGGTAATTCCAAAGAGCCCATTGTATCAGGTCTACCAGATACCAATCCTTCGGAGGGGGTGATTTCCCCCATTAAAATCCGTATGAAAGTCTGTTTACCTGCTCCTTTGCCACCAATCAATCCAACTATTTCGCCAAATGGCTGACTCAATGACAGTCTATCTAAAGCGACGACTCGTTCTTCCTGATTTCCTTGAGTTGATACTACCCGATAATAGTGAGTAAGACTCAAAATTCCCCATTTTTTAGTTGTCATTATTGCCCCTCCTTCAATCTTCATTATGCAAAATCACATATTTCCCTTAAAATTTTATTTAGTTTGGTGCGATTCAAGACCTTTCTATTGTTATATGTATGTTTTACGAACTTCAGAATTGACCAAAAAATTAGTGGCATTACTTCCATTAAAAATTGATTAAAAACATTCTTTTGCTACCATTTATCGCTGATATTATATCGTCAAATCACTTATCATTTGGTCGTTATAACTAGTTTTTTTTTACCTCTATTTATTTTCTCATAGACTGAAGAATAGTTAAAGACCAATAAAGGAGCGTCGTTTGAACAATTTATCAAAATACACTCCTTTTTTATCCTCCTATTACAACGATACATTTCTAGAAGCGTGGCATCACAAATCTAATTATTTCCTCTCATCTTATTCTCATGTTAAAATAGTTGTTAAGTGTTTCTTTGTACATTCAATTAATTTTTGACACTTTTTTACTAGTGCTAACTTTAGAGCACACTAGAATAACTATTCGGAGGAAATAATTATGCCAAAACAACAAGATGTTATTAGTGATATCATGGCACACAACAAACAATTTGTTGCCCATAAAGATTATGAAAAATTTGCGACCTCAAATCTACCTGATAAAAACATGGTGATTGTCAGTTGCATGGATACCCGTCTAACGACTTTATTACCAGAGGCTTTGGGCCTAAAAAATGGCGATGTCAAGATGATTAAAAACGCCGGTGGAACCGTTCTTAATCCCATGGGCTCTGCGATGCGGAGTATCCTTGTCGCTCTTTATGCTTTTAATGTCACCAATGTCGTCATCATTGGTCATGAAAAATGTGGCATGGCACGAGTTGATAATTCTTATTTGATTGAAAAGATGAAAGATCGTGGCGTTACTCAAGAAACTGTGGACAATTTAGATGTCGACGTTCTCAGTTGGTTAGCTGGTTTTGATTCTTTAGAGGAGTCGGTTCTTTCCAGTGTCTCTATCGTAAAAGAACATCCCCTAGTAGCCCACGATGTTAATGTCTTTGGTTTAATCATCAACCCTGAGACAGGTGAATTACGCCATGTCCCAGCCTAAATAAGGCCTATTTAAATTAGAAAAAAGCGGATCACACTCATCGATAATTTGAGTGTAATCCGTTTTTTTAGTGACAATTTTATTTTAACATCGCTTGAATCAAGGGTTAACCTTTTCCGCTAATAGCAATCTAAGCAATATAGAATACCATCTAGACTCATCTGTGCCAGCTGACTATTTGATTGACATAAAACTGATAAACGTTAAGCTTGATAACTCACAATGCTTCATAATCACCTCTGAAAGAAAGAGGGCTAGCCACATTTCTCTCTTCTCAAGCCAGCATTACTTTCCTTGCGTCTTTCATACATGTTGCAAAAAATGCCGAAATAATCACGACTTAACGCTAACTTTATAAATCCTGATGCTTCAAGACAATCCTTTCGTTAAATTCCACTTGCCGTTTTTGAATATGAGCTTCTCCCCAAGTGCATAACAACTCTAAGACCGGTTCTAAAGAGCGACCATATTCACTAAGAGAATACTCCACTTTTGGTGGTATTTGTTCATAAACAACTCGATCAATGACTCCTGAATATTCCAACTCGCGTAATTGTTGCGTTAACATCTTCTGGGTAATCGCCGGCATCAATTTTTTTAATTCAGAAGGGCGGCGAGTGCCATGCTTCAAGTGGCATAAAATAATCGGCTTCCATTTACCACCAATCACTTCAATCGTCGCCTCAACACCAATCCCGTAAACAATTGGTTCCATTTCTATCAAATCCTTTCACAGGTACTTTTTAGTACCTATATCACAAAAAAGTACCTACTTCACATTTTAACCTATAGGGTCTATACTAACGACATATCATTAAAATGTAAACAGATTTACTTCAAACTAAACAAACAAACGGAGGAATTAGAATGAACACAATCCCATCTGTCACATTGAACAACGGCCTCGACATGCCCGCATTAGGTTTAGGTGTTTTTCGAGTGGAAAACTACCAGGAATTGGTTAACGCTGTTAAAACAGCCATTATTGAAGGTTACCGCAGTATTGACACGGCTAGTATTTATGGCAATGAAGAAGCAGTTGGCGAAGGCATTCGTCAAGGAATAGCCGCTGCTGGTATTACCCGTAAAGAGTTATTTATTACCTCAAAAATTTGGAATGAGGATATGCGCAAGGGAAATGTTGCTGCTGCTTATCACGAAAGTTTAAGCAAAATTGGTGTTGATTACTTAGATTTATATTTGATTCATTGGCCTGTAGCAGACCATTACGTTTCAACCTGGCTGGAAATGGAAAAACTCTACAATGAAAACAAAATTCGCAGTATTGGTGTCAGTAACTTTCAGATCCATCATTTGGAAAACTTGGCCAAATACGGCACAGTTAAGCCTGTCATTAACCAAGTCGAATATCACCCACTGCTGACTCAAGTTCCTCTTAAAGACTACCTTGATACACAGAAAATTCAAATGGAAGCTTGGTCTCCTTTGATGAATGGGGACATTCTAAAAGATGAGTTAATTCTATCGCTCAGTCAGCATTATCAAAAGTCACCTGCCCAAATTGTGTTACGTTGGGACTTACAAAATCAGGTTATTACCATTCCAAAATCAACCAACCGCGGACGCTTAATCGAAAATATTTCCGTCTTTGATTTTGAATTAACGCCAAGTGAAATGAAGGCCATCAACTTGTTAAATCAAGACCGACGAATAGGCCCAAATCCAGACACCTTTGATTTTTAAGTGATCAACATGCTAAAAAAACATTTATTAGCACTCAAACAACGAAAGGAATACACTAATGAAAATGAAGCTAACAGGCTTAACAGCCTTAGTAACTGGCTCAACAAAAGGAATCGGCAAAGCAATTGCTTACGAACTAGCTAGCGAAGGTGTTCATGTCATTATTAACGGTCGTAAGGCATCCGACGTCAAGACGATCGTGGCTGATATTAAGGCCACCTTCCCCACCACTGCTCCTCAATCAGCCCCCTATGACTTGAGTCAACCAGAAGCGCTGAATAGATTAACAACACAATTTCCCAAGGTGGATTTACTAATAAATAACCTTGGAATTTTTAAACCCACCGACTATTACGAGATTAATGACGATGACTGGCTCCATTTCTTTCACGTCAACGTCCTGATCAGCAACTCGCTTGCCAGGTTTTATTTACCGAAAATGCTAGACACAAATTTTGGCCGGATCGTTTTTATTGCAAGCGAAGAAGCGCTGATGCCTTCAGGAGAAATGGCTCACTACAGTATGACGAAAACCATGCAGTTGTCTTTAGCCAAAACCTTGGCCACTCAAACAAAAGGTAGCCGAGTCACCGTCAATACTGTCCTACCTGGACCTAGTTTAACAGATGGTGTCACCTCGATGCTAAAGGATTTGTACGGCGAACAAGAATTAACTTTTGAGGAAATGGAAACCTTGTTTATGGAAGACCACCGTCCAGCTTCCCTGATTCAGCGATTTATCCCCCCAGCGGAAATAGGCAGACTCGTCACCTTTGTCTGTAGCCCTTTAGCCAGCAGTTTTAGTGGTTCTGTTATTCGAGCTGACGGTGGGATGATTCCAACTATCTTTTAACTGCGATTCAATTAAATTCCGTTCGACTATTAGCCATGTTTGTCTTGCCGACAACCACTTGAACGGTCACTCCGCCAATAAACTTTAACAAAAATGAACAAGTTTACTACAATCATTTGATATGTTTAATAGCAAATAAGAAAGACACGCTTGAAATAGGGCAACCCATGATCGCTTTTGAGAACGGATCTGGTAGGCGAACTCATTCATGGTGACACATCCACAAATCGTAATAAAAATCTTAAACAAACTAAAATCCCTTAAGCATGCTTAAGGGATTTTTACTTTCTCGATAAACCTGCGAGTCTCATCACAAATTTACATTAGGAGGAAAGTCTTCCAAATGATTAAGTTACCAGCACGATAACCTGTCATTTAGATCTCTATAGTAACCTTCACTTGTTGTTCCACAACATCGTAGAAGGGGTCTTCGCGTCGTCCTAAAAAATCTTTTCCTTGTTGAGGAAATAGACCGTAAGAGAGCACATCTTCGATTGACTTAGCATAAGGTTGACTTTCTTTTTCAAAATCAGACAACCCTGGTGCCAAATAATCCGCCGGCCGCTCCGTCATGATTGGTTCGTCCCCAATAATCAACTGTTTGATCGCATGAGAAATGGCCACTGGCGGTTTTCCATACTGCCCCTTAACATACTCCTTAATTTCAGTCGGGATTAATTTGTAACGCTCACCGCTGATAATATTCATCACTGCTTGCGTACCAACCATCTGCGATAAGGGAGTTACTAAAGGGGGATAACCTAAATCAGCCCGCACTCGAGGAACTTCTTGTAAGACTTGTTCATAGTTATCTGCCAGCCCTTGTTCTGTCAACTGACTCAGTAAATTTGACAACATGCCGCCAGGCACCTGATACAACAATGTTTTTGGTTCCGTGTCTTTAACTTTCGGATTTAATAACGCTTCATAACGAAATTTATCCCGAATCGGGTTAAAATAATCGGCAATGGTTTCCAGTGTTTTAAGGTTCAACTGAGTGTCATAGCCTAATGTTTCTAGAGCAAGAGCCATCGATTCCGTGGCAGGTTGACTAGTGCCACCCGAAAAACTTGAGATAGCTGTATCAATGATATCAGCACCGGCTTCCACGGCTTTCAGATAGGTCATCTCAGCAATGCCACTAGTGGCATGAGTATGAACCTCCAACGGTAATTTAAGGGATTGCTTAATAGCTGAAACTAACTGAAAGGCATCTTCTGGTGTTAAAATGCCCGCCATGTCTTTGATGCAAATTGAGTCAGCTCCCATCTCCGCTAATTCTTTTGCCAGGTCGACAAAATAACTGATTGTGTGACACTCACTGGTCGTATAGGATATGGCTGCTTGGCAGTGACCACCATATTTTTTGGTGGCTTTCATCGCCGTGGCCAAATTTCGCGTGTCGTTTAACGCATCAAAAATTCGAATAATATCGATGCCGTTTTCAATCGCTTGTTTAACAAACTCTTCAACCACATCATCAGGATAATTTTTGTAACCCAATAAATTTTGTCCACGTAACAGCATTTGTAGTTTGCTTTTTTTAACGACTTTGCGAATCGCCCTCAACCGTTCCCAAGGGTCTTCATTTAGAAAACGTAGACAGGCATCAAAGGTAGCACCTCCCCACATTTCAATGGCGTAATACCCCGCCTGGTCCATCTCTTCCAAAATTGGCAACATATCACTTGTTGGCATGCGAGTAGCAATTTGACTCTGTTGCCCATCACGTAAGACTGTTTCGGTAAACCTAATTGTTTTTGTCATTCCTGCTGTCCTTTCTCGATTAATTGGCAAATTGCCTCTTGCATCTCACTAACCGGATGCTGGCGCTTGCGACTGCATACCTTCGCATCTTCATCACAGAGAAAACACCGACGGGGTGATAAGCCTAACAGTTTTCGATTAATTTGCTTGAGAGTCTGACTTCCCTCATTCCGCACTAAGACATCTAGATCCACTAAACGACCATAAGGATGCCTTTCTTCAATCTCTACAAGCTTGCGTTTAACCTCAAAAGGCTCCTGATCAAGTAGCAGATAATATTCTGGTCCTGTTCGAATATCCAAAAGGCTTAAGACTTGCGCTTCTTCCTTTGGAAAAAAAAGATTCAGTTCGGCCACCACCTCTGCTGCTATCGCCTGAATGCCTGGACTATTTTTGACTGGTCCAGGTATATTTAATGTCATCGATAATAAGCATTTCCCCCCCTGTTTCAATAGATATGCTTGTCGGTCAGCACGGGTCTCTCTAGCTTCAAGCATTCCTTTAAGGTGAATGCTTGGTCCTGAAAAAAGGGCATTAGACATTGCGCACCACATCAATCATCGTGCCATCACGGTACTCGATTACGGCCACAACTTGTTCACCGTACTCAATCGCTTCAGGGATTCCGACAATACCATAAGCTTTTTCTTGCAACTCTTTAATGGTGTACTGAGGCACATCTAGTTCCTTAAAATGAGCGATAAGATCTGACCGTAAAGGATTGATGGCAATCCCCAGCTCAGTGACAAGGACATCAACACTACTGCCAGGAGTGACCACTGTATTGACTGCTTCAACCACTGTGGGAATCCGTCCACGAATCAGTGGGGCGATCACCAAACTCATTTTACACGCCGCACTCGTATCAGAGTGACCGCCAGAAGCTCCTCTAATAACACCATCTGAGCCTGTCAATACGTTGACATTATAGTCCGTGTCGATTTCCAACGCTGATAAAATCGCCGTGTCCAACTGATTAATAACTGCTCCTTTGCTTAAAGGCGAGGCGTACATATTCGCATCGATTTCATAGTGGGCCTCATTGGCACCTAAGGAAACTGCCGCCGGATGGTCAAAATCCTGAACATCGATAATCCGTTCAACCAAGCCTTCTTTTAACAACTCCACCATGGCATTAGTAATACCTCCTAAAGCAAAACTAGCTGTAATCCCGTCTTTTATCATGCTCTCTTTGAGAAAGCGAGTCACGGCCAACGCCGCCCCACCAGTTCCTGTTTGAAAAGAAAAACCATTTTGATAATAAGGGGAATGTGTGATGACTTTCGCTGCATAGTCAGCAATTAATAGCTCTTTCGGATTGTTAGTAAAACGAGTTGCCCCTTTAGCAATCCCAGTCGGATCTCCAATCGCCTCAACTTCAACGATAAAATCAACGTCCGTCTGAGGAATGCTGATCGGTGTATTGGGATAAGGAACTAAGCTATCAGTAATCGCTACGACTTGATCCGCATACTTAGCGTCGATCATGGCATACCCTAATGACCCGCAGGTTGCTTTGCCAACTGTGCCATTTAGATTGCCATAACAATCAGAGCTAGGGGCTCCCAAAAAAGCCACGTCAATTTTAATATCACCTGTGGCGATGGCTCGGGCACGACCACCATGAGAGCGAATCACGACGGGGTGTTTCATAATCCCACTGGAAATAGCCGCTCCTACCTTGTCCCGCAAACCACTTGACGTAATCTGAGTCACTACCCCATTTTTAATGTGTTCAATCAAAGGTTCATGGACATTGGCAATTGAGCTCGGAGCAATTGACAAATCTTTAATCCCCATCTCAGCAATTTGGTCTAACACCATGTTCATCACAAAATCCCCTTCTCGAAAGTGATGATGGAAAGAGATGGTCATGCCATCCTCTAAACCAGTTTTTTCGATAGCCTCTCTTAAACTCCCAAGCAGTTTTTGATCGCGGGGTTTGACTGGTCGGATATGTCGAGCCCTTTCTTGATACTCTCTGATCATGGCTAACTCCCCGGCAAAGCCACCATGATTGCCACTATGCTCTTCCGGAATTTCTCGGCCTAAACTATTTTTCATCTAAACGTCCTCCTCAGAAATTAACTTCGCCGCCTTGGCTAAAGCGATCACTCGCTCTGCGCGCTCCACAATTGGCTTGTCCACCATTTTGCCATCGACGGCAATCACACCGGCTCCTTTGGCCTCCGCTTCCTGAATCGCCCAAATCACTTCCTTGGCCTGTTGAATTTCTTTAGCTGTTGGTTCATAAATTTGATTGACTAGCGGAATTTGACGTGGGTTAATGACCGACTTGCCATCAAAGCCTAATTGCTTAATTAAACGAACCTCGGCCTGAAAACCGGCTGTGTTCTCAACATCAGCATAAACCGTATCCACCGCAGCAATCCCCGCTGCCCGGGCGGCATGTAAAATGGTACTGCGAGCAAAAAATAATTCCTGACCATCTGGAAAACGTCTAGTCTTCATATTGGTCACGTAATCCTCGGCACCTAAGGCAATTCCAATTAAACGATCGCTGGCTTTGGCAATTTCTCGGGCATTCAAGACCCCTTCTGCCGATTCAATGGCGGCCATCATCTTAACCGTTCCCAAAGGAATGCCGTACTTGACTTCCATCTCACCAATAATCGCTTCCACCGCGATTATATCTTGTGCCGTTTCGGTTTTTGGCAAACGAATCACGTTAACGCCAGCGATGACCATCGCCTCGATATCCTCATGACCAACCGTATCCAGTCCATTTATTCGCACGACTGTTTCAACTGCAGTATAATCAAATGTTTTTAATGCCTGATACACGAGAACCCGAGCCGTATCCTTTTCTTTTAAAGACACAGCGTCTTCCAAATCAAACATAATGGCGTCCGCTCCATATAGAGGGGCGTCCCTAAGCATCGCAGCATTAGCCCCCGGGACAAACATCATCGTTCGTCTTAATTGTTCCATGAATGAATCACCTGCCAATCTAGTTTTCCATTTGTCCCAGCAGCTCGATAAGCCACAGCCAATGTCCGAGCTTCGATCGTACAATCTAATGCCCCTTTATCAATGGCGGTCACTTTAGCAGAGCTGATCCCAATCTTCTCCAAAGTTTCCTTGATCAACTGACGGATTTGTTGGCCAAACTGCTTTTCGACATTACTATCTAACTCGATTATAATCTCTTCTTGATCATGAATAGCCAATGAGATTAAAATATCGCTGGATTCTGTTGTACCAGCTGATGCAAATTGCTTAATTTCCAAAATAAGACACCTCATTCTTTTTTTGATGTTTGACAATTTCTTGATAAGTGATCGAAGGGACTATCTGCTTAATATAAGCTAAATCATTAGCTTTCATCAGCCGTCTAACAAGTGAGGCGCTGATGACTTCTTCCCCATATCGTTGTCTGGGCAAGACTTGCAAGTGAATGTTTGGAGCAAAAACGGCCTTCATCGCATCATTGTAAATAGCTGTTACCGGTGAAAATGGTTCTTCTCCTACATAGCGGCGACGGATATCCAAAAAGGACGCTATCCGTTCTTTAAACAAACTGGCATCCATTAACGCCTGACTTCTGGCAAGAGCTGTGGGCGTTCGATCCTTTAAAAAATAAGAAGGAAAGGTCGCACTTGAGACACTATAATCACGTGTTGGTAGAACCACCACATTCGAGAGATACTTGACCCCTTCTTTCACTAAACGCAATCGGGTAGTCGCTTTAAACAAGGAGCGATCCTCAGACACGACAAAGACATAAACGGTCTCGTTCTCTTTGGCTGCCTCTGTCACTAAATACAGATGACCATTCGTAAAGGGATTCGCATTCATGACAATCGCAGCATTTTTCTGGGTAGGCTGTTTATATCTCCCTAGTTCTTTTAAATAATCAAAAAAGTCAGGGGCTCCTTGTTCCATAAATACCAACTCCGGAGTGCGAACTATTTCATTAAACCCCAGCCCTTTAAACTGCCGAATCATCTCAGGCTTGGTATAAACAAAATAATGAGCCCCGCCCTCCTCGGAGACTTTTTCTCGCAATCGATCAACAACTTTCGTTAACAAATTCTCCTGTTGGTACTCTGGCGCAATAGCTAGACACTTTAGAATATTGAAAAAAAGCGAGCCTGTTGCAATTAGTTGATTATCCTGATAGATGCCAATTGTATAATCTACTTCTTCATCGTGGGCAAGACCAACTTCCTCCAATAGAGAACACCATGATCGGCGGGCCTCCAGGTCTCGATCTAACCACAGTCGTTTAATTATCACCTTGTCTCACTTCCTTTTAACAAAACCCTGCCGACAATCAGTACGACCTCTCAAATTGCCGGAATAACACTGTTTCAACACAAGCTTTATTTAGCCGGAAACAGCTTAATCAATAATTGTGAAATCAGATATAGTAAAAACAACACAAGAAAAACGCCACCCATGCCGAACAACATTAACTCCACAGCAATTTTTAATGCTTCAGTATTCATTTTGATGCTCTCCTTTCGGTTACTAACCTTTTTTTTATGAGAAAAATGCCAGCAATAAGCCACCTGCAATAACCGACGCTATTTGGCCAGAAACATTCGCGCCGACTGCGTACATCAACACAAAATTTTGCGGGTCTTCATCTGTTGCCATTTTTTGAATCACTCGACTGGACATGGGAAAGGCTGAGATTCCCGCTGCACCAATCATCGGATTGATTTTCTCTTTGCGGAATACATTCAAAAGTTTAGCAAAAAGCACCCCACCAACCGAATCCATAATAAACGCTACCAAACCAAAGGCAATAATCAGCAAGGTTTGCACATTTAGGAAGAGTTCTGCTTGCATTTTAATGGAAATCGTCAACCCCAATAAAATAGACACGATATTAACTAACTCGTTTTGAGCAGTATTAGAGAGTCGATCTAATACGCCACATTCCCTCAATAAATTACCAAACATTAAGAAACCCACTAAAGGCAAGGAGATTGGCGCAATAAAGCCTGCCACTACCGTTATGGCAATGGGAAAAATAATCTTGGTTAATCTTGAGACGCTATCCGCTTTATACGTCATGCGAATGCCCCGTTCTTTCTTCGTAGTGACGGCTTTAATGGCAATCGGTTGAATAATCGGTACTAAAGCCATATATGAATAAGCGGCAACGGTAATTGGCCCTAATAAGGTGGGCGCCAATTGATTCGAAACAAAAATTGAAGTAGGGCCATCAGCTGCACCAATAATCCCAATGGAAGCGGCTTGTTCTATATCAAAACCAAAGAGTACAGCAACAATCACCGTAAAGAAAATCCCAAATTGAGCGGCCGCTCCGAAAAGTAGCATAAAGGGATTTTGTAACAATGGGCCAAAATCAATCATAGCGCCAATCCCAATAAAGATGAGTAAGGGAAATAATTCCGTTGCAATCCCTGCATTAAATAGCACATCAAAGACCCCTTCTGTTTCTGAGCCATTAACTATTTGTGTGAGCACACCTGAACCGGGAAAATTCACTAAAATCGTTCCCAAACCCATCGGAACCAAAAGGGTCGGTTCATATTCCTTTTTGATGCCAAGATACATCAGTAGACAACCGATCCCCATCATAATAATTTGTCCAATTGTAATGGACGTGATACCTTGAATTAATGTTTCCACAGTTTTTCTCCTCCAACTTTTTCTTTTTGTTAGGCAATTGTAATAAGCTCATCTCCAGCATTAACAACTGAGCCCAACAAGGTGTGAATCCCTGCCACCTTACCGTTTTTCGTTGCAACGACTTGATTTTCCATCTTCATCGCTTCTAAAATCATTAAAGGCTGATTCTCTTGAACCTCATCGCCGACATTCACTAAAATTTTGATAATTGTGCCAGGCATTGGTGAAGTCATTGCTTCCCCTTCTACGTCCGTGCTACTCACTGGTACGATTTCGGTTGTTGGTGCCACTTCAACTGGTACTGATGTGGCAACTGGTGCAGCAACCGGGCTTACAACAGATCCCGAAACGCCACCTACTTCTTCCATTTCTACTAAATAAGCTTTTCCATCAATTGAAATCTTAAACTTGCGCAACATCATGACTTCCTCCTAGTTTTTCCTCTTTAATTGACGTAACCCTAAAGACGCTTTCAGGCTGATCACCTGTTGCCAAGCTGGTCGCAATCACAGCCACCAACTGAACTTCAGGATTTCTCTTTAACAATCGCTTTACAACAAAGTGGCTAGTGGGATTATCTCCTGCAGCAATCCCCGTCCCAATCAGAGACACTAGTTGCTGCTCACTCTTGTCAGCGGGTATATAAGGAGCAACCTCTTGCCACTTGCTCTGAACAGGTTCCTCTAACCGATGAGTGATCCTCTCCTTTTCGCCAAACAAGCGTTTAAATAGCCCCATAAACTCACATCCTTTCTGCTTGATAATTTCATTATAGGTAAATTGTCTTTGAATAAAACCAAAACCGCTATGATAAATTGTTCTTTCACTGTTCCTTTTTTTTATCCAGTCATAAAAACAGCTAAAACCCTTGATATACAAGAGTTTTAACTGATTTAACCTTTTATTAACCTTTTATTGACTTCTCTTTAAGAAAGCGGTAACAAGATTGTTCTTTTGCTGTTCTTTTTCCCTTTTCCCTCTATTCTTCCCTTTTTTTATCAGCTAAACTAATCCTTGCTTAAGCAAATAAATTGATTCATTACTAATTCACGTGAACGTTTTATCAAGTTTCTGCAACACCTTTTTACAACGGATCTTATGTACTACTGACTTGCCTCTGCTTTTTAGCTACTTACCTAGTGAAGTGACGGCAGTCAACACCCACGTATCACGGAGAACCGATATTCTTAATAAGTTAGCGTGATTGTCTCTGATCTCTAGCGAACTCTTTCATAAGAATACGGCCCCTTAGAAACAACCGTTATCGGATGACAAAGGAGAGAAAAAGATGTTATTAACCGTTCTATCGTATGCCATGATTATTATCTTTATGATAGTTATCATGAAGAAAAAAATGTCGCCTTTTACAGCTTTAGTTTTAGTCCCTCTGTTTTTCGCGTTATCAGCGATTTTGTTAGGTGTTTCTAACAAAGGAACTTTAGGAGATTTTGTGATGGAGGGGATTAAGACAACCTCCAATACTGGGATTATGTTACTCTTTGCGATTCTCTACTTTTCAATCATGTTAGATGCAGGTCTTTTTGATCCCATCACGAAAAAAATGATTTACTTAGCCAAAGGTGATCCCATGAAAGTGCTAATCGCCACGGCCGTTGTAGCGGCAGCTGTTTCGTTAAACGGTGATGGTACGACTACAACCTTGATTTGTTGTTCAGCTTTTATTCCTATTTATAAAAAACTGGATATGAAATTAATGAACCTTGGTGTTTTGGTTATTTTACAAAATACCATCATGAACTTACTTCCTTGGGGCGGACCAACCGCTCGAGCCATGAGCGTACTAAACGTTGGTGCCGAAATTCTGGCTTATCTAGTTCCTGGGATGATCGCTGCGTTAGCGTATGTCATCTTGATTGTCGCTCCCTCAATGGGACGTAAAGAACGAGCACGGTTAGGTATTAAAACCCTTTCCGATGCCGAGTTAATTGCGATGACAACGGTTACTGACGAAGAACTTTTAGCTGTTCGCCGTCCTAAAAAATGGGCTTTTAATGCCGTGTTAACCATATTATTATTAACCTTGCTTATTACTGATTCATTTGTTGGTCTTGGTTTGCCACCTTTGTTCCTCTTTTTAACAGGGACAGTTATTGCGTTAATGGTCAATTATCCTAACCTCAAAGATCAGTCTGCTCGCATAGGCGCCAATGGCGGTGATGCTGTTCAAGTTGTCATCCTCGTCTTTGCTGCCGGTGTCTTTATGGGCCTATTCCAAGGGACCGGGATGGCTGATGCCTTAGCTCAGAGCTTTACTAAGATTATTCCCAATCAGTTAGCTGGTTTCTGGGGATTAGTCATTGCGCTCATTTCTGCCCCTGGAACCTTCTTTATTTCCAATGATGGTTTCTATTTCGGTGTTTTACCTGTTTTAGCTGAAGCTGGCCGCTCTTACGGTTTTACCGACATGCAAATGGCACTCGCTTCATTAATGGGACAAGCTTTCCATTTACTTAGCCCCTTAGTAGCTTTCATTTACTTATTATTACGCTTAACAGGATTAGACATGGGAAAATGGCAAAAAGAATCAGCTAAATGGGCCTTGGGAATATTCATCATCTTTATTGTGGCGATTATTCTAACTGGTCATATGCCTTTATACATCCCTCAATAAACCAAATCAACTATTAACTTAAAGGAGCCTTATCATGTCAACCGTAACAGAAAATGTCGCTAAAAATCTTGATTTAACCCGTAATGAACCTTTAAAATCGCTTGTTTACCAAGCCTTTCGTAAAACTATCATCTTAGGGGAAATTCCTGCTGGTGTAAGGATTAATGAAAAAGAATTTGCCGAGGAGATGAATATTAGTCGAACGCCAATTCGCCATGCTATGCAAACCTTAGTTTCAGAAAATTTAGTGGCCTATCAACCAGGTATTGGAAATATTGTTAAGGGAATTAATGTCGCCGATGCTCATGAGATCTATGACATACGTAAAGCTTTGGATATTTTAGCAACAACGACTGCTATGAAAAAAATGACACCTGAAGACTTTGAGGAACTCCGAACGTTATTAGAAGACACCCACCAATTAAATGAAGAAGGAGACGTTGATTTAGTTTTGCGGAAGTTTTCTGACTTTAATCAGTTTATCTATCAAAAAAGTCAGATGTTACGCTTGGAATCGATTGTCACAAAGTTACGCGATTACTTGGTTTATTTTCGTGATATCGCCATTAAAGACAAAGAGCGCCGAGATCGCGCCCTCCATGAACACTGGTTGATCTATCAGGGAATGACCAATCAAAACAAAGAACAAATTGAGTTGATTATTCACGAACATTTAGATACATCTTTATCCTTTATCATCAAAGAAATGGAGCAGTATTTAAATGACACAACTCATTAATCAAATCAGTCAATATGCCCAACAAGCCCTTCTTCACGAGGCCGCCCTTTTTCCTAAGCCGGGACTGGTCGACCCCCTCAGTAATGGGGCTCACGATGATATGAGCTTTCTCACATTCATCGACAGTAGTATTGCCTTAAGTCCCTTTTTGAGCGACTATCTAGCCCTTGGCCACACTCATCAAGGAACACCCCAAGAGCTTTTCGCCAAAATAAGGCGACAAGGAATTCTTGCAGAAGAGGCGATGTTACAAGTCACAGCTGGTATCAATACACATAAAGGTGCCAATTTCTCTTTTGCCCTAATCCTAGGAGCAATCGGTTACTATATTCAACAACAGCCAGACTTAAAATTGCCCTTCAAGACCAACGATACACTGGCTAACTTGATGTATGTAGCGCTGATGAGCGAAAATTTGATTCAAGCAGACTATGCGGATTTAGTTTTAAAAGAAGATTTAAGTGCTGGTGAGCGACTTTATCTAGAACACGGCTTTACCGGGATTAGAGGAGAAGCAGCGGCCGGCTATCCGATGTTACGCAAAGTTGCCCTTCCCTTTCTAAGAAAGCAGCCAGCAGAAAAAAGAAGCTTCTTATTGACAATGTTACTTCTCATGGGCCAAGTAGAGGATTCAAATCTCATCCATCGAGGAGGAGTCAAAAGTTGGCTAGCCATTAAGGAGAACGCTAATCAGTTATATGTGAACTTAACTAACGCACCATTAGAGCAAATAGAAGATGCCTTGCGTCTCTTTGATCAACAATTGATTTCCCAACACGTAAGTCCTGGTGGAACTGCTGATTTACTGGCCTTAGCTTTATTTTTCAGCAAACTAGAAGGTCGTTAAGCAGTGCTTGGCCAAACATAAAAAGAGACGTTGATTAATCTTAATCAACGTCTCTTTGCTTCTCTGGATGAAAAGAGTAACCAATCCCCCAAACCGTCTGTAAATAATGAGGCTTCTTTGGGTCATCTTCAATTTTATTACGTAAATAATTAATGTAAACCACGATTAATTTTTGGTCCATGTCACCACTGCTCCATACATTAGCATAAATTTGTTCTTTACTAAACACCTGATAGGGATTTTCCATGAAAAACAACATCATCATAATTTCTTTCGAAGTCATGTTGATTATTTCTCCATCTTTGCTAAACTGATAGAGGTTCTTATCAAATTTAAACACACCATGGACCAAGATGGATTCACTTTGTTGATGATTAACAGCTAAAAATCTTTCCGTTCGATTTAAAATGCTTGTAACTTGTGCTTTTAAAACAATTGCTGAAAAAGGTTTTGTTAAGTATAAATCTCCCCCTGATTCCAATCCACTCACAATGTCAGCCTCTTCTTTTCTCCCGCTGATAAAGATGATTGGGGTTAGTGGCTGTCGTTCTCGAATCAGCTGTGCTAGCTGATAGCCATCATTTTCGTATTCCAAGCTCACATCTAGTAAGAACAACTGAAAATCAATTCGTTTCATCATATCCAATGCGTGATCAATAGTCTCGCTTTGATAGATTAAGACACCAGTTGCTTGTAACGCTTTCCAAATCAATCGACGAACAGCAGGGTCATCGTCAACTACTAGAATTTTTTCGTTTCTCACCACACACACCTCATAATTTTAATTATATTAACTATACAATAGCTGAATTAGCCCAAATTTACAACTCAATCTTGTTTCTCTCCTAAGTAAGTTGATAACAAGGACTACTTCCACATGTTGACCAGAATAAACCGATTCTATAAAGGAGCGCTCACTGTTGAAAAGAACCACAAAAGTTGTTAATGCCATGATTGCCGCTACGACAATCTTAATTATTATTTCTGTTTTTTTTGCTATTCGCGGCTTTTCCGTTATCCGCAATACCACCACAGCCAGTGGTCAAGATTTTCTATTACAGTCAACTCAATACGTTGCCAAGATTGTGCAATTATCCATGAAAAATCGGCATCAATCACTCAGTTATTTGACCATTAATGAAAACTGGACATCTATCGAGTCACCTATGACATTAATTGACAATCAAACGTCACTCGTCCCTTTTTTTAAGTCACTAAATGGTGAATCGGAGACACTAATTTATATCGATCGAGAGGGCACTCCCATGAACGCTATTTCTTGGGATTCGAAGACAAAAAGAATCGGAACAATTAACACAGAAAACATCATGCCCTACTTAGAAAAGGATCCCTCGTTAACCAAAATGATCGACTCACCAGCTGCCGAACAAAATAGCGATTCCTACTTTATCGAAAAACAAGCCTATTTAAATTTTTATCATGCCATCAATAACCGCGCTGGTGATGTTATTGGTTACTTGATAATGCCCCTAAAATTGACTGTTTTTTATCAAAACTTTATTCAGGATTTTGAGTTGGAATATAAAGGGTATCCCATGATTAAAGATCGTTCGATGACTGTTGTGATGCATCCAGTAGATGAGCAAATCGGCTTATCCATCATTGACGGGCGCAAAGAACTTTTCCCAACCCTCCATTATGAAGATTTACAGCGTCTAGAAAAGTATCAACTGGAGCATAATGAAGGCTCGCTGACCTATAAATCTTATTGGTGGGATGAAAAAACTCCTAGAGAAGCTGAAAAAATTGGCGCATTCGAATGGGTGGATGTCGGCATGGCCCACTGGGTCATTTCAATTAATGCCGATTACCGAGAACGTAATGATGAGATTATTAATTTTGTCATTGTCCTCTTTTGTATCTTATTATTGTTACTGTTACTCATTGCTATTTTCACCTTCTTCTTACGAAGTTTCCGTAAACAAGAAAAGATTGAAGAAGAAAATAAACACTTAATCGCCAAACATCAACGTCAAAAAGCTCAACACAAATTAGAGTGGCAATTATCACAACGCAATAAATTAGAAACAGTTGGACTCTTAACAACTTCCATTATTCATGATATGAATAACTTTCTAACTCCCATCATCGGAAATCTGGAACTGTTAATGCAAGAGTATCAAGATCAACCTATTTTACATGACGATCTTCATGAAGTCCTCCAATCAGCACAAAAAGGTGATAAATTATTATCAAATGTGATGCGTTTCTCAAGAGAATCTGACAGCATTCAAGAAGTGGTTGATATCTCATCCGCCATCACTGTGGCCGCTCACTTGATCAGTGGGATTATTCCTAAGAAAATCCCCTTAAAAATAAACGTTCAACAACAAATGGGGCTAGTTCCACTTGAAGAAATCGACCTACAGAACGTTATCTATAATTTGATTACCAATGCTTACCAAGCGGTCAAAACGAGTGTGCCTCATCCATGTATCTGGGTTACTGCAAAAAAAGTAACTGAAGGTCACCCCAACGGTCCCAATCGTAACTATGTGATTTTGGAAATTACCGATAATGGCCCTGGTGTACCGGCTGAGTTACAAAAACAAATCTATGAGCCCTTTTTTACAACTAAATCAGCTGACGAAGGAACGGGTCTGGGACTTTTTGCGGTGGCATCGATCGTGGCTAAATATGATTGGCAATTAGACTTACGCTCCTCTCCTCAAGATGGAACCACCTTTTCTATCCGAATGCCCCTGACTGATCTGACCTTATAAAAAAACAGCGCTAATCCATATTTTTAATGAATTAGCGCTATTTCGTACGCCCCGTTAAACTAAAGTCAAGCCGCCATCAACTACTAAGAATTGGCCATTAACATAACTTGAGGCATCTGATGAAAGAAAAAGAATCGGGCCATTCATTTCTTCTTCTGCTCCTGTTCTTCCCATAGGGTTTCTTTCATTATGTTTAGACATAAATTCTGCTGATTTAAACAGTGAACCTTCCGTCATTTCAGTTTTAAAAAAACCCGGACCGATGGCGTTAACCGTTATATTGTATTTGCCATAATAAGTTGCCATTGATTCTGTCAAACCAACAACCGCTTTTTTTGACGTATTATAAGACTGTCTGACAAATCCCGGCAGTTTATCAGAGATCAGGGCATTAATCGAAGAGATATTAATAATTTTACCGTACTGATTTTCTATCATATTCGGTAAAATATATTTACACATTAAAAAGATTCCTTTAAGGTTCACATCAAAGGACCAATCCCAGTCCGCTTCTGTCAGCTCAATCAGATCCCCTTTAACGGCAACACCAGCATTGTTTAACAAGATATCCACTCGTGGAAAGACAGTAAAAATTTGACCAGCGGCATCTTTGATGGCTTGGTGATCACTGACGTCACACTTTATCGAAACCGCTTGAACACCATAACTGGTTAGCTCTTTCTCCAGTGCTTGCAATCTTTCCAGGCGGCGGGCAAGTATTGCCACATTAGCACCTGCTTTTGCATAAGCAACTGCGGCTTGAGCACCGATACCACTGGATGCGCCTACTACTACCACATTTTTCCCTGATAAATTATACATGATTGTCCTCCATTCATTTATTAGTACTTACTCCTGTATTATAACACTTAATTGTGATGTTTTTCACTTCATTCATTAAATAGCGCTTTTTTTCATTGCCACGTTACAAATACAGCATTTTTTTCGGAAATAATTTATAATCACGTTCGAAGTAACTGTTACCTCATGACATTGAACTAACCATTACGCCCTCTTTAAACAAGAATGTGAATCAATAACTATTTTTGTTCTGTCTATTGAGCTTTTTCATTGTTCAAGTGATAAGTGAAAGTGTATAATAAATGAAATCAAAAAAGGAGGAGACGCGATGTTTATCGTTACCAATACGATTCGAACAGAAAAACCAGCGACAGCTAAGATCATTGAAAAATTTGCTGGTGGTCATGCCACTGCCAGTGTCACAAATATTAAGGGGTTTTTAGGATTTGAATTATGGCAAAAAGAGGCCGCTCTAGACTATGATGAAATAGTTGTTGTAAGCAAATGGGTTGAAAAAGCCGATCAAAAAGCTTGGCTAAAATCAGAAGGTTTTAAGAAAGCACATGGTCGAACAGATGAGACTCGTCACGAAAAACCAAAAACTATTGGCATTATTTCCAATGAAATTGAAGAATTTTACTCCGTGTTAACTCAAAATCCGATCGAAGAATAGAATGAATGGCCTCACCTAATTGTATCCGGTGAGGCCATTCATTTTCGCATTTTTCTCCTCTTTATAGACAGCCTCAAGCCATAGTTTTTAACTAAATTCCATTCACTCTCACTCTTTAATCAAAACTCATCAGTTTCCTCCTTCTTTTCTATTCTTCTTGTGCTTTTTTCGTTATAATGGTAATTAGAAAAGAGGTGTTGATTTTGACATTCGAACATTTTTTAACAACACTGTCTAAACCGGCTAATCGTGCACTCCAACATCATGGTATTGATTCATTTGAAAAACTGGCAGCTTTAACGGAAAAAGAAGTGTTGAACTTTCACGGTGTCGGACCTGCTTCGCTACCTCTACTCACTCATGGACTGGCTCAGGCCAACCTAAGCATCAAAAAATAATCAAGACTTTTATGCAAGGAGTGCCCATATGAAAACTAAACACACGACTGAAGCGCTCTGGCTATCAGCTTTTTTAATCCTGATTGCTGCCATTTCCATCATGCCCTTTGTCTTCGAAAACAGTATCCACAGTCAAGATGATCTGATTTTTCACAAAGAACGTCTTGAAAATTACTATTTAACTGTCAGGCAGTTGGACTTTTTCCCAAAAGTTTTCCCTACTATGGCAGGTGGTTATGGGTATGGTGCTGACATTTTTTATCCATCGCTATTTTTGTTGCCTTTTGCTTTATTTCGCTTAATAGGCTTTTCATTTGTGCAAGCCTATTATTTGTTTCAATTTTGTCTAAGTTTAGCTACTGGTATTTCCGCTTTCTATGTCTTTAAACAACTGACTACTCAGCGAGCAGCATATATCGGCACTTTGCTCTATACACTCTCAACCTATCGCCTGATTGATCAATTTGTGCGTGGGGCCTTAGGTGAAACGCTGGCGTTTATTTTCTTACCTCTTGTTTTATTAGGCGTCTATGAGGTTAGTGTTGGCAATCAGCAAAGATGGTGGTTTTTAGGCATCGGAATGAGTGGTATTTTAAGCAGTCACCTCATTACTGCTTTTTATACTGCTATCATTGTCATGATACTTTTCTTAGGGGCACTCATAAAAAATCAATTAGATATACGGGTTAGAATAACTGCCATGCTCAAAGCCATTTTACTTGGCGGCCTGTTAACGGCTTGGATAATCCTCCCAATGCTTGAACAGCTATCGGCCCTGTCATTTAATCTGACAAATGTTAGTCTAGGGCAAAACGCCTTGAATTATCAGTTAGGTCAACTATTAACCAATAGTATTAGCACTGTGACAGAGCCTTGGAACAACTTAAGCCCTAATATTGGCATCTGCCTAGTGATTGTTTTAGTGAGCGCTTTGATTACTTGGAAACAAACCAGACTGGCTACCAAATTGGTCACCTTGCTAGCACTTACCCTTTTTGCTCTGTCAACCAATCTATTTCCTTGGTCGCTGTTTAAGGATACTATTTTTGCAACGATTCAATTCCCTTGGCGTTTGCTCATCTTTGTCTCACTAGCTGCTAGCCTTTTAGCCTGCCAGTTAGTGATGGAACATCCTAAAGCCCAGCGACCTTCCTTTATCATGGTGATCACAGCTCTTGTTTTTATCATCACCCTTGGCTTTAACAGCAATGTTCTTCACCAAACGACTGTCATGGGATTTGCCCCTTTAACAAATGAGGATTATCTGACTCAACGACATGCTGATATCGGTTATGGACAAGAATACTTGGTTCAAGGAACTAACTATAACGAACTAAAGGAAGCTCCTCATAAATACATAACAGTTAACGGAAAACGTTGGCTCAATTTTGACCAACAAGTTATCCAACAAACATATAAAACCACGACCATTCAGCTACCTGTGAACGCTGTCTCTACAGGAGAAATGATTATTTCTGTGCCACTTTTTTATTATGTTGGCTATCAAGTCGTAACGGAACAAGGTGTCTTTCTGGAATCTTACAGTGAAAACGGACTGGTGACATTTATTTCGCCTGGAAATACGAACTCCTTTACCATTACCTACGAGCGTACACCCACTCAGCGACTAGCTTTGCTGCTCTCAAGCCTAACCTTGGTAGTCACTTGTATTTGGTTCCTCTCCTCTTACATAATCGAAAAAAAGAAAGAGGCTGACCCATAAGTCCTCAACATAAGCCAAAAGGCCAAAAATCTTTTTTAAGATTTTTGGCCTTTTTTGACGAAATAAATAGCACTTCCTTGTATAATTAAAGTACCTAATCAATAA
>NZ_JAEEGA010000014.1 GCF_017829975.1 Vagococcus allomyrinae | reverse complement strand
CGTCCTGAGCCAGGATCAAACTCTCATTAAAAGTTTTGATAAGATCCGAAGATCTCGCTCATTTGTTTGCTAGCGAATGTAACTTCACTATTCGATTTTTCATAAAAAATCGTAAAATCTTTTTAGTGTTCTTCTACTGAAGAAGAACAACTACACAATTTGGTTCGTCTTACTTTGTTCAGTTTTCAAAGGTCTAAGTTGTCAACCGCTTGTTTCGCAGTTGGTTGTTTGTCGCCTTAGCAACTTTATTAGAATAACATGTTTAGTTGTCTTTGTCAACAACTTTTTTAATTATTTTTCAAAAGTTTTTTTCAGCTTGTTGAAGTGGTTTAGCTCTTCATCAGCAACTCAATTAGAATAACATAAGTTAGTTGACGTTGTCAACAACTTTTTTAATTATTTTTTGAGCGGCATATTTGTTAAGATATGTCATCTCTTCAAACGACAACCTAATTAGAATAACATACAACGCTCTATCCTGTCAACGACTTTTCAAGAAAGTTTCATATTTATCTTTCATCAGATTGTCCTGCCTTAAGGACATGTATTAATATATCAATAGTTTTCTTAAAAAGCAAGCTTAAACCTGTCTTTTTTCCCTTTTTTTTACAAAAAGGATTAATAGCTAAAAACAACAGCTCAATGTTCGCTTTTATCGCAAAAATAGTTAAAAAATGCATTTCTTATTCGCATATTCTTTTTTAACGCCACTTGATCTCACTCATAAGTAAAATACAAGATATTAGAACCTCCCTTAGTGTGACTCATTAAGCCGAAGCCAAATAACTTTTGGAAAGTTATCTGATCATCTTTAGAAAAGCAAGTTGCCTCTCTCTGCTAGGTAATAGTCAACTCTTCTTTGACTACAATTAGTTGTCTCATTAAAAAACAAGAGAGATCGAAGTCAGCCCTGAAAGAAAAGTAGCAAAATAGTTACGTGATACTACTACGATAGAGAGAAAGTTTTATACTTTCCTAATAGAAAAAAACACCAACAGTCTATAAGCTGTTGGCATCTCTTGATTATTCAAAAATTGGAACTCCTGATATTTGAAACTTATTTAATACACTGCGTAATGTATTTGGTGTTTCCCAAGCATAACTATCACCTAGAACACCTTCATTCTTTTGCTCCTCCATCTCAAACACAAACAGAGGCATCTTTCGGTCATTGACACTGACATTAGTCAATTCAACTAAATCAATTGAATTAACATCCATCATCACTTCCGATTTCAACTCTTTTAAAATACAAGCTAAACTCGTAAAGTCTTCATTCATTGTGGTTGTGACAAAATCAAAATTTTCTTCGTTTCTTTTTACTAAAAACCTTTTATCACCGTTGGCACTGTTTAGCATGACAGTCCCCGCAACTAATTGGTTACTCAAAACTTCCACCTCAATTTGCAATGAATTTTCATTATACTATTAAAATAATAGCACATTTTCAGAAAAAAATCATGTTTATTTTTCGGTAAGTTCTTTCATACTCTCATCAATCCAGTTAGGCATCTGTAATCTCAAGCTCTCAAAGCCAATTTTCTTTTTCCGATTTGTAAAATACTTCTTGCGCTTGTATTGTGGGAGAGGCGCTTTTAAGTCTAAGGCTCTCATGGATAAACTGATTTTTTGTGAATACTCATCAATATCAATCACTTTCACTCTAACAACTTCTCCGATACTGAGCACATCCGAAATATTTTTGATAAAGCCGTGCTTTACTTCTGAAATATGTATTAATCCTTGAACATCATCATCTAATGAAATAAATGCCCCATAAGGTTGAACCCCTGTCACTTTACCTTCTATTACCATACCGATCGTATAGGTCATTTGTTTAGCCTCCTTTCACTAGCACCGAGAACCGAACACTCATTGTAGATTTTCAAGTCGCTCCGTAATCGCCACTACTCTTGGTATGTTCTGTTATATGATCGGTTTAACATCATCACGTACGATATTACATCTACTATTATACGCCAAAAGATTAGAAATATAAACTACGGGATTTGAGTTGTCTGCAAGAAAAACGCTCCTGTATTCCCACTATTCCTCATCATAAAAAAAGCTGAACCAAGCGTTGCCGTTGCTCTTAGTGCTTTAGCAATTAGCTCCAAACTTACGATCGGGAGAAAGTTTCCTACTTTCTTACAGAGTAAAAAAAGAAGCCTTCTATAATAGAAGACCTCACTACTTTAATTAACTTCTTCAATTGCGAGTAATAAACAACCGGTAATCCCGGCATTATCACCTAAGCCACAAGGTACAATATAGTCCTCCAAGGGAGGTGTGGCAACATAACCGTTCATCTGTTTTTCGAAAGACGCTCTCATTAATGGGAAGAGCTGAGTCTGTTTCATCACACCACCACCCATGACAACCATTTCCGGTGAAAGAATTAAGGTATAGCTCATTATGGCTTGGGCTAAGTAGTAAGCTTCAATATCCCAAGCTTTGTGTTTGGCCCCTAACTCATGACCTTTAATACCGTGGCGTTGTTCAAGAGAAGGACCAGCGGCCACCCCTTCGAGACAATCTCCATGATAAGGACAAGCTCCCCCATAGGTATCTTCTGGGTGTTTTCTCACTAAAATATGGCCGACTTCCGGGTGACCATAGCCGTTGATAATCTTTCCATCAATCACGACACCGCCGCCAATACCTGTTCCAACTGTGATGTACAAACAACTATCTTTGCCAACAGCCGCCCCTTTTTTTAATTCACCATATGCCGCCGCATTTACATCCGTCGTCCAAGCTACTGGCACATCATACCGCTCTGTTAAAGCACCTAAAAAATTATAATGAGCCCAGGCTAGTTTTGGCGTACTGGTTATATACCCATAGGTCTCAGATTTTTTATTAACATCTATCGGACCAAAAGAGCCCACACCAATTGACGCCACATCATGCTGATCAAAGAAAGCAAAGACAGCAGTCATCGTCTCTTCTGGAACAGTTGTCGGAATGCTGACTCGTTCCTTAATATCCAAATTTTCATCGCTAACGGCACAGACAAACTTTGTCCCACCTGCTTCAATTGCTCCATATAACACTATAAAAAACCTCCTTATAAAAAGTGAAAGAACTTTCGACTCATTTCATTCTATTCAGAAATTTCAATTGTCTCGATAACAATATCATGAACTGGCTTATCTTGAGGACCACGTTGCACACCAGCAATATCATCCATTATTTCTAGCCCTTCCATAATGTGACCAAAAACGGTATGACGGAAATCCAACCAAGGGGTTCCACCATTTTTATAGGCTTCAATTACTTCTACTGGAAAATCAGCACCTTCTAATTGCTTAACCATATTAGCAGGAACATTTTGATTTTGCACAATAAAGAATTGACTGCCGTTGGTGTTCGGTCCAGCATTAGCCATTGATAAAGCACCACGTAAGTTAAACAGCTCTCTCGAAAACTCGTCTTCAAAAGAATCGCCGTAAATACTTTCGCCGCCCATACCAGTGCCAGTTGGATCGCCACCTTGAATCATGAAATCTGGAATAACACGGTGGAAAATAATGCCGTCATAATAGCCTTTTTTCGCTAATTCAACAAAGTTTTTTACTGTTTTAGGGGCAGCTTCTGGAAATAATTTAAAGGTCATATCCCCTTTATTTGTTTTAATCGTTGCGATTGGTCCTGGTGCATCTTGCACATTTAATTGATGAAAAGTCATTGATTGTTTTCCTCCTAATTTGTATTCCTTTCCATGATACCTAAAATTATGATTTATTTCTATCTATTTCGATCGAAAATGCAAATTTGTGTCGTTATTGCTATAATTATTCTATACTGAAGCTGTATGGCTGATTCTATACAAACGAAGAAACGGAGGTGCGTAACAAGATGTCAACTAATGAAATTTACGATATTACCATTATTGGTGGTGGCCCAACTGGTCTGTTTGCGGCTTTTTATGCCGGCATGCGCCAAGCCAAAACAAAGGTCATTGAAAGTTTGCCACAACTTGGTGGGCAGCTTGCCATGCTTTACCCAGAAAAAAAAATTTATGACATCGCTGGTTTTCCAGATGTAAAAGCCAGTGAGTTAGTCAATAATCTGATTCAACAAATCGAACGCTTTGAGCAAACCATTTGTTTGGAAGAAGAAGTCCTTGATTTAATCAAAGTTGAGGATAACATCATTAAAATCGTGACCACAGCAGGTGAACACTTGTCACATAGTGTCATCATAACGGCTGGTAACGGTGCTTTTCAACCGCGAAAACTGCAAATGGAACAGGCGGATAAACTAGAAGGCCAATCCCTCCATTACTATGTGACCGATACTGAAAAGTTTCGCGATAAGAACGTCATGATCTGCGGCGGCGGTGATTCTGCCATCGATTGGTCTTTAATGCTTGAACCTATTGCTAAAACCGTTACCCTAGTTCATCGTCGACCGGATTTCAGAGCGCACGAACACAGCGTTCAGCTATTAACTAATTCTTCAATAAAGGTCAGAACCCCCTTTGTCGTTGATGAATTGATCACAGAAAATCATGGTTTATCCGCTATCAAACTAAGCAATCCCAAGGAAAGCCTTCAGGAAATCATGCCCATTGACGAATTAATCGTCAATTACGGCTTTAGTTCGTCTCTTGGCGAAATAAAAAATTGGGATTTGGATTTTTCACGACACTCTATTTTGGTCGGCAGCGATATGTCTACTTCAATGCCTGGGGTATATGCCGCTGGGGATATTTGTACCTATGAGGGAAAAGTCAAATTAATTGCCACGGGATTTGGCGAAGCGCCAACTGCTGTTAATAATGCGCTTCACTACATTCGCCCTGACATCCGAACCCAACCCACACACAGTACCAGTTTGTTCGAAGGACAATAACCATCCTTTTGAGCCTAGCTATTTGCTAGGCTCTTTTAGTCTCACGACTTGCTTTTTATGAAGAAGGCAAGGTACTATTAAGAAGAACTTAAAACCTAAGCAAAAGTGAGGAATAAAAAATGAAAATAGATAAACATCTTTTAGAAAAAGCGGCCCGTGACTTATTGCTTCAACGAGGAGTAACGATTGAAGACATTGCTGAACTGGTGTATTACCTTCAAAAAGATTATGTCCCCAATTTAACGCTTGCCATGTGTGCTGAAAACGTCGAAGCAGTCTTACTAAAACGCGAAGTTCAAAACACCATTATTACTGGCATTCAATTAGATATCTCTGCAGAGAACAACGAATTACTAAGTCCTCTGCAAGATATCTTAACAGAGGATGAAGGGCTTTATGGGATTGATGAGATCATGGCCTTGTCTATCGTCAATGTCTACGGCTCCATCGGCTTTACTAACTATGGATACATCGACAAAGTGAAACCAGGCATTCTCGCTAAGCTGAACTCACATGATGACGAACATGTTCATACTTTCTTGGATGATATTGTTGGAGCCATCGCAGCAGCTGCTGCCAGCCGAATCGCCCACGCTCAAGCCGACTAATTTAGCGGGGGAAATGGCTCACCTGTAATAAACCGCTTTACTCATCACGACAAAAAAGATGTTAGCTTTCGCTAGCATCTTTTTTGTAAACTTCAATATTACGTCTCATTTCCCGTTTCCCCAAATAAATCCCCACTAAGAGAACTAGCTCAAATAAGACAAACGCTAAAATGAAACAGTGCATAAAATATTCTTGTGGCAGGGCATTGATAATCGGGTCCGTTGCTGGATCAAAAATCCATGCATCATTGTTAAAAAACACACCGTGAAATGCTGTAAAAAAAGCATCAAATCCAATTGCCATAATAAATCCCAAAATAAGAGGGATCACCGCTGCAAATTGAAAAGGTCTTACCAATTGCCATAAACGCCTTTGCTTGACCAACTGTTTAACGTAAACCACCGTGGGAATAATCGTGACTAACAGCACACCATAGTTTAACATAAACAGCTTCTTGACCTCATAAAAATGAAAGGCACCTGAATCTGAAACGGGAAAATCAGGTAACACTAACTTAGTTACAAAAGGATTATTTAAGTATCTCATCAACTCACGATAATTTAACAGCAAGGTGTCTTTGGAGACATCTACCCAATCTAAAATATCCAAACGGCCAATATCCCAGACATACAGCGGATAGGCGTTAATTGTCACAGTAATCACAATTGTCAGAATGGTTAAGAACAAACTAACTAACCCTAATCGATGAAGCCATTTTTGTTTTGCCATCTAAACACTCCAATCATCCAAACTATCCACGATAAACGTTGGGGCTTTCACAAGAGCCGCAACATCCGCTTTTTGAGTAAAACCTGATAAAACCAATAAAGTGTCGATGCCATTTTGCAGACCGGCTTGAATATCTGTTTCATAATTATCCCCGACCATCAAGACTTGCTCGGCATTCAACCCCAATCGCTCCAATGACTTCTCCATGATGATGGCTTGCGGTTTGCCAATAATAACTGGCGCCACGCGAGTAGCCGTTTCAATAAGAGCCAACAAGGAACCGGCGCCCGGAACCAAACCGCGCTCTGTCGGAATATTCTTATCGGGGTTGGTTCCAATAAAATGAGCGCCCTTTTGAATAGCCAAAGTGGCCACCGTCAATTTTTCATAGGTCACATCACTGTCCAGACCTACAACCACGTAATCTGGTTCCACTTCTTCCAACTCATACCCCGCCTCAAGAATCATCTCCACAAGCCCCGCTTCACCAATCACATAGACTTTCTTTCCCAATCCCTTCGCAGCCATATAATCAATGGTTGCTAAGGTCGCCGTATAAATAGTTGCCAAAGGGACCTGAATCTCAAAATTATCGGCTAAATTCTGACGAACTGCTTGAGGACGTTTCGTCGTATTGTTTGTCACAAATAAATAGGGAATTCCTGCCTTTTCTAGTCGCTCTATAAAGCGTTTCCCTGCTGGAATAGGCTCTTTCCCTAAGTAGATGGTACCATCTAAATCAATTAAATACCCTTGATATCTCATTTGAAACTCCTATCTATTGCTAATAACAGCCATCATGTTTCCCATAAAACAGAAAATCCACTAAAGGATACCACGTATCTTCTTAGTAGATCTTTACTGCTATGAGTTACTCATCTTTTTGCCGAATGGTAAACCCGCGCTTCTTGTCTGTTGCTTTCTTAGGGATGGGCTTAGTTTCCGCCTTTTTTTTAGCTTGGCTTCGCTCTTTATCCTGACGATTTTTTATCACAGGCGCTTTTTTATTACGAGGGGTTGGTTTCTCGCTCGCTTTGCCTTGCTTCTCTTGAATGTGAGCTGGTTGGGTTGGTTTTTGAGTGTTTTTGCGATTATTGCGCTTGTTGCGATTTTGCGGTTTTTCTTTTCGCGTTCCAGCCCCTTCACGCTCTAGCACAAAATAAGCACAGCCAAAGTTACAATACTCATAGAGATAATCTTGCAATGAACCGATCCGCTGCTCCACCGGCATCCGTTTTTGTGTCTCAGAAAAAAAGCCTTTTAAACGCAATTGCTCAAAACCAATATCTCCAACAATATAATCGTAACGATTTAGCACATCACTGTATCGCTCATTCATTTTTTCAATGTCAAAAGCCTCACGATAATTTTCAACTAAGCGATATTTACGCTGATCAATCATGACAATATCTTCCTCAATGAGTGTTATCCGTTGCTTTTTCTCTTTTTCAGCAGGAGCATCCGTGGCGATATCCGTTAAAACTGATTCAATCTCATCTGTTATTGACTTCTCAGTCCCTTGTTCTTCGTTCATTGTTTCCATAGTGTCACCGCCTATTATTCATTTAAAGTTATTATAGCCTTTTTTTAATGACAAGGATAGTATTCTTCCAAATAGTCGCCAATAACGTGTCGTAAAAAATCGGGAAATAACATCTCGATCTGGCCTTTTTCGCGAATTGTCGGAAAAAAAGGAATAAACATCAAATGATCGACTGTTACAAAAGAATAGTGTTGTCGCTTTTCTAATGGCAAACCTTGCCAACGAATCGGCTGACTACGATCTTCCCAACTCAGCCCTAGGCTTCTTAGTTCACCAAATATTTTTCCGCGAAATCCCATGCCAACGATTGGAAAGTCACGCAATGCGTCTTTTTCTCGCCTCAATTCTGCCACTAATGACGTTAAGTCTTCACCAGTTAAGGTCACTTTAACCAAATGCATCGGATGGGGCAAACAACGATGAAGATCATCTTTCGTTACTCTGCCGGCCTTTAAGGTTTCCAAAAACAGACCAGAGTTTAAGATAGCCGCGTCTACTTGCCCATAATGAGCGATGGCCTTTAAAGCAAAATCAAGTAACCCATTTGGCACACGGGGATCCGCACTCAACTCCCTCGGCAATTGCCCAACCACTTGTGCGTGTAACAAGCGCTGGCCTTCAGCCAGGTACCCGTCAATTTCATCAAGATCTTCCCGATATTCTGGTAACTCCTTTGTGACTTGAACGCTGGCTTTTTTGTCCACCAGTTGATGATTGTCTAATTCTAATGTCACCTTTCCGACATAGCGACCAAATTTACCAGCGGCAGCCAGCAACGTCGTGCCAACTAGCATGCCATCAACAAATAAATGATGAGTATGTGAGCCTAGAATCACATCAATTTCAGGGTATGTTTGAGCAATCCGCGTCTCCTCTTCAATGCCGAGATGGGACATCAAAACAAGAACATCCGATCGTGAGCTAAGGTCTTTCAGCAATCCAGGTAAGACCTCGTCTACTTCAAAAACATCCCAACCATTTGGGTTATAAGTTAAAGGAAAGGGAGCTGTTAACGCCATAAACCCTATTTTGGTGCCGTCTTTACTTGTCATGATTTGAGAAGGTGAAGCCCAACTAGGGAACTGACTACCACCCGCCGCCTTTACATTAGCCAGCAATACGTTAAAATTTGCCTCATCATATAACCGATTTAACTGCTCATGGCTATTGCCAATCCCTTCATTATTCCCAATCGTCACCAGATCATAATGAACTTGATTCATCAAAACAGTATTGGCTTTGCCATCAGTCGCTTCCGTCAAGGGGTGTACCCTGTCAGAAAAATCCCCTAAATCCAACGTAATAACGGTTTTTCCTAACTCTTCCAAACGATCTTTTTCTGTCAATAGATAGCGACGAATCCGCGGCCATTTTTCAAAATGGGAATGGAGATCGTTGGTATGTAAAATGATTATTTCTTCCATAAAATTAAACACTTCTATTCATTAATTTTTGTTCTAATAATTCACGCGATAGTTCCCATTAAATGATCGCAGCAACTATCTGTCGGACTAGCTAATAGCAAAGATTAAACAAAAACTATTCCTTGTTGACCAAAGAATAGTTCGTCTATTTATTATACAGTATATAATGTTTTTAAATCTTTCACAAGATTATCAGATAGGCCTAAGCCATCCTTAACAAATCCTTTTAGCCCACCAAACTCGGCATTCATCGTCTCATAAGCAACATCCAAATAATCTTTTTTCACATACATCATCGTTTCAACTTCTTTTAATTGTGCCTCGTCCATCCCTTTTTCGCGCATCCCTGCAATCAATAGGTCGTTGGCTGCTTTACGCATCTGGTTGGTTTTTAAATAATCCGCGTAAATGTCAACTTTTGAGACTTCTAATAAATCCAACACAAGAGCTGCCGCCACGCCTGTCCGATCTTTACCAGCAAAACAATGAAAGATAAAAGGGTCATCACTGCTCGCCACTTGCTCTAAAAACTGACGATAGCCATTCTGACCAGATTTCGATAAAATCATTCCCTGATAAAGAGATTTCATATGATCGTCGGCCGATGTCGGTTCCGCTGTTAAATCTTCCAAGCTTGATGACTGTCCATCTAAATCTTTCATAATATCCAAATTAATGTAATGAGTGCCTGCAAATGTATCATCGGGACGTTCTGCCAACTCACTGGCACCGCGTAAGTCAAATATCGTTTTAATGCCGTACTCATTGACAAACTTGTCTTTATCCTCCACCGATAAATCAACAATTTCGCCGCTTCGATAAATCTTGCCAGTTTTTACCTTGTGACCCTCAGCAGTCTGATACCCGCCTGCATCTCTAAAATTAACTAATGTCTTCATCCTATTCTTCCTTCCTTAACACTCATACTAAACATCCACTAAACGAATTTTCATGACATTTTCGTGAATGGATAAATCCTCAATTAAATCGGCAAAATTCTTGCCACGAGGCAACTCAATCGTATATAGATTGGTGTAAATGCGCCGTTCGTCCACAAGATCCACATCAAAGTTGACATCTTTGACCTCTACATGGTTTTCGGCAAAATAATCGGTAATAAATTCTTTGGTTTCTACTCGATGAACGTATTTAACTTCAAGTTTTTTCATCGATGGCATGATAATAATTTTTTTCAATAAAGACAAGGTCAATTGAATCGTGATAAATCCGGCAATGGCAATTTGATAGTAGCCCATCCCGGTGGCGATTCCTAAACAGGCCACTGTCCAAAGTGATGCCGCAGTCGTTAGGCCCATAACCGAACGTTTGGTTACAATGATCGTGCCTGCCCCTAAAAATCCAATCCCACTGATAACTTGCGCGATTAGCCGCGCTTGATCCGAACGGACAACGCCTGCTAATTCAGGTTGATTGGTGGCGATATTTAGGGCATCAATGGAAATTTGATCTTGCATCAAAGCCACAACTGTCGCTCCGACACATACTAAGATATGCGTTCGGATGCCTGCTGGACGATTTTTGAATTCGCGATCAAAGCCAATCGCACCAGATATAGCCACGGCAATTAATAATCGCTCAATAATTTCCAATACAGTCATTAGTTCCTCCTTTCTAAAAAATAATCAGTCTCACCTTCAAAGACTTCGAATAAGAAAAGCTCAACGAGATGTTGCCTCGCAAAGCTGGATCCAAGCTACGATATAGAGAAAGTTTTAGACTTTCCTATAAAGTTAAAAACAAAAAAACAACTCTTGGTCATTCTATTTTGGAAAACCGACTAAACATTCCAAGCTGGCCTTCCTAGATCCCCACTCTATTAGTTTAGCACTACTATCAGGGAAATTCTAGTCATTGATGATTGCCAAAAAGGTAAAACAAGCCAACCAAACGCGCTGACTTGTTTTACCTTTTATTTCCCCATCATCAAGGCTCCAAATTGTTCGGCCTGAACAGTAGCCTCAACAACTTTGTGCCAATGCTTTGTTTAACTTGTCTCCGAGCACTAACAACATTTACACTAATCGAAGACTCTGTTATTTAGCGTAATGGTGATTTCCTAACAAACGATGGGCGATATATTTTAACCCATAAAAAAGTGGGATTACCCCAAGCATCATCGGGACGTAGACAACAGCCAGATGCCATTGGAACAGACTTACTAGGGAAAAGATACGCCCAAAAAAGATAAATAACACTAAAAACAAACTAAATAACAGACTGATCATTGTCATAATTTTCCAATTACTCGGTTTTGACACATAATACAATGCCACAAAACACACCATGCCAGTCATCCAAACCGTCACCGTTGATGTCTCTTCATAGCGCCAGCCAAACTGATTGCCCAGAAACAAAATCCCCATGGCAAAAATAACTACACTTAAACCACTTGCGAAAGCCGGTTCCAGCACATTTTGAAAAAAACGGCCTTTGATGGGCGCTACATTGGGACGTAACGCCAAGAAAAATGACGGAATGCCAACAGTCAAAGTGCTTATGGGACTTAGTTGAATCGGTTGAAATGGGTAAGGAGAGGAAATAAAAATAAACAGGGCCGCCAATAAAATTGAATAAATCGTTTTGGTTAAATAGAGGGAAGCCACGCGCTGAATATTATTGACAACTTTCCGCCCTTCTAAGACAACCCCTACCATGGAATCAAAGTTGGAATCCAATAACACAAAATCCGCAATTCCCTTGGTTGCATCACTCCCATTAGCCATCACAATACTACAATCGGCTTTCTTCAAAGCAAGAATATCATTAACACCATCTCCCGTCATCCCGACAGTCATCCCATTTGCTTGCAAGGCTTCTACTAAGGAACGCTTTTGTTCGGGACTTACCCGACCAAAAACCCGATTTTCTCGGACGAGGGTTTGATAGTTAATTTTCTCAGATACTTTACTCATATCAATCAACTTGTCACTATTTTTAACACCTGCCCGCTTGGCTATTTGAGCCACTGTTTGAGGATGATCTCCTGAAATAATGCAGATCTCAACCTCTTGCTCCATAAAATAATGAAGAGTTTGCGGCGCCTCCGCCCGTATTTCATCTTCTAAAAAAATCAGACCTTCTAAATTTAAGGAATGCGGCAGATCTTGTTCAATAATGGCTTCTTGACTTGTGGCAATCGCCAAAACTCGCAAACCTTCGGTAGTCGCAAGATGCATCCGCTCTGTTAACTCTTTATTAAAAGAATCAAACAAATATTCCGGTGCTCCAATCACCACACTTCCCTTCTGTTGATACTCGATGGCACTCCATTTACGTGCCGAAGAAAAAGGGATTGTTTTGGTGATGGGCCAACTATCAGCTGTTACCGGGAATGCTTTCATCAGCGCTAAGCCTGTTGCATTATCTTCATTTAGATCATGGGCCACATGACCGATCATTGCGCCAAATTCTTTCGGGGTCAATTTACCGATAACATCGGTTTTCAAAATCTTTAACTCACCACTTGTCAATGTTCCAGTTTTATCCAAACATAAAATATTTACCCGTGCCAGCGTTTCAATTGATCCCATGGTTTTAACGAGGACTCTTTTCTGCGTTAACCGAATAACGCCGACAGCCAAAGCGACCGTTGTTAATAAAACTAAGCCTTCAGGAATCATCCCAATCATCGCGGCAGTCGAACCTAAAATGGCCTGATTAACGGTCATATCTCCTAACATACTAGATAAAAATAGTAACGCCCCCACAGGAATAATGCCAAAGGTCAAAATACGAATAATCTTTTTCATCGTTTGAACTAATTCGCTGTAGATGCTTTTTTCCCCTTTGGCTTCAAGGGCTAGTTTAGAACTGTAGCTCTCTTTGCCAACCTTTGTCGCCTCAATAAGCGCATTGCCACTAACAACAAAACTCCCAGAATAAACGGTGTCCCCTTCATCTTTAATCACAGGATCAGCTTCACCTGTCAATTGGGATTCATCGCACTCGATCCCACTAGTTCGAATCACTTGCCCATCAACCACAATTTGTTGCCCCCGCTTGATCATCAATAAGTCATTTTTAACAATTTCCCCTTGCGAAACCTCCTCTTGCTGACCATTCCTTATAACGGTCGCCTTAGCTTGATTTAATAGGGCCAATTCATCCACATTTTTTTTGGCTCGTAACTCTTGGAAAATCCCCACCGTGGTATTGACGATGATCACCCCGAGAAAGAGTAAATTTTTATAACTGCCTGTATAGATAACAAAACCTGCAATAACAATGTTAATGAAATTAAATAGCGTCAGGCTATTTTCTAAAAATATTTGTTTCAAACTTCGAGTCATTGGTGGCAAAGCTTCGTTACTTTCACCACGCCCTTTACGCTCTTCGACTTCAGCATAGCTTAGTCCTAAATACCGATGTTCTTTCGTCATAGCAGATTCCCCTTTTAGTGTACAGCCAGGCACACTCGTTCACTTTATATTAATAGAATAAGCCATCTTTCTTCATTTAACCTCGGACTATAGTTCTAGTTTTACAACCTTAACAAAGTCTTTAACACCTTAATAATTTATTAAAGACTAGTTAGCGGCTTCAGAGATTAGTCACGACCTCTTTCAAGTTTATACGTCTCCAATGCCTGTTTTAAGACCTTTTCCCCAAGCATCCGTCCATAATCCAAGGAATCAATCACTTGGACAGTCACAGGTAATTCCTGATAAATTTTTTTCACCTGCTCTATCTGATACCGGACTTGCGGGCCGATTAATAAAATATCGATATCCTCCCTAACTGCGGCTACATTTCCAACCGGCATAGCCGCTACAGTCATCTCAATGCCCATTTCATCCCCAGCTTTTCGCATACTGGTTGCCAATAAACTGGTGGACATCCCACCAGCACACGCTAACATTATTCGGTACATCATTGACTTCCCTTCTTTCCTAATTTATTCTATCTTATCACATTAGCATCCGCTTACAATCAAAAAAACTTATCACTGATAGTTAGCCCTTATAGGCGCTGCTCCTTTAAGCAAAAAAAAGCTGTATGAAATGCTCCCTGTTAGAGCCCCTCATACAACTTTTATTTAATAAGCAAGCAACTCTGTCACCGATATTTCCCGCAAATCAGTCACATTTAAGGTTGTCGCCGTCAAATTACCATCCCTGACAATCCCCACTGACATGATGCCCGCCGCATTAAGCGCCTCAACGCCTGCTTGTGCATCCTCAAAACCAACGGCTTCAGCAGGCGCTAGCCCAATTGCTTCCGCGGCTTTTAAGAAAATCTCAGGATCGGGTTTGCCCTTTTTTAATGTTGCAGGATCGACGATTGCCTTAAAATTAGCGGCAACGCCCAACTTCTCTAAGATCATCGGGGCATTTTTTGAAGCCGATGCAATTGCACAAGGAACCTGTTGCTTTTTGGCTTCTGCCAGAAAGTCAGCAATCCCTGGCAATAAATCAGCTGGAGATAAATCTGTTAGTAATTCAACGTACTGAGCATTTTTTTTCGCTGCCAAGGCTGCTTTTTCCATCTCAGTATACGCCAGCTCTTGGCCACCAAAACGCAAAATCCGCTCCAAAGATGACAAGCGATCGATCCCTTTTAAGCTCTCATTAAAGGCTTCATCAATCTCTATCCCTAGCTCCCTTGCCAGTTCTTTCCACGCTAAGTAATGATATTTGGCCGTATCAGTAATCACGCCATCTAAATCAAAAATAAACCCTTTTTTCATCTTAGTTCTCTCCTAATAGCTAACCTTAAGTGGTTGATTTTTTGTCAAATCATAGAGGGTCTGCCCGATTAAAATTGAAGTATCTTCATTTGCTATGACTTCAATTGTAGCCGTAGTTAAACGGACCTGATACATCACCCCAAACCGTGTCAAGCAAAAACGCAAGGCTTGCCAGGTATTCGGCAAATCCGGAGCAAAACTCAACAATTCGCCACGACTATCAACGCCGCCATATGTTTGTAACGTCACCATTAAGGTTGCTGCCATCACGCCGGTGTGAATACCTTCAGCAGTAGTTCCCCCCTGAATGTCCTGATAATCCGATCGCAAGGCTTCTTGATATAACTGCCAAGATAACTCACGTTTGCCGACCATTTCGGCTAGCTGGGCATGAACAATCCGCGATAACGTCGAGCCGTGAGAAGTTCGTTGTAAATAATAATCCAGATTTTTTTCCAAATAATCCGCAGGTAAATGGTAATTCAAATCAGTCAGGATATCGTCTACTTTCGCTTTTGCTAAATTGTAAAACGTCATCAAGGTATCAGCCTGTTTCGCTACCTGATAATCATCAGCAGACTTGCCGTCTGCTTTTAAGATCCGGTCCATCCGATAAATATTGCCAAATTTTTCTCGGTAATACTCCCAGTCCACTTCTTTTAATTCAAAATAGCCAGCGTATTGAGCAATAATTCCCTCATCGTTAATTTCTAAGTTAAGCTGTTGACGAATGGCCTGCATTTCGGCTAGTTTCTCTGCCGTTATCCCCGTCTTAATTTGTAGCTCGCCTAATTCAGCTGTTGTCAATTCCGTCAGCAAAGTGGCAATTTCTTCGAACAACCAAACCACCATCATGTTCGTATAGGCGTTATCTGTTACCCCACCTTCTTGACTATTTGGGTATGCTTCATGAAATTCATCAGGTCCCATCACGTTAGGAATGGAATAGCGATTTAATTTCTCATTCCAAAGGGCTTTACTGCGCCAAAACTCGGCAATTTCCAATAGCATTTCGGTGCCGTACTGACTGATAAACTGACGGTCTCCCGTATTGTGCCAGTAATTCCAGACATTGTAGGCAATCGCTAAAGAAACGTGGCGCTGCAAGCGACTATAATCTTCCCCCCATTCACCACTTAATGGATTCAAATGGACTTCCTGGGTTTGTTCAGTTCCATCCAACCCGGACTGCCAAGGGTACATCGCACCAGAGTAACCGGCCTCTTTGGCATTTTCCTTTGCTGCGCCTAAACGATGATAACGGTACATCAACAGTTGCTTCGCCATCTCTGGAAAATGTAATTGATAAAAAGGTAAGATGAAGATTTCATCCCAGAAAATATGCCCACGATAAGCCTCCCCGTGTAAGCCGCGGGCAGTGATCGAGACATCTAAAGCCTGATTAGCAATTGGAGAACCTGATACTAAAAGATGGTAGGTATGTAAACGAAGCAATTTTTGCGACATCAGATCACCAGTTACACTGATATCCGCCTTTTCCCATAAACCTAGCCACGCCTGATAACTTTCAAGACGATTCGTCTCAAAGGTTTTGGCTGGTGTCGGTGAAACTAGGTAATCAGCCGAGGCAGACGCTTCTTCGGGGAAGAAATAAGCAACAGTCACACTTTTTTCAATGCCATAAGACTCCCCCTCTTTCGCCTCGACAGCGATTGTTTGCACAATCTCTGTCTCACTTATTTCATTCACAACCTCGTGTTCCAGAAGTTCCCCAGACAATTCAGAGTGTTGTATCACTTGTATTTTAGACTGTTTTGTCGAAACGGCCACGGTCGTTGTAGCCCCCTCAGCACTTAAATGAGTGATATCTAAATGCTCACTCGTTAAGCTGCGATAGCGTTCAGTATTAAAATTAATGACCGACGCATCACTTTTAGCAATTAACTTTATTTTCCCGCTAAAATTCATAGGCGTTACTTCATAGCTAAGACTGTAATGATCTTTAGCCGCCATGTTGACCACCCGTCTAGTGATAATTTTAAGCTGGTAGCCTTGGCTATTAACTAGAGCTTCTGCGGTAAACACCCCTGTTCTCAAATCAAGGTGTCGATGTAAAGAGGTAAGACTCTGTTCATTAATTTCTAAAACGGGTTGATTTTCAATTTTTAGCGATAAATACTGTAAATTGGGACTGTTAACAAAATCTTCGTTAATCACTGTTCGCCCTTCAATTACTGAAGGTGCCCCATTGTATAAGCCGGCCAAATAAGTGGCAGGATAGTGGGCTTCGGATATTTCCATTTCAGGTAGCGTCCCTCGTAAACCGATAAATCCATTACCAGTCGTCAGCAAAGACTCCACAGAATACTCACTTTTTCCAGGCGTATACCCATAATAATCCAAGGTCCAAGTCTGTTCTGCTGCCACCTGTTTAAAATATGCCTCAACATTGGCCACAGAGGCTAAGTCGGCCGCTAAAACAAGCGGGCAATTCACACTTTCACTAAGGGTTTGCATCGCTGATTTATCTAAATCTGTCAGGTCTTCTTTCGACAAATCAATCGCTATCCCCATAAACTCCCAATCAAACGTGTTAATTTTTTCTGCTAAACTAAGCACCTTTTCATGCCAATTATCTAATGAAACGGCCCATTCAGCTTTCGCGATTGGCAATCCCGTTTTTGAAACTAACTGAACTTGGCTAGCTTGCAATTTGATAGCAATATAATTCATCTCAGTTCTCCTTTTGGTTATAATAAAGAATCTTGTATATACATGTTTGTTTAAATTCAGTATAAACAACTAATGACTAATTTGCAAACATAAAAATTCGTTTTGCCAGTTTCTTCCTTAGTTCTCAGCCAAACATTTAAACAATAAAAAAGATGCTTAAATAAGAAGAGATTTCTCAGGAAAAATGAAAAAAAAGTTATTTTATATAAAACGCTTGCATGATTTCTCAAAACAGGTTATCATGTATATACAAGAACTTGTCTATACATGATTGTTGTTTGTTGTTGAAGTAATGAGAGTCTTAAAGGAGGATGTATGATGGCAGATTACAAAAATGATGCCGCACAACTATTAAAAGACATTGGTGGCAAAGAAAATATTGCCGCAGTCTCACATTGTGCGACGCGCATGAGGTTCGTGTTAAACGATCCCGCAAAAGCAGATGAACAGGCAATTGAAGATATTCCCGTGGTTAAAGGAATGTTTACTCAAGCCGGGCAGTTTCAGGTGATTATCGGCAACGATGTTCAAACTTTTTACAATGAGTTTGTCAAAGTCTCAGGAGTTGAAGGAGTCTCCAAAGAGGCCGCTAAGCAAAACGCCAAGCAAAATCAAACCACCTTGCAACGAATTATCGGCGTTTTCGCTGAAATTTTCTCGCCACTAATTCCTGCATTGGTCGTCGGTGGGTTAATACTCGGATTCCGGAATATTTTAGAAGGCATTGAGTTTGGCTTCTTAGATGGCCAGACCATTGTCCAAGTCTCACAATTTTGGGCCGGGACAAATAGTTTCCTGTGGCTGATCGGTGAAGCCATCTTCCAATTCTTGCCAGTTGGGATTACTTGGAGTATTGCTAAAAAGATGGGCACGACACAAATTTTGGGAATCGTTTTAGGGATTACCCTTGTCTCTCCGCAATTATTAAATGCTTATTCAGTCGCAACCACAGCGGCTGGAGACATTCCTTTTTGGGATTTTGGCTTCGCTCAAGTTAACATGATTGGCTATCAAGCTCAAGTGATTCCAGCAATGTTAGCCGGTTTCTTACTCTGTTATTTGGAATTATTTTTCCGAAAACATATACCACAAGCTATTTCGATGATTTTTGTCCCGCTTTTCGCCTTAGTGCCAACTGTTTTACTGGCTCATACAGTTTTAGGGCCGATCGGTTGGAAAATTGGCAGCTTTATCTCAACCGTGGTTAATACCGGCTTAGCCAGCGCCTTTAACTGGTTGTTCGCGGCGGCCTTTGGTTTCTTCTATGCCCCATTGGTCATTACTGGGCTTCATCATATGACCAACGCCATTGACTTACAATTAGTCGCTGACTTTGGCAGTACCAACTTATGGCCGATGATTGCCTTGTCAAACATTGCCCAAGGTTCCGCTGTCATGGCCATTATCTATTTACATCGTGGCAACGAAAAAGAAGAACAAGTCTCCATTCCAGCTGCCATCTCGTGTTATCTAGGGGTAACTGAACCCGCCATGTTCGGAATTAATTTGAAGTACCTCTATCCCTTTGTAGCAGGAATGATTGGTTCCAGTATAGCTGGTCTCTTCTCAACCTTAATGGGTGTGCGAGCTGCTAGTATTGGTGTTGGCGGTTTGCCAGGGATTTTATCCATCAAGATCGGGTACGGTTCGTTTGCGATCGCTATGTTGATCGCCGTCGTTGTGCCTTTCTTCTTAACTATTTTCTTTAGAAATAAAAACATCTTAAATAAAATCGACCGTGTTGGTGAAGAGCTAGCTTTTGCTGGAGTTAATGACAGCAATCTTGCTACTACGACTGTTGAAACAAGTCTGCCGACTGCCTCAAACACCACAGGAGATTTGGATTTATACGCTCCCGCTGATGGCGAATTAATTGCCATTACGGAAGTCAACGATCAAGTCTTTTCTAAAAAAATGTTGGGGGATGGCTTTGCCCTACGTCCTAAAAATAACGAGATTGTTTCGCCAGTCTCAGGCAAAGTCACTTCGATTTTCCCAACCAAGCATGCCATCGGCTTATTGATGGACAACGGCTTGGAAGTCTTAGTCCATATGGGCTTAGATACAGTTGAACTAAAAGGAGAACCCTTTGAGATTTTAGTAACCGATGGGCAAAGCGTCTCTCCAGGAACGCCTTTAGCAACAATGGATCTTGATCAAATCACTGCTTTAGGAAAAGGCACTGATATAATCGTTGTCTTAACTAATCTGGATGATCATTCTTTCAATTTAACCAAAACTGGACCTGTCAGCAAAAATGACTTGATCGGTGGGACTGACTAATTCGTAAAAACCAACAAAAAGTCAAGATTAACTTCTTGGCTTTTTGTTCAAACTAAATGAAGCTACCAATCATTAATTGTGCTGAAAAGGGGCTTGGTAACTGGGTTAAATTGTGATATGATGATGAATGGTAAGGGCCTCGACCATCAAGGTCCACTCCTATCCTTCAATTTTATTTTTTGATTACCGACCCATTTAAGGAGGGTTTTAAATGAACAAATTTCACGATATCTTTTTAGACTTAGAAGAAAAAATCATTAATAAGTACTACCCTTCGGGTGCGATGTTACCTAGTGAAAAGCAATTAATGGAAATTTATGGTGTCTCACGAGAAACAATTCGCAAAGCACTTGGACTGCTAATCAACTCCGGCTACATTCAAAAACAACAAGGAAAAGGCTCGATCGTCTTAAATTTTGAACGATTTGACTTTCCTATTTCCGGTTTAACTAGCTATAAAGAACTCCAAGATTCTCAACGAATTGCCAGTGAAACGATTGTAGCAGAGCTGGAAAAAGACCTTGTCACGCCCCACTTAGCCCAGTTAACTAACTGGAAACAAGGAGAGCCGATTTGGCGATTGCTGCGTCAACGACGAATTGACGGTGAGATTGTTATTTTGGATAAAGACTACTTGCTAATGGAGATCATCCCGGAGTTACCTGCTGATCGAGCGGCTATCTCAATCTACGATTATTTTGAAAATGACTTAGGGTTGACGATTGGCTATGCTCAAAAAGAAATTACCGCCGAAGAAATCACAGCTGAAGATCAACAATACATGGATTTAAATCCTGAGGATACCCACGTGATTGTGGTTCGCAGTTTGGTCTCTTTAGAAGACACGCGGGCCTTTGAAGTCACTGAATCACGCCACCGTTTAGATAAATTCAAATTTGTTGACTTTGCCCGCAGACGAAAAATAAATTAGCAAAGCCGTTGGCAACTGTCAACGGCTTTGCTTATGGTATAAAATAACTCAGATATCCGACGATGCCCGCCACTAAGGTCAAGACAATCGGGTTTAATTTTAATTTGTAATAGCCAAAACAACTCCCGATGATCACCCCTAAGCTTAACCAAGAGAATGTCCCCGCTCCCCACAGTGAACTTTTCCCCAAAGTCAACGCCACGGCAATAATTAAGCCAACAGCCGCCGCCTTAATCAGCACTAAACTATTACTCAAAAATAAATTGTCAGTAAAGAAACGTTCAAAACGAGAAAAAAGCCCAACAAAAACGAAAGAAGGTAGGGAGACCGCTAAGGTGGTCACCAATGAGCCCAAGATTCCTCCTTTTATCCAACCGATATAGGTAGCCGAATTAATGGCAATTGGCCCCGGAATAAGCATGTCTAAGGCATTTAAATCTGCAAATTGACTGACCGTCAGACCTAAGCGGATACTCTCTTCCAAGATTAATGACAACATCCCATAACCACCACCGAATCCTAAAAAGCCGATCTTTAAAAAGATCCAAAATAAACTCATTTAAGTCGCACCTCTTTTCCTTTAAGGAACCAGCCAATCACTAACAATCCAACGATAATCAGCACTGGATTAACACCGAACAACCCCGTGGCAATTAAACTCCCTAACGCTGTTAACCTCCTTAACTCACTTACCAGATTATGTTTCACCAAGGACCAACCGGCATCAAAAACGAACACACAAGCCGTCCCCCGAATGCCTTGAAAGGCCAACAAAAAAGCCCCTTCCTTGGGGATAAACTGATAAAAAATCGTGGCGATTGTCATCAAACTATAAGCCGGTAAGATCACAGCTAGCCCTGCCCACCAAACACCTTGCCAGCCATTGATTTTTTTTCCAACGAAGCAAGCAGTACTCAAGGCAATCACCCCTGGTAACCCTTGGGAAATGGTCGAATATTCCAATAAATCAAATTCACTGATCAATGACTGGTCCTCCACTAATTCTTTGCGGATAACGGGCAACATGGCCATGCCACCAGAAAAAGTAAAGACGCCTGCCGTAAAAAACACTTTAAACAACCGCCAATTTTTTTGACTACGTCTCATCTGCTTCCCCCCTCTCACTCCTAAAAGTATCTCATAGTCCTCAACATAAGCATAATAGCATTATGTTATAATCGACATAACTAAAAAGATATGGAGAGGCCAACATGAATAAACGCCAATTAGAAATCTTTATCGCAATTTGCCAGACTGGCAGTGTTACCAAAGCCGCTGCAACACTTTATTTGACCCAGCCAGCCGTCTCAAAAGCCTTGGCAGACTTGGAAGACACCTTACAAACCAAATTATTTGATCGTTTAGCTAATCGACTGTTTTTAAATCAAGATGGCCAGCGTTTTCTGCCAAAAGCCCAAGAACTGGTTAATTTACACGCAGAAACACTTACGCTAATGACCAATCCTGATCGACCAAGACAATTGCGTCTCGGTTCAAGTATCACCTTAGGAACCGATGTTTTACCTGAGATACTTGTCCAAATGAACAAACATCATCCCACTATCACACTCCAAGTGACCGTTGACAATGTGGATCAAATCGAACGAAAACTAAAACGAAATGAGATTGATGTGGCCTTAATGGAAGGCAGTATCAATCATCCCCAATTTCTAGCGATTCCCTTTTCGACTTATGAGCTTGACATAATCGCCAGTAGTGATTACCCTAAAAACCACTTAACTTTAAGGGAGTTAATCGCCGAACCACTCTTTTTAAGAGAAAAAGGCAGTTCATTAAGAGACTTATTTGACGCCAAGCTGATCTCGCAAAACTTAAAAGCACGACCTCGATTAGTTAGCGTTAATTCTCAAGTCCTGATCAATTGTGTTCAAGCTAACTTAGGATTAACGATTTTACCGGCTTCAATGGTGGCCTCCCAGCTAGCTCAACAGACCCTAAAAATCATCGACGTTAAAGAACTTCACTTAAAAAGTCACAATCACCTCCTGCTTTATCAAGAAAAAGCCGCTAATCCTGCTCTTCAAGACTTTCTGAAGATTGTCTTAAATTTACGAAAATAGGACTTAAGTCCTGTTTTCTTCACCTCCCCTAGACCATATAATTAAATGTGTAGACAAAGAGATGGAAAAGAGGAAAACAAGTGAAAAAGAGAACAAAAGTCATAGTTGGTGTTGCTGGAGCAGCTGTCTTATTAATCGGCGGGTTTATGTTGTTGAGACCAAAAGGAAACGACCCTCAACAAGCCACTGCTGAACCAGACATTGAGTATTTTAATTTAGAAGGGGCGGAGCAAGTTTTTATTAACGGCTCCGTCACACCCGTTCGTTCCCAAGAGTTCGTCAAAGACACTTCCTTAGGAAAATTAGGCGATTTGCAAGTTGAGAACGGTGCCTTAGTTGAAGAAGGGGCCTTACTTTATCAATACATCGATCCCAATAGCGATAAGGAAATTGCCGATATCGAAGGAAATATTCAAAACACCCAAGCGGATCGCTACAAAGCCGCTCGTCAAATGGAATTGGAGCTGCAACAATTAAAAGATAGTGCTGGCAAAACAGGTGAAGACGGGGAAGCAATCGGTGGTGACACTGCCGCCAACCGCGAAAGCATCGCCTTAAAATACGACATTAATGGCTTTGATGTTCGTCTCGCTCAAATGCAACAACAGTTAAATGACGTCTTGGAACGACAGGTAAACAAAGTAACCGCGCCTTTTAAAGGGAAAGTTTCCATTCCCCAAGATAAAAATCGCGACAGTGCCATCATGAATTTAACCTCTGAAGATTTTTACGTGGTTGGAACCGTCAATGAAAAAGACGTTGAAAAAATCAAAGTAGATCAACAAGCAGATGTTCAAACCATTTCCAATAAAAAGAATATCAATGGAAAAATCACCTATATTTCAGAAGTGCCTAACGCTGTTTCTTCTGAAGGCGGCGGCAATGGTGGGAGTAGCTTAAGCAACTATACGGTCAAACTCTCCTTGGAGACAACGGAAGGGATTAAAAATGGCTTTCACGTCCAAGCGGCGATCAACCTAGATAATAAAAAAATGATGATTCCAAAAGAGGCGGTTCAATATGATAAAGAACAGGCTTATGTCTTAGTGGATGATTTTGGAACGGTCTTAAAGAAAAACATCACTGTCGTCACACCAAAAGAAGCCACTGGCGATGAAGTTGAAGTCTCAAGCGGCCTTGAAGCCATGGATCGAATCATCGTCAAATCAAGTCAAAAACTAAAAGATGGAGATGTGTTACAGGCTGAAGAAGGTGCTGAACAACCAGCTGAAGGGATGGAATAATGATGAATCAAGCTAATGAAAAGAACTCTCCCTTAATCGTCATGAAAAACATCAACAAGTATTATCCCGTGGGCAAAAATCAGCTGCATGTCTTAAAGAATTTGGATTTGACCATTGAACGAGGAGAATTTTTAATGATTATGGGGAAATCAGGAAGCGGTAAAACCACTCTGATGAATATCTTCGGCTTCCTTGATACGATCTCCGACGGCGAGTATTTATTTGATGAACAAGACGTTTCAAAATTAACAGAAAACCAAAAATCTGATTTACGGAACAAATACCTTGGGTTTATCTTTCAACAATTCTTTTTAATCCAATCGCTAAATGTGCGTCAAAACGTGGAATTGCCAATGGTCTACGAAGGCAAACGCAAAGACCGAGAACGGCAAGACGTTGCCAAAAAATATTTGGACATGGTCGGCTTAGATACGAAAGAGAAGTCAAAAACTACTGAACTTTCCGGTGGACAACAACAGCGGGTCGCCATCGCTAGAGCCTTGGTTAACGAACCACTTTTAATCATGGCTGATGAACCGACTGGCGCTTTAGATAGTGAAACAAGTGCCGATATTATGGCGATCTTAACAGGGCTTAATAAAGAAGGAAAAACGATTGTGATGGTTACCCATGACAATGATATGACCAAATATGCCTCACGGGTAATTTATATGAAAGATGGGCTATTCTTAGATGAGGAGGCCTACAAACATGCTTAAAAACCTTTTACTTAGTACCTTACTCAGCTTACGAGCCCATAAACTTCGAGTGTTTCTGACGATGGTGGGAATTATCATTGGGATCGCTGCCGTGGTAACCGTATCGGCTATTGGTGAGGGCATGAAACGCAGCAGTTTGCAGATGTTGGATTCAACCAACTCCAATGTGATTCGCCTGATTTACAAAAATAATGTGGAAAGTGAAGAAATCAGCAATCCATACGACACCTTTGCCTTTAGCCGTGATGATCTAAAACGATTGCGAGAACTTAAGGGAATTGAGGCTATTTTCGCCGACTACGGTTATGGATTTGGTTCAATTGAAACTATTTCTGCTGATTTATCTTATTTCGATACTGAAAGCGGCGGTGAAGTCATGGCAAATAACGGCGAAAATACCGTCGCATATGGCCGGGATTTTCTAGAAGATGACATGAATCGGAACACAATTATCTTAACCTATGATACTTTGAAATACGCTCTTGGTATGACCAAACCCAAGGATATTTTAGGCCACGCCATTGACGTGGACGGTGAAAAATTCTTGGTGATTGGCGTCAAAAAAGAAATTGGCGATGATGAAATGATTAACGATAATTCGGTTTTCTACAATGTCATTCCTAAAAAAGCCTATAATCAGCTAGCCAAAAGCAAACCGATTAACGCGATTAAGTTAAAAATCGAGGCTGAAGCTGATCGGAATGCGATTATTGCCGACGCCAATCAACGTTTAATTGAGTATCACCCTGAGCTAGACGGCTCTTTTCAAGAAGATCGGACAAGCGAATCGATTCGCAAACAAATTGAAGACATGATTCAACAAGTCATCATTGGCCTGGTATTTATTACCGCCATTTCCCTGTTAGTTGGCGGAATCGGCGTGATGAATATCATGTATGTCTCCGTCTCTGAGCGAAAACGGGAAATTGGCATACGCCGAGCAATCGGTGCCAAACCACTGAACATCATGATCCAGTTTCTATTAGAGGCCGCTTTTATTACCCTTCTTGGTGGCATTCTGGGCATTTTACTCGGTTGGGGCATCGCCCAGCTAGTCTCGATGGTCGCAGGGATCGAAGCCATCCTCAGTTTGAAGATGACCTTGATTTCAGCTGGTGTCTCGATCGCAATCGGTTTGGTCTTCGGTGTTATTCCCGCCTTCAACGCGGCTCGAATGGACCCGATAAAAGCCATTTATCAATAAAAAAAATCCCCTGCTAAGCTGATTAGTGGGGATTTTTGGCGCTAAAATGGACGAAAGCCGCTCAATTTAATGAGCGGCTCTCTAACTAAAAATAAATATTTATAAGGTTTTTGTTCCGATAAAACTATTTGTTTGTTACTGCGATATTGTTTCTCATTTAAACGACTTAATCCCTACCAACTATTAAATCCTTGCAATCCTTAAATTGCGCCAGTGTGAATAAATTTCCTAAAAATCAATTGCGTAAATACTTATACCTATTTTTAATACTCCTTAACTATAACATAATCCACTGATTTTCACAAATTTATGAAAATATCTTAAAAAATTCCTATCATTTACTGGAAGATTTTCTTACAAGATACTCCAGTAAAGTCCATTAAGATAGTCCAGTTCACTTCTTAGTTCTCCGTGGTACAATAGCCATGAAACGACTTTAACTATTGGAGGATTTATCTTGAATCAAAAAGAACGAATGTTAGCCGGCTTACCGTATAAATCTTGGCTAGATGGCTTAAGTGACGAACGACTGGCCTTACGGAAACTAACCCATCAATACAATGTCTTCCCCCCAGGCGATCGCCAAGAAATGACGAACTTACTTAAACAAATTATCGGCAAAACAGGTGAAGACTTAATGATTGAACCACCCTTTCGTTGTGACTATGGCAGCAATATTGAGGTTGGCAACAACTTTTATGCCAACTTTAATTGCGTTATGTTGGATGTCGGTAAAATTACCATTGGCGAGAATGTGATGTTCGGACCGAATGTTTCGCTCTATACAGCTGGCCACCCGCTTCATCCGACATCACGAACCTCTGGCTACGAATACGGGATCCCCATTACGATTGGCGACAGCGTCTGGCTCGGGGGCAGCACCGTAGTCAATCCTGGGGTGACCATTGGTGATAATGTGGTGATTGGTTCTGGTAGCGTGGTAACTAAAGATATTCCTGCCAACTCAGTTGCTGTAGGCAACCCCTGTAAGGTCATTCACACCGTAACGGAAGCCGATCGAGAGTTTTATTACCGCGATTTTAAATTTGATGTAACGGATTATTAAAAGGAGGAACACCATGAAATTAGAGCACAGTGCCATCTACGTTAATGATTTGGAAGAAATGAAAGAATTTTACGTCACTTATTTTGCAGCAATCCCTAATCAAAAATACCACAATCCTAAAACCGGCTTGGAAACATATTTTTTAAGTTTTAAAGGCGACAGTCGCTTAGAATTAATGACTCGTCCTGATAAAGTTGAAATGGACAAAGATCTATATCGGACTGGTTTAACTCACTTAGCTTTTTCAACAGGCAGTAAAGAAGCCGTTGATCAACTAACCCACCAACTCATGACAGATGGTTTCGAGATCATTAGCGGTCCACGAACAACAGGTGACGGGTATTATGAAAGCTGTGTTTTAGACCCTGAAAATAACCAAATTGAAATCACCATTTAAGTCAAAAAAACCAGTGATTGGGACAATCGTCCTAGCCACTGGTTTTTTCACAACTATTTTAGGAAAGACAGACGTCACCAAGCTAACACCTCTACTTAGGCGACAGTTGATAACCAGTAGCAACTGAGACACCAGCAAAATGCGACTCATTATTAGTGAATGTATACGTATCACCTTGTTTCCTAACCAAATATTCCTCACTAACAGGTCCATCCAACTGTTCCTTATGGTACAGTTGGATAAATAACTTCCCGAAACGTTGATGAAATTTATAGTCATACGCCTTTTGCTGATCGAGTAAATAATCACCTTGAGCTGTTAGTTCAACCTCTCGCTCGATCATACTCAAAGGAATTAACTGCCTACCATTAACTTCCACTGCACGGTGACACCATATGTCTTGGAGTTTCTTAGTCATCCACACATTTCGCCCGTAATTCCCAAGTAACAACAAAATAATGCCACTTAAAACGCCCCACTTAATTATCGTTTTTTTCATACAGTCACCTCCTGAACTTATCTTAACACAAGAGGTATTCTTCTTAATAGACAGTTATCCGCTTATTAACTTTTTATTTAAGATTAGCGATTCTCCCTAAAAACGCCACTTTCTTCCCTCGTGAACTAGTTGTAATCGCCCCTTCATTAAGCCATTTGACTTTTTTTAAACCAATGTCCTTAAACACTCGTCTAATCAAGGTTCTACCAATAGGGTTACCACCCCAAAAGCGCAGGTACCAAGTAGGCGATTGAGATGTGGTCACAACATAAGTTTCTTTAATCTGGCTTAATCCGCCCACTAAGACACCAGCTCTTCCTTCACTATAAGCAAACCCCTTTAACATGACCTTATCAAAAAAACCTTTCAAAATGGCTGGCATCCCATACCACCAAATCGGGAAAACAACAAACAAGCGCTCAGTTGTCTTTAAGACTTGCTGATAGTCCGCCACTAAGGGGTCAATACTTCCCCCCTGCGAAAATAAAGCCAAGTCCTCAGCTCTCATAACTGGATCAAACTGGTCCTTGTATAAGTCGATCACCTGAGCCCTTGGGTACTGCTTTCTCAGTTGATCCAATATTCCTTGATTAAAACTGCCTGACCACGGATGGGCATAAACAATCGTCGTTTTCATATTAATCTGCCTCCTCATTGATTTTCTGATAAATAGTATCAATCCTAGCTGTTATTTCTGGTTCCACTTCTTCATAGTGACTGTCGATCGCCAAAGGTTTCACCTCTTTCAATAAAGCCAACACCTCCTGATAGCGGGCAATTTTCTGGGTTAATTCTCGCTCCTTTGTCACTAACAGTTGCTCCGATTTAAATTCGCAATCAGGAGTGGTTGGAAGGACCATCATGCTTAGCATCTGCTTAATCTCATCAATTGAAAAAGCGGCATACTTCATCACTAGGATATAGCGAGTCCGTTTTAACTCGTCATCTCCATATAATCGATACCCATTGTCACTACGCTTAGGGACTATTAAACGAACACGTTCATAATAACGAATGGTTGACACTTTGACTTTTAATTCTTTCGCAAACTCTTTAATGGAATACATGTTTTCACCTCACCCTTTCACCTTAACATTAAACTAGGGTGCAAGGTCAAGAAAAAGATCACCGTCGGCAAGCACACCTAATAAATTTACCAAAATTACGCGTTAAGAGAACACCTCTTCTTGGTTTTTAATTGCTTATGGCTCGATTATTTGTTAGGATATCAGAGGTATCATTTTTGTTTATGCCATCATATTTTGGAAAAGGAGTATTCTATGAATCGTTTTTTTAAACTTACCGAGCAAGGAACCACTGTTAAGACCGAAATTGCCGCCGGCTTTACGACCTTCTTAACCATGTCTTACATCATCATCGTTAACCCAGCTATTTTGACAGCCGCAGGCATTCCGGCTAATCAAGTCTTTATGGCGACGATTATTTCAGCTGTTATCGCCTCTGGCTGGATGGGGCTTGTGGCCAATTACCCCATCGCCATCGCACCAGGACTAGGCTTAAATGCTTATTTTGTCTCAGTGGTTGCCAGCGGTGTTGACTACAAAACAGCTTTTTCATCTGTCTTTATTGCCGGGGTGATTTTTCTCTTACTCTCTTTGACGAGTTTCCGTGAAAAGTTGATTTTATCCATTCCTGAATCACTTAAATCGGCAATTTCCGCTGGTATAGGCTTGTTTATCGCTTTTGTTGGATTACGCTTATCCAGTGTCATCGTCGCCGACCCAGTTAACTTAGTTAAGCTGGGAGACTTGCATAGTCCAGGTGTTTTATTAACCCTCTTTGGTTTAATGTTAACGGTGGTCTTACTATTACTAAATGTCCCAGGAGCGATTTTTGTTAGCATGGTCATCATCGCGCTTGTCGCCTTTGCCACTGGCCAAATTACCTTTGACGGCTTTGTCAGCCTGCCAAAATTAGGCAATCAGTTGATGATCACCAATCCACTTAAACCTTTTAAAGACATCGTTGATCACAGCTTGTACGGCGCGGTCTTATCCTTCTTATTGATCACGATTTTCGATACGACAGGCACGATGATTGGTGTTGCTAAACGGGCTGGTTTGATGAAAGACGGCAATTTACCTAGAGCGAAACAAGCTCTTTTCGCTGATGCTTTAGGAACGACCGTCGGCTCAATTTTTGGAACCAGCCCGACAACTGCTTATATTGAATCCGGTACAGGGGTTGCGGTTGGTGGCCGAACAGGCTTAACCGCCCTGGTTGTGGCTTTTCTGTTTTTCTTGTCCAGTTTCTTTTATCCGGTTGTCAGTGTCCTCTCAAGCGTTCCGGCTATTACATCACCTGCTTTAATCATCGTCGGAAGCATGATGATTGGCGAAGCCGCCAATATTAATTGGGACGATTTTTCGGAAGCATTCCCAGCCTTTTTGGTCATCATCGCCATGCCATTAACCAGTAGCATTGCCACTGGTTTAGCTCTTGGCTTTATGACTTACCCGATTACTAAATTCATCACAAAACAATCTAAAGATGTTCATCCCCTGATTTATCTATTTGCCGTTTTATTCTTTATTCAGCTCTTCTTACTGGGGGGACACTAAAAAAACAGGACTTCCTTTTCTAAGGGAGGTCCTGTTTTTTTAATTCTTAGCTGCCATAAAGCCTTGATACAGCGCCGCGATTTCTGCTGACTTCGTATGATGCAAATAATGCTCCCCTTCCAGAATTTCTAACTGCCCTTTCGCCAAGCCCTTCAGCATCTCCTCATGAAGGCTTAGCCAGCCTGCTGTGTCGGCTTCACTGGCACTGGCCAATAAAAATAAAACAGGCAGTGTTTTAGGATAACTTAGCTTCTTCGCTGTTTCAAAATTAGCTTTCATCTGTTTCGACTCACTGACATTGCTCTGACTCCCTAAATTTTTCAACGAAATCATTCGAAACTGCTCTTTTAGCTCCTGACTGACATTCGGATAAGTGAGGACCTCAGGGCTGATTTTGGTCAATAAGCGATAGATTCCTGATTGATTCAGCAAACGTAAACTCTCCCCTTGATTATCTTCGCCACCAGGTTGGTCAGGAACACTGCTGTCGATTCCGACAAAAGCCGTCACTTCATCGGGGTAACGGTTAATATAGTCTAAGCTATAGATACCAGAAATTGAATGCCCCATCAACGTGTAGCGCTCAATCTTCAAATCGGCTAACCCTTGATGAATTTCCTTGCTGATGTTTTCCATGGTTCGTTCCTTTGCCGTGTCATCACTTAACCCATATCCAAATGGCTCGACCACTACTACCTTATATGTTTTGGCAAGTTCCGCCGTCAACTGAGTGAAATCAATGACCGGTGAGCCTGTTAAAAATCCTGGCAATAAGACCACCGTTTCCGCCCCATCCCCTGTGATCTGAACAGTCATTTTCTTATTATCCACGTCAACACGTTGACCATAAGCTTCAATCCTTTTACTTTCACGCCCTGCGCTAACGCGATTAACGACATAGACACTGCCAAAGCATAAAACGATTAACGTCACCAAACTCCCCAGTATAATCAACAACACTTTGCCAAATTTTTTCATGTTAACTGCCTACTTTTCTGTGTATTTTTTTACTCTAAAGTGAATAAATAGATAAAAAATCAACCCAATCCCAAAGGTGCAAACGACAAGAGATTTGATGAAGTCCCCGCCATTTAGTACCACCCGTTCACCTAAAATTAACGGAAGAATCACGCCCGTTAACAAATAAAGAAAGACACCGATGACTGCTCCTTGGCTCAGCGAATACCACAGCGCGTTTCTTTTATACCGCTTTAATTCCGCCAGCTCTTCAAATTCCGTCGTATTTAACCCTTTGCCATAGAGCTTAATGACCAAATAGACTGACGACAACATGTTGATAATGACTAACCCAATACCGGCAACAGAAATTGTCTCATTCATCTGGTCAATCACTAAGACAATCGCCATCAACAAATTATTGGCAAATAAAAGCCCCATGCCCGTCCAACTAAAGACTTGGTGAATCTCATTCAATTCATACTCATCGCGCTTAGAATCGACGCCTACTAAGAAACTAAACAGACGTTCTTTTTTACTTTTCATTGTCAGTCCTCCTGATTCCTTCCCAAAACAAGGTGTTTAAGTCTGTTTTTAGCGCGAGCGCTAATTTAATACATAAATCCAACGATGGGTTGTACTTATCATTTTCAATTAAATTAATCGTTTGGCGCGCTACTTCCACTTGCCTCGCCAACTCTAGTTGCGACAATTTTAACGCTTTTCGATGCTCTCTTACCCTATTCATAGTTTTCCTTTCGTGATATGTCATGTATATACGACATTATAGAGTCAAAAAAAAAGAAATGTCAACTATATATGACACTTCTTCCTAAAAATCGGTCTCAAGGACTAGCGCTCATTGCCATAAATCACAACTTCTAAGCCAATAATTTGCGATAAGTAACGATAGAAATAGCGAATCACCTCATCTTCCTCGATGCTCTTAATAAAACTGACCGTCAGTTGATTGCCAAAGCTAATAATGCCACAATTAAGTGGGCTTTTGACGGTTGGGTAAGGCAACACTTCAAATTGTTCAATATGGCTCGCCATCTCACTTGGGAGTTCAATCTTCCCCAAATTGGACAAAGTCATGGTCTTACGGTTTTCGCCTAAATGATCAAACCCTAGTTTAATCACCCGATCTTTCAACCACAAGGGCGTGAATCGTGACCACCAACGAGTTTCCAATTGAGTATTGCCATCAATCAACTGCTGCAACTGGCAGCCCTTAAGCTGTTCCTTTAATTGTCGTTGAACTTCTCGGATAATCTCAGCTAAAGGCATTTCTGACGTGACCAACAGGCTGACATTGATCACCGTAAAAAAATTGCGCAAGGTTTGCGAGGGAAATGCCGTTCTTAAATTAACCGGCACTGCCATGACAATCGGTTTCTTTCCAGACTGACCACTGTGATAAAGACTGTAGATTAAAACAGCCAACAAATACGTCGTCAGCGATACCTGATGATTCTTGGCAATCTGCCTAAGTTGATCGACTTTCAGTACACCGTGATAGACACTGGTTTCCGCAAACTGATAAGGGGTGCCTTTGAGATGATAGGCCTTTTCGGCTTTGACATCTTTGGCTGGATGATTGCTGCGATAGTGATGGTAACTATCTTGGCTTTCTTCCCCACTGGCAGCCTCCTCCAGCCCTTTAACCTCACCTCGAAAGGGTAGCGAATGACCTTGAGCAACTAAATAATAGTACAACAAGCTTTTAAAGAATTCCATTGCCCCTAAACCATCGGTTAAACTGTGGTGCATTTCCAAGGCAATGCGCTTTTGATAATACGTCACACGCATTAAATAGCCGTGAGGTTGTTGACTCAACTTGCTACACGGCGTGGCTTTTTCTTCTTCGATCAGCAGCGGCTCGCTAATCGGTTCAAAATACCGCCAAAAGAGACCCTTGCGCAAGCGCAATTGAAACATTGGAAAACGCTGAATTACGCGACTGAGGGTGGCTTGCAAGACAAGAGGATCAACCTTTTGCCTTAACAAGGCCGCAATTCGAAAGACCGAAGTATTTTGTTGACTAGAGACGGCAGGAAATAATTTTCCCGCATTATCTAACTTAAGCCACATGTTGCTTTCGCCTCCTAGCGTTTGTCCACGAGACGACTGGCTTTGCCTTCTGTTCGTGGCAAGCTTTTTGGCCAAACCAATTGCACCCCAACCTCAATGCCTAATTGGCTTTTCAATTGGCGTCTTAAGCTTTTTTCTAATTGTTGGGCTTCTTCGATCGATTGATTGTCTCCTTGCTCGACGAAAGCTTCTAAGACATCAAAAAATCCTTGACGACTTAAGTGTAATTCGTAATAAGGCAAGACTTTTTGAGAACGCAGTAAGACTTCTTCAATTTGACTGGGGAAAACATTGACACCGCGAATAATCAACATATCGTCTGTCCGTCCCCGAGGCTTTTGCATTCTTACTAACGTTCGGCCACAGGTACACGTCCCCTGAGACAATGTTGTGATATCGCCTGTCCGATAGCGAATCATTGGCAAGGCTTCTTTGGTGACACAAGTCAAAACTAACTCCCCTTCAGCCCCTTCTTCTAAGACCTCGCCTGTTAATGGGTCGATGACTTCGGGAATAAAATGATCTTCATTGAGATGTAACCACTCTTTATCACCTTGACAACCGAAAGCCACACCAGGGCCGATGATTTCCGACAAACCGTAAATATCAAAGGCCTCAATGCCTAGCTGTTGCTCCAATCGTTGGGCAATCGCCGCCGACCATGGCTCTGCGCCAAAAATGCCCCGTTTCAAATTTAAGTCTTTGAAGGTCATCCCCATCTCATTCATAGCTTCGGCTAAGTATAAGCCATAGGAGGGAGTACAACATAAGACGCTAGCCTGCAAATCCTTGAGGATCGTCAATTGACGTGGGGTATTGCCGACAGAAATTGGCACGGTGGTTGCGCCAATCGTTTCAGCTCCTAGCTGTAAACCCACTCCGCCAGTAAAGAGGCCAAAGCCATATGAGATATGGAAACAATCAGACTCATCTGCCCCACTTGCGGTTAAACTGCGGGCCACGACTTCTCCCCAGAGCGCTAAATCTTGCTTCGTATAACCGACAATCGTTGGTTTGCCGGTGGTTCCTGAAGAGGCGTGAAATCGTACCACTTCTTTTGGGGATACTGCGAACAAGCCGTGAGGATAGTGTTGCCGTAACTCTTCTTTTGTGGTAAAAGGCAATTTGGCAAGATCTTTTAAAGAATGGATCTCTTGCGCCTTAAGGCCTTGCAACTTTTCAGCATAGACCGGTAGCTCAGATACCCGTTGAATCATGGCCACTAAGCGTGCTAATTTTAGTTGATCACGCCGGCTTTGACCAGCTGTTTCGATCTTATTCCAACTCATGTTTAGTCCTCTTTTTCTTTATTTATAATGAAATCTGCGAGCTACCTCACTTTTTAATTTAGTCCCAGTAAATAACACTAAGACAAGTAAAATCAAGGCGGCCGTTAAAATGCTTAAACCACTTGGCCAAAAAATAGTCAGCTTCCCGGCAATAAATAACCACAACAAACTTAAATTAGCCGTGATTAAACACAAAAGATAACCAAACTCTTGACGGAAAACCGTGCCCTTAATCAGCGACCACAAGACCAAAATCAAGACAGTGCTGACACTGATGATTGGCAATAAGTAATTTAAAGTCCAACCTTGATAGCCTAAAAAGTAGTCAAGGCTTAAAATAAAAACACTTAGAAAAATAAAATTTTTCCAAAGTGTTTGTCCCACATGGCGATACGTCCCATGCAAAAAGATCACTTCAATGACTTTCTTTAAATAAAGGCAACCTGAAAAGACAATGGCCGACCACCAGAAAGCATGAATCTGCCATGTCAGCATGTTTAACCACAGACTACTTCCGACGATTAGCCACTGACTGAGGTTTAACGCTTGCTGCCAGTAATGCCGCGTCTTTTTTATCGGCTGGGGCAAGGGATACATAGGGGAAGACGCTCCAGTTAAGAACAGAGTCTCATGGCATAAGGGGCATCTCCCTTGACTGGTTTTCACCTTTACTCGGCAGTATTCACAAACACCCATGAGCCTACTTAAAATTTCTAGGCACAGTGATCACTTGATGCCATTTTTTATCATCGGAACGAAATTTATCAAAATTAAACCCAGATAAGCTAAAGCCAATAACCGCCACAACTGAGCCAACTAAAATTAAGCCTAAACTGCCTCTAATAATCACTTTTTTTAACTCTTGTTCTTTCATCCTTACACCACTTTCTCTTTAAATAGATTAATTAATTTATGAGTAAATCCGCGAGTTAAGGTTGTCACCCGACTGGCGATTGAAATTGTCAGGACAAGTAACAATAAACCTAGCCCTAAAAATACTAACCCAACACCGACTTGGGCCACAATATAAAACAAGTCACTGTTAAATGGGGCACCGATAAAACTTACCACACCAATTGCCAAACCAGCAAAACTAAAAGAGCCAACCACTATTGGTAAGCACCACATTAAAAGATAAGCTGAAAAGACAAACAAGATAACCGTCAGCAAAATAACTCCCCAAAGTGGGGCTCCGAGTACTAACAAGAGGTAATTTAAGGATTTATTGCCAGTCGTTGGCAATGCCACGAAGTCATCTTCGCCTTCCGCTAAAATTGTTTGCGCAATACTTTCGATTGAACCAACTAAGCTCACCGCCTCTGTTTCTGAGTGACCGTCCTCTTGATAATCTTCAATCATTTCATCGTAATACATCAGATAGGTTTCAACATCTGTGACACCCATCAATTTTAATTTATTATCCAAACGACTGATAAACGTTGCTTTATTCATTTTCCACAGCTCCTTTAATAAAATGATACACATCCATCACCTGATTCCAGTCCTTTAAGAAATCATCCATATAAGCTTCGCCAGCTGGGGTGATTTGATAATATTTTCTTAAGCGGCCATTGTATGCCACCGAATGAGACCCAACATAATTTCCCCCTTCTAGCCGTTTCAAAATTGGGTAAAGGGTTGATTCTGACATTTCAATCACTTGACTCACGTCTTTCACAATTTGATAGCCATAGGACTCACCTTTTTTTAAGACAGCTAAGACACAAAACTCTAATAACCCTCGCTTCAGTTGAATATTCATTTTAAACCTCCTGACACGTAATACTATACAGTGCATAGTATTACGTGTCAACGGGCTTACGCTAAAAAATCGAAAATCAGCCTTAAGGACTAGACGCCGTTTTATCACTCTTTAAGCAAGGGGCAACCTTAGATAAAGGCCAAACTTGCCCCTTTCTCATCACGTTCCAGCCCTTAAACCCATTATTTCCTTTTGGCTTCAGACTTCATCAAGATACTACTGGCAATCGCCATGCCACCTAAAACCAATGTACCTTTCGTCTCCGTTATCACTCCCAAAGCCAGCAAGCTAGCGCCGGCGACTAAATTAATCAGACTATACCTTGTTAGCTTTGATTTGGACGTTTCAGGCAATTTTACCTCAACCCCCATTTTCTTATTGAGTTTGTTAATTTTATTATTTAGTTCATCAATCATCTCTGTTCACCTCCTTTACAGATATACATACCACAGGTATGTATATCTGTAAAAAAAATGCACGAAGGCATTTAGTTCATTTTTTTCATGATGACCTCATGCATCATGAGACAAGTGTCAATATATTCTTGATCAATCAAAGGAAAGTTAACCCCTTCGTACATCATCTGGAAAAAATACAATTTATGAAGAACTTCTGCTTGACTTAATTCATAAATCAAAGGCGCTAACCAAATATTCGTTGACAAAACAATCAACTCCGCCACTTCCTGAGGGTAATCCGTCTCAATCGAGCCATCCTTCACCCCTTCATCGATAAAGCTTTTCATCAGAGGAATTGCTGTTTCATAGGCTGTCTTATACTGATCGCCGACGATTTGTGGATTAGTTAAAAGAGTCCGCGCCGAATAGGCTAACATTTGATGATCCGTTGCCCGCATGGTCATTAAAGACAGCTCTTTAATCTTTTGAAACCCAGTCAAGCCTGTCAAACGATCTAATTGCAACGTCACTTCATTGCCATATTTTCGCTCTAAGACTTTATCAAATATATCCTTTTTAGATTTAAAGTGATGGTAAATCACCCCTTTGGTCAATCCTCCAAGGCGATCAATAATATCTTGAATCGTCGTCTGATCATAACCATTGCCTAAAAAAAGCGTTTCTGCCACATCCAGAATCTTTTTTTCAGTTTCTTCCGGATACTTATTCCGAGCCATTATTCCCTACCTCCACTATAGATACCTTTAGTATGTATCATACTGACTAACTCATTAAAAGTCAAACCAAAGAAGTTGTAAACAACAACACATGTTTACAACTCCTGTCTTAATCATCATTTTTAGGTTGCAAAAACAACTCAATTTGAAAGCGCAGATATTGTTGACGCTGACGGACATTTAAAATATCAATCCCACTATAATCTTTAAATGCATCCGCTCGTAACAATAATAATTCAGTAAAAGACATAATCTGCAAGGCAATCATCCGACAATAGGCCGTCGGAATTCGATTTTCATAAAATTCTTCAATGATTTCTAAATAAGCTGATTCTACTTTAAACTCTTTGGTCAGCAGTCCATAGGGGATGGTCAGCTTTAGAAAACGCTGATACTTAATGGCCGTCTCACAAAAGAAACTTAAGACTTGAAAGAGCTGTTCCTTCGGTTCGGCATCGTCTTTGATAACACTGATAAATTTATCGGTTTCTTCTTGCATAATTTGGCCAATGGCCAAATTAATTAACTCGTCTTTGCTCTTAAAAAAGTAATTAATCATCGCTAAATTTGCGCCTGCTTCCTTAGCGATTTGTCGAGCCGTAATTTTCTCTGGTCGGCTGGCCTCTGATAGCAACCCAACCGTAGCTACCAACAAGCGCTCTTGTGTATCTCGCTCTCCCATCTGACTTTCCTCCCTCAAAACGTGTTTAATAGTTGTTTAATTATAGTGTACCATTCTTGAAAGCAATTTCAACTAGGCTGGGATATCTTTTGCTAATTTTGCCAATTTTTGTCTATCATTTAAGCGATAGCCCAGCCCTTCTTTTGTTATCACCCCTTCACTCCGCAACTGTTGAAAGGTATGCAATAAATGCCGATAACTGACACTTAAGTATTCTGCAACTTCCGTGTGTTTTTCGCGGTAATAGCCAGCACTTTCTGTATACAAAATAAAGGCGGCCAAACGATTTATCAACGGATAATTTAAGCCTTCACTGAAACGGTTCGTGCGACTTAATAATTTCTCTGCTAGGTAAACAGACAACTGTTGCAAAAATAGGACATCCCTCAAGAGCTCCCCTTGGTGTTCTTCCATGGGAATGGCTAAACAAAGGCACGTCGTCTGAGCAACCACATCTTTTGTCTGCTCTTCCACTCCCAATAATGTCAACTCACCGATCAACTCTCCAGGGTGCATAAAATGAATAATTGACTGTTTGCCATCTTCGTGAATCATATAAATTTTAGCCTTGCCCTCTAATAAAATGAAAAGCTTATCGGTCCCCTGATCATAGCGAACAATTTTCTCTCCTCGTTGATACAATTCAAGCTGGGCAATCTCGCTGAGAGGCCTGCTCATCATTTGTTGAACCGAGGCCCCGATTCCATTGGAAATAAGCGCCTCATCTAATGCCATTTTTTTCATCATTTCCTCCAAAGTATGAGATATCTCCTATTATTATCGCCAATTACATGCTAAATTACAACTGAAAGGCAAGGTGCATCATGAAAAAAATAGCTTTATTGATTCTCTCTTTACTTTTTTACACTTTAACTGGTTTGGGCATTAGTTTAAGCATAATAGCAAACATTGGAGTCAGTAGCTTTAACGCCCTTAATTTAAGCCTAGCTGCAATAACAACCATAAAAATAGGGACGATGACAACGATGGTTAACAGTCTGTTCCTAGCGGTCTACATTCTTTTAACCAAGGGAAAACGACTCTCAAGCTATTTGATTCAAGCTGTATCAGTTTTAGCTCTCGGCTACGTGATCAATTTTTTTGTTTACAACATCTTTGGGCAAGTCGTCCTGACGGCTTACACAAGCCGCCTAAGTCTGTTTGTATTAGGCACACTGATTGGGGGCTTCGGCACAGGAATGGTGCTCAACTTAGGCGTATTAGCCTTTCCCATTGAAAGTGTCTGTCAATTTTTAGCAGAAAAATGGCAAAAACCCTTCGCCAGTTTACGCTATGGTGTGGACATCCTCTCAGTCGCCCTCTCATTGAGCTTTTCGCTATTTAGCAGCCAGCTTTTTGTCCGAGAAGGCACGCTTATCAGCTTGCTATTGCTTTCCTTTACCATTAGTTTAACGAAAAAAATGTACGAACTTTTCTGGCAAAAACGAAACGATGTCTTGCCCTCTTCATAAAGTTCTGACATTTAGATTATTGCCTCTTGCTTATCTGAGTATACGGTCGACACTAACTCAACCACCCCAATGGCAAGTATCAGAGATGACTATAGCGTCACAAAATGTCACTTTTCAATTGATCAATCGTGGCACAGCTCCGGAAAACATTAAGACTTACCTTAAACTGAAAGGCCATCGCTAAAAAATTGCTGGGGGAACTGAGCTCAACCACTCTTCAATGGGAATCCTCTCACCGTCCTTCATCATCAGTCCCAGTTTTAATTGATGGTCACGTCAGCAAAGGCGATTGCACAAGTATTTAGACACTAAAAACAGTTCATGTCAATAATCAATCCAGAAATGACGAGCAGCGGTTTTTACAGCTGCTTTTTTTGCTTAACAGCTACTTTTCCAATCAAAAATAGTGTGCTATCATAGGCATAGATATTGTCAAATCGCACCGTCGACCATCCCTTCACCCCTGTCTGATTCTCAAATGTCGTTATCACCTCAGTCACTTTTGTTACTTTTCTTTGTCAACTTCTCACGTCTCTCATCACTTATTCGGAAGGAGTCTCTACAATGAAACTACAACAACTACTTGCCAACTGCTTGGTAAAAAATGATATCTCATTGCTGAAGACCGTGACCATCACTTCGATCACCCAATACATTGAAGAGGTCACAACTGGCAGTCTGTTTATTTGTATTGCCAACAGTTATTACGATGGCCATGAGTTTATTCAAAAAGCCCTTAGACAAGGCGCAACGGCGATTGTCGTCGATCGTCTTCCTCAACGCCCTGGTCCTTTTATTTTGGTAACTAATACCGAACGAGCACTCGCTCAAATAGCCAGTGAATACTATGGCCATCCCAGTCGCGAGATGCGGTTTATCGGCGTTACAGGGACTAATGGCAAGACGACGATCACCATCCTTATCGATCACATTTTAACCTATGCTGGTTATCACAATGGATTGATCGGCACTCTCTACAATCGAATTGACCAGCAGTTTTTACCGGCCCCCAACACAACCCCCCATACCGTTGAATTGCAACACTTATTGTGGCAAATGGCAGCAGCCGGGGTGACCGATTGTGTCATGGAAGTTTCCTCCCATGGGTTAAAACAAGACCGGGTCCTAGGAATTGACTTTCAGGTAGCAGTTTTTTCAAATTTCAGTCAAGATCATCTCGATTTTCACACTGACATGGAAGATTATTATCGTTCTAAAACCCGCTTATTTTCTCGCTTGGGTAATCGCTTTGGTTCCACCCCTAAAATGGCCGTTATTAATATTGATGATCCCGTCAGTTCCGACTTAATCGCAATGACGCCGACTGATATCTTAACTTATGGATGTCAAGGAAAGGGCGATTTACAAGCTCTTGAGATTTCAACTAGCGCAACCGGAACAAGCTATACCATTTCACTTTTTGATAAACACTATCTGGTAAATACGCCATTAATTGGTGATTTTAATGTCTACAATGCCCTAGCAGCGTTTGGCGCTGCTTACGCTATTGGCATCGCTCCAGAACAGATCATCCAAGCTCTCACAACCATTAATGGCGTTCCCGGTCGGTTCGAAATTGCCGCAACTAAAAACGGTATTACGGGGATTGTCGATTTTGCCCACACACCTGATGGTTTATTGACTGTCCTTCAAACTGCACGCAATTTAACTCAACATAATCTTTTTTGCGTCATGGGGTGCTCAGGTAATCGTGATATTAGTAAACGACCAATCATGGCCCAGATCGCTGTCGATCACGCAGATCATGTCTTTTTTACAACCAACAATCCGCGTAAAGAAGAGCCACAACAAATTATCCGTCACATGATAGACGGCCTAAAGGCAACCAATTACAGCCTGCAAGAGAACCGTGAGAAGGCAATAGAAGATGCCTTCTCACTAACACAACCGGGAGACATCGTCTTAGTAGCCGGGATGGGTCCTAAAAGTTTTTACCATCAAACGTTAAATCTGATGGTGACCGATCGTGAGGTTATTCAAGCAATTACACAAACAAAAACACTTTCCAATTAACGGAAAGTGTTTTTGTCTCAGCTAATTACGTCGTGATTCCCCAGAAGGGTTCACTACAAACGACTTTAACTCCCAATACTTACTTAAAAACATCCTGCTACTTGGTCATCAAGGTTTGAATCAACTCTTGATTTAAAAGAGTGGCGGACTGACCAGCTTCGGCACTCTCTACTAAAGAAACAACCAGCGTTTGATTGGTTTCCCCATCAAAAGCTAATAGAAAGCTATTCTCCAAGCCCTTAGTATCTTGCTTTTCTTTTATTTCAGCTGTTCCCGTTTTAGCTGCCAGTTGATAACTGTCACTCATTAAAGCATGGGCAGTTCCATTAGCATCGGAAACTACTTTTAACATCGCCTCTTTAACTTTAGTAGCAGAATCCGCTGTGACAACATTGGGAACTTGTTCTTTTTCTTTGTCTTTTAGTAATTTCGGAAAGGTCATCGTTCCCTGATTAGCAAAAACACTGTACATTGTCGCCTGTTGTAAAGGACTTATCAGCAACTCGCCTTGTCCATAAGCAGTATCCGCTAATAAAATATCACTGCCAAACTTCTGTTCATTGGATATCTGTCCCGTCGCCACTTCTATCGGTAGGTCAAATTGATGATCAAACTGAAATTTAGTTAAACCAGCTCTAAAGACTTGCTCTCCCATTTCCAATCCTTCTTGTGCAAAATAAATATTATCCGAATAGATTAAGGCATCTACCATGTTAACCTGAGGGACGTTAGACACCCGTGTTACCCAATAACCACCCCAAGAATCATCTTTCTGCCACTTTTCTCCTTGAATTTCTTTTGTCTTATCTGGCGTTGTGATGCCTGCATCCATTCCAATTGCCGCTGTAATGGTCTTAAAGGTTGATCCTGGTGCATAACCTGTCGCATAACGTGCTAAAAAGGGCTGATTAGCATTAGTCGCATAGCTATCATAGTCTTTTTTAGAAATTCCGTTGGCCATCTTATTGGGATTAAAAGAGGGGCTGCTCACTAAAGCCATCACATCACCTTCCAGCGGATTCATGACGACTGTTGCCCCTTTAACCCCAGCAATTTCTTCGTAAGCTTTCGCCTGAACAGCTCCATCAAGAGTTGTCACAATATCTTCCCCTGCTTTGGTGTCCTGCTTGATCAAAATAGCTTTTTCAGTCCGATTTTCATCAGCAATTTTCAGCACACCCCCTTCGACTCCTCGCAATTCTTTGTCAAAGGCGGCTTCCAAACCCGTTTTCCCAATAAGCGAATTTGCTTTCAACGTTGGATTTTTTTCAATATCTTCAGCCGTCACCTGCCCCGTATAACCGACCAACTGAGCCGCCGCTTCTTTTAAGGGATAATAACGAATCGTTGTTTGCCCGAAGGTCACGCCTCCGATCCCTTCAAGATCAGGGGTCTCATCAATCAGCGTTTTTATCGGAACAAAATGGTCATCTTGCACCCAACTAGCACTTAGCTGTTCCGTAATAAAGGCTTCCGTAACATCCAAGGCCGTGCTTATTTTCTTGATAGTCGCTGCTTTTTCTTCAGCAGTTCCAAGTTGCCCAGGAATAAGGCCTACTTGATTAGCCGTCTGATTCGTCGCTAATTCGGCACCATTGCGATCTTGAATCTTTCCGCGAGCTGGAGGTTCCATCTCTAATAACACAATATCTTTTCCGCTCATCCCTTCAAAAATCAAACTAGGCGACCAATCAATTTTATAATCTTTAGCTTCTTTGATAATGTCCGTCTGATAGTTTTGATCCAATTCACCTAAAGGTGTTTGCATGGTCAATTTATACGTCAGTGAAAAGGTTCCTTTAGCTTCCCCTTTGACAACTTTCACTTCTTTGGCTTCAATGTTCGTAATGCTCAACCCATTAAAGATAGCATCGTATTTATCCGTGATTTCCTGCTTTTGATAGCCGCTATTTTTAATAGAGGCTGTGGATAATTGTTGGGTCATTTTTTGATAATCTTGCTTCTCTAAAGACGCAAGATACGCTTCCTTGACCGCTTTATACGGTTCTCTGTTTAATGCAAAATAAATACCACTACCGGCAATAGCTAAAACCACCACTGCTCCAATCCCTAATCCTAGCCAGTTAGTAGTCTTTTGCTTCCGATCTCTAGTCAAAGCCATCTTACCTTCACCCCAAATAGTTTATTTTTCTCTACTGATATCATATAATAACTAAAGGCAAAGGGAAACCTAATTATCATTAATTTAATAACTCCTGCCTTTTACGACTGAAAGGATGAACCTTTATGTATCAGGAATTAAAAGAAAAAATTATCGCTGCTAGCCAAAGTATCGGTATAGATAAAATCGGGTTTACTGACGCAGCCCCTTTCAATCATTTAAAAGAAAGTCTGGAAGCACAAAAAGCAGCTGGCCATACAACTGGATTTGAACATCCAGATATCGATGACCGCCTTTATCCTGAACGAATCTTTGACCAACCACAATCAATTATTTCAATTGCACTGGCCTATCCAACTAAAATAAAAACCAAAGCTCCTTCAGTAAAAGGCGACCGTCGCGGCAGCTTCGCCCGAGCATCATGGGGAATTGATTATCACGATGTTCTGAAAGAGCGACTTCAAAAATTAATCGATTATATTCAAGAAATCGCTGGTGATGAGCCTGAGCTTCACTTTAAACCAATGGTTGACACTGGTGAACTGATTGATGTTGTAGTGGCTCAACGAGCAGGATTGGGGTTTATCGGAAAAAACGGGCTACTGATAACCAAAGAGTTTGGCTCTTATGTCTATTTGGGTGAGATAATCACAAATATTCCTTTTGAACCGGATACTCCCATCGCCAACCAATGTGGCAGTTGCACCAAATGTATCGATCTTTGTCCGACTGAAGCCCTTTTAGGTGACGGTCGAATGAATGGTCAAAAATGCCTGTCTTACCAAACACAAACCAAAGGCTTCATGCCCTTAGAATACCGCTCTAAGATTCGAACGGTCATTTACGGGTGCGATATCTGTCAACAAGTTTGTCCCTTCAATAAAGGAAAAGATTTTCACTTTCATGAAGAAATGGAACCTGATCCGGAAATTGTCACCCCACTGTTGACACCGATGCTAACGATCTCTAACCGAGAATTCAAAGAGACCTTTGGCTCATTAGCAGGTTCTTGGCGAGGGAAAAAACCGCTACAACGAAACGCCATCATCGCTTTAGCTAACGCTAAAGTAAAAACCGCCATCCCCAATTTACTAGCTGTTATCGAAACGGATCCACGACCTGTCATTCGCGGAACAGCTGTTTGGGCCTTAGGCGAATTGGCTTCCCCTGACAATCTGGCAATTGTCGACTTCTTAAGCGAGCTTCAAGAAAAAGAGTCCGATCAAGAGATTCTAAAAGAAATCGACTATGCCCTTAATCAGCTCAAATAAGTCACTAACTTAATAATCAAATAGACACTCAAATGCTCCTTTAATACATATCTCTTGCCTTATTTGACAATCAGTTATACACTTAGCTTATCACTTACTAATTAATGGTAAGTAAAATAAAGTCAGTGAAAGGACGTTTTTTATGTCAAACAAAAAAATTGGTGTCTTAGTCGGAAGTTTAAGAACAGAGTCATTTTCAAAAAAGATTGCAAAAGTATTAGCAGGTCTATTTCCAGCAGGCTATGATGTCGAACTTATCGATATTAGTAAGCTAGAAATATACAATCAAGATTTTGATGATGAAAACCGAGCACCCGCTTCTTATGCTGAATTTCGTCAAACACTTAGCGAGCAAGATGCCTTCCTGTTTATTACCCCTGAGTATAATCGCTCAGTTCCTGCAGTACTAAAAAATGCTCTAGATGTTGGCTCTCGTCCTTACGGTCACAATTTATGGGCGAAAAAAGCTGGAGCTGTTGTCAGTGTATCACCGGGTAACCTTAGCGCTTTTGGTGCCAATCATCACCTTCGTCAAAGTCTGGTCTTTTTAGATGTCCAAACATTGCAACAACCTGAAGCTTATATTGCCAATGTTCACACCTTATTGGCCGAAGACGGCTCCGTCACCAATCAAGGAACCATCGACTTCTTTCAATCAATTGTCGATGCTTTCGTAGCCTTAATAGAGCAATTAGCAAAATAAACCCTACCAAAGAAGCCAATAGCCTTTAACCAGTAAAGGACTATTGGCTTCTTTTTGACTTTATAGGAAAGTAAAAAAACTTTCTCTCTATCGTACTCCCCTACGCTTCGTCCAGCTTTTCTTATTATCTTTCTCGTTGGTGACGTCTTTTAAATCGAACAAGTGTCACTAAAATTAGCGCCATTCCTATGTACAATCGATAACTCTCGTAGGCACCTCCTGTTTTAGGTAGAACCGTTTGAGAATTTTTTGTCGTCTTTGTTGGCAACTTACTACTTGTTTCTGGAAGTTTATTAGTTGGCTTCTCCACGATGTTAGTATCCTTATTGGGAAGTTCTTCTTCCGGATCCGCTGGCAATTCTATTACTTCCGGATCATCTGATAAAATATCCGTTGCCGTTTTTTGATTGGTTTTACTAACTTTTAAGACTTCCGTCTGCCCTTTTAGGATTTCAAACTTCACAGGCGTGGCGTCCAACTGATACCCGGTCGGTGCTTGAGTTTCCACTAATTGATACTTGCCGGGAGTCAAATCAGCAATCTCCAACAAGCCATCGATTCCTGTTTCATAAGTCCCACTAATCAGCGCCCCTTGTTCATCTTGTAGTTCAAAGATCGCACCGGATAATCCTTCTCCAGTTGCCTGATCCACTTTCTCTAGCTGGACTGCCCCTAAGATCAGTCGATTGGTCTTACTAACTTTTAAGACTTCCGTCTGCCCTTTTAGAATTTCAAACTTCACAGGTGTGGCGTCCAACTGATACCCGGTCGGTGCTTGAGTTTCCACTAATTGATACTTGCCGGGAGTCAGATCAGCAATCTCTAACAAGCCATCGATTCCTGTTTCATAAGGTCCACTAATCAGCGTCCCTTGTTCATCTTGTAGTTCAAAGATCGCACCGGATAATCCTTCGCCAGTTACCTGATCCACTTTCTCTAGCTGGACTGCCCCTAAGATCAGTCGATTGGTCTTACTAACTTTTAGGACCTCCGTCTGTCCTTTTAGGATTTCAAACTTCACAGGCGTGGCGTCCAACTGATACCCGGTCGGTGCTTGAGTTTCCACTAATTGATACTTGCCGGGAGTCAAATCAGCAAGCTCCAACAAGCCATCGATTCCTGTTTCATAAGGCCCACTAATCAGCGTCCCTTGTTCATCTTGCAGTTCAAAGATCGCACCGGATAATCCTTCGCCAGTTACCTGATCCACTTTCTCTAGCTGGACTGCCCCTAAGATCAGTCGATTGGTTTTACTAACTTTTAAGACTTCCGTCTGCCCTTTTAGAATTTCAAACTTCACAGGCGTGGCGTCCAACTGATACCCGGTCGGTGCTTGAGTTTCCACTAATTGATACTTGCCGGGAGTCAAATCAACAATCTCCAACAAGCCAGTAGCACCTGTTTCATAAGGCCCACTAATCAGCGCCCCTTGTTCATCTTGTAGTTCAAAGATCGCACCGGATAATCCTTCGCCAGTTACCTGATCCACTTTCTCTAGCTGGACTGCCCCTAAGATCAGTCGATTGGTCTTACTAACTTTTAAGACTTCCGTCTGCCCTTTTAGGATTTCAAACTTCACAGGCGTGGCGTCCAACTGATACCCGGCCGGTGCTTGAGTTTCCACTAATTGATAGTTGCCGGGAGTCAAATCAGCAAGCTCCAACAAGCCATCGATTCCTGTTTCATAAGGCCCACTAATCAGCGTCCCTTGTTCATCTTGCAGTTCAAAGATCGCACCGGATAATCCTTCGCCAGTTACCTGATCCACTTTCTCTAGCTGGACTGCCCCTAAGATCAGTCGATTGGTCTTACTAACTTTTAAGACTTCCGTCTGCCCTTTTAGGATTTCAAACTTCACAGGCGTGGCATCCAACTGATACCCGGTCGGTGCTTGCGTTTCCACTAATTGATACTTGCCGGGAGTCAAATCAGTAATCTCCAACAAGCCATCGATTCCTGTTTCATAAGGTCCACTAATCGGCGTCCCTTGTTCATCTTGTAGTTCAAAGATCGCACCGGATAGCAGTTCATTCGTTTTCTCATCCGTTTTAACCAGTTCAACTTGACCTTTTAGTAACTCATTCACAACACTGATTTCAATACCAGCATTATTTTGTGCGGTCATACTAAAGCGTTCGCTTGGACTGTATATTGGCTCGCCGTAACCGTCCAAGCCTTTGGTTTCAACAATCTGATAATCGCCATAGCTCAAACGTTTATATGTGACAGTTCCATCGCCATCTGTGACTCGCTCAATCCCTCCTAGATTATCTTGCGGAACATAGTCAACATAGTCATTTGTGACTGTGTTTAATTTTTGCAATTTAAATGAGACACCCGTTAAAGGAGTGCTTTTGTCATCCATCTTTTTTATGACAACACTGCCGGGCTCATTGGTTTCTGCTCCACCATTAATATCATTAAATTCTATTGTAGTCGCTGAACTGGCTTGCTCACTATTGTTATAAGTTAAGGTTGCCGTATTGCTATATGTGTCTGACCCACCAACTACTGTGGTTGGTATCGTGACCACCCAACCGATAATTTCAGGATCATTCTCATATTTTTTATAAGTTTCATCAGCCTGTATTTGACTGATTTTGGCACTCTCAACCATTTCCTGCAACTTATCTTTAATCCACTGACTGTTATTGGCTGTTGCCGCTCCAGGATATTTTATATTTGACCCAGGAAGGTTTCCGAAATTTATCATCACTTTCCTGTGAGCATAAACACCGTAAGCTGGTTTTGTTGAGCTTTTTACGGCAGTTTCAAAATCACTTTCACTCATTCCCTCAACATAAGGAATCAAGTCAAACAGCTCTTTAAACGAATACCATTCCAATGATAGATTAGTCATTCTTCCTTCTTCGTTCGCAATATAAATCGAAGATTCAATCCGAATGTCATTATCTTTAACAACTAAACCTTGCTCAATTTCATCTGTTAAAACTACGTTATTAAAGGGAACGACACTCTCACCATTAAACTGTTTTCGGAAATTGTCGTAATTAACGAAAATGCGCCACTCAAGATCCCCTCTCTCTTCAAACTTGGCGCCGGATTTGAATAAATCACCAAAATCATCGATTTCTCCACTCCCAGAAGAACCACCTGGATTAATGGTTATAGGAGGTAACATAATCCCACCTGTTGTCAGGCTGATTTCATCACCTTCCAGAACCGTATAGCCAATCCCCGATAAAAAACCGTTTTTAATTTCATTTTTTGACGTTCCTAGCTCATTTAAAGTCGAGACAATGCTACCATCTCTAACGGTAAAGGTCCCAATAACTGCTCCGTTCTGATCAGTTAATTCATAATTGCTGGGTGTATCGTGAAATTGAAAATAAGTACTGGGTAAAGCCACTTCAAAATAGTCGCCAGGCTGAAATAAATTTAAACTATCACTGGAAATATCCCAACAATATTCAAACTTAATTCTCATCCCTTTACTAAATGAAGGGATATTGGGTTGTAACTCATTATTCTTAATAATATAAATCCAAGTACCCGCAATATCGACCAACATATTAACGCCGGTAATATCCACTAATTCACTGCGATTTGTTGGTTCACCTGCGATCCTTTGACTCTCCTTCACAGGAGGAGCACCGCTTTCAATCGTTGATGAAACCGCGGAAGATATCTTTGGCAAGCTCTCTTCTTCCTTCTCCAGTTCTTCACTGCTCAATAGCTGATCTGTTTCTTGTTCAGTTATCTCGGTCAAACTCGTCTCCGTTTCACTAACTTTCTCACTATTGTCATTCGCCACAATATCAGCAATAGCTGCTGATGGTAAAATATTAACAAACATCATGATAACAAGTAATAAAGAAACTATTCTCATGTTAGATTTTGTCAATTTCCACATACTATCTCTCCTTTTATATAAAAATGAATAAGAAAAATCAAGTCTAGTCAAGCGACCATTGGCCCCTTTATTGAAAAAGAACTCACACCTTCTCCATCGCTCAAAAACTGATATCAATGGCTCAATTTGATCAATTATAGAGAATTAACCTGACGAATAGACAGAATTTTCAGAAAAAATATATTAAGTTTAATGGTACTTTCCTAATAACATCATTATATAATTTTACCTCATCATTTTCCGTATCACATCAGATTCACCTTCCATCAAAACAGTCTTTTTCGCAACATAATTACCAGTTAAACTTAATAATAACATTATTAAGTTTCTTTAAATATAATATATCAGCGAAAATGTAAAAAAATAACAAAAAAAGTTTAAAAAATGACATTGACAAACCTTTTAAGACAATTTTATTAAAACAGTAGAAAAACCACATGCTTAATATTGTACCATAACTCGCTTCATTTGCATTCAAGGTTTTCAAATAACTGAATAAACACCCCTTAAATATCGTGATTAACGACGAAATTATTTCCTTTGACATCAATTGGTTTACAGATTTACTAAGCCCATAAAAAAATCGCAAAATACACACTATTTACAAACGAAGCTAAACGATTAATTTAGGTCTTTTTGTATTAAAAACACGAAAAAAAGAAATGAAAATTAACGAATTACTCGTCAACTCCTCATTTCTTTCCTAATCCTAATTGTCCTTTAACAGCTAATTAAATAACATCAAAATAACTTAATCCCATTTATGATATTAATAAAAATTACGCCGATCACTACCACAACAAATATTTTTGAAACGGCTTTGTCTGATATTTTTCCACTCAGTACACCACCTAGATAGCCACCTATTAAGGCTGCCGGAATAATCGCAAACAACATCGTTAAATCGTAGATTCCGAAGCCCGTTGAAAAGCCAACTTCCACTAATTTTGCTAGTTGTGAGAAAAAAATCGTAATGATCGAATAGACCGTCGCATCTTTCATGGTCAAACCAAAACAAAATACTAGCAATGAAACATTAATTGGACCGCCGCCAATTCCTAAAAGCGTTGAAAAACCGCCTAAAAACAGACCTACTAGCAAATAGGCTACAGGCTGTTTTAACTGCAACGTTTTGCCACTTCCAAGAGTATAAATTAAGACCAATCCCAAGGACACAACGGTTAAGACAATTTGAATCAATTGAACTTCCCGTTCATTCCCATAAAAATCCAAAAGAAAAACAAATAATTTATTCCCAGCGACGCCACCTATTACGGAACCTATTGAAATAAAAAGCGACTGGGACCAATTGACTTTAATGCCATTTTTCAATTGTTTATATGTGGAAGAAATCGACATGGTAAAAACTGCTACGCTTGAATAAAAAGTGATAGCCGCCAGAGAATGAATTCCAAAGGTGTCAAGGACTGGCTTAATGATCACCCCACCTCCCATGCCTGAGACTGCCCCGATGGTATTAGAAAGAACAATAATAACAAAGTAAATCAAATAGATCCCCACGGATTCAACTCCTATTCTAGTAACTCTAAATCGTAAATGGTATAATCACACCGATAAATAAAAAGGTAACTGCCATCAATCAAAATCCCCGTGCTCTTGGGCACATCCGTTTGATATAAGGACACTTTATCACCGGCATATGTCGCTAATGGATACCCGCGCTGACTGCGAATTAGTACGACTTTTTTCTTGCCAGTAAAGGCGTTTTTAAATTCATCCACCATTTTATTCACAATTGGGATCGAACGGTCTTGGTCAGCTAAATCATATTTTGTCGCGTAATCATCAAACACATTTTCTAAGCCCTTTTCTGCTACAACCATTGATGACCCAACATGGTGTAACTCTTTACCACCAACGCTGACACGCAATACGGATGAATCGGCACTATCTTCAGCCGTATCAAAATCAGTGTCCCGCTCAATTGAAACAGATTTCCCCGTGATTTCATCAATAATCTGACTCTCATCATCATAGGTTCGAATGGTCATATTGAGCCCTTTAAAGGATTGTTCAAAATCTTTAAACCACATACGAGCGTTTTGACAACCACTCAGGCTGATCACCACCACAAACAAGATCCCGATTATCTTCTTTTTATGTCTTCTCATATTTAGGCCCCCCTTTTCTATTATCTTCAATTTTACCTTTAAAATTTAACATTTCCTAGTCTATTTATCAATTATCAGCAAAATTATCAACAAGGACAGTAAAAAACATCTGCCATAGGCTCACTCGTTATGGCAGATGTTTTTATTTTGGCTAACCCGCTCGATAACCGCCTCCTCCAGAGCTTACTTCTGGAATCGTCATCCCAAAGCCACCCGTTGCATTTCTACTTAGTCCTAGCAATAATAAAAAACGATAAAACAAACCCAACCCTTGGGGTTTTTCAATAGTATGCACCTTGACTTGCTTTTTTATGTCACATAAGTAGATGGAAATGCCTTGCTTCTGATACTCATAAAGAAGGTACCTTAAATCTTTTTGAAGCTGATTGGTTCGCACAACCACTTCCTGAATACCGTGCTTTTTTAAATAATTGGCAGAGGGCAAGTCCTGTTTAACGACACACCAGCGATTATCAAAAGTACCTGGCTTTTGTTTGGCACCTTTTAATCGATTCGCATCTAGTAAAAACACCGGATTGGCACTATTATTGATGCTGATCGTTTCTAGGACGGCGCCACCTGTTCTTAAGCCATCCACGATTGGTTTACTAGGCACTACCGCTTGGCCACTGCCAGGGACACCATTGTATAGCGGTACCGGTCGGTAACCTTTTCTAGCTAGACCGATCCCTTCTTTAACGCCTTCAGCTCCCGGCAAATCAACGATGATCAGTCTGTTAGCTTGATAGTCCGTCCAGTTACCCAACGAACGCTCATAAACCACTGAACCATAGGCAAGATTCATATTGATATTCATAAAGACAACGGGTTTAGCCCACTGAGTCCACAGAGCAGTGTCAGGTGCCCATTTTTTATATAACTCTAATTGTTCGCTCATAACTCCTCCTTAGCTCGTTTCATTAAAATTGGAATATCTCGTGCTTTTTCATCTATTCGAGCATAAGGACTAATTCTACCGTAAAACCCGGCAAAAGCCCCATCGATGACAAACACCCCGATGCATAGATGAAATGATTGACCGTCCTCCGTTTGAATTGGTTGACTATTGAACCGTTTCTGGACGATCCATTCTTTTTTCCGCTTTAAAGCTTCTTTTCTGATACTCTTAAATTCTTTTTCTGACGTTGCTTCTTTAATTGTAATATCGCCCCCGACTCGTCCAAATACCGGTTTATAGAGATACTGCTGGTCATCGTAGTCTAAGGGATAGACCTTTTTAGTTTCAGGCAATAATTGTTGCCATGTCTGGCAGTCACTTTGAAGTTTGGGCCAAATCAATGGCAAACTTTTTGGTTGAGTGAGCATCGCCACTGGATGATTACAGGAAGGGGTCAGAGTTGCGTAATAACCTTGCCATTTTGCTGAAAAAGGCAATCTTGTCATCCACTCTAAAGGAAAAAAACGAATAATCCCAGCTAATGGTTGTTTGTGATTATCCAACAGGCTATACGCTCGATAATCATCAAACACTAGATGATCTGGCGCTAAGTACAAAGCCTGATACCCGGCCTTTTCAAAATAATCCCCCATAAACTGCATAACTTGCCGATCATCGGCATAAGAGGTAGCATGAACAAAACCTATGGTGCCCCCGGGACTGATCCGCTTTTCAAAGGCTTTAAAAAGATGGCTAGCAAAGTTTTCTGATGGTTGCACATCGGGAACATACTCACTGGCGATTTCCGGTAAAATTGAACTTTCGGCAAAACCACCTGGCACATCGCTGTTAACCTCTGAAATTTGCCAGCCTTGATCAGTGGGATGAAAATCAAAGCGCATTAATCGGACATGATCTTCCTTTTGATAATTCGTCGCTTTTTTCATGCTGCGGCACATCACAGGAGGCAAGCCGAGCTCTCGTCCAAAATGTAGGTTGTCTAACAGTTCCGTTTCCATGGCCACCGTTTCGACAGCTAATTGCTCTGCCAAAGCGGCCAATTCAGCGACTGCTGTCTCATCAAGAACGGCAACGTACTGGCTCACAGTGTTATCATCCTCCACTTGAGGGTCCCACTTGTAAGCTTGGAAAATAACCTCATAACGGTAATCTGAATAGTTCTCTGCTGGTATTTTTACCAACTGGATATGTTTTTCCATTAGCGTCCTCCTGATGTAGGAAGCATCAATAGACAAACCAGTATCCCATATAATAAATAACAAACAGCAACGATCACTGAGAGTTGCTTCTGTTTCTCTGGCTCATCCCCTATCGCTCCAAATAAACGGCGCTCAAGAACGATCATCAGCAAGGCTAAAGGAATAACTGGCCAGCCGACAAAAAACTCGCCAACAGTTGCTAGTAACGACGTCCAATCCCCAGAAGAGGCCACGGCCAAAATCAGGCCAGATCCTACCAAATAAGCCCCAAAGCGAAGCCCGCTATTAACATCATGTTCCATAGTTATCGACTCGATGACAGCGGTTAGTTTGTCAATGAGGGCACCCAAGAGCAGCCAAGTTAACGTGCCAAGGCCACCGGCAATCACCACAGTCCACCAGCCAGGTCCATCACCGATATTGGCCCCAGCATAAATTAATGAACTCCCAATAATCGCACCAGTTACCGCCACTATAGCAGCTTTATTGCGCCCCATTAAGACATCGTCCTCATAAGAAAATGACCAGAATAACAACATGCCATTTAAACTAGCCCATAGCCAAGCAATGCCTAAAAGCAAATACATCAGAACATAAAAGAATTCCCCAATAACATCCCAAGAAGCCACTGTATTAAGTGTGATAAAGTACAAGAACACCGGAATACACGGCAGTAAATAAAAATACAGTCGTAGCTGAGCCTGCTCAAAAAAAACTGTCACACGATGAGCTTTCCGATACCACCCCACGATAAACACGACACTCAAATAACCAGATAACCCCAATACAACCCCTTCTCCAATCGAAAAATACAAAATCTCCCAAGCAAATCGAGCAAAGAAAATACAGAACAACAAAACATAACCAACTTTTTTTACAATAGCCATCTAACGCTCCTTTACATTATATAATCGTTAAAAAAACTCTCTTTACAAATTGTACTACAAATCCTGCAGCACGTCCCATTTTTTCTTGCTGATTTATGAGCTACTGTTCGCCGCTCTGTAACTGGTGATCTTTGCCTGTTCAGTATGTTATCATAAACCAAAGGATATCTTTTAAATTTAGGAGGTTTTATCATGAGACAACTACTTTTTAACTTGTATAATTTTCACGAAGATTGGGCCTATCAACACGTTGCTCCCTATATAACCCCCAATATGACTGTGACGATTCTTCCCTTCTCTTTTGCTGCCAATCAGATTACGGCAGATAACTGGCAACAATTTTACGGTGAACAGGGCCACTATTACGACGACTTAACCGCACCTTTCAAGGCTTTTGGTATTCCGAATTCAGCCATCTCTCTGATCAATTATTTTACTGCTGACCCAGACAGTTTGTCGTCACAACTACTTAATTCAGATATTATCTTTCTAACCGGTGGGCTCCCTGATAAAACCATGGACCGCTTAAAGAAACTGGCGCTGAAGGAGACTCTCGAACAATTTTCAGGACTCTTAATCGGCAGCAGTGCTGGTGCCATGATTCAGCTAAAAAACTACCACATCACCCCAGACGCTGATTACGATTCTTTCAGTTACCAAGAAGGACTAGATTTAATTACTGAGTTTGCCATTGAAGTTCATTTTGAAAACTCAGCAGTCCAACAAGCTTCTATACAACGTGTCTTGACTGAAACAACGATTCCTTTGCTTTACGCCATTGAAGATCAAGGTGGCCTGATTGTTGATCAAAAAGTGACGGCCATCGGTAGCGTCCAGCTTTTTCAACGCTGATCTTTTCAAACTTTTTTTGAGATTCCCCTTGACCTTTACGTTGCGTCATAGTTTACAGTAAGGATGTCAGTTACGATAAATGGAGGAAACAGATATGGAATACACAATTAATAAATTGGCAACACTAGCTGGTGTCACCACCCGAACCTTACGCTATTATGATCAAATAGCTTTGTTAACACCTAGCTACACAAATCAATCAGGTTACCGCATATACGGGCAAAAGGAAGTCGACAAACTGCAGCAAATCCTTTTCTTTCGCGAACTTGACTTGAGTTTAGAGCAAATTGCCACCATTCTTAATCAACCAGATTTAGATTATCTGACATTATTAAGCAGCCATCGTGAGGCTCTCGTCATCAAAAAGCAACGACTCACAGCCTTGATCAAGACGATTGATTCAACGATTGCTGTCCAAAAAGGAGAAATAAAGATGACCGATACCCAAAAATTTGACGCATTCAAACAACAATTAGTAACTGAAAACGAAACGAAATACGGGACTGAAATTCGAGGAAAATATGGAAATGAACAAATTGACGCCTCCAATGCAGCCCTGATGAACATGACAGCAGAGGACTACCAAACCATGCAAACCAATGAACAACAACTACTGACATTACTGGCTGACCACAGCACCCTCGTGGTGCCTTCAGAAAAAGCGGCTGAAATCTTCAACTTACACAAAAAATGGCTCACTCAAGCATGGAGCAAGAAAAAATATTCAAGAGATACCCATAAAGGACTTGCTGAGATGTATGTGGCGGCCCCTGAGTTTACTGCTTACTACGATTCAAAAGCAGGCGAAGGTGCCACCCAAGTCTTAAATACAATCATTCAATACTACGCCTAAAAGTCAGTTTCCTTTGTCAAGTCCTCTCTTTTTCGTTATACTAGATTGATAGAGAAAGAGAGGGACGTTTCAATGATTAATGTTAAGTATTTTGTGACAACAGGGCCCGCAGCCGAAAACTGCTATTTAATTTACAACGAAGAAAACTTACTTGTGGTTGACCCAGGGAATGATGCTGAACTGATTAAGAAGTATATTCAAGAGCTTAATAAGAAACCTGTCGCCATCTTATTAACCCACACTCATTATGACCATATTGGAGCAGTTGAAGAGATTCGGCGCGCTTATGGGATTCCTGTTTATGTCAGCCCCTTAGAACAAGAGTGGTTAGGAAATCCTCAATTAAATTTATCTGGCATGGGAGGGCAACCCATTATTGTCTCACCAGCTGAACAAGAATTCACGATGACTCAATACACACTTGGAGGCATGACCTTTGAAGTTGTCCCAACCCCAGGGCACTCAATTGGGGGCGTCAGTTTCATCTTCCACAGCGACCGCTTTGTGGTGACCGGTGATGCCTTGTTCGCCGGTAGCATCGGCCGTACCGATTTGTTTACTGGAAACACGGCTCAGCTATTGGAAAGTGTCCAGACACAATTATTTACACTGCCAGCTGATTATACGGCCTACCCTGGCCATCGTGGCCCAACAACGATTGGGCAGGAAATCGCCACCAATCCTTTCTTCAACTAAAATTAGAAGAATACAAAGAAAAAGTGTTGCTTACAGATAACTAAGCAACACTTTTTTCATTAGGTAATAATAATGATCATAAACACTAAACGCCCTCCTTTCACTCATTTTAATTTCAGACATAAATTCATGGTTCAAAATAAGTATGACGCTTGACAAAATGATCAGGTACCTTTACAATAAAATATAGACAGGTACCTGATTATTTTTCACTATCCTGCTACTCATTTCAAAACGCGTTTGAAACGAGTAAAAGGATAAGCACAAACTAGCTTTAACATTCAAGCTAGATTTTATCTCAAATTCAAGGAGGAATTTTAATGTCCGAAGAACCTATTTTTACAAATGAAGAGTTAGTCGAGCGTTTTATAACTTTAGAAGCATTATTACACCGTCACTTCCAAAAAAATCGCCCAGGGCGTGGTCCAGCTAATAATCCCCATAGAGGACAGGGTCGCGTTTTATCTCTATTAAAACTACAACCCGTTATCACGCAAAAGGAATTGTCTTTCTTGCTAGATATGCGGCCTCAATCTCTTGGAGAGTTATTAGGAAAATTGGAGAATGCTGGATTTATCACCCGTAAACCCGCTGAAGAAGATCGTCGCATCATGACCATCACCTTAACGGAAGCAGGTAAAAAGGCCGCCGAAGAGTTAGCAGAACCTCAAGCTGAAACATCCATCTTTGATCATTTATCAGAACTGGAACAACAACAATTTGGACAAACCATGACTAAACTAATTGTTGAACTGGAGAAAGAAATGCCAAAAGGGGCTCGCCGAGGGTTTGGTGGCCATCGAGGAGGCCCAGGTCATTGTGATCCCCGCTCTATGGGTGGATTTGAAGGTCGTCGTCGTGGCAGACCTCATCCAGAAGCGCCCCTACCACCAGATTTTGAAGGACATGGTCATTTCCCTTTTGGTGGCCCAAGATTTGACGGTCCCGATTTTGACACTCAAAGACCTGATTTTCCCCAGCCTAAAGAGGAAGATTAAGCAAAAAAGCCCCACCTCCTTAGCAAATTGCTCTGCTAAAGAGGTGAGGCTTTTTCTATTTCTGTTGAACATTTTTCTCATAATAGCGATAACCAGCTAAACAAAATAAAAAACAAATCACGATAAAAATAGGGACATACGTATAATTGGACACAATCCCGCCGACAACAATGACCAGACTACCCAAAATACCAAAAACAGGCGCAATCAGTCCTTTAAAAAGGCTTTTTATCTCTCCTTGACGCTTCATTTGAATGATTTTAACGTATAAAATCGGGTAGCACATATAGCCAAAAACAATTGCTATTTCACTAATATCGCCACCTGCTAAAATACCAGTTTTTTGAGTCAAATAGTGGACAACCATCCAAAATAAAGAACAGATTAGCGATACTCTAAAAGAAGCAAAAGACAATTGTTTTTTTAAATCCATTTTAGCAATTTTTTCAGACTGAGGAATCATGCCTTTACTGGCTAAGGCTTGAGGCATTCTTAAATTTCCCAGAGTAACCCCATTAGTAACCCCTAAGACAGAAATGATCACAAACAAGGTGATAATCGTTCCGCCACTTGGCCCTAGCAACCACTCACCTACAGCGTAGACCGCCTGATCACCTGCAGCTAAAATATACTCTGAGCCCAACAGTTTGTTCATACCTAAGAAATACGTCACATAAACCGCTAGAACAATCAGCGGACCGATGGTTAAGGCTAGCGGCATCGTTCGCTTAGGGTTTTTAATTTCGTTGGTAATGCTCGTTGAAATCGGCCAACCATCGTAAGAAAATGCCACTGGTGCCAAAGCTGCCAACCAGCCCCAGCCAACATTGGTCAGAGGAACAGCCGTTAAATCTGCAGGTAGTTCAGGATGCCCTTTTGTCCAAAAGAAACCAATTACCGCAATTCCGATTAAAGGAACCAATTTGACATAGGTTGAAATCACTTGGAAATAGCCACCTAACCTCAATGAGATAAAGTTCATGCCGTAAATCAGCAACAAGTAAACCACCCCAATCAAAACTTGCCACTCTAAGCTATTGGGCAATCCTAAAACAATCAACGTATAAATCCCTGCCGCCCAGGCAACGACGACATTAATCGTTGGAAAGTATAAAAATGTTTGGAACCAGCCGAAGGCGCTGGCCATTTTGGGAGAGATAAAGGCTTCAAAATAACCGACTAAACCACCACTTTTATCTGTTCTAATCGATAGTTCTGTTAAACTAATGCTACCAAAAATAATGCTGAAGGCGCCTATACATAAGACTAAAACGCCCAGTAAGACACTGCCACCAGTCATTCGCAAGATATCATCTGCCTTAAAAAATATCCCCGACCCAATACAAATCCCCACAATCATGGTAATAGCTGTCATAAGTCCGTAATGTTGCTCTTTTTTCATCTAATTTCTTCCCTTATCCTCATTATAATATCGTCTGATTATAGCACAATTATCAAACTATATACATCCTGTTAAATAATCAAACAGATAGTTCCATTGGATAATTCGCATAAGCATCCGCCAAGAGTGGTACTTTCAGCTTTTTTCTGGCTGAAAGTTTAACGGGAAAGGATGATTATTTAATGGGAACTAGATATAAGCACACTATGATATTTTCCATCAGGTTCTCTCATCATTTATCACTAAATTAACGGTGAGTCCTTAACATTTCTCACCCATTCATAGTATACTAAGGACAAACAGCGACCACCATAAGGAGATTAACTATGACTCAACGTTATAATTCAGAAGATACCATTGACGATATTCTGACTGCCGCTAGCCATCTGTTCATCCAAAAAGGGTATGAAAAAACCAGCATCCAAGATATCGTCAATGAACTAGACGGCTTGACACGCGGCGCCATTTACCATCATTTCAATTCAAAGGATGACATTCTTGAGGCAGTTGTTAAACGGCTGGTCCTTAATCCCAAATACATTGAGCGCATCATTCAGCAAGATCTGACTGGACTAGAACAACTGCAACAGTTGCTTTTAGAAGGGATTTCCAACGACGAGTCCCTAACTAATTTTTCTGCCAGTTTCCCCTTATTGGATAATCCTAAATTTTTTATGATGCATGTAAAAAATAACAATGAAATTCTAGTCCCTTACATCGAAAAAATGATCATTAGCGGCAATCAAGACGGCTCACTCCATGTGCCCTATCCTAAACAAATGGCGGAAGTCGTCATTTTGGTCTTGGTCACTTGGTTCACTAACGCCCTTTTCCCAACAGAGGTAACCGACATTTTGCCGAAAATCAACGCCGCAAAACACGTTCTCAACTCAGTTGGTTTGAATATCCTCAGTGATGAGATAATGGCTGAAATAACACGAAAACTCGTTACTGCTCAAAAAAAATGACCCATGAATAAACAAAAAAACTGATTGACGTTGGCACAGCAGCCATCGTTAATCAGTTTTTTTGAGCAGTTCCGTCAACAGTCTTGCTTCTTTTTCACCAGCAATCGCCACTGACTGGATGTCAGCTAAAGATTCCCCCTTTAGCTAGTTCCCTTTTTACCCCTTTAATCCGTTAATTACTACGACGGAAACCTTCAATAATTGCCGCCGTTTCTTCAACGGCTTTATCATCGACCACCACCACTTGAGCGTTCAGTTTCTTGAAGACATCTTCCGCATATTGAACTTCTTCTCTAATCCGTTCGATATTAGCATATTTAGACTCACCGCTAAGGCCTAAGCCGTTTAGGCGAGACTGTCTGATGGTTAAAATTCGCTCTGGGTCGGCCGTTAAACCGATAATTTTATCCGAAGGAATCTCCAAAAGTTCATCTGGCAAAGGAACTTCTGGAATTAAAGGCAGGTTAGAAACTTTATAACTCTTGTTAGCCAAGTACATGCTTAAAGGCGTTTTGGATGTCCGAGACACGCCTAAAATAACGAAATCTGACTGTTTGAATCCGCGAGAATCCTTGCCATCATCGTACTTAATAGCAAATTCGATAGCGGCAACCCGCGTAAAATACTCTTGATTTAGCTTGTGTAGCGCACCGGGTTCTTCATTAGGAATGACCCCCGTTTTCCCTTGAATCAACGTCGTTAATGGGGTCATGTAGTCAACATAATCAAGGCCCGTTCGTTCTGAAAAGTCTTCAAGAACTTTGACTAAATCACGGCTTACCAGGGTGGCGACAACCACCGCTCGCTCTTTTAAGGCATCAGCTAGAATCCTAGTTAAATCGGCTTCATTGTTGATAAAGGGAAACCGCCGAATATCAGTTTCATCAATATCTGGAAATTGCGCCATTACAGCTGAAATAACTTTCTGGGCAGTCTCACCAACAGAGTCTGAGACAATAAATAAGTTTGCTTTGGTCATTTTTTTCATTCCTCTTTTACTCTTCTTTATTTTTTTCTACTTCGTAACCAGCTGCTACAAAGTGACTCAATAACTTACTTTTTGATACTTTGCCAATTACTTTCGCACTACCTTCTGCTTCAACAACAGGTAAGGAATCAACTTGTTGATGAATAATCAAATAACCTGCGTCAATGATCCGTTCCTTTGGTGTAATGGTAATAATATTGGGCACCCGCGTCATGATCATGGCCACCGGTGTTTGACTGATGTTGCTATTGTTCACCGTGGCACGCAATAGATCTTTACGAGATAATAACCCAACAAAATCGCCGTTCTCATCAATAACATACAGACTTCCCGTATTATGCATGAATAGATCCGTTATGGCATCTTGAACGGATGTCCCCTGTTTAATAAAGACGGGAGGAACCATGATTTCTTGAACTTTCAAGTGGAATAATTCTTCATAAAGAAGCGGTTCAATCGTTTGTCCCGAATAGATATACCCTACCCTTGGCCGAGCATCCAGTATCCCCGTCATGGTCAGTAATGATAAATCACTTCTCAAGGTCGGCTTGGTTAAACCGAGCTGCTCCGCAATTTTATCGCCACTAATCGGTTCATTGCCTTTGACTATCTTAATAATTTTTTTCTGTCTTTCTGATAGCTCCATGTCAATCCCTCGTCTTATTAGTTAATATATCCATTATATAAGACGTATCATTTAATTACAATAGGTTTTATAACAAATTTAAAAACCCTATAAAAGAGTCACAATTTTAACTAATTAGGCAATAAGTCATTTTCTCATCAAATACGACCCACAAAAATGCAACGAATTTTTGTGGGTCGCCGATCTCATGGGACTAACGCGCTTGGCGAATCGCCGCTTGAGCAACTGCCAAGCGGGCAATTGGCACGCGATAAGCTGAACATGAGACATAATTTAAACCAAGCTCTTGAAAGAAATCAATTGATTCAGGATTCCCACCAACTTCACCACAAACCCCAATTTTCAAATCGGCTTTAGTTTGTCTTCCTTTCGCTACCGCGATTTTCATCAGTTCTCCGACACCTTCCAGATCCACTTGTTGAAAAGGATCACTTGCTAAGATGCCTTCTCTTTGATAATAGGTGATAAATTTACCAGCATCATCCCTTGAATACCCATAAGCCATTTGGGTCAAATCATTGGTTCCAAAGCTAAAAAACTCGGCACTTTCTGCCAACTGATCGGCAATTAAACAGGCTCTCGGCAGCTCAATCATCGTGCCGATGGTATAATTAATAGCGACTTTTTCTTGGGCTAAAACTTGCTCAATAACGTCAATCAGCAACGCGCGCAAACGAACCAGTTCTGCTTTAACACCTACTAACGGGATCATTATTTCCGGTTCCACCTTAATCCCTTGCTTTGCCAGCTGGCAACTACTGCGGATAATCGCCTTAACCTGCATCTCGTAAATATCTGGAAACGTCACGCCCAAACGACAACCCCGATGCCCTAGCATCGGATTAACTTCATGAAGTTCAGCTATTCTTTTCTGTAACACAGCCAACTCGATATTCAGTTCTTTAGCCAATGCCTCTACTTCTTTTACTGAATGGGGTAAAAATTCGTGAAGGGGTGGATCCAATAAGCGAATCACCATTCCCCGCTCCCTAGTTACTTCAAAAATTGCATAAAAGTCAGCCGTCTGCATCTGTAGCAAGGTCTTTAACGGCATTTCTCGCTGATGACGATTCTCAGCCAAGATTAACTGACGCATGGCCTTTAAGCGCGGCCCTTCAAAAAACATGTGCTCCGTTCTGGCCAGACCAATGCCGGTCGCACCAAAATTAAGGGCAGCTCTGATTTCCTGAGGGGTCTCAGCATTGGCCCTAACCTTCATAGTGGCAACCTCATCCGCCCACCCCATCAACTCTTGAAAGACCTGACTTTCTTCATTACTTTCAGTTGCAATTTCACCAAGGTAGACAATCCCATGACTACCATCCACGGAAATAATCTCCCCTTCTTTAATAACCCCACCTTCATAGCGAATCGTTCGAACTGTTTCATTAACTTCCAAATCGCCACAACCGGCCACACAACAAGTCCCCATCCCACGGGCAACCACTGCGGCATGGGAAGTCATGCCACCGCGACTTGTCACAATCGCTTCGCTGATGCTCATCGCTTCCACATCTTCAGGGGAGGTTTCTTGACGAACTAGGATCACTTTGTGTCCCGCTTCCACCAAAGCCTTAACCCGCTGAGTATCAAAAGCCACCACACCTGTGGCTGCCCCAGGACTAGCTGGCAGTCCATGACCGATTTCCTGAGCCTTTTGCAGTCCATCCAACGTGAATACCGGATGTAATAGTTGATCAATCATAGTTGGTTGCAGCCTTAAGAGGGCCTCTTCTTTCGTAATGACACCTTCCATCACCAAATCGTGGGCCACCTGAAAGGCGGCACGAGCTGTCCGCTTGCCATTGCGGGTCTGCAGAAAATACAATGTGCCTTCTTCGATTGTAAATTCGATGTCCTGCATATCCCGGTAGTGATTCTCCAATAAACGGGCTGTTTTCTTAAATTCATGGAATACTTTTGGCAAGCCTTCAGCTAGCTGACTAATTGGTTCTGGCGTTCGAATGCCCGCTACCACATCTTCACCTTGCGCATTTAACAAAAACTCACCAAAAAGCTGGTGTTCTCCCGTGGCGGGATTGCGTGTAAAAGCGACACCTGTCCCACTTGCCTCACCACTGTTTCCAAAAACCATCGCTTGAATATTAACAGCCGTTCCTAAATCATGTGGCAAGCCATTGAGATTACGATAGACCATCGCCCGATGATTGTTCCAGGATCTAAAAACCGCCTCAATCGCCAAAAAGAGTTGATCAATCGGAGATTGAGGGAATTCTTGATGGATCGTCTCCTGATAAATGTCTTGATAAGCCTTGACAACTTGCTTTAAATCTTCTGCTGTTAATTCCGTGTCTGACTGGTAGTCGTACTGATCTTTCAAATAGTCCATGTATTGCTCAAAACGATTTTTATCAATCCCATACACCACGTCGCCAAACATCTGCAGCAACCGGCGGTAACAATCATAAGCAAATCGCGGATCACCGGTTTTTTGAGCCAAGCTTTCGACCGTTTGATCGTTAAGACCTAAATTTAAGATCGTGTCCATCATGCCTGGCATCGAAAAAACTGACCCACTGCGCACTGAGACTAACAGCGGATCAACAGCATCATTCAATCTTTTCCCATGAATTTCTTCCAAAGTTCTTAAGCCATTCAAAATTTCTTCTTTTAATTCTTGAGATAGTTGTTCTTGCTGGCCGAGATAAGTCATACAAGCCGCAGTACTAATGGTAAACCCTGGTGGAACTGGTAATCCAAGATTAACCATCTCTGCTAAATTCGCTCCTTTGCCCCCAAGAATCTCCTTCATTTCCGCATTTCCTTCATGAAATTGAAATACATGTTTGGTCATATAAGCTTCTCCATTTCTAAATAAGACGTATTATTAATAATAAATACACTATATATGACGTTCTATTAAAAATCAATAGTTTTCAACTAATTTAACTATTTTTAATCTTTTGCACCTGTTACTGCTCAGACTGTGCTATAGTGAATTTAACTAACAGATGAAGGTTGTGACTAACTATATGAGGTCAGAAGTAATTCTCTATCTAACCAGACATGGTCAAACGATGCTCAATGCCACACAGCGAGTTCAAGGCTGGGCCGATACGCCCTTAACCCCAGAAGGACGCCAAGGAATCATCTCACTCGGAAAAGGTCTTAGAGACATCCCCTTTACTACGGCCGTTTCCAGTGATAGTGGCCGAGCACAGGAAACCGCCCAGCTTATTTTAAAAGAACAACCGAATCAGATTGAACACCTCTCCGACTCGCGCATTAGAGAGTGGAGTTTCGGCAGTTTTGAAGGAGAACTAGAGTCAACTTGGTTTCAACTAATGGCTGAACATCACGGCTTTCAAACAGCTGAGGAATTGCTAGCCTTGCCGCTATCATACGAGCAGATAGCCGGAACCATTGTGGCCTTGGACGAGCGCAGCTGGGCCGAACCTTACGAAGTGATCGAAAAACGGATTCTAGACGGCATGACGACCATTGCTCAACAGACAACTGGAGAAGTTTTAGTTGTTTCCCACGGCTTGACCATCGCACATTTTCTGTCACTTATCTCAGATGACGCCATTTTCCCCTCACTCCAAAATGGCAGTGTTTCAAAAGTTCATTATGTCGATGGGAAATTTACCGTCTTAAGTGTCAATGATCTGAGTTATTTAGAACTGGGTAGCAAATAAAAGCCGGAGCGGACAACAATGAGGGGTCGTTAGTCGTCATTGTCAATAACCAAAGAACACGACAGAAATGAAGCTCTGTCGTGTTCTTTTAATATCTCTAGCCCAAGTTTTCACCATTTGAAGCGATACAGTCTTTGTACCAGTAGAAAGAATCTTTTGGTGTCCGCGCCAAGCTACCTTGGCCTTGATCGTCTTGGTCCACATAAATAAAACCATAGCGTTTGCTCATTTGAGAGGTCCCACAACTGATTAAATCAATACAGCCCCAAGTCGTATAGCCCATTAACTCAACGCCATCCATAATGGCCTCTTTCATCTGTTCCACATGCTTCTTAAGGTAATCAATCCGGTAATCATCGTGAATCTTGCCGTCTGCTGAGACCACATCTTTAGCGCCTAAACCATTCTCACACACAAAGAGCGGCAACTCATAACGATCGTACAATTTCATCAAGGAAATACGCAAGCCAATTGGGTCAATCGGCCAATCCCATTGGGTTAATTCTAAATATTCATTTTTTATCGGGCTATCGAAGGATCCTGCTAATTTTGCTGCGTCAGGACGGGCTTCTGTCACATGTGACATATAATAACTAATCGCTACAAAATCAACTTTCCCCTCTTTAAGAATAGCTGCATCCTGCTCTTCCATGACAATCTTCAAGTTATTATCTGCAAAGTAACGGGTCATATAGGTTGGATAAGCCCCTCGTGCTTGCACGTCTGGGTAGAACATGTTTAACTGATTTGATTTTAAGGCTTGCAATTGATCTTCTGGTTTCGTGGTTTTGGCATACGACTCAATTTGGTTGATCATACAGCCAATTTGCGCTTCTGGCATGATCTCATGGGCTGCTTTAACCGCCAAAGCACTGGCTAAAAATTGGTGATGAGAGGCTTGATAGGTCGCGGCTAACACGTTATCAACTTTGTCGGCTAATGTGCCAGCCCCTGTATATAAGCTATTTAAATTCATGTTCATCTCGTTAAACGTGATCCAATATCTCACTTTTTTAGCGTAGCGGGTAAAGATCACCCGAGCGTAGTTTTCAAATAAAGGAATCAACTCACGGCTAACCCAACCATTGTATTTTTTTGTCAATTCAATTGGCATTTCGTAATGAGACATGGTTACCAATGGTTCAATGCCGTACTTGGCACACTCGTCAAAGACCTTATCATAAAAAGCTAAGCCTTCTTCATTTGGCTCTGCTTCCATCCCTGTCGGAAAAATCCGCGCCCATGAAATCGAAATTCGAAAGGTTTTAAAACCCATTTCTGCAAATAGCGCAATGTCTTCTTGGTAACGGTGATAAAAATCAATGCCCCAACGTTTCGGGAATAGATACTTTTCTGGCTGCTCCGTGTACTCGGCTAATTCTTTTGAACTAACGTTAAAGGTAAAGTTGTCGACTGCCCCTTTGGCATATGGATCTTTATACGCCGCAAAGTCTGACGTTGATAACCCTTTGCCTCCTTCATCGAAGGCCCCTTCAATCTGGTTAGCGGCAGTGGCCCCTCCCCATAAAAACCCTTCTGGAAAACCTGTCTGTAAGTTGTTTAGCATGTTTCGTTCCTCCTATAAGTGATAATTTATTAGTTAATGTTTTGTTTCAAAACAAACTCCCTAGTTAATGAGCATCAGTAATTTTGTTTCACCAGCGACGACTTTGGTCTCTGCTGTGTGAATCACGTCAAGAAATTGTGAGGCATTGGTAATCACCACTGGTGTTACCAAATTGTAGCCTTGGGCCTTGATGTCGGCTAAATCAAAGCGAAGTAAAGCATCTCCCCGTTTGAATTTTTGGCCATCTTTGACCAATAATTCAAAACCTGCTCCCTTTAGTTCCACCGTTTCTAATCCGATGTGGATCAGCATTTCCACGCCTTCAGTCGAACGCAAGCCGATGGCGTGATTGGTCGATGTCAACATCATCACTTCCCCGTCGAAAGGCGCTTTAACCAGACCTTCGGCAGGAACAATCGCCACCCCTTTGCCAACTAAGCCTTCGGCAAAGGTGGCATCTGGCACCGTTTCAAGAGGCAAGACACTTCCCGTCAGCGGGCTTAGTACTTCCGCCGGCCTTTCTTTTGTCACTGTCGAAGTAAGGATTTCCCGTGGTGCCGCTTCTGAAGCAGTTTCTTCATCAAATTTCAACAACAGCGTGACGACTAATGACACGGTAAAGCTTGCGGCAATCCCAATAATGGCCATTAGGAAATTATTCGTGCCTTTTTCAATATAAGAGGGTAATGACATAATTCCCGGTACTGCAAAGGCAAAATTCTTAACATTAAACAAGCCGAAAATTGCCCCGCCGACTGCCCCCCCTGCTAAACTAGCATAAAATGGTTTCTTCAACTTCATCGTGACGCCATAAATCGCTGGCTCCGTAATCCCAAAAATGGCGGGAATTAAAGTCGAGAATGACAGCTGCTTCATCTTTTGATCTTTCGTCTTTAAAAAGACCCCTAAAACCGCACCGGATTGAGCCAAGTTAGCCACAAAGTTCATCGGCAATAACATGATGTCGTAGCCGACTTTTTCAAAACTAGCAAAGGTGCTAGGGAAGAAGGCATAGTGCATGCCTGTAATGACGATCAATGGCATTAAACCACCCATCAACATTCCGGCAAAAGGTCCTGCCACATCAAACATGACCGCAAAGAAACGTTCCAGATAGACACCGATATAATTCCCTAGTGGGGCGATAAACATCAACATTAAGGGTGCCGTAATCAGCAAGCTTAACAACGGTGTAAAAATAATTTTCAGTGATTTTGGCACTATTTGATCGACATATTTGTGGACATAACTCAGTAACAACACGCCTAAAATAATCGGTAAAACAGATGAGGCATAACTATTCATTGGGATGCTAAAGCCAATAAACTTCAAGCTACTAACCTCGCCCCCGGCAGCATATTCCATTAATTGGGGATACATCAAGATCCCAGCTAGCGTAACTGCTAGTGAAGCATCCGTTTTAAAGCGCTTCGCCGCCGAAAAGGCAATCAGGAAGGGCAAAAAATGAAATGGGGCATCTGAGATAAAACTGAGAATTTCATAATTAGAGCTAGTTTCCGACATCAGCTTGGTCGCCACTAATAGCGCCATTATCCCTTTAAGTAAGCCACCACCGGTAATTGCAGGTAATAATGGGGTAAAAATACCGGATATGGTATCTAATATCCGCTCAATTAGATTCCCCTTAGCTTGCGAATTGCCATCTTCTGTCAGTTTCCCTTCAAGCAAGGCACTTAATTCTCCATAGACACTGGCGACTTCATTGCCAATAATGATTTGAAATTGACCACTTTGAAATTGAGCGCCTAAGACGCCATCTAATTGTTTAATCGCTTCACTATTAATTTTGTCTTTTTCTTTAAAGTTAAATCGTAAACGGGTAATACAATGCCAACTTTGCTTAATATTTTCCGCGCCGCCCATCTGTGACACGATTTCTTGTGCTAATTTTTTCTTATCCATCGCTCTGCTCCTTTTTTTCGTCGAGGTCGACCGCCTTCCTAACTAGGTACCATAATTAGCAAGTAGAACGTCCCTGATTATGTGTAAAAAAATAACCTAAACAAAAATTTACATAGTAAACCACCTTGGTTACTCCTGCAAATTTTTGCTTAGGTTAATGCCTATTTTCAGTGACACGCCCGACGCAAACATTTATTTTGTTTTGTTTTCTTTAATAATTCGTTCAATATGAATGACCAAATAGACTAATTCGTCTTCTGTGATGCGCCAGCCATACTCACGTTCAAGCATCTCTTTAATCATCAAGCCACAAGCATAGCTCTTCATATAGCGCTCTTGAATGATTTCTTTAAGGGTGACATCCATCTCCACTGTGCTGCTTTCATCGCTCCGTTGACGGGCGATAAAATAACGCAAATGAGTGATAAAACGCGAGTAGTTAATCGTCGTCTTATCCAATGTCACTTCGAATAAAGACTGGATAATCTTGACAATATTTTTAGTCACCGTCGTCACTTGAATGGTCTCGCCCATGGTTTGATTGTCCATTTGTGCATTGACTAAATGCAAAGCGATAAAAGAGGCTTCAGTCGTTGGCAACACGATGCCCAACTCCTTTTCAATCAGCTCTAAGGCTTCTAATCCCACCTGATACTCTTCAAAATAAAGATGAGGAATTTCCCATTGAAAAGGGGTATCAATATCAAGTCCTTGTTCCTTGCGATCCAAGGCAAATCTCAAATGATCTGCTAAGGTAAACAAAATACCTGAATTCAATTTTGGCTTCAGCTTTTCTTCGCCTAAATCAACGATTTTTTCAGTAGTTGCTAAAATCTCAGGTGAAAGTCCTTCTAGTAACTGACCGGCTTGATGATTAAGGTCTGATAGAAAAATTTTCGTTGCCAACTTTTCATCTACCTTATCCCCTTTTTTGCGCTTAAACCCAATGCCAGTGCCAAAAGCAACTAATTCTTCATCGCTTTCTGTTACAGCTAAAATAATGTTGTTATTCAATGATTTTATTACTGTCAGCATCTGGTTTTCCCCCTAGAACATAAAAAAACACCAACATCGAATTGACATTTACAAAATAATAGCCACGGCTACTTTTGCAAAGTAATTGATTTGGTGGTGCCTGATCGTATCAGTAACACTCCTGTATCTAACTTAATAACAACTTTATCATAAGGAGTAACCGTTGTCAATCATATATTTTTTTATATTTCGATCCACATTTGAATGATTGCCTTCACCATTAACAGGCGGGGGTGATACGCCTAAAAAAAACTGACGCAAACACTTGCGTCAGTTTCTCAGATTAATTCATTTTGATTGTTTCGCCTGTTTCAGCCGCTTTAAAAATAGTTTCAATTAATACTAAACAATCGCGAACTTCCGGATTTTTAACGACTGCTTCTGCCCCTTCACGGACCACTTGATAAAAATTATCATAAAACGAATCAAACTCAGCCGTAACACTTGGTAACTCACGACACTCTGTCATTTCTTCTGATGGTGGTGCCATGGTTTTCGTCAAGCCTTGTCCTGCTTGAATCGGAGTTGGTTCATGCTTCACATCCGTCTCACGTTGTAAGACTAACTCACCTGATAAATCCCAATCGTTAATCACGCCCGTTCCTTGATAGCCTTTAACGTACCAACGAGGTAACTTAATAAAGTTACTGGTCCCTACTTCAATGTGAGCACGAACGCCATTTTCAAAGATGATGTAACTCATAAAGCCATCATCCGCATCATCGCCTAAAACAAAACTTAAGTCCGCTGAAACGCTCTTAATGGGGCTGTCGACCATAAATAGTAATTGATCCAGTAAATGGACGCCCCAATCTAATAGCATGCCGCCTCCTTGAGCTTTCAAATGACGCCAGTCACCAGGAATGCCATTCGCACCGTGAACGCGGGATTCAATTTGGAAAAGGGAGCCGATTTCTTCGCTCTTGTACAAGTCACGAATAATCAGAAAATCGGAATCCCACCGTCGATTCTGATGGGTCATAAAGACTTTACCAGCTTCTTCCGCTACGTTGACAACCTCATCGAAGTCCGCCACGGACATCATCACTGGTTTTTCACAGACCACGTGTTTGCCTGCTCTTAAGGCGTCGATGACCAGTTGTTTATGGGAGTCATTAGGGGTCGCCACTAAAATAGCTTCCACATTATCATCCGCTAAAACAGCCTCAAAAGACTCATAAACCTTAAAGCCTTCTTCTTTTGCAGCAGCTTGTCTTTTCTCGTCACTATCATAGGTTCCGTATGTCGTGACAAATTGGTTTTCGCCGATCAGGCCGCGAGCATGGTAACTTCCCATCCCGCCAAACCCGACGACAACAAAATTAATTGGTTTCACAAAAATTAGCTCCTTTTAAATGATTAGTCGGATAGTCCTCGAAGCAGACGCTTGAGGACTAATTGATTTAATGATAAACGGTTAAGCCCACCACATATCCGTTGGCATCTCGTTAATCATGATCGATTTTAAATTCGTTACGGCTCGGTTAAAGCCTTCATCAATTGACATGATTGGGTCTTCGTGCTCGATACTCAAAACATAATCGTAGCCGTAAAGACGAAGTGCACTGATCATATCGGACCAATCTTGTAAACTGTGGCCACAACCAACTGAGCGGAACGTCCACGCTCTCGTTTGGACATTGCCGTATGGCTGCATGTCGGTTAAGCCGTACATGTTGATATTATCTTGATCCAAATAAGTATCTTTGGCATGGAAATGATGAATCGCCCCGGCCTTTCCAAGGATCTTAATCGCGCCAACTGGGTCAATCCCTTGCCACCACAAATGTGATGGGTCCAAGTTACAGCCGATAGCTGGGCCGGTTGCTTCCCGTAATTTTAACATCGTATAAGGAGTGTGACACAAGAAACCACCGTGTAGTTCAATCCCAATTTTAACATCTGCGGCTACGGCGATCTCATTGATCTCTTTCCAGTAAGGAATTAACTTGTTTTCCCACTGCCATTCGTAGCTGTCGTTGTATTCCGTTGGCCAAGGTAAAACAGGCCAGTTAACAGCCGTGTCCGTTGCGTTACCGCCACTAACACCTGAGAAACAGTTAACCACAGGCACAGTCATCAATGAAGCCAATTTAATCGTTTTGCGCAATAATTCATCCGCTTCCTTGGCCACTGCTGGGTCTGGTGAAATTGGGTTATGGTGACAGCTAAAGGCGCTGACCGTCAAGCCTTTTGCCGCTAATTTAGCTGCGTACTCTTGACGCGCTTCTTGACTGGCTAACAAGGCATCAATGTCACAGTGAGCAGTACCTGGTGAACCACCTGTACCGATTTCAACTGTTTGCAAACCTGCCGCTGCTACTTTTTCAATCATCTCATCAAAATTTAAGTTGTTAAATAAAGGGGTAAATACGCCTAATTTCATCATTAAAACTCCTTTTCTATTTAGGTTGAATGTGGTTTAACGGTTGGTGATTGCCATAAACCGGATAGGTATTCGCCGTTGGATTAGCCCAGCGCACAGCATTTTTAATCACCCGTTGGACATCTTTATGGTAATAAGAGGGATACGTCTCGTGACCTGGTTGGAAATAGAAAATTTTGCCATTGCCCCGTCGGTAAGTACAGCCACCACGGAAAACTTCGCCGCCTTCATACCAGTTAATAAAAATCAGTTCATCTGGTACTGGAATGTCGAAGTGTTCACCGTACATCTCTTCGCGTTCTAATTCAATGTATTCGCCAATCCCTTCGACGATCGGGTGACTTGGGTTGACACTCCACATCCGGCAAGTCTCATCGGCTTCACGCCATTTCAAGTCACAGCTGGTGCCCATTAATTTCATGAAAATTTTCGACATATGAGCCGAATGTAAGACAATTAAGCCCATTCCTTCTAATACCCGTTGATGCACTTTAGTGACAATCTCATCACTGACTTCCTGATGGGCAATATGGCCCCACCAAACAAGCACATCGGTGTTCCCCAAAACCTCTTCAGTTAACCCGTGTTCTGGTTGGTCTAAGGTCGCTGTTTGAACAGTAAAGTCTTCTTCGAGAAATGCTTTTAATTGGCCGTGAATGCCTTCTGGATACACGGCACGAACCTCTTCACTTTCCAATTCATGACGATACTCATTCCAAACAGTTACATTTATCACTAAAATACCTCTTCGACGATTTTGCGTAAGTTTTGAACATTGATTTCAGCACTTTCAATCGGTGGGTAAGCTTGGAAGGCTTCTTGTTCCACAACTAGCCACTCAATCTCGTTCTCTTTAGCAAACTCTACAAAACTTCTAATCGGTAAAATGCCAGTACTAATTTCTGTACTTTCGGTTGTGTCGCCATCTTTGCGCATTTCTTTAATGTGTAACCATTTAATAACAGCTTGATTGCGGGTCATCCATTTAATGGCAATTTCCCCAGCAAATTCAACCCAGTAGGTATCGACTTCTAATTTGATGCCAGGAACAGCTGCCACCATCGCTTCCAACACATTAACCTCTGGCACTTGGGTAAATTCATGGGCGTGGTTATGATAGCCCAGAGTTAATCCCTCTTCTTGCAAACGCTGTTGAATCTCAGCAAATTTAGCAAAATGAGCTTGCCAATCAGCCAGTGTTTCGCCTTGTTCCCAAGGGATGATCACATTTTGATTGCCTAAGGCTTTTTCATAGGCAATCGTATTTTCTAAGTCATTCACTAATTTGTCAGCCGGTACATGGGAACCTGAGACTGCCAGACCAATTTTATCAAGATGGGCTTTTAGCTCTGCGGCCTCTGTCTCGTAATAGCCGGCAAATTCAACGCCATCATAGCCAAACTCTTTGACTTTGGTTAAAGTGCCTAAGAAATCTTTGGCACACTCTTCTTGAATACTCCATAATTGTAAACTAATTTTCGCCATTTCGTCTCACCTCGTCTTATTTATTTAGGAAAACAGGTTCGCCCGTTTCAGACGATTGGTACATCGCTTCTAGGATTTCTGTTACGACTAATGCTTGTTCTGGTAAAACAACGGGATCTGTGTCATTGATAATCGCATTGATCCATTGTTGTGCTTCTAAAACTTCTGGGCTGTTAGTTGCCCCTTCATAAAAGGCGACTCCTGCTGCTTCAGTGTCAATTTTCTTCTCATATAACAACCCGCGGTCTTCGCCGTTAATTTGGAGCCCATCTTTCATGCCGGCCCCACCTTTAGTCCCAGACAGGGTCGTCGTCGCTTCAGATACGTCCAAGGTATTTAAGGCCCAGCTCGCTTCCAAGAAGATCGTCGCACCATTTTCCATGGTCACAAAACCAAAGGCTGAATCTTCCACTGTGAATTTTTCAGGGTCCCAAGGGCCCCAAGCATTAGCTGCATTTTTCGTTTGAGATAATTTATGATAAGCATTGCCGACAACGTATTTAGGTTTGTAGTTATCCATCATCCATAAGGTTAAATCAAGAGCATGGGTGCCGATGTCGATTAGTGGGCCGCCACCTTGAGCTTCTTCATCTAAGAAAACACCCCAAGTCGGCACCGCACGACGACGAATAGCGTGGGCTTTTCCTAAGTAAATTTCGCCTAATTCGTTGGCTTCACAGACTTGATGTAAGTATTGCGAATCTGTACGGAAACGATTTTGATAGCCAATCGTTAATTTCATACCAGTCCGTTTAGAGGCTTCGATCATGGCACGAGCTTCTTCAGAGGTTTTAGCCATTGGCTTTTCACACATCACGTGTTTTTTAGCTTCCATCGCATCAATTGAAATAAATGAGTGAGAGATATTTGGTGTACAAACGTGAATCACATCAATTGACTCATCTTTTAATAGTTCTTGATAATCCGTATACGCTTTCGCGTCAGCCGTCCCAAATTCTGCTTTAGCTTGATCAGCACGTTCTTCAATAATGTCACAGAACGCCACCATTTCAACTTCCTTCACTTGTTTTAAAGCTGGCATATGTTTGCCATTGGCGATACCGCCACATCCAATAATTCCTACTTTTAATGTCATAAAAAAAATCCTCCACATCATTTTTGTATTTGTTTGATACCACTACTATACAAAATAAGGTGAAGGATTTCTTCCTTAGATTTACGGACTAATTCCCGAATATTGACTTTTGATATTTTAATGGGGACATGCCCACATTCTCTTTAAAAACATGATGAAAGGTCTTTACACTGTTAAAGCCTGCTTTCTCCGCCACCTCGATCATCGGCATTTCCTCTGTTGCCAGAATCGACTTTGCCATATTAAGCCGATATTCTGTCAAGAAGCCAACAAAGGTCGTACCAGTGTTTTTCTTAAAGAAGCGGGTGAAGTAGTGGGGACTAAAACCGACATATTTGGCCACTTCTTCTAAGGTAATCCCTTGATTATAGTTGGCTTCAATTAAAGCAAAAACTTTATCCATTCGCTCAAGTGTCTCTTTATTTTTCATGGAGTCATCGTTTAACGCTTTTTTCATCAAATGTGATTTTTCAGGAACTTTTCTTGAAAGTAACATTAATATTCCATATAGATGTTGTTGCGTAGCAAAGACATACCCTGGCTGAACGGCCAATGTTTCATCGTACAAGGATTGAAGATGCTGACACATCTCCTTTTCAACCTCTCGTGGCCAGTTTAAACTCCAGTTTTCACGGCTAGCGAAAACATCTTTTAAACTGTCGCCATTCGCCATGCTCTCAATCCCTTCATTAAACATCTTGCTGTCAAATTGGTAGACCAGCCGCTCACTTTCTGGCGTGGCTAAAAAATAATGGGTCGCCCCACTATCAAAGAAAAAAATCTGCCCTTCATTCACGGCGATTAACTCATCATTAACGCCTATTTTTATGGTTCCCTTAATCACATAAATAATTTCAATCTCTTTATGCCAATGAGGATAAACTAAGCCTTTTCCGTAATCAATAAAACACCGAAAGGGGAAACGATTATCCATTTTAGGTATTTCTAAATATTTACTGACACTCACCTTTATGACCTCCTAACACATTTGCTTTACCCACAGGCATTTTTTTCAGTACCAATGTATTTAACAATCGTCATCTCATACATTTTACCTGAAAATGGTGAAAATTGCTGTTCTTTTCTGGAAAACAACCACCTTATATGATTAATTTTTTCAATTTATCATTGGAAGTAGCACTTGAACAATAAAAAAATTAGTTGTGGCTTTTAATCAAAAAAAAACTGCAGGCACGAACTGCCTCAGTTTCAGTCGTAAACTTATTTAGTTCCAGATTTTTATGAGCCCTTATCCTAAAAAACAATTCCTCAACTGACGAGTGACGCCGTCACCCATTCGCCAATTTACTAGTTTTGATTCGTTATTTATCAAAGCTACCTCTGATCGGCCCTCTACCTTTCGCTTCGCTTTTTCCATCAACTGTTATGCTAAAAAAAGTAATTCCTCAACCGATGAGTGATGCCATCACTCATTAAATAACAAGTGTAAATAGATATAAACTAACTAAACCAATAGATTCCATCTGTTAAACTGACAGACAACCAAATGAGTGACGCCGTCACCTATTCGCCAATTTGCTAGTTTTGATTCGTTATTTATCAAAGCTACCTCTGATCGGCTCTCAACCTTTTGCTTCGCTTTTTTCATCAACTGTTCTGCTAAAAAAAGTAATTCCTCAACCGATGAGTGATGCCACCACTCATTAAATAACAAGTGTAAATAGATATAAATCAGTTATTCTAGCAGATTACATCTGTTAAAGTGACAAACAACCAAATGAGTGACGCCGTCACCTGTTCGCCAATTTGCTAGTCTTGATTCGTTATTTAGCAAAGCTACCTCTGATCGGCTCTCCACCTTTTGCTTCGCTTTTTCCATCAACTGTTCTGCTAAAAAAAGTAATTCCTCAACCGATGAGTGATGCCATCACTCATTAAATAACAAGCGTAAATCGATAGAAACTGACTAGACCAACAGATTATATCTGTTAAACTGACAGACAACCAAATGAGTGACGCCGTCACCATTCACCAATTTGCTAGTTTTGATTCGTTATTTAGCAAAGCTACCTCTGATCGGCTCTCTATCTTTTGCTTCGCTTTTTTCATCAACTGTTCTGCTAAAAAAAGTAATTCCTCAACCGATGAGTGATGCCACCACTCATTAAATAACAAGTGTAAATAGATATAAATCAGTTATCCTAATAGATTGCATCTGTTAAAGTGACAATCAACCAAATGAGTGACGTCGTCACCTGTTCGCCAATTTGCTAGTCTTGATTCGTTATTTATCAAAGCTACCTCTGATTGGCTCTCTATCTTTTATTTCGCTTTTTTCATCAACTGTTATGCTAAAAAAAGTAATTCCTCAACCGATGAGTGATGCCATCACTCATTAAATAACAAGTGTAAATCGATAGAAACTAACTAGACCAACAGATTATATCTGTTAAACTGACAGACAACCAAATGAGTGACGCCGTCACCATTCACCAATTTGCTAGTTATAGCTGGTTATTTTATCACTTATTTATTGGACTTTTCCACTAGTTAATACCAAACCCTTTAACTCTCGGATTAATCATTTTAGAAAGAGAGGCAAAGCTCCAATCGCCTTCGCTTTTCAGTGATTTAGTCTTGCCAATTGAACTAGCAGACAACACAGCGACGTTTTCTGCCCTTCGACTTTCAGCTAGCTGAAGGTAAAACCACGACTCTTTTTGGCAGAGCCCACGAATCCCCCGAACCACATATTTGATCAGTTAAATATGATAGATACTAAGCAGAAATCTTTTATGTTCCACACTTCGAACATATCACATTTTCAGATAAAAGTCAATACCTTTTTCAAAATAACGCAACACGCGTCTGACTATTCCCAGCCATTAGCTAAGAAGTCAGGCTTTTGATACTCAATTGTCGACTTCTTTTAGACGCTAATCAACAGGTAAACTCCGCTACTTTTCGCCTGTTCATTACCGATTAAGTGCATCCAGCTCATCATTCACCTCAGAGAAATGAACCATGAAACTTTTTGCCACACTCTAAACACTGATAGATCACGGCCCCTTCAATTGCACACCATACCCAAGAGAACTATTTGAGATATTTGACTTATCCTCCTTATTTTTTAAGGATATTCCTGTATACTTAGCCTATATGATTGAGACACAAATGACTGAAAGGAACTGAAATATGGAAACTGCTTTTTATGAAACTGACCTTTGCCCTGATCCCGAATTGCCGTTGCTGCTACACAAATGTTTGATCGACAGTGAAGTCCTTCCCCATTGGCATACAAATATTGAATTGCTTTATATTCAAGAAGGCGAAATGATCATTTCAATAGATGGTCAAGACCACTCGGCTTTAGCTGGAGATATCATGTTGATTAATTCCAACTGTCTCCACACATTTAGAACAATTACCCCAACCAGTCGTTATCGCTGCTTAATAATTGAGGAATCATTTATTAGCCAGCACCAATTAGATTATACATTAGTCAATTTTCAAACGAAAATCAATCAACCGGATATTCTGACCCTCTATTTAAGCATGATGGCTGAATTCGATCAGCAACGCCCTTGCTATAAAACGATGTTACAAGGGATGTGTCTTGAAATGATGTCCCTGTTGTTTCGCGAATTAAACTACTCGCCTTTGCCAATTTCCCAGCGAGCACCTAGTAATGCCAAAGTGGAATTGACCAAACTAGGCATTGATTACATCAGCCATCACTATCAAAAGACGATTGCCATTGACGATATCTGCCTGACGATCGGCGTCAGCAAATTTCATTTTTGTCGTATTTTCAAAGAAGTCACTGAATTGACTGTCAATGAATTTATCAATCACTTCCGTTGCACTCGCGCTCAAATCTTACTACAAAAAAAGGGAGCTGTCATTGCAGACTGCGGACTGGCTTGTGGCTTTAACGATCCTTCCTACTTTGCTAAAATTTATCGTAAACACTTCGGCTACCTCCCTTCTGTTGAAATTAGCAAAACACAAACCCCTTAAGTGGTTTGTGTTTTTTTGTTAACATAGCAAGATCGTCCTATCAGAGAGCAAGTTTCCATCTTATTTACTGCTAAAAAAAAGGCTACACTAGTAGCATCAACTATCAACAAAATTTAGGAGGATATGACATGTATAAATTTCCGATTGGCGTCATGTTGGAATCTTTTAGAACTGACTATGAAATCGCTTTAAAAAGAGCTGTAGAAGTTGGCGCTCAAGGCATTCAAGTTCACGCCTTAAATGGTCAACTGACGGCCCGGAACTTAACTAACCAGAAAACAGCTTTATTTTTATCCCAAGTTCGCGAGTCTGGTCTGGAAATTTCCGGATTAGTCGCAGATTTAATGCTCCATGACAAAAGCAAATACCCGGCCATCATCACTGAGGCCAAACAAGTCTTGGATTTGGCGAAAGAACTTGGCACCAACATTGTTACCACTCACATCGGGGTGATTCCCGCGGACCCAACCCACGATCGCTTTAAATTAATGCAAGAAGCTTGCTTTCAGCTGGCAGAATACGCCAACAGTCTTGACGCTCATTTTGCGATCGAAACAGGTCCTGAAATTGCCACTACCTTAAAACAATTTCTTGAGCCATTGCCTGGCCGAGGGGTAGCGGTCAACCTTGATCCCGCTAATTTTGTGATGGTGACTGGCGATGACCCGGTAAAAGCTGTCCACACACTTAAAGACTATATTGTTCACACCCACGCGAAAGATGGTCGAAAGTTACTTGACCGTGACCCTGAAGTTCTTTATGGCATGAGCGGCACTGTTGAAGATGAAATCCAAAGTGGCCAAGCCTTTATCGAGCTACCTCTAGGGAAAGGGGACGTTGATTTCCCTAATTACCTAAAAGCTTTAACCGACATTGGCTACACAGGTTATTTAACCATTGAAAGAGAAGTTGGCGAGCAACCTGAAAAAGACATTGCTGAAGCTGTCACCTTCTTGAAACAACAAACGAATCAATAGGAGAGGAACATCACAATGACAACTACTTTAAAAATCGGCATGATCGGCACTGGGTCAATTGCCCACGAACACATTCAAGCGTATCAAAAAATGGACAACGTCGAACTGGTAGCCTTTTGCGACATCAACCCCAGCCAACTTAATCACATGGCAGACAGGTATGGCATCTCTGAGACCTATTCTTCAAAAGAAGCGCTCTTAGCCAATGCAGACATTGACGCAGTCAGTGTCTGCACTTGGAATGCAGCTCATGCAGAATGCGCCATTGCGGCATTAAATGCTGGGAAACACGTGCTCTGTGAAAAACCAATGGCCACATCAGTCGCTGATGCGCTTGCCATGGAAGCCGCAGCCAAAAAGAACGGCAAACTATTGATGATTGGCTTTGTTCGCCGCTTTGGCAACGACGCCCAAATTGTCACTGATTTTCGCGATAAAGACTTTTTCGGTGAGATTTATTATGGCAAAGCCACTTATTTACGCCGTAATGGGAATCCTGGCGGCTGGTTTGGTGATAAATCACGATCTGGCGGAGGGCCGCTAATCGATCTTGGCGTTCATGTGATTGACCTTTTAAATTACTTAATGGGACAACCAAAACCTATTTCGGTCTATGGGGCTACTTTCCAAAAGCTATTTAACCGTCCTGATAGTAAAGACACAGTGGCCTATTCGTCATCCACCACTGATGAAAAAGACATCTGTGATGTGGAAGATTTGGCTAGCGCCATGATTCGTTTCGCTGACGGTTCTGTTGTGTCAATTGAAGCCAGTTTTAGCCTAAATCTTAAAGAAGACCAAGGCAAAATTGAACTGTTCGGCACAAAAGGTGGTGCCAGTTTAGCCCCACAATTGGAACTTTACACGGATATCAATGGCTATATGACCGATATCCAGCTGAAAACACCGACCGCTTTAGACATGAACGGTCTCTTTTATAATGAAGTCGCTCACTTTGTCGATTGTGTCTTAAACAACACAGAATGCTTAACGCCTGCCGCCGACGGTGTGACCATTATGCGCATTTTAGACGCCATTTACCAATCAGCCGAAACCGGCCACGAAGTTATGATTTAATCAAGCAACTCACTTAATCAGGAGGTAAGGATCACATGACAATTATTGCAGCAAGCACCTATAGTTTTAACCAGTTAATCTCAGCTGGTGAGATCTCCCAAATCGAAAGTATTGCCTTAGCAAAAGATCTTGGCTTTGATGGGATTGAAATCGTTGACTTGATCCACGACAATGCCCAATCTGATCTTGACTATGCCCAGTCTTTACGAAATGAATTGGATCGCTTGGCTTTCCCTATTACTAACTTTACCTTTGGCGCGGATTTTTTAAATGGCTCTGACCATGATTTCGAGCGTGAGGTCGCCCGTATTAAGCAGATGATCGACATTGCTGAAGTCCTCGGCGCTAAAAGTGTGCGCCATGACGCCACTAACGGTCGACCTGGCGACTCATTTGCCCAAGTTTTGCCAACGATTGTTAAAGGCTGTCTTGCTATCACGGAATACGCCGCAACCAAAGGCATTACCACCATGGTTGAAAACCACGGCTTGTTCTCCCAAGATAGCACTCGCCTTGAAAGCTTGTACACGGCAGTTAATCACCCCAATTTTAAACTGCTCGTGGATATGGGAAACTTTTTATGTGTAGATGAAGACCCAACATTGGCTGTTAGCCGCCTCGCTCCTTACGCTGGCTATGCCCATGCCAAGGATTTTCACATCAAGTCAGGCAATGACTCTCATCCAGGCGAAGGTTTCTTTCAAACTCGCGGTGGCAACTTTTTGCGCGGCGCGATCATCGGTCATGGTAACGTCGCCGTCGCACAATGCTTGCGAATTCTTAAACTGGCAGGCTATGACGGGCCAATTGCCATCGAATTTGAAGGAATCGAAAAAAATATGGAGGGATTACGCATTTCACTGGCTAACTTAAGACAGTATACCGCTTAATCTGACCAGCCAGCGAACGATAGTTAAGAACTATTGTCCGCTGGCTTTTTTCACTTATTGAGAAATTTCTTAAATATTTCTAGTTTTATTTGGTTTTTTGCTCAAACATCGGTATACTGTTTCTATATAGACAGCTATAGGGTTAACTAGGTCTATAGAATTTATTTTGGAAGGAATGAAATGATGGATTGGTATAATCTATTTAAAGCCGTTATTCTAGGGATTGTCGAAGGAATTACCGAATGGCTTCCAATCAGCAGTACTGGCCACTTAATTTTAGTCGATGAATTCATTAAATTAAATGCTTCAGCAGATTTTAAAGAAATGTTCAATGTGGTTATTCAACTTGGAGCTATTTTGGCTGTTGTGGTCATCTTTTTCCACAAACTAAATCCCTTCTCGCCACAAAAAGACACTGTCGAAAAGAGAAATACCTGGGAGTTGTGGGCAAAAGTCATCATTGCCTGTTTGCCGGCAGCGATCATTGGGATTCCTTTGGATGACACCTTTGAAAAATATTTTCACAACTTCTTCTCCGTCGCTTTAATGTTGATTATTTATGGCGTACTGTTTATCGTAGTAGAAAACTGGAACAAAGGTCGAACACCTAAATGTACTGATTTGAACCGCTTCACTTATAAAGCAGCCGTTGTTGTTGGACTTTTCCAAGTCCTTTCATTGATGCCAGGAACCTCCCGTTCCGGTGCGACCATTATCGGAGCTCTCTTGATTGGTGCTTCTCGTTTTGTGGCAACTGAATTCTCCTTTTTCTTGAGTATTCCTGTCATGTTTGGCGCTAGCTTCCTTAAAGTTGTCAAATTCTTGTTAAAAGGCAATTCATTCAAGTTTGATGAAGTCATGATTTTACTTGTCGGAAGTATCGTCGCTTTCTTCGTTTCGATCGTCGTTATCAAATTCTTATTGAGCTATATTAAAACCAATGACTTCAAACCTTTTGGCTGGTATCGCATTATTCTTGGGGCTATTTTAATCGGCTATTGGTTAATACAAATGTAAAAAGTGTAAAAAAGCTGACTGTGGTCAGCTTTTTTATTTACTTCCAGTTTATAATAATTACATTTTTAATGATAATGATTATCGTTATCCATATTCATATTTAACTTCAAAAAACTCTTTAAAACAGTATTATAAAAATAAATATGACAAAAGATAACAGTTCTCATTATCAATTAGCTATTATTCATTATCACTACTGTCTAGACTCTGATATCCTATGGGTGTAGAGGAGATGATTCAGATGAAAAAAATTAGTCATGAACATAAAGTTATTTTAGCCACGATTATCTGTGGCATATTGATGGCCGCTGGTTGGCTAATAGAAAAAAGTGGGGCCTCTTATTTTCCAATGGTTTACCTCCTTGGAATGGTGATTGGCGGATTTTATCAAACAAAAGAGGGCTTACTGGAAACCTTCAAAGACAAACATCTTAGTGTTGATTTATTAATGGCCCTAGCAGCCATCGGGGCGTGTACGATTCAGTACTGGTTTGAAGGCATTATGCTCACCTTCATTTTCTCACTTAGCGGCTCCTTAGAAGAATACACGACGAATAAAAGTAAACAGGAAATTGCCAGCTTACTGGAGATGCAGCCAGAAGACGCCCTGCTATTACTTCCCGACGGCGCAACAAAAAAAGTCGCTGTCGAAAGTTTGACAGTCGGTGACTACTTACTTGTTCCTAAAGGCGCTAATATTCCCATCGACGGGAAGGTTAGTAAAGGCTTAGCCATCTGTGATGAGGCCTCCATTACCGGCGAATCATTTCCTGTGGAAAAGCTAATTGACGAAGACATTTTTGCTGGCACGATTAATGTTGGCAATAGTTTTGAAATGATGGTGACCAAAGAAAGTAAAGATACACTCTTTAGTAAAATCATCCAACTAGTTGAAGAAGCTCAAAATACGCCTTCAAAAACAGCTAGCTTCCTTAATAGAATTGAAAATACATATGTCAAAGTGGTCCTACTGATGGTGCCATTGATGATTTTCATTCCTTACTTTTTCTTAGGGTGGTCTTGGAGTGAGAGCTTTTACCGTGGAATGGTCTTACTAGTGGTCGCTTCTCCCTGTGCCTTAGTGGCTTCTGCCACACCGGCAACATTAGCCGCCATTTCCTCTGGCGCCCGCAATGGCGTTCTGTTCAAAGGAGGGATTTTCCTAGAGCATCTCGCCGATCTCAAAGCCATTAGTTTTGATAAAACAGGGACATTAACTGAAGGAAAACCAGTGGTAACCGATGCTTGCTTTTTGGATACTGCCTTAAAGGAACAAGCTATTAATGTGATTGTTGCCATTGAGCGAACAAGCACCCACCCTTTAGCCACCGCACTTACCAGCCATTTTATTGATGAGGTCAGCGATCCCTTAACTTCTTTAGTCGTTGAAGACTTAACTGGTGCTGGCATGATTGGCCATGACACGAATCACGATTGGCGCATTGGTAAAGCCAGTTTCGTGACAACGTCAGCTTTGCCCGATGAGCTAAAAATAGCTGTCGAAACTTTACAAAACCAAGGGAAGACAGTCGTCTTCTTATCACGAAATCATGAGATTGTCGGCTACTTCGGTCTGCTAGATATCCCTAAAGAAAGTGCCCAAGCCACTATCGACTATTTCCGTCACGAAGGGATTCACACCACTATGATGACCGGCGATCATGTGCAAACTGCCCAGGCTATTGGTCAAATGCTAAAGATTGACGAGATTCATGCAGGCTGTACTCCTGAACAAAAAACCAATTTAATCAAAGAACAGTTAAACCACTACCCGATCACGGCCATGGTGGGCGATGGCATTAACGACGCTCCTGCTTTGGCTAATGCCTCCATCGGGATTGCCATGGGTCAGGGAACAGATATTGCCATTGATGTAGCAGACGTCGTCTTAATGAAAGATGATTTAGAAAAACTTCAGATGGCCCATATGTTAGCCAAAAAACTGAAACGGATTATCACTCAGAATATCGTTTTCTCCATTTCGGTCATCCTTTTACTCATTATTTCAAACTTTATGAAAGCTGTCTCCTTACCTTTAGGAGTGATTGGCCATGAAGGAAGCACCATTCTGGTTATTCTAAATGGCTTGAGACTCTTGCGGACTGTCCGTCCTCAAGAGCTGCTGACTAGCTCCCTTCATAAAGTGACTGGCAATAAAAAAATCAGCACCCAACATTAATCAGAAAAGTTCGTAACGCTAAATTGCCAAACAGACCTGTGAAAGTAACCATCACAGGTCTGTTTTTATTTCATGGTTAGCTTTTAGCTAGATAGTTCCTATTAACTAATCATCCTTTACCGTTAAACGATCTGTTTGATTAGTTAACATGATGTATATCCTAGGTATTTTTAAGCACTAAGCCTGCCAAACCATCGGCTGCTTTTTCAGACATGTCGATCGCATCTTCAAATCGTTTAAAGACTTCTTTCCATTTAACGACTTCCAAAACATCTTTCTCATTTGAAAATAAATCTTTAATCAACGAACTGTACAACTGATCCGCTTTTGCTTCAATCGTATTGACATGAACAATCATCTCGCCTAAGGTTTTCGAATTCTTAAACTTAGCAAACTCATGAGCAACAACGGCTAAGCCTTCAGTAGCTTCAACCAGATACTGAGCCATTTTTTCTGTTTTAGGTCGCATCGTTGCAATTAAATAATTATCAAATTGATATGGAATCGAATTGATGCCATCCAAAACATCATCGATCAGCTCGGTAATCACGACGATATCTTCTCGATCGATCGGGGTGATAAACGACCGATTTAACTCATCCATAATCGTATCAACAAGGACATCCCCTTCTCGTTCCAATACATGGATTTCCTCAGCTAAACGCTCAACTGTCCCAAGGTCATAATGCTCCACAATATACAATAACTTAGCGCCAGCTAGTTTCGCTTTGTCCGCTAACTCTTCCAATGCTTTAAAATAATCAAACCCTTTTCTCTTTGCCATCCAATACGTCCTCCTAGTTCTGCCTTCATTCTGAACCCAAACCATTCGTTTTTAGAATATCGCTAAAAATATTTTTGACATGATAAATGCAATGACACCACATCCTGGAAAGGTGAGAACCCAAGCGAGAATCATCTCTTTGACTATTTTCCAATCCACACTTGATAACCGTCTTGCCGCTCCAACGCCCATGATAGCCGTCGTTTTAGTATGAGTGGTCGACACTGGAATACCGAACAAAGACGCCCCTAACAAACAAATGGCTGCACTTAAATCCGCTGCAAATCCCTGATATTTTTCCAGCTTAACCATATCCATTCCAACAGACTTGATAATCCTCATGCCACCAACAGAAGTTCCCACTCCCATGGTTAAAGAGCAGAGCGCCATAACCCAAATAGGAATGGTATAAGCCCCAGAAGCGCTAGCTTCCACCAGACCGTTATATGACAATCCTAACATAAAGACACCCATAAATTTTTGGCCATCTTGAGCACCATGAAGAAAGGCCATGGCTGCTGCTCCAAACCCTTGACCTACCGTAAACACTTTATTGGCCTTTTGACGATCCATATGACTAAAAAACTTTTCGATAAACTTAACGACGAGAAAACCGCCAAAAAAACCAGCAATCGTCGAAACAACCAAGCCAACAATCACTTTCGACCACTCATTCATATTAACCGCTTCCAGTCCACCTAACGCCATGGCAGATCCTGTCAAACCAGCGATTAAGGCGTGGCTTTCACTTGTTGGTATACCAAAATACCAGGCCGCTACCGCCCAGACAACAATAGCAAACAGAGACGATGCTAGTGCGACTTGTGCTGAATTGTTGGCGCCTTCAAATGTGACAATATTACTAATAGTTTCAGCTACTTGAGAATTGATTAAGGTCATAACCAATGCACCAAAAAAGTTCATCACGACTGCCATCCGAATCGCTGTTTTTGGCCTTAACACTCGCGTTGAAATAGCCGTCGCAATGGCATTTGGTGCATCAGTCCAACCATTTACAAAGATAACGCCCATCACCAACGTGATTGTTACTAGTAGAGCAATGTTCAAAAATTCCACCCACCTATTCTGATAGTCTGTTTAAATATATAATAACATATTTTCAAGAAAGTAAACCCTTTTTTTTGAGAATGTTTTCACTATTCAATTAACAAGCCCTATTTACAACAACAATACAGAAAAAAATAACCTGTATAGAGATAAACTTATTGCAAACTGAAAAATCATTATGTATAATGGATAATGTTGAATTACGTTCAGTTTCGACTGAAGGTAAAACTAAAGTTATCGGAGGTGAAATACATGCCAAACATTGAATCTGCAATTAAACGCGTGCGTACTGCTGAAAAGTCTAACGAATTAAACTCTGGCCAAAAAGCGTCAATGCGTACTGCTATTAAAAAGTTCGAACAAGGTTTAGAAGCTGGTGCTGATAACGTTGAAGAGTTATACAAAAAAGCGAGTCGTGCAATTGATATGGCTGAAACTAAAGGTCTAATCCATAAAAACAAAGCGAGCCGTGACAAATCACGTTTACACGCAAAAATGGCTAAATAATAAACAAAACCCTAGTGACGGTTACGTCTACTAAGGTTTTTTTATTTGCCGCTATTTTCGACTATAGTTTAAAAGAAAAAGCTCAAAAATTAATTCTTTGGCCATTTGTCCCGTTTTAATTCGATAATCATTTTCCACTAATTCAGAAAAAGTCGCCTTTAAAGGGTCTAACTCAAACTTTCGAGTTTGCTGCATGGCCATCTTCACTCGGTAAGGATGAATTTTTAAGACATCGACAATATTACTTTGCTGATAGCCTAGTTTTACCATGATTTTAATTTGCAACATCAAACGAAATTGACTGATTAAAATAGCGTTGATCTTGATCGTTTCTTCGCCTTGCAGCAATAAATCCTGATAAAGGGACAATGCTTGCTCCGTGCGACCTTCCATCACATAGGTGACCATATCAAAAATATTGTGTTCCAATGATTTTGGCACGAGGCTTTCAATCATCGGTTTTAAGATTTTTTTAGTGTCTGAGGCATATAATAAAATTTTAGTCATCTCTCCCATCAGCTTAGAGAGATCCATATCCGTTAAACGTAACAACAGATCAAAAGCTTCTGGCGTAATGTCGTACCCTTCATTTTGAATATACTGTTGCAGATACTGACGAACTTCTTTTTCTTCCATGGCTTTTACATCAATTAAAACGGCTGATTTTTTTAGTAATTTTACGATTTTTTTGCGCTCATCTAGTTTTTCATAATTCGCATAGACCACCAAAATAGTCGTGGTTGAAGGGGCATTTAGATAAGCCGTCAATTCTGCAATATTATGTTCCAGCCCGCCGGTGCCTTTCTCGCCGGTTAAAAAGTAAGGATTTTCAAGATTAACTAAGCGATAATCACCAAAAAAGGGAATCGTATTCGCTTCTTCCACCGCTAAAGAAAGGTTAGTCTCGGTCATATCAAAAGAAGCGAAGTTTAACTCATCATCCTCGGTTTGGATGATCTGCTTGGTAATTTCACGTTTGAAGGTGTCACTTAAAAATCGTTCTTCACCTAAAACCAAATAAACAGGTGCTAACTGCCCGGCCTTAATTTTCTTTAACTCTTGCTGTAAGCTCATCCATCATCCACTCTTTTCAGTTCTTTTTACTCTCTCTATCCTATCATTATCAACTCATTTTTCCTAGTGACTTTCCCTAATTGTTTGAATATCCGATAATTTATCATCCCAAGGCAGCCACTGATAATAGATCATGCCTTGCTGGTTAGTTTGGTAGATCTCCATCCCGCCATCTCTCAAACGACTAAGGGTTTCCTCGTGAGGATGACCAAAGCGATTATTAACCCCACATGAAATTATCCCAGTCGCTCCTTCCAATTTCTTGATAAACGCCTCTGTTGAAGAAGTGCGACTGCCGTGATGGCCCACCTTCAAAATATCCGCTGAAAGTTCTGGGTAGTGAGTGATCAACGCCTTTTCTCCCTCGGCTTCCAAATCTCCTGTTAAGAGGATTTTTTGTCCTTTTATCTGCAGCAATAATACCAGTGAGTCATCATTCCCCCCATCCCCTAGCTCTTGGGGATACAACAGATCTAGCCGAATTTCTTGATTCTGCCACCAGTCACCAGATTGTGTGATTCTAAGTTGGGTTTGAGGGGTGATCTCTGCTAAGGTCGCTTGAAAATTTGCTTGTCGGCTACTCCCCTCTGAATAAAGCAGTTCCTTTATCTCCATCTGTTTGTTAATCTCTAGCAGATCGCCAAAATGGTCTTCATGAGCATGAGAGATAAAGACCTGGTCGATCGTTTGAATCCCCCGACTCTTTAAAAAGGGAATCAGCAGATAATTGGCCTGACTGGCTGGTTGTTCCTTTTTCTGCCAGGTTTCCCTTTCGCCAAATGACAAGCGCCCCCCTGTATCTATTAAGATCGCCTCTTGATGAAACGGTCGTTGAATAAAAATGCTATCTCCTTGCCCCACATCAACAAAGGCAATAATCCCCCTTGGATCTGTATATTTGGCTAAACTTGGCAGGCAACAGATGACGATTAACAAGACCCAGCGAATAATTTTTGTCTGATAATAACGGTAAAGCCATGCCAGACTGGCAATGACACAAGCCAAGTAGATAATAGGGGGCAGACGGCCTGTCACAACCTTTAAAGCCGAATCAGTACTGATGACTAGCAACAGTTGCTGAATAGCCTTGAGAGCTGTCTCTAGGAGCTGAGAGCACTCCTTAACTTCAAGGAAAGAACTTAGTCCTAATAATAAGCTAAGAACGGGCAACAGTAGCTTGTTAAAAATCGGCATCAATAAAAAAGTCAACCCGATGCCTAAAAGGTGCCATTCATAAAAATGAGCGCTCATAATCGGAATCGCTAAAATCGACAAGCAACCAGAAAAGAACAGATGTTGAAAGAGTGGTTTGACTTTAGCCACAAGCGGCTTTAAATAAATGATGTAAAAGGTTAAGCCAAAAGATAACTGACCGGCTGCTTGAAAAAGCACATAGGGATTCACGATCAAACTCAACAGCAGAGTGACTGACCAACAGTCTAATTCAGAAAACTGCCAATTAAATTGACGATTGATTGCACCTAGCCCCATAAAAAACACGCTGCGGCCAACACTCGTCGAAAATCCTGTTAAAAACAGAAACACGAATAGGAAAGCCAATTCTAGCCAAAAAACCGTCTCCAACGTCAGCCTCAACCGCAATAATCCCCGCCTAAAATGACCGACAAAGAAAAAGACATGCATCCCGGAAATGCTGAAGAAATGTAAGATCCCCAGCTGACTCCAAACTTCCCGTTGACTCTTAAACATCGAGTCTTTAATCCCTAAAAACAAACTTTTCATATAAGAAGCCGTCAGGGGTAAAAAGCGTTTGTCGATGTGCACAGCCAGTTTACGCCGCCAAGTTTTAATCAAATGAATTGGATTTTTTGCTGGATAGTCAGTTTTAGCCCCCATCACCGTCAACTTGCCGACACGATAAATTCCCTTTTCTAGTAAAAACTGCCGGTAGTCAAACCCAGCTAAATTTCGCTGGTCCATAGGCAGTTCCAATTCAAGATCTCCTGTCAATTCAAAGAAAGTCGTTTGCTCTAACCAGTGCTGCTTCTCCACCTCTGATTTCAGCTGATAACGTAAAACATAACTTTCCTTAGTCCTTTGATTTTTCCCTTCAAAAGTTAAGGCATCACCAGCAATTTCAACGCTATTGGGATCAACCAGCAAGACTGCTTGAATAGTATCTGCTGTCGGTGACACTGGCTGTGAACTAATGATCCATTGCCAATAGCAACCAAAGAGGGCCGATGCCAAAAAACAGCTCACTAGTAACAGGAACTGTTGGCTTTTACACAGACGAACCCAAAGAAATACCGTCGCCAAGACGGCAAACCAGCCACCTTTAAAACTCAGCAGCGCCATACTTCCCGCACTAAGAGCAATAAATATCAGGTATCCCTTTAGAGATCCCAGTTGCTTTAGCTGAAGGGGCTTCTCATTCTTTCCTTCCTTCTTCATCTTGTCCAAACTGTATTTCAGTAAAATACTGAGGAGATAGCACAACCTGATCAACAGTAGCGCCAGTCTTGGCAATCAAATTGAGGGCATACTCGTCATTTCGATAATCTTTCAAGTAGTGAATTTTACGAATTCCCGCTTGCAAAATCATTTTTGTGCACTGCAAACAAGGAAAATGAGTCACGTAAATTTCCGCATTTTCAGTGGGCACACCAAATTTTGCACATTGCAGAATCGCATTCATCTCCGCATGAATCGTCCGAACGCAGTGATCATCTACCACGTAACAGCCCTCGTCAATGCAATGGACGTCGCCACTAACTGAGCCATTGTATCCTCCAGCGATAATTCGTTTATCACGAACGATGGTCGCTCCAACTGCTAATCTAGAACACGTACTTCTTAAAGATAATAACACGCTTTGGGCCATAAAATATTGATCCCAAGGAATTCGTTCAAAGGTCACACTGATCGACTCACTTTCTTTTGCTTTTCTTTATTGTATAGGTTGACCTTGGCACAATGCAACTATTATCTGGAATAAAATCAAAAGCACTCCCTGCCTACCTCTCGTAATTAACCGAACTCTCCTTTCCTAGTCTATACCTCAATCTCATCTTTTAAATTATCAAATATTTTATCCCCAATCCCGCTGACTTTTTTTAATTCTTCGACTGAGTTAAATGAGCCATTTTCTTGACGATAAGCAATAATTGCTGCCGCCTTTTTTTCACCAATCCCATTTAATTGCTGAAGTTCACTTGAATCCGCCTTATTTAAGTTCACTTTCGTCGATGTAGTAGCTGGCCCTTCTGCCCTTACCCCCAACTGCCCTTCTTGCCACTCGCTTAAATCTTCAGCAGAGGTTGGCACGTAAATCACCATTTGATCCTCTACCATTTGCGAAAAATTCACTTGATTTTGAGCCGCTTCTGCAGTGAAGCCACCTGCCATATTGACTAAATCTAACACTCGAGCATTCTGAGGAATTTGGTACATACCCGGACGAACCACCGCCCCTTTAATATCTGCATAAATAGGCAGTAGCTCTGAACTAATTTCTGTTTGGCTCGTTTCACTCATCACCTGAATAAGAGGTTCCTCTACGTCCCTTTGCCTCAGCTGCCGAGCTACAAAAATGAGTCCCATCAATAAAACTACCCCAGCCCCCACCGTTATCATTAACCATTGGGGCTTCTCCCTGAACCACCTAGTAAGACTCTCCACTTTTATCCCTCCCTTTTATACGGCATTGATAGCCTCAGTATATAAGTACGTAAAAAAGCCGTCTTCATTTTTATTTGCTTATCTATTTTGCTAAGTCTAAACTTTAATTAAAAGAAAATAGACAAAATGGATAGAAAAAGCCGGTTTCAAACGTATATTAAGGTGAAGATAGGAGGTTAGCCCACATGACTCATGAAGAAATGGAGATGTTAGCGCTAATAAAATCTGGCGACTTTCGCGGGTTGGAACAATTAATCGATCTATATGGTGGCGACATCTTACGAACCATTCATTATATATTAAATCATCCTGCTGAACATAGTTTTATTGGAGATGTGCAAAATAAAGTTTTTTATCGCTTATGGAAAGAATTGAAACAATATGATTCAGAAAAAAGTAGTTTAAAAACCTGGATAACGGTCATCACAAGAAATCAAGCATTGGATGAAAAAAGACGGATTATTCGACAATTAAACATCATTCCTACGGCATCTCCCGATAACGACGAAAAATTCGAAGAGAGTTACTTTGAGCAGGAAAACTTTTTATCCTTAATCGTCTCTTTAACAGCCGAGGATCAGTTAATATTTTTAAAGCGTTATTATTATCAGGACAACGTGATCGAGATTGCCGAAGATCTCCACTTATCTCCAGAAATTGTTTACAATCGACTATCCCGAGGGCGCAAAAAATTACAGCAACAGTTGCAAAACAAGAAAGGACGGGAGCACTATGAATAGCAAAAACCCCTTTAAGCAAGCGGTCAATAGCTTACCTCAAACTACTGAGATCATTATTCCTAATGACACTTATGAACTAACTGGTGAGCAAAAAAGGCAACTCTTTAAACAGACACAGATGTACATTCAGTTAGAGGAGGTCATCGCTGACTTATCACAAGATTTAGAAACAGATGAGGAAATTGCTGGTTACTTGCCTTTCACCAACGAGGGAAATTCCGCAATGGCAACAAGCGGTATTATGGGCATGACTTATGTGAACAGTGCCAAAGCTCAAACATATCGAGATAACTTTCATGATTTACGCGGTAACCGGCTCTTGATTTTTACCAATCAACGAATGATTTTTACCATCATCATTGAATTTCTTGAAGAACGCCGCTACTACTCCTACCCTTACAATAAAATACAAGGGATTAGATTTGAAAAGCACGCCGTCGGCTATTTCGACTGGCAAAAAGGAGCCATTCTGCCAAAACGGCAAAGAACTCATTGGTATAGTCTTGACTTTCAATCCCAAACCAATGTCTTTACAGAAGTTTTACAACCAGCAGAGGCTAAAAAATTTCAAGAGTTAGTTGAGGCATTGCCATCATTAAAAGCCATCACCATTGATAAAAAAATGCACCGTGATAACGCCTTTGATTACCTATTTAGCCAGACAAAAATAGGTATTTGGGCCTTTAACGCCCTCTGGATCGGCATTCTTTTGCTAGTAATCGGCAGTATCATCCTTCAATTAATCCGTGGCGAAGGACGCTGGATTGAGTGGTTCGAGGAGATAAAACAACTCAGCACCGCTTTTAATTCCTCGTCATTTCTAAAAAATATTCCGATAAATTAAAATGAACGCCCTAATCCCATTCAAAATGATCAATTGTTTATGGCAAAAAACAGCTCACCTTTTTCTTAGGTCAGCTGTTTTTTATGCCATATGTCTTTGCTCTGATCGCTTCTCTTGTCTCTTAACATAGCGACGCCTAGCCAAAAAAAGCCAAGCCTTTCAGCTTGGCCGAAGAATTATTCTTCCTCTTCTTCATCCTCATCAAGATCGTAATCAATGTCATCTTCATCGATGATCGTCAATTCATCTTCCACCCCTACTGGGACTTCTTCTTCATCAATATCATCCGCACCAATTTCTGATAAGTCTTTTTTATAATTAGCGATTTCTTCTTCTTCGTCTTCTTCCTCTTCGTCGTCGATGTAATCATCATCTTCATCGTCAACCAAATCGGCATCTTCTGGATCATCATCATTGTAATCAATCGCATCTTCATCGTTCATATCTAAGAAAGCATTGACTTTTTTGCGTTTCTTGCGACGTGGCGTATCCTCGTCTTCGTCTTCTCCCAAATGAGAAACTTCTTCGTCAATTGAATCGATTGGATACCATGAGCGCAAGCCCCAACGGTTTTCCCCCAAAGAAATAAAACTACCATCCAGATTTAAATCTGTATAAAATTGTGGCAAGATTTCGCGAATATCGCTATCAGCTTTCCCTAAAAAGTTTTGGATTTGGTTAACTAAATCTGAAAATTCCATGACATCAGCCCGCTGTTCCAAAATTGCATGAGCAACTTCAATCATCGATAATTCATCTTTGTCTATACCTTCAAAAGCTTTTATTTCCAAACGGCACACGTCCTTTCACAGTCTACTCCTTATCATACAATAATATGCTTATAAAAAGCAATGAAAACATGCATTTTCTCATGAAATCAAACGGAAAAGTCAAACATTTTATTAAGCTGTAAAAGCCAGCCGTAAATGATAGACGCCTAATTTCTCCTGACCAGCATATAAATCATAGTCAATCGAGACTTGGCCTGAAGTTGGTTGATCTTTTAATGTTACCCGTAAATTGTTGGTAAACGTTCTAACCTCCATCATGCCATATGGTGTCCGATAATTAGAATGATTTTCCTTTTGATAATTAAAGCGTAAACGAGTGCGTGTCTTGCTCGCGCGAATGAGCTGCACAGTTCCATCTGCCTCAATTTTTATGGTCACAGGAATCGGTTCCTCTCCCTCTTGCCCTTCTTCTTGATAACGTAAATAAAGGGTACTGCCCATTTGGACAAGTTGTCCTGCAACATCAAAAAAGTGTTCTTGCTTATCATCATTTTGGTAAATTTCTGTTTGTAACTGAATTTGTACTGGCGTTCCATTCTTCACTGTTCATTGGCTCCTTTATGTTCTTTAGTTAGTGTTCCAGTAGGGCTTCCGCTAAAACCTGATCAATTACGATTAAGTTGGCAGATTTGCCCTGCAATAAGGCCCGAATCGCAACTGCCTTTTGAAAACCTGCCCCAATTAACAACGTATTGGGAATCCTGACTAATTCTTCGACCTTAATCCCAATCATACGCTCTGTCATTTTATTGTCAATTGTTTTGCCATTTTTGTCAAATAAAGACCCTATAGCGTCGCCGATTACGGCTCCACCACTTAAACACTCCGCTGTCATATAGCCCAATTGACGCCAAGTTGAGGAGGCCTGTGGGTCACCTACACCGATCAAAGCAAAGTCAACCGCCCTCGCTTTCGCCAACGCCTCTTGCACTAATTGACTTTTATTAAGAGTTACCGCTAACGCTTTAGTCTCTGCCAATGCTGGCGCATACAAGTAGCTACAACTGGCTCCGAGCTTTTCACTTAATCGAAAGGCTAAATGATTCGTATCATAATGAACATGTTCACTTGCCACCCCACCAACTAAGGGATGAATCTTTATCTCGGAAAAGTTCTCATAAGTCATGGCATCTACCACTTTTGCCAAAGTGGTGCCCCATGAAATACCAATTGACTGGATTTTTGGCAAATACTCACGAAGCAACATCGCCGCAGCTTGAGCCACTGCCTGTTGCGTTGTCTCATCGTTCCCCCCATGAGGCACCACGATAGCGTCTTGCAAATCATACTTCCGAATCAATTGATTGGCTTGGTCAACAACCTTGGCATTTTCATCTTTAAGATAAATCGTGACGATTCCCTGCTCTTTGGCTCGCTGTAACATTTTAGAAATAACTGGTCGAGAAATTCCCATCTGCTTACTGATGCTAGACTGGGTCAAGCCATCACGATAGTATAGACTGGCGACTTTTAGCAATTTCCGGTGATCTTCAGTTAACTTCATTTTTTCTCCTCGCTGTCTTTTTGGCACATCTGACGAAGGCACGCAACAATTGTCTCAACTTGAGGAATTGCTAATCGTTCAAGTTCTAAGGCAACTGGCATGGGCACTGCCTCACCACCTAAACGACAAATTGGCAGCTTTAATGCTGTCGCCACATGACTTTCGGCAATTTGAGCCACAATTTCTCCACCAAAACCACCTCGTTTAACCGCTTCTGTTACGACTAAAACACGACCAGTTTTTGCGACACTGGTTAAGATAGTGTTCATATCTAACGGCACCAACGTTCGGGGATCAATCACTTCTACCGAAATAGCCCCAGCGACAATTTCAGCCGCTTCAAGCGCTTTTTGGACCATAATACTGGTCGCAATCACCGTCACATCTGCACCTTTCCGCTTAATATCCGCCACTCCTAAAGGGATCTGATACGACTCTTCTGGTACATCACCTGTTTCTTGATAACACAGTTTATGCTCATAAAATATGACAGGATTATCGTCGGCAATCGCAGCTTTAAGCAGTCCTTTTGCGTCATACGGAGTGGCTGGTTGCACCACTTTGAGTCCTGGAATATGGACCAACCAGTTTTCCAAACTTTGAGAATGTTGGGCGCCTGCTCCAGTCCCTGACCCTGCTGCTGTTCTTAGTACCAAGGGAACGTTACTTTGACCGCCAGACATATAGTGAATTTTAGCCGCTTGATTAACTAACTGGTCCATGGCAATCGTGATAAAATCAGAGAACTGCAACTCGACAATCGGGCGCAGTCCCGTCATAGCTGATCCGACGGCCACACCTGTCAAGGCACTCTCAGAAATTGGCGTATCTCTGACTCTTTTTTTGCCATACTTAGCCTGCAAGCCCTGCGTAACGCCAAATCCGCCACCGTATACGCCAATGTCTTCACCGATCAAATAAACCCTCTCATCCGTTGACAACGCCTCAGCTAATGCTTCATTTAAGGCCTCCCGATAGGTCCTCTCTCTCATAACTCTCCTCCTGCATAAACATCTTTAAGTAACGCCTCAGCACTTGGTCGCGGATCTTTTTTTACACTGGCTACTATCGCGGCCAGTTCTGATTTTAGAGACGCCACCAGCTGATCCAGCTCACTTTCAGTGAGTAACTGAGCAGTCAATACCTGCTCTGTCAACCGCAGAATCGGGTCCCGCTGCTGCCAAGCCCTTTCTTCCGCTGAGGTTCGGTAAAGTCGTTTATCTGATTTGGAATGGCCGCGATGTCGATAGGTCAAGGCCTCAATCAAACTAGGCCCTTGCCCCAGACGGCATCGCTTAATCGCCTCTTGAGTTGCATCAATTACCGCCACAACATCATTGCCATCAATCGTCACGCCAGGAATTCCGTAACTGCTCCCACGCTCAGACACTCGTGAGACATTCATCATCTCAGCAATTGATGAGCTCATACCATACTGATTATTTTCGATAAAAAAGATCACAGGCAGTTGCCAAATACTGGCCAAATTAAGGGCTTCGTGGAAACTCCCTTCATTAACTGAGCCATCTCCATTATAGGCGATGACCACTTGATTCGTTCCCATCATTTGTGCTGTCAGTGCCGCACCCGTCGCCAATGGATAATTGCCTCCAACAATCCCATTAGACCCCAAATTGCCGACTGAGACGTCTGTGATGTGCATACTGCCGCCTTTTCCTTGATTAATCCCCGTCTTACGACCAAGAATTTCCGCCATCATCGCCCTCATATCGCTTCCTTTAGCTAACGAATGGCCGTGATTTCGATGAGTCGACATTATCCAGTCATCTCGTTTCAACAGATAGCTACTCCCGACTGCTGTTGCTTCCTGACCAATGCATAAATGGATGGTCCCATAGATCTCACCTTCAAAATAAAGTTTTTCGACTTCTTCTTCAAATAAACGAATCCGCCACATCTCTCTTAATAGACCAACAAATTCTTGATCTTTTAATTGAGCCTTATTCTCAATTTTCTGCTTCATCAGCCTCACATCCCCTCTTCTTTGCTTAATGGTCTCGACTTTCAATTCTTAAGGCTAAAGATCTACGTATGTCCCTTATTTTTAATAAATAACGGTCTTCAAACACAATCAGTTAACATATGTTCTGAACTCAAGCATATGTAAAATAGTGTACTGTTTTTCAAGAAGATTCGCAAGTTTTCGCTCGTCCGGCTCTCAAGCTAAGACTTTTCTGAAAATCCTTGCTTTTCCAGTTTAATTCCTCACATTTTAACGCTCAATCATATATAATGAAAAGCGAAGCAGTTTATTTTGTGCCTTTTGGCAAGTCTCCATTAGAAAGATGATGATAAAATGACCTTACTCAACACTATTTTTGACCACTCAACTCTTTATATTTTTGAACAATCTGTGTCAACAGCGGATATTTTAAGTCCCTTTGCTTATACAGATGTTTTGACAACACAAGCCAGTAGCGATCAGCAACCCTTTCTTCATTTCTGGGAAAATGATCACACGGTTATTTTAGGAATGAAAGACACGCGCATGCCCTACTTGGCGGATGGTTTGAAGGCCTTAACTAGCCATGGTTACCACTATGTCGCCCGAAATTCAGGTGGCTTGGCAGTCGTTGCTGATGCTGGAGTAGTAAATATCTCACTGATAATTCCAGTTCCAGAGGATCAAAAAATCAGTATTCCTGAGGCCTATAATCTTATGTGGGAGATTATCAAACAAGCCTTTGCTGACTTTCCTGTCACCATTGACGCCAAGGAAATCAGCGACTCTTATTGCCCAGGAGAGTATGATCTGAGCATTAACGGTCGTAAATTCGCTGGAATCGCTCAAAGGCGCATTCGTCAAGGAATAGCCGTTATGATTTATTTAAGTATTAACGGACCACAAGCTGAACGTGGCAAGCTGATTCGTCAGTTTTACCAAGAAGGATTAAAAGATCAGTTTGGACAAAATGGCTATCCACCAGTCAGACCAGACTCCATGGCGAATTTAAGCGATTTGCTGGATAGCCACTTAACGGTCAAAGAGGTCAAAGACCGAGTGAAAGAGGTTTTTCGCACCACTTTCGACAGTCAATTCAAAGACGCGACTTTCGATCAGTATATTCATGAAAAAAATTTAGAGGCGGCTTTAGCAAAAAATAGCGAAAAAATGATCCGTCGCAATGCCGATATTATCCAGATAGGAGTTGAAACACCATGAGCATCCCTTATAAAGAACAGTTACTTACCATCGAAAAAGTCTTTCGTGACCCGGTTCACGATTATATCCATGTGCAGCATCAAGTCATTCTCGACTTAATTAACGCCAAAGAGTTTCAACGTTTACGACGAATTAAACAATTGGGGACCACGTCATTCACCTTTCACGGTGGGGAGCACAGCCGTTTTGGACATTCTCTTGGCGTTTACGAGATAACGCGGCGTATTTGCGATCTTTTTCGCCGAAACTATTCCATTGAAGATGATCCTGATAATGGCTGGGATGACAGCGAACGATTAGTCGCCCTTTGCGCTGCTTTACTCCATGATGTTGGCCACGGGCCTTATTCTCACACCTTTGAAGGTATTTTTAACACGAACCATGAAGAATTTACCATGATGATCATTACATCACCAGAAACTGAGGTTTTTCAAATTTTGAATCAAGTAGAAGCTGGCTTTCCTGAAAAAGTTGCCAGTGTGATTCGCAAAGATTACCCCAATCCTCAGGTGGTTCAAATGATTTCCAGTCAAATTGATGCTGATCGGATGGACTATTTATTAAGAGACGCTTACTTTACTGGAACCGAATACGGCACCTTTGACTTAACCCGCATTCTGCGAGTGATCCGCCCATATAAAGAAGGCATTACCTTTTCAACCAACGGCATGCATGCAGTTGAAGACTATATTGTCAGTCGTTATCAAATGTATATGCAAATCTATTTTCACCCAGTCTCACGAGCAATGGAAGTCATTCTCGATCACTTACTAAAGCGAGGAACCTTTTTATATCAAGAAGATCCTCACTATTACGAAGGCCACTCCCGTTTGCTCATTCCTTTTTTTGAGAATGCCTACACCTTAGAAGATTATTTAAAATTGGATGATGGTGTTCTCAACACCTACTTTACCGTTTGGGCAGATGATAAGGATCAAATTTTAAGTGATTTGGCCGCCCGCTTCTTAAATCGCCGGCCATTTAAATCTGCCCGCTTCCAACCCGGTGAAGACGACACCTTAATAACAGAGATGACTCAGCTAATTGAACGAGTTGGCTTTAACCCAACCTTCTATACTGCTGTTAATACGAGCTACGATCTCCCTTATGATTTCTATCGACCAGATCAAAAACATCATCGTACTCAAATCGAATTGATTGAAAAAGACGGCAGTTTAATTGAATTATCCAAAGCCAGTGACCTGGTGGCAGCCCTAGCAGGACAAACACACGGGGACGAACGCTTTTTCTTTCCTAAAGAGATGATTCAAAATGATCGAACCAATTTATTTTCAGATGAATTTACAGAATTTTCCCGTTATATTCATAATGGCGCCCTAAGACGTCCATAATCTGGTACACTTAAGAGGTAATTGAGACAAAGTTACGATAACAATCTGGCCTTGTCTCAACCAACTTTTTTAGCAAAGGAGCTTATTATTTTGCCTATTAAACTAATTGCGATCGACATCGACGGCACCTTAATCGATTCCAATCACCAGCTACACCAACAAAATATTGACGCTTTACAGAAAAAAGCGGCGGAAGGAGTCAAAATAGTCCTCTGTTCCGGTCGCCCAATGATCGGCATGTTACCTTTTGTTGAACAGCTTGGCTTGATTGCAGAAAATGAATACACCATTAGTTACAATGGCGCCTTAGTTCAGCATAATGCCGATCAAAAAACGTTGATTGAGCACACCCTTAGTTATGCGGATTTCCAAAAAATTACGCAGCTTGGACAGCAATTAAAGCTAAAAATGCACATTCTTGATCGTGATTACATGTACACACCTAATCGCCAAATTAGCGAGTACACGGTCTTTGATGCCTATGCAACACAGATGCCGTTGCAATACTGTCCCTTAGCGGAAATGCCCAAGACATCCTATAGTAAAATCATGTTCGTCGATCAAGCTGAGTTATTAGAAAGGGCCATTCCTCAAATTCCAGCAGAACTGTACAACGACTATACAATGCTCCACAGCATGCCTTTCTTTTTTGAATTTTTAAATAAAGAAGCTAGCAAAGGGCGGGCGGTTCGTGATTTAGCGGAGATGCTCAACATCCAACAACATGAAATTATGGCGATTGGCGACAATGAAAATGATTTAGACATGTTGACTTATGCTGGTGTTGGCGTGGCCATGGCAAACGCTTCGGACAATGCGAAAAAAGCCGCTAACGTCATTACCAAATCAAATGATCAACAAGGTGTTGCCTACGCTGTAGAGACTTGGGCATAAACAAAGAGGGTAGGACTAGTGTCCTACCCTCTTTGTATTTCACGACTATTCAGGAACTGAGCTACTTCAAAAAGCTGCTCTCCTAGATCTAAACACTAAATACTGAAGAAGGAAGTGACGCCTTGGCACTCGCGAAGCAATCACTGTTTAGGTCTCAGCCCTTTTTACTTGGCTACTTAGCCATTCTTCAACAGCCCATTTATGGCTACCACGCTTCAACTTTTCAATCCCTTCCTCAACCGAAAACCATTCAATCACATTAAAATCTTCTAAAGGGGCGCATACTTCTTGCCAGGTTTTTGCCGAAAAAAAATAAGCTGGATTGTGAAAATAAGTGTCGCGATGACGAGAATAAAAATAATCGTCAGCTTGACCTAAATAGCTATCAATTTCAACCTCAACTCCTAATTCTTCCATCACTTCTCGATGGATCGCCTCTAATTGCGTTTCACGGCCTTCGATTTCGCCACCAGGTAAAAAATAAGCGCCGTTTGGTGCCTGAACTAAGACGATTTTTTCCTGTTGATTTTGAATAATAATATAGGCGCCATGCCTTTCGACATAATGAACTCCAGCAATTTTCTCGCCAAAAATTGGAACCTCAGTCATCTTTAGTTAGTTCCCTTCAGTTTTCTTTCTATTTTACGTTATCCCAAAGATCTACGCAACAAGAAACCCCATAAAAGCGTAAGGATGTGTAATATCTATTAAATACTTATTACCCAAAACTCCGATTCCAGTAATTTTTAACCGTTAAAGGTCATCCAATGAAAACTGTATGCACACTCTCATCAGATGATCATTCGGTTAATCCTGTGGAGCTCTGCTGATTCATTACGAGGATGATACCTCGCGAGTAATCTTTTAACTAGAATTCTCAATCCCGCCTATGCTAAAATGGAAGGGTAGACTGTTAATTTGAAAGGATGATGACTTATGAAAATGGCACACACATGTGTCCGTGTAAAAGACTTGGAAGCTTCAGTGGATTTTTATCAAAAAGCCTTTAATTTTAATGAAACTCGCCGTCGCGACTTCCCAGAAAATAAATTTACGTTGGTTTATTTAACCTTGCCGGAAGACGGCTATGAATTGGAATTAACTTACAATTATGACCACGAACCCTATGATTTAGGCAATGGCTATGGTCATATCGCCATCGCTACAGATGATTTGGAAGGTTTGCATGCACAGCACTCAGCTGCTGGTTTTAATGTCACTGATCTAAAAGCCTTGCCAGGCGTTCCGCCATCATATTATTTTATCGTTGATCCAGATGGCTATAAAATCGAAGTTATTCGCGAAAAATAACTCCTAACTAACCGACTAAGAGCTTTCTTAGTCGGTTTTGCTTGGTCTTTAACGCTCTCTCTTGTTCCTTTCGAGCTTATTTGCCTAACTTTAGTTGACTCTCACACTATGTCAGACAGTATAATAGACTTAATCACAACAAATGAGGAGGATGCAAGATGTTTAAAATTGGCGAATTTTCCCGACTGTCTAACACAAGCGTGCGAATGTTAAGGCATTACGATAAGTTGGAACTACTGACCCCACACTTAATTGACGATCAATCCGACTATCGCTATTATCAGGCAGCACAATTGGCGACGGTCAATAAAATCAAGCAACTACAAGCCTTAGGATTCTCATTAGCGCTGATCAAAGATATGCTCGTAAATCAACCAGACATCACTTTGGAGCGCTACTTTGAAATTCGCCAACAGGAAGTGACAGACGAATTGGCGCAACTAAAACGACAACAATTACTAATTGCCTCTGCTACTGATATCATTCAGCAGCACAGCACTTTACCTCAGTATCACGTCGTTGAAAAATGGATACCTGAGCGCCAAGTAATCAGCGTAAGACAAGTGATCAGCTCTTACGAAGCTGAAACCCGTCTATGGGAGATCCTCGGAGCCGAAGCAGAAAAACAACAAGTCACACTGACTAGCCCCCCTTTGGGACTAACTCTTTACCACGGCGATGAATACCAAGAACAAAATATCGACACAGAAGTTCAAAGCGCTGTTAAGGGCCGCTATCTCAATACTGACTTAGTTCATTTTAAGCGAGTTCCCGACACCCATGTGGCCTCGGTTACTTTTAACGGCAGCTACGACCAAATGCCTTCTGTTGCCGAAGCCGTTGCGACTTGGATGGAAATTAATCAGTATCAATTAGCTGGCCCCATGTTCAACATTTTTCATGTTTCACCAGCTGACAGTCAAATTCAAGAAGACTGGGTAACTGAAGCCTGTTACCAAATCACTCCCAGAAAGGATGAAGCATAATGGCACGACCAAAAAGCAAAGACGAACTTTTAGCCTATAGTGAGGACAAGTACCACACACTCTTAAACCTGATTGCCTCACTTTCTCCAGAGCAACAAATTGGCAGCTTCCCATTTGAAGATCGCGATCGTAATATCCGAGACGTTTTAGTTCATTTGCATGAATGGCAGTTGATGATGAACAACTGGTACGACTTAGGGATGAAAGGTGAGAAACCTGTAATGCCTCGAGAAGGCTACACCTGGAAAACAACAGCTGATATGAATCTGGTCATTTGGCAAGATTATCAAGAAACCAGTTTTCAGGAAGCATTGACACTTTTAGCTGAAAGTCATCAGCTGATGTTACGTTTAATTAAGTCCCATACAAATGAAGAATTATTTACTAAAAAAGTATACCCTTGGACCAATACTACTAGCTTGGGAGCTTACTTTGTTTCGGCTACATCCAGCCACTATGACTGGGCATTAAAAAAAATTCGTCGCTACCAACGAACACTAAAATAACAACCAAACTTTTCTGGTTTTACTCATTGAGCTTTTCTGTTACAATAAAGTATATAATACTTTTAATTCAACACGTAACAGAAAGGACAGATGACTCATGACTCGTTTTTCTTCGAAACAAGCAGAAAAACATTATTTTGAAACAGCCGCAAGTGAAGAAGAATTTCTAGTATGGTACTCTCAGCAGGACTTACCAAAATATGAAACACCTTCCGTAACTGTTGATAATGTCTTACTTTGTTATAATCGAGCTGAAGATCAACTTAAAATTTTATTAGTCCAGCGAAACACCCATCCTTATCAATATTCTTGGGCCCTTCCTGGTGGTTTCGTCAATCGAAATGAAGCCACAGAAGACAGTTGTATCAGGGAAACGAAGGAAGAAACTGGCGTTACCATCAACTTCCATAATATTGAACAACTTCATACTTTTAGCACACCTAATCGTGACCCTCGTGGTTGGGTTATTACTGTCAGCTACTTGGCTTTTATCGGCGAAAATCCATTAACCGCTGGCGATGATGCCAAGGCTGCCAAATGGTTTACTATTAAGCGCGAAGGCCATCTCTTAAAACTGGAAAATGGGCAACACGATGCGATTATTTTAGATTTAGCCTCGGAAACATCGATTGGCAGCGAGACTCTGGCCTTTGACCACGAGCGAATCATTTTAAAAGCCTTTAAACGCGTCCTCAATAAAATGTATCACGAACCCAAAGTCCTCCAAGTCTTAGGGGAAGATTTTTCGATTACCGAAGCACGCAAGGTTTTTGCTAAATTTTTAGGGGTAGATTATAAAAGCATCGACCATTCCAACTACAAAAAAGCCATGCTAGACTACTTTGTTGAAATCGGCGAACGTCCGACTGGCATTGGGCGCCCATCGAAGATTTATCGCTTAAAACATTTAGAAGATTAAAAAAGCTTGGATCTTCTGATCCAAGCTTTTTTATTTTTGCGCCACTTTGCGTTCTTTTTTCTTAATCTGTTTACTGCGCAATTGACCACAAGCCGCGTCGATATCAGTCCCTTGTTCTTTGCGAATGACACAGTTGACGCCATTCTTTTTTAAAATATCATAAAATGCTAGCACATCTTCTTTTGTGCTACGACTGTACTGATCATGTTCGCTGACTGGGTTATACGGAATCAAGTTAACATAAGTCAGTTTTTTCTTGTCCTTAAGCAACTCGGCCAACTGACGGGCATGTTCTGGGCGATCATTGACATTGGACAACATAATATACTCAAAAGTAATCCGACGATTGGTTTTTTCAATGTAATCATCGACTGCGGCCATTAGCTTTTCAACCGGGTTACTGCGATTTATCCGCATAATCGACGTTCTTACCTCATTATTTGGCGCATGCAACGATATAGCCAAGTTAACTTGTAAGCCGTTTTCAGCAAATTCACGAATCTTGTGAATCAACCCACTCGTTGAGACCGTTATATGGCGAGCGCCGATAGCTAGCCCTTTCGCATCGTTAACAACATGCAAAAATTTCATCACATTATCATAATTGTCAAAAGGTTCACCGATTCCCATCACAACAATATGACTAACTCGCTCATCCTGCCCCCGCTCATCTAAATAAAACTGAACTTGCATAATTTGAGCCACTATTTCGCCTGCTGTTAAATCACGTTGCTTCGTCAAGAGCCCACTGGCACAGAATGTGCACCCGATGTTGCAACCGACTTGAGTGGTAACACAGACTGACAGGCCGTATTCATGGCGCATTAAAACTGTCTCAATCATATTTTTGTCTGATAACTCAAACAAGTATTTAATCGTGCCATCTTGAGATTCTTGTACCACCACTTGATTTAAGGGACTCATATCAAAAGTTTCTGTTAAGAGATCGCTTGTTTGTTTTGAGAGATTACTCATCTCAGAAAAAGTTTTTACCCGCTTAATATATAGCCAATCCCAGACTTGGGCAGCACGGAACTTTTTATCTCCCTGCTCCTCAAACCAAGTTTGAAGATCGCTGATCGTCAAGCCATAAATTGATTGTTTCTCCACGCTATTTCCTCATTTCTCATATCTTCCTCCGAATACTATATCTTAAATTCACCTTTATTGCAATAACCGATCCCATCTCTATTGGAATAATTGTTATTGCAAAAAATTAATTCTTAAAAAAAATAACAGATATATCTTAATAAAATCAGGCTTTTATTGACCTATTTTGACTTTTATTTGCTATAATATGTGAGAGGTGATGTGTATGAATATTTTAGTAGCAAGTATCATGATGATAGTTCTTGTTATTATATCCAATATAATTAGTCATTATTTAGTAGCCGTTCCTACCGCTTTAATCGAAATTGCCGTAGGACTTATCATCGCACTAGTGTTTGATATTCAAATAGATTTAGACGCCGATTGGTTTATGCTCCTATTTGTTGCCCCATTGCTCTTTAATGATGGCAAACTTTTTCCGAAAAACGAGCTGTGGGAACTAAAAGCGCCGATCTTCGCCTATGCCATTTGGTTGGTCCTTTTAACAACACTGGTTGGCGGTTTTTTTATTCACTGGCTAATTCCAGAAGTCCCCTTAGCTCTCGCCATGGCGTTAGTAGCGGTACTATCCCCAACAGATCCCGTAGCGGTCCATGGCATCGCCGAACAGATCAAATTACCGCCTAAAATCTTAAGCTTAATCAGCGGTGAAAGTCTCATCAATGATGCCAGTGGGTTAATCGCCTTTAAATACGCCTTAGCAGCCTTTATGACTGGGCAGTTTTCGGTGACACAAGCGGCTGGAGATTTTATGTACATGGCCTTGGTTGGTGGGTTAATCGGGGTGGCATTGATTTCATTTGTCCATTTCTTACGGGTTTTCTTAGTTCAACAAGGTATTCAAGACGTAGTGCTTCATACTACCATTCAAATTTTGACCCCTTTTGTGATCTATATTTTAGCAGACGAGGTCGCCCATGCCTCTGGCGTGATTGCTGTCGTAGCTGCCGGCGTTTTATCCATCAATCAAGCACCGATTTTTAGAAGTCAGCATTCAGAAGTTCGTTTGGTCACTAATAAGATGTGGGATATCTTAGTTTATCTTTTAAATGGCTTGGTCTTTATTTTGCTCGGCATCGAATTACCGATTGCCATGCGGGGAACCATTGAAAATCCCTTAATCCACAATGGCACCTTACTTTTCTGGATTTTATGTATTTGGATTTTCTTGCTAGTCATTCGAGTCGCCTGGTCGTACATGTATATGTGGCTGACTTACTTGCGCAAAAATAATGGTAAGAATGACAAACCTTCGTTCATCACGGCCTTAATGACCGGTTTAACAGGTGTACGAGGCGCTGTGACAATGGCATCCATCATGTCGATGCCTCTTTTCTTACCTAGTGGTGAGCTTTTCTTAGAGCGACCACTGATTATCACTTTGGCTTGTGGTGTCATCTTAACCAGTCTAATCGTGGCAACTCTTGCTCTACCAATCTTAACCAAACAGAAAAAACGATTGGCCCTTGTTGGAGATGACTGCTCTGCTAACTCTGATACGTTGAATAAGCAAGTAGTGGCAGGCTCTGAAGCCAATTTAACCGAACTGGAAGCCCGAAAACTCATGATTAAACACGCAATTCTCGTGTTAAAACAAGAAACCTTAAGCAAACAGGATCACCTGATTTTAGCTGACTTGATTCAAGAATTTGAATCGCGCTTACGTTACCTTTACCGTGAACAAAATGACGATCAAACCAACCGGCTTTATGCCACGTTGGAAAAACAAGTTCAAGAGGTGGCCATAGCGGGTGAACTCCACGGCGTTGAAGAAGCAGTTAAAAATGGCGACGTTTCGGAGCGGTTTGCCCGCAACTACTTAAAAGTGGTTGCCACCAAAAAAGAAGCCCTCCAACCAGGTTTTGTTAATTCCTTTAAACGGGTGTTAACGATCTTACGCCGTCAGGGAAATCTAGTTTTTTGGCGTATCAAATCCAAGCAACAGCCTGAACAAATGCTGCTGGGGGAAACCTCCCTTCTAAAGCTGGAAATCGAAAGCACGAAAGGCGCCATCAATTTCTTACGATCGTATAAAAAAGGACTTGACGAAACAAGTGATGGCATTGAATTACATAAGCATATTGTCAATCAAAAGCATCACGAATATTTGCACAAACTCCAACGAATCAAGCAATTAAGCTCTCAAAGTAAAAAAGATTATCAAAAATTAATGCAAGAATATTATATGAAGGCACTTGATGCCGAGCGAGAAACCGTTCAGGATTTATTTCAAAATGGTCAGATCACCTTAAGTATGGCCAATCACTTGAGACAATCCTTGAACTATTACGAAAGTTCCCTCTTACAGAGTGACAGCCATTAGATAAAGAAGTTCGGACAACGAAAACAGCCTTTCGTTGTCCGAACTTCTTTTTAAACATCTAAACTTTCTTGACCTGTCGGCTCTTCCTCTGACATAAAGCTTACCAAGACTTTACGAGGCTTACTGCCTTCTGGTGGTCCAACTACACCTTGCTCTTCCATTTGGTCAACAATCCGCGCAGCCCGATTATAGCCTACTCGAAAACGTCGTTGTATCATGGAAATACTCGCAGTGTCCATTTCAATCACCATTGCAACGGCATCATCAAATAATTCATCAAGGGGTTCACCATTACCTGAACCGCCACTCGGCTCATCACTTGGCATCATGCTTTCCTGATAATCTGCCCCTTGCTGCTCCGTCACAAACCCAACAATGTCTTCCACTTCTGAGTCAGAAATAAAGGCCCCTTGAACACGAATTGGTTTATTCTCTCCCATTGGTAAAAAGAGCATATCGCCACGTCCTAGCAACTTCTCAGCACCATTACTGTCAATAATCGTTCGCGAATCTGTGCCGCTTGATACAGCGAAGGCAATTCTCGATGGCACATTGGCTTTGATTATCCCTGTAATAACATCGACACTTGGCCGTTGAGTGGCTAATATCATGTGAATTCCCGCAGCTCGAGCCATTTGAGCCAGTCGTGTAATCGCATCTTCCACTTCATTGCTGGCCACCATCATCAAATCGGCTAACTCATCAACAATCACGACAATAAAAGGCAGAACTGGTCGATTCTCACCATCTTCCATATTGTGTTGCATGACCATTTGATTATAGCCCGTAATATTTCTAACCCCACTGCCTGCGAATAACTCATAGCGGCGTTCCATCTCTGTCACCACCTTGTGTAAGGCTTGAGCCGCCTTACGAGGATTGGTCACCACGGGTGTTAACAGATGAGGAATCCCGTTATAAACATTCAATTCCACCATCTTTGGGTCAATCATCATCATTTTTACTTCGTGAGGTTTAGCTCGCATCAAAATACTGGTAATGATCCCATTGATACACACAGATTTCCCGCTCCCAGTGGAACCGGCAATCAGTAGATGAGGCATTTTGGCTAAATCGGCAGAGATAACTGAACCTGAAATATCTCGTCCCAATGGCACTTCCAGCAGATTATCATCATGTTTTGGCTGAGCTTCCACAATATCACGGAAAGAAACCGTGCTGACCGCATTGTTTGGCACTTCAATCCCAATCAGTGACTTCCCAGGAATAGGCGCCTCCATCCGAATATCTTTCGCAGCTAAGGCCAGCGCAAGATCATCCGTTAATCCGACAATTTTACTCACTTTAACGCCGACAGCTGGTTGAATTTCATACTTGGTCACTGAGGGGCCTAAGCTTGCTCGAACGACTTTAGCATCCACGCCAAAACTTTTAAACGTATTTTCCAAAACGCCAACATTTTTTTCAATCGATGAATATTCATCACTTTGATCCGTTAAAGGAATCTCATTTAAGATATCAGACGGTGGTAATAAATAATCCCGATCTTCCGTTTCTTCTGGAATTTCAAATTCTAATTCTTCATCTGAACCTTCTGTCTCTTTTTTTGAAGCCGTTCGTTTGATTGGTTCTTTTACCTCGGTTTGGTACTGATTCTGATAACTATCGATTTCAAGGGCCAGTTGCTCTGGTTCATCGTGCTTCTCAATAATCGTCTCCGCCGCTTCAGTCCGAGCCAATTGTTCCCCTGGTGACAGATCGCGAACATTATTTTTACGCGCTTCTTCCGCGGCTGCTTCATCGGCTAAGCGTTGTTTTTCAGCTGCATCAGCTTTCTGGGCGGCCTTAACCTCTCGCCTTTCCGCCAACTTGGCTTGGTGTTCACTTAGGTTTGAGCCTAATTTTGAGCCCCCAAGTTTTAAGAAATCAACAACCTGAAACCAGTGAATATCAGCGATTAAAAAGACCCCAATCAACATTAAGAGCCCCGCAATTATGTAGGTCCCTAGCTGAGACACAAGAAAATAACTAACTCCATATAAAACTGCCCCGATCATGCCACCACCGACTGACTCTTTAATCACATTACCACGAATTTCCGTGAATAATTTTTGCCAGGTGACGCTGATAATATTCACATCGCCAGCTAAAGCTTCCTTGAAAAGCCAGGCGTGTAGCAACATTAATAACCCGCAATAAAAAATAACTGCACCAACGGCCAATTTTTTCTTTTTAATTTTCAGTTCTTTCCCCATAAACACTAAAAGCAAACCATATATGATCAGTAGAACCCCCATCACAGGATACGTATTTCCAGCGATAAAGCGGAACACATTTGCAATTAAAATACCGAGAAAGCCAAGTTTTAACGTGCCGAATAAACCAAACAAGACAAAAATGATCCCAATAAACAAATAAACCATTCGCTCTCGTTGAGCTTGTTGTTTTTTAGTCATCTTCGCACGAGTATTTTTTTTCTTCGCCATCTCAAACCTCCCCTTCTATTACCGTTACTTCCTTATTATACACGAAAAGAGAGAATAAATAACTTCTTATTCTCTCTTTTCTCTTTATGACCTTATTGATCTTTCATCGCTGCCTTAAGAGCAAGAGCCAAAGGACTCTCCTCCACTTCTGTCGGCTGGCTATATTGTTTTAGCAATTTTTTTTCTTCGTGTTTCGACATTTTTTTCTTGCGCTCGTTGCCCGTAGGGATTTTTTCCGTAATGACACAGTACTTACACTTGAAAAACTCGCCCTTCTTACCTTCATGAATCTCCATCTTGCGATGGCATTGAGGACATCGCTTATTCGAAACTTTTGGATCCTTGCGACGGCGATAAGAGCAGCTTTCGCTAGTGCAAACAAAGACTTTGCCATCACGCGTATTGCGTTCTCGAAGAGCTGACCCACACTCTGGACATTCCTTAGACGTAATCGAAAAATCCGTGTATTTCTTCTCGCTAACCTTAATTTCCTTCACTAGCTTTTCAGTATCTCTCTCAATTTCCTTGATAAACTCCTGGCTTTTTCGTTTGCCGAGAGCAATTTCTTCCAAGGCGGTTTCCCATTTTTCTGTCAGATCTGGCGATACTAAAGAAGGATTGACTAATTTTAGTAATTGCTTGCCTTTGGGACTAACTGTCAGACGACTGTTGTTTCGTTCCATCAATTCGGATTTTATCAATTTTTCAATGATTTCCGCTCGAGTAGCAGGCGTTCCCAAATTATGCTTTTCCATCCCTCCTAATAAAGTTCCTTCGTTTAAAGGACTTGGCGGTGTCGTGACTTCTTTATTAATATTAAACTTAGCTGGAATAACCATGCCTTCTTTAAATTCAACCTGCTTCTCAACCTCATCCTTGGTACTCAGTTTCCAACCAGCCGTTTCAATCTTACTTTGTCTAAAAATAAAGTGTTCCTGATCAATCTTGACTTCAATCGTCTGTTGATTCGCAACGTGATTCTCAGCAAATAGACCTAGGAAACGCAAGGTGATCATTTGATAGATCTTCTGCTCATCATTATCCATCTTCTCTGGTCGTGCCACTTGTTCCGTCGGGATTAACGCGTGGTGATCCGTTACCTTACTATCTTGAAAAACTTTTGTTGCCTTTACTTGAGCGCCTGTGCGAAGGTATTTTTTGGCTTCTTCTGGATAATAACTAGCGACCGCTTGAAGTCGTTCTTTCATCGTCCCCTTCATGTCCACCGTTAAATACTTAGAGTCCGTCCGCGGATAGGTCACTACCTTGTGAATCTCATATAAACTTTGAACCAAGGACAACGTCTTTTTAGCTGAAAAGCCGTAACGCTGATTAGCCTCTCGCTGAATTTCAGTCAAATCGTAAGGTAAAGGGGCCGGCTCTGTTTTCGTTTTGTTTTTAATGCTGGTGACTTTACCACTTTTGGTAGTAAGTCGCGCTAAACGTTCGTCCGCTTGCGCCCGCTCTTTTAATTGACGGGGATTTTGTAACTGTAACCGCCCTTTTGCCCCTTGGTAGATTAAATCGATAGTAAAAAAGTTTTCTGGTCGGAAGGTTTCAATCTTTTCTTCCTGTCTACGCACTAAGGCCAAGGTTGGTGTTTGCACGCGACCAGCAGATAAACTATCTTCATATTTAACCGTAAGTGCTCGTGTGACATTTAGCCCAACTAACCAATCAGCTTCTGCTCTTGCCAAAGCTGAGTGATACAAATTGTCATATTTTTGACTTGGTTCCAGTTTTTTAAACCCATCTTTAATCGCCTTTGTGGTCTGGGATGAAATCCACAACCGCTTGACGGGTTTATCAAAACGAACGTATTCTAGTATCCAACGGGCAACTAATTCACCTTCTCGTCCTGCATCCGTTGCAATGACCGCCTCTTTCACATCTTTACGCTTAGCTAACTGACTGATGGCTTTTAATTGGTGCCCTGTTTTGGGTAACGGTTTAATCCCCACTCGTTTGGGAATCATCGGTAATGTCTCCATACTCCAAGCAGACCACTCTTTATTGTAATCTTCCGGCATTTTCAAGCCTAATAAATGGCCTAGTGCCCAAGTCACAATCACATTTGGGCCTTCAATATAACTTTTATTTTTTTGCGTTGCCCCAAGTACTTTAGCTAAATCTCTTGCAACACTTGGTTTTTCCGCGATAATTAATTGTTTCATCGATATCCTTTCCGTCTTCTGAAAGTTTCACACAATTTTTCAGAAGCATTAAACCTTTATATTGTTGAAGGTCCTCGTCGCAATCATCACAATACGCAACCTCCCCTTCATTCCAAAACGCTGTTAAACAATCTGGCTTCTCTCTCATCATACTATATTCTTCCTTTAATTGGGAAAATTTTTCCTGATAAGCCAATTTGGCACTGACTAAATTATCAAAGACTTGCTCCTCAACAATATCGTCCTGCCATTCATCAAAAAACCACCATGGTTCATTTTCACTGTAGGTTACAATTACTTGATACATGTTGTCCCATCCTATTCTCTTTTTATTCACTGTTAACAGTCTAATCTCTTTTGACCTATTCCGCAAACTTTTGAATTGAAAATAACATCACGTAGCGATAACATACGGCTGATTAAAGATAAGTTTAAAACGCTTCTCAACTATTTTTTTCCTAAATAAGACTGATCTCACAGTATCTAGAGTTTCATTTTAACATAAGTCCGTCACAAAATCATTCTGTGTTTTCAGTCACAATCAATCAGTAGATAGCACGACAATCGTTATTTAAATAAAAAAACTACCCACAGTATGAGTAGTTTTTTAGAGATAGGCCCCAATTGATATTCAAATAGGAGTAGGCAATGACTTATTCACTAACAGGTTTAATTTTGCCATCCCATTTTTCAGTAATCCATTCTTGAGTTTCTTTTGAACGCAACGCTTTAAATAAGGCTTCGATTGCTGGATCATCCTCGTTGTCAGTTCGAACCGCTAAAATATTTCCATAAGGCGAGTTATCTTTTTCAACAATTACGCCATCTTTTTCTGGTGATAAATCAATACCACCTGCAAAGTTAGCGTTGATTGCCACCAAGTCAGCCTCATCATTTTCATAAGTCGCGGCTAAAAGCTCTGGATTAACATCGTGATTAAATTTCAACTTTTTAGGGTTTTCGACGATATCATCAAACGTTGCCGTCGTTAAATCAGTGCCTTCTTTAACTTTAACTAGTCCTTCATCTTGAAGCATCGTAATAATCCGGCCCCAATCAGATTCAGAATTACTGGTTATGATCGTTGCCCCATCTTTTAAGTCTTTGATGTCTTTAATGCGTTGTGAATACAATGCCATTAATTCAATATGAATGGCTCCTTTATTAACAAAATCATCATAACCACTTTCCTTAACGGTTAAGTCAAAAAATGGAATATGCTGGAAATAGTTGGCATCAATTTCTTTTTCTTCCAGCGCTTTATTTGGCAAAACATAATCATTAAAGGTTTCAATCTCTAAGGTAATTCCCTCTTTTTCCAGTTGCGGTTTCACAAATTCCAAAATCTCCGCATGAGGCGTTGGTGACGCCCCCACTTTCAAGGTTGTTGTTTCTTCTTTCTTGCCACTACCATCTGTTGCAGCTTTGTCCGAATTCCCACACCCTGCTAACGTTAATGCTAGAGCTGAGACAGCTAAAATCCCGATTAATTTCTTTTTCATACAAAATTCCCCTCCACTTTTCCTTTATATATAATTAACGTTTATCTGTTCGTTTTACCGCAAAATCGCCGATTCCCTGAATGATAAACACAATTATCAAAATGCCAATCGTCGCAAATAAAGTGACGGTTGGTTTGTTACCTGTAAACCCTTCTCGATAAGCCAAGTCACCTAGTCCACCGGCGCTAATGGCCCCAGCCATAGCTGTAAAGCCGATCATGGTGATCGTCGTCACAGTTGCCCCAGAAATTAAAGCTGGCATGCTTTCTGGTATCAACACTTTGAAAATAACTTGCAGACGATTAGCTCCCATGGCATCTGACGCTTCTAATACCCCACTGTCAACTTCTCTAAAAGCCATTTCGACTAAGCGAGCAAAGAACGGGGCGGCTGAAATAACCAGCGGTAAAATGGCCGCTTTAGGACCTAAGAAAGACCCGATCAAACTCTTAGTAATGGGAATTAATAAAATGATCAGAATAATAAAGGGAACTGAGCGGCAAATATTGCTGACAACCGAAATAACGTTATAAAACACCTTAGCAGTCTTATTGTCTTTACTTTTGCCTAAATAATAGAGTAGTAAGCCTAACAACAAGCCAATGATAATGACAAAAAACATCGAAATAGCTGTCATATAAAGTGTTTCTTTGGTTGCCTTAATAAACTTTTCCGAATCAAGTTGGCTAAAATCAAAATACTGTTCTGTTAATGTTTTTTTCATTCTTGTCCAACCTCCACGCCAACGCCTTCTTCTTTAAAGAAGTGAATGGCTTGCTCAATTTCTTCCTCAGCACCTGTCAGTTCAATGATCAAGGTACCAAATGAACTAGTTTGAGTCTGTTGAATCTGCCCTTGAATGACATTCACATCGACCTGGCAATGACGGATAACTTTTGAGATAATCGGGCTACGTGCTTTATGCCCTTCAAAGGTTAGCTGTACGATTTTTCCTGCTGTAAAGCTTTCCGCTAAGAAGTTCAAGGCATCTGGGTTACTTCTCGTTTCTGGAACGGTCTCTTGTTGCACAAATCGTTTCGTCACTTCTTGTTGCGGATTACTAAATACCTCCAAAACATCTCCTTGCTCAACAATTTTGCCTTTTTCCATCACCGCTACCTTGTGACAAATTTTACGGATGACATGCATCTCATGAGTAATCAGCACAATCGTTAAGCCCAATTTTTGATTAATTGAAGCCAATAAGTCCAAAACTTCATCCGTCGTTTGTGGGTCTAGTGCACTTGTTCCTTCATCACACAAAAGGATTTTGGGGTCATTGGCTAAAGCCCGAGCAATTCCCACCCGCTGTTTTTGGCCGCCTGATAATTGACTTGGATAGGCGTCTTCGCGCCCTTCCAACCCTACCAGTTTAATCAAATCCAAGGCTTTATTCTCCCGCTCTCTCCTAGACAATCGACTTAATTCTAAGGGCAAGGCAATATTTTCAATCACCGTTCGTGACCACAACAAATTAAAATGCTGGAAGATCATGCCAATCTCTTTGCGAAACTCCCGCAACTTTTTACCACTCAACACTGCCACATCTTGCTGATCAATCAGCACCTGCCCCGAACTGGGAGCTTCCAGGCCATTTAACAATCGGACTAAGGTACTTTTACCTGCACCAGAGTAACCGACAATCCCAAAGATTTCTCCTTCTTCGACGGTAAAATTGACATCGGAGACTGCTGATACTGTGCCATTTTTCCCGCTAAATTCTTTTGATACTTGGTTCAAATTAATGAGCGCCATCCGTTTCACACTACTTTCTATTTCTTTCAGACACGAACTAAAAAAACGTTCCTCCTTGTTATACAACAAGGACGAACGTTTGACGTTTCGTGTTACCACCTTTATTTGCTGTTACCTCACAATAACAACCTCAATCAGTACGAGGTCTAGCCTGATACTGTTACACGTTAACGGGTGTCGACGGAATAGACTTACCGATGCTCATCTATTCAGCTCAAAGACCATCTTCCCACTCAGTCCTGTTGCCCTTTTTCACCGATGGGGGCTCTCTTGTAAACATTCTTGAGAAGTACTCTTCTTTTCAAAGCTTTTCCATTTATTGTGTCTCATTTTAACAAGTTGTCTTGAATTTGTCAAACTAAATTATCAAATTCTTTTTCGTCAATATCTGTTAACACAATCATCCACGCAAAATTTTCATTTTTAACATCTAAAGATGAGGCATCGGCTAAAGCCTCTTGATTAATTGAAGCGACAGTTCCAGACACTGGGGTAACTAATTCAGTAACAGCTTTTTCAGCTTCAATTTCCGCGAAAGAATCACCAACTGTCAAACGGTCGCCAATCTTAGGTAAACTGACAAAAGAGACACTCCCAAAATCATCTTGTCCTTCATTCGTCAAACCAATTGACAAACTGTCTCCTTCTTTTGTCACCCAGATCTGCTTATTCACTATTTTTTTCATTGTAAACTCCTATTTATTGCCTTATTTTAATAATTCAGCATAGTCCTGTTCTTTAAACCCAAGCAACACCTGATGTCCTGCTTTCTCCATAATTGGGCGTTTAATCAACATGCCGTCTTTGGTTAAACGACCAGCCGCTTCCTCATTAGAAAAGCCATTGACAATTTCCTTTAATCCTTGCTCACGATAGCGAGCTCCACTTGTGTTAAAGAAACGACGAACTGGTAAGTCACTTGCTTCCATCCAGGCGACTAATTGCTTTTTAGTCGGAGGTGTCTCAATCATGTCGATCGTCTTATATTTTACATTATTTTCATCTAACCATGCTTTTGCTTTTTTACATGTTGAACACTTAGGATACCAATAAAAATTTACCATCTAATCCCTCTTTCTATCATTATCTATAAATAGTATAACATAAATAGAAAGCAAAGCTAAAGGCTGACCCCAAAAAAAGAACAGCCCTTTGGACTGTTCTTAAAACACTACCTAAATTTCTGATAATCATCTTGTTGGAAACGCATTGACATCACGATGCCAACGCCAATCAAATTCCCTAATAATGAAGAACCACCTTGACTGACAAAGGGCAAAGGAATCCCGGTTAAGGGCAGAAGTCCAATGTTAGAGCCAATGTTTTCAAAGACATGGAATAAAATCATCATGATAATCCCAGTTGCAATATACGCATAAAATTCATTATTTGTATCGAAGCAGACACGAATCATGCGATAAATTAAGATAAAATACATCAAAATCATCAACGTACCGCCGACAAAGCCAAAGTTTTCACCGATTATGGTAAAAATCATATCTGATTCTCTGACCGGAACATAAACCTCTGACACATTAAAGCCTTTGCCAAACATCCCTCCGGAACCGATGGCAATCAACGCTTGAGCTTGTTGCATGGAGTTACCCGTGGCATCGTGGAATGGGTCAATCCACGAGTCAATACGCGCCAGTTGGTATTGTTTGACTCCCATTGAAAATAAAAACTCACGGCCAGCATCTTGGGTCACCAGATAAAGAATACCTGCTGCTAATAAAATAAAGACGATAATCGTAGGCAAAACTATTTTCCATGAGATTCCTGATAGTAAAAAGACACCACCTAAGATGGCCACATAAACTAACATTGTCCCTAAATCCTTTTGAAATTGCAATAAAATAACAATCGGAATCGTAAAAATAATCAGTTTACCAATCAAAAGAAAGTCATTTTTGATGGTGTGCAAATGCTTTAAATTGTGTTTCGTCACCACATAGGCCAACATTAAAATGTAGGCAATCTTCATCAGTTCCGACGGTTGAAAGGTAAAGCCGCCAAAATTAAACCAGTTTTTAGAACCTGTTAAAGCGGCTAAATTTTCATCATGAAACCAGATCAAAGAGGTCATTAAGCCCAATCCCATCAGGTAAACAAAGGGCGTGATCTTCCACAACATCTTAGAACTAAACTGCATCAAAATAACCACTGCAATGGCACCGATCAATATCCAAAGCAGCTGCTTTAACATCGGCGTCATAATATCTTTCGTCATTTGATCATTACTCAAGGCAGCATATAGGGCCGCTAAGCCCATTAAAGATAAGACAAAAACAGGCAATATAATGCCATAGTCGATGCGATTATCCAAACTATATTTATATTTCACTTTTTCCATTTTTCATCTCTTTTCTATCTCATCACATCTTCCATTATAACGGAAGATCGGTAGGCTACCTTCTCTGTCACTAAATTTAAGAAAAGTTTAGGAATCTAAGTCCTTTAAAAAGTTGACTAATGCTGCAAACGTCTGTTGTGATTGGGGAAGTGTCATATCAAATTGATACTCATGCGTTAGTTCTCCTTCGTCTGGAGAATAAAAAGCCGTCGTCACATCTGTTCCTTGAGACTCAATTAATTTGACAAAGGATTTAGCCTGTTCTTCAAAGGAACCCTTATTTCCATCTGTGATAAAAGTAGCAGGAAAACCACCACTAACCACTTCCAACAAATCCGCTTCTTTGGCAATCTCCGATTTAGCCCAGTCAGCTTTTCCTGTATAAGCCCACCCAACATTGCGAATGAAATAATCGACCGCCGATATACGCCGAGTAGTAGCTAGTTCATTTAACGAAAAAGGAGAGCAAAACAGGATGGCGCCTTTAATCGTTTCTTTAGGAACTTCTTGTAAAAAATTGACTGCTTGACTATAACTATCGTTCACTTGAATATTAATAAATTGAGAGGCAATTTGCCCACCAGCTGAATCGCCAGCAATAATCAGCTGGTTCAGATCCAAGGAATAGGCTTGACTAACTCGCTGTAATTCTTTATAAAGATCATTCATTTGGACTAACGGACCTGGATAACGGGTACCTGGAGCCAAATCATATTCCATGTTAACGACTGCATAGCCTTGAGCCGCTAACATATTGGCATAAATCGACACATCGGACTTCTGGCCACCAACATACGCGCCACCATGCACCCATAAAATCACAGGAAAATTGTCACCTGTTTTAGGAACAATTAAATCATACTTATTTTGCGGAATTAGCGACTCATAAGTCAAATCCTGCTTAATCTCAATCTTCTCCAAAACCTCACTGTAACCAGCTGGTTCTTTTGCCACTCCGCCATTAGCGAATAATGAGTGCACAAGAGCAGTCGCTGGGTAGGGGGTGAATATCATCATAAAAATGGCAAATAGCAGGCATACGCCTAGTACGATCCCAGTATCTTTAAACATTTCTTTCATTTAATAAGTCCTCATTTATCTATTTTTATGTTACAAGGGCTAAGCTATCTTTCAAAATACATCTATCATCACCTATATAACTAACTTCGTCAAATTATAGCATAATTTGCCTTTCAATTCTTTAGTTATGACTAAAAAAATCAAAATCAACGTCTAAGCAGACATATTGTGATGGTTCGTGCCTAAATTTAGAATTTATTCGAACATTTCTTTCCTTTTGAGTGACAACTTGCTATAATTTAATTAAAAGGAGGTTCACAATATGGTCAATACTTCTAATCGCTTTAATCCCTGCCAAGCTTGTGGCAACGAAGATATCTCCGATGTTGCCAATTTTTGTATCAAGTGCGGCACCACGCTGTACAACACTTGCACAAATGAGGACTGTGGACATACCAACCCAGCAGCTGCTTACTTTTGTGAGAATTGCGGCTCCTATACAAATAAACTATTGATAGAAAGTGCTGTATCCGATAAATCTCCTGATGAGATTGCTTTGGATCTAAAAGCAATTTAGCACATTTAATAATTACCAAAGCTGATTGTATCAGCTTTTTTTATTGACCATAAAACCCCCATTTGATTTATAAGACATATACAAGTTTACTTATCTATCAAATTAAAGATTAAAGAAGTCTAAAACACACGAATATAAATTTAGTTTATTTTGTGGTATAATGAAAGCTAGATGACATAAAGCGTTTTTCTTTGAAGATAGAAAGGGAGTGGCTTTTAAATGTTTAGACCTGTTCAAAATAATGCTTCAGAAGTTGGCATCGAATTTGTTCCTGATACTAAGGTTACCTTTTATTTTAAGGGCGATTTAGTCAGTGGGATCGTTGTCAAACAAATGACGAATTCAGCAATTGTTTCAATTAACGAAACCACCGACAATAAAGACATAATGTTTCAAACAAACGGGAACATGGTAGTGAGTTATGACGACTTATCTGTTAAAAATTAAATTCAAAAACTCGTGAATAGGTTACGATAACCTACTCACGAGTTTTTTTGCGGATCTTAAGAAATAATTTTTAAACCAATGGCCGCCCCTAAAATCAGTGCGATACAAAGAATTCGTTTGAGGTCTTTAGATTCACCATAAATTAGCATGCCTAAAATCGCCCCACCTGAAGCGCCAATTCCCGTCCATACAGCATAAGCCGTTCCCATTGCCAAACTGTCCATTGCCAGAGATAACAAGACAAAACTAATGCCAAAAGCTCCTACTAATAACCCTAGGGACTTGGCGTTTTTTTCTAAATTAAACTTGTTAATCAGCGATACCCCGACCATTTCAAATAAACCTGCTACGACTAACGCAATCCACGCCATCAGTTTTTCACCTCACTTGTCTCTGCTGGTGTCACCATTTTTAAGCCGATAACCCCAACTAACAGAATAACGATCAAGCTCACTTTGGCCACACTTAAGGAGTGACCAAATAACAAGGCGTCCAAAAGAACTGTCCCAGTCGTTCCAATCCCCACAAAAACAGCATAAACAGTTCCCACGGGTAACTCTTCACTAGCTGAAATCATCAAATAGAAACTAAAGAAAATAGCAACTAAGGTTAATCCCCAAGTCAATGGCGTCGTCGAGTGTTTTAACCCCACGACCCAACCTACTTCAAAGACACCAGCAATCACAACTTTCAGCCAATTTTTATTCATCTACATCCGCTCCTAATACCTTATTTAACGATATCCACACTCTGTCAAACCATGCAAAAAAGCCTAAGAGACTACTGCAGCAACAGTATCTCCCAGGCTTTTATCCTTCCGTGACGTAATAATGACTATTACGAGTTCTCTCTCGGTCCAGACCACAACGTGCGGAACCCTAGAAAACATTTAGTATGAAAATTTCAATTATCACTTTATTATACACATTTGGCTAAAACTTTCAAGCAGAAAGTCTAATTTTTTTTACAACTGGCGCAACTCATAGCGGAAAAGGTTTAGGCCTTTATCCTCTAAAAAAGCGATGAAATAGTATTCATCGCTTTTAACTATCTAGTATAAATGACTGTTATCCATACTTAATTTTTCAATAATTACAAAGGCGACATCGCCTCTTTGGCTGGAGCATTTAATTAAACGATCTACTTGATTACTTAGTGCCGAACAAGCGGTCGCCAGCATCACCAAGACCTGGTACGATATAACCATCATCATTCAAATGATCATCGAGACCCGCTGTGTAAATATCCACATCTGGATGAGCTTCTTGAAGAGCTTTTACACCTTCAGGAGCTGCAACTAGGCAGACAAATTTAATATTGTTACCGCCACGCTTTTTCAACGCATCCACTGCTAAAATCGCTGAGCCGCCGGTTGCCAACATTGGATCAACGACAAATAATTGACGTGTGTCAATATCAGATGGTAATTTCACGAAATACTCCACAGGTTCCCAAGTATCATGATCACGGTACATGCCGATATGGCCAACCTTGGCCGCTGGAATTAGTTCCAACATACCGTCTACCATGCCGATTCCTGCACGGAGAATTGGAATAATCGCAACTTTTTTACCTGTTAAGGTTTTTTGCGTTGATTTCCCCATTGGTGTTTCAATTTCAATATCCTCTAACGGCATATCGCGTGATACTTCAAATGCCATTAACATGGCTATTTCATTCACAACCTCACGAAATACCTTTGTTCCACAGTTTTTATCACGAATGATGGTTAACTTATGCTGAATTAATGGATGATCAATAACTTGAAATTTTCCCATAGCGATTCTCCTTTTCTTGAAGGTCTATTATCCCTCTTAGTTTTTCTTCTAACCTATTGTAAAGCAAAAAAGAGTGATTGACTAGTCAATCACTCAAACTTTTAACGATAAAGTGGAAATTTTTCAGTAATTGCTTTGATTTCTTTTGAAACACGCACTAGCGCTTCTTCATCTTGATGATTTGTAAGAGCCACATCTATTAATTCAGCTACGCGACGAACATTTGCTTCTCGGAAACCACGAGTTGTTACAGCCGGCGTTCCGATCCGAATGCCACTCGTTTTAAACGGACTTAAGACTTCAAACGGAATCGTATTTTTATTCACAGTAATATGGACTTTATCAAGGATTTCTTCGGCTTCCTTGCCATTTAAACCATAACCTGTGACATCAACTAACAGTAAATGGTTATCAGTAGCTCCACTGATAACGCGAGCTTTAGGTGCCTGATTAAAAGCTTTCACCATGGCTTGCGCGTTGGCAATCACTTGTTCCTGATAGTCCTTAAAGTCTTCTGTTAATGCTTCTTTAAAGGCAACCGCTTTGCCGGCGATGACATGCTCCAGCGGACCACCCTGTATGCCGGGGAAAATCGCACTGTTAATTTTTTTCGCCAAATCTTCGTCATTGGTTAAAATCAACCCACCACGAGGTCCACGTAAGGTTTTATGAGTTGTCGTTGTTACGATGTCCGCATAAGCCATCGGATTTTGATGGAGACCTGCTGCTACTAAACCAGCAATGTGAGCCATATCGACTAATAATTTGGCCCCTACCTCATCAGCAATTTCCTTAAAACGAGCAAAATCAATATGGCGAGCATAGGCACTTGCCCCAGCCACAATCAATTTTGGTTTCACTTCACGAGCGCGAATACGAACCACTTCATAATCGATCACTTCTGTAACGGGATCAACACCATAAGGATGAAAATCATAGGTTTTTCCACTAAAGTTTACTGGAGAACCATGAGTTAAATGACCACCATGAGTCAAATCCATCCCTAGAACCGTATCTCCTGGCTCAATTAACGCCATATAAGCAGCTGTATTCGCTTGCGAGCCAGAATGGGGTTGAACATTTGCAAATTTTGCATCAAATAATTGCTTTGCCCGCTCAATTGCCAACGATTCAACAATATCGACATATTCACAACCACCATAATAGCGACGGCCAGGATAGCCTTCTGCATATTTATTCGTTAAAATACTGCCTTGCGCTGCCATGACACCTTCTGACACAAAGTTTTCTGATGCGATTAATTCAATATTTCGTTCTTGACGGTTTTTCTCTTTGGCAACAGCATCCCACAACTCTTGATCTTGTTCTTTAAAACTCATTCTTCACAACACCTCTTTTTCTTTTCTATATTGTAACACAGTCCCTATCGATGAATCAATTTCCTATCCTCACTATTTCGTAAAATAGTTAAGAATTAAATAGTCTCAAGAAAAAAAAATTAAAAATCATCCGCATTTGCTAACTATAAAATTGAAAAACGACCAAAACATTCGTGTTTTAGTCGTCACGTTGAAAATATTCTTGGTTTGCCGCTTTCTTTAACCGATTCATATAAGCCAAACCTGCGCCCTCTTCTGGATAGGTTTGAGCAAAAATAACAGCTATTGGTTGCTTCTGTCCATCCAGTTCTCTAAGGCCGGCAAACAACCGTTGACTTGCAGTCTGAACATCTTGTGTGATACTTAATTCATAATTGCCAACTACATCAGCCTTAAAGGATTGGATGATCTCACGACTTGCAAGGATTCCACAGCTTATTCCTTTTTTTGCGGACCAGTCTAAAGCATCTTGCCAATTATTTTTTTGCCAATCAATCAGCAACACACGTGCATTCGGAGAATAATGCTGGTATTTCATTCCCGGAGCCTTAGGCGCTTCGTTTTCACTGATTAAATGTTGATCTAAGTTCACTTCTCCCACCACACTTGCTAGCGCTTCGACCGTTACCGCTCCTGGTCTTAAAATAACAGGAATCTCAGTTGTCATATCGACTACTGTGGACTCCAGTCCTATGTCAGTCGGACCATCATCTAAAATCCCAGCGATCTTTCCAGCTAGATCATGATAAACATGTTGAGCCGTCGTTGGACTTGGTTTACCTGAGGTGTTGGCACTCGGTCCCACAATTGGCACCCCTGCTTGCTCGATCAGCGCCAAAGCCATTTTGTTATTTGGCATTCTGAAAGCCGCTGTGGATAACCCACCCGTTGCGACGCTAGGCAAACTGTTTTTCTTGATTTCAAAAATTAGCGTTAGGGGCCCAGGCCAAAATTTTGCCATCAGTGATTGGGCTTTCTCAGAGAGGTTATCCACAAAAGGATCTAAGTCTGTGATTTCCTTTATATGGACGATTAAAGGGTTGTCACTCGGCCGTCCTTTGGCTTGATAAACCTTGTTGACAGCTGCTTCATTAGTCGCGTCAGCACCGAGTCCATAGACCGTCTCCGTCGGAAAAGCAATCAGTTCTCCTTGGCGAATTAATCGTGCTGGAACAGCTAATGAATCTTCCGTATAAATTATTGTTTCCACAGGTTATCCACAACTCCTTTTTCAGATTTTCCTAATTTATCAAGCCTTTTAATCAGTTATTCACATTTTGGGGATAACCGATTTGTCAAGTGTTAATAAGTCTGTTGATAACTCAATAAACCACTTCCAAGCTTGCTATAATTATGTTCTTTTAACTAAAAGCTAGTTAATAAAATTTTTTTATCCACAGAGTTATCAACAGACTTCAATCATGCGATCGTGACCCGTTAAATCTTGATGAACAACAACTTTTTTAGTTGGGAAAGCCTCTTTAAATATCTGTTTAACGGCTTCTCCCTGACGGTAACCAATCTCCAAGTAGATTTTACCCGTTGGTTTAATAACAGTTTTTGCCTCTTTAGCTAACCTCATATAGAGAGCTAACCCTTCTTTTTCGGCAAACAAGGCTAATTTTGGTTCATACGTACGAACACTGACGTCCATCTCTTGCCACTCATCAGGTCCTATATAGGGTGGATTTGATATGATCACATCAAACTGTTCTGAGATCACCGCTGTCAACAAATCGCTTTTTAGAAAACGGCAATCTAGGGCCAGCCGCTCCCCGTTTTCTTCGGCGACAGCTAAGGCTTTGTCTGAGATGTCAACTGCCGTTACTTGCCAATTAGGGGCTTGTTTTTTTAAGCTGAGAGCAATCGCTCCAGTTCCAGTGCCCACATCGATTACTTTCAGAGCTTTACTCGACTCATTGCCCTGTAGACATAATTGAACCAGTTCTTCTGTTTCCGGTCGCGGAATTAGTGTGTCAGCCGTGACTTTAAAACGTTGGCCATAGAACTGACAAGAACCAATGATATATTGAGGCGGGATATCTTGCAAAACTAATTCCAGATCCGCTTCCAATTGCGTTATTTCAGATATCGGCATCACTTGCCGATAATGACCAAGCAAGTCTGTCTTTGTCCAAAAATTTCTTTCCAAAATTAAATACTCAGCAATATATGGTTCTTTCTGATGAGTATCTAAAAAAGAAGAAGCCCAGTTAAGGACTTCAAAATAGCGCTTATGAGAATTAGCCATTTTGCATCTCTTCCAATTTGGCTGTTTGATCATAAATGATTAACGCATCAACTATTTCATCTAAATCTCCTGATAAAATTCGATCTAATTTTTGAATAGTCAAACCGATACGATGATCCGTTACTCGATTTTGAGGGAAATTATAGGTCCGAATCCGTTCAGAACGATCCCCTGTTCCAACTGCTGATTTACGACTTGCATCGTATTCATCTTGCGATTCTTGGCGCATTTGATCGTAAACTCGCGCTCGCAAAATTTGCATCGCTTTTTCACGGTTTTGTAATTGAGAGCGCTGATCTTGCATAGCGACTGCAATTCCGGTTGGTAAATGGGTCAAACGAACAGCAGAAGCGGTTTTGTTGACATGCTGACCACCTGCGCCACTTGCATGATAAATATCAACCCGAATATCTTTATCAGCCAATTCTAATTCTACTTCTTCCGCTTCTGGTAAAACAACAACCGTTGCCGTAGAGGTGTGAACACGTCCTTGCGATTCTGTTGAAGGGACCCGCTGAACGCGATGAGCCCCACTTTCATATTTTAATTTAGAAAAGACATTTTCGCCAGTAATCATGGCAATTACTTCTTTATAGCCACCAATTCCGGTAATATTAGCCTCTAATACTTCAAATTTCCAGCCTTGAGATGAAGCATAACTTTGATACATCTCAAAAAGATCGCCAGCAAATAAAGCTGCTTCATCGCCACCTGCGGCACCGCGAATTTCCATAATGATATTTTTGTCGTCATTAGGATCTTTAGGAATTAACAACACTTTAATGTGTTCTTCGATTTCTTCTTTTTCTTTCTTTAAATCAGATAACTCTTCCTTAGCCATTTCTTGCATATCAGCATCGAGCTTCTCGCCCAATAATTCCTCTGTCTCAGCAATTCCGGCAACCACCTCTTTATAACGACGGTAAACGGCTACCATCTCACGAGTGCTCGCCTCTTCTTTCGACAGCTCCATAAAACGCTTCGTGTCAGAAACGACGGTTGGATCGCTCAGCAACTCGCCTAGCTCTTCATAACGATTTTCAATTGATTGTAGTTGATCGTACATAATTACTCTCCTTTTTCCCTTATGATCCGACGTTCACTTTCTGAATGCTCTAGCATCTAGCGAGTGACCTGATCGAAACATAAGTGTAGTGTTGCTTCTAATGACCTGTTGCTTCGCTACAACGGCGGCGCCACATAATGCTTACGGCAAACAGGGTAATATGACTCATTGCCACCAATTTGGATTTGGTCTCCGGTATACGTCGGTTTCCCATCCAATAAACGCAAGTTCATAATTGCCTTGCGATGACAAAACCAGCAAATGGTTTTTAATTCTTCAAGTTTGTCTGCGTACAATAACAAGTATTTAGATCCCTCAAATAATTCATTGCGAAAATCATTTTTAAGGCCAAATGCCATGACTGGAATATCTAATTCATCTACGATTCGCGCAAACTGAATCACATGGTGTTTTTCCAAAAATTGTGATTCATCAATTAAAACACAATAGGGTTTAAAATCAAGTTCCTTAATAAATTGATAGACGTCTGTCTCGCTAAAAATCGCTGTTGCTTCTCGAGACAAACCAATTCGACTAGAAACTTTGCCGATGCCATCACGGGTATCTACGCCACTAGTCATTAAGACCACACGCTTATTTTGTTCTTCATAGTTATGGGCAACTTTTAAGATCTCAATGGTTTTTCCACTGTTCATTGCGCCGTATTTAAAAAATAACTGAGCCATTTCCCAATCCTTCACTTTCATTTTCTTCCTATGTAAGTATACTTTAAAACAACAAAAAAATCATCTTATTTAAAGCGAAAAGCAAAAAAAACAGTCGCAAAAGCCACTGTTTTAAACAAATTTGTGCTCTAACCATAATTGGGCTTCCACTGCCCAAGTATGTTTGACTAGCACGCCTTGAGCAAACATCCAGTTTATGAAATACAATGCGGCACTCTCTAAAGACGTTTCCAACGCAAGCAACAAACCAGCTAAATAAGGTGGGCTATCCGCTTGGTCCCATTGGATTTTATCGGCAATAAATAAAATTAAATCCAAAGTAGTAGGGTTCGCTCTTAATGTCGTGTGGCATTCAATAGCCCCAGTAATCTCCTTATTCTCGATCTGAAAACATTCGACAGCCATGAGCTTAGACAAGCGTTGGTGTAAAATCATTGGTATTTTTTTTTCTGCCTCACATACGACCATCTGATAAGATTGACACAAAGCTACTCGTTCTTCATTTGGGATAATAACACTGATATCGTGAAGTAAACCGGCAGTATATCCCCACTCCTTTGGTAAGCCATATCGAATACATAAACGTTCGGCTTCTTCCGCTACTTGAATTGAATGGCTCGCAACATTTGAATATTGATAAGCCACCAGTAATTCAGTTATATCTTGTTTCAAATCCCCTGTTACATCAGTGGTCAGATACGCCTTTATTTCTTTCACGTTCTCACTCCTAAATTTTTCTAACTTTTCAAACTATATAGTTCCCATTAAATAATCATCCTTTACTGTTAAACTTACAGCCAGAAAAAAGCTGAAAGTACCACTCTTGGCGGATGATTATGCGCATTATCCCATGGAACTATCTGTTTGATTAATTAACATGATGTATATATCGATTATTTAAGTCTTAAATTCTTGCTAAAATACAAAACCAGGTCATCATCATTGAGACAAGGTTGATTTTGTCCCAACAACTGATCTCGATACCATACTCCACCACCATCTGGCACATAACCTGAGCGAATGTACATCATCTGAGCAGCGCCATAACCGCTATGTAGTCCAACCCCAATCGTTGCTACATCACTCATTCTAGCAATTTGAGTTTCGGCTGCCGCTAATAAAGCGCGCCCATAGCCCAAACCTTGGTATTTTTCTAACACGTTAAAATCTTTAATCTCAGGTAATCCAAAAAAAGGGCCGGCTTTGGCGCTTGGTACAACGGTTACATAGCCAATCAACCCATGATTGTCCATTGCAACCAGCACGATACGCTGTTGCTTTTGTTGTTCATCATAATACATCTGAAAAATATCAACCGGCTTTTCCCACCCTTGATCAGCAAATAATAACGGAAAATCCTGGATGTCACTTGCGATCATCTCTCTTATCATCCTCTTCACCTCTTTGCTAGTATCTGCTTATTTTAACGTAAATGGTTAATTTTTTCTCTTACGGAGGAGAACATTTAGATAAATTTAACCAGTCGTTCAAAGATAACTACTATTTCAGCAAAGTGGGGCTATGACATCAGCAATTTATTGGTTTGTCGATAAATCGACTTCCCCCTTAAATCGAGAGGCAATCCACTCCATCAATATGACACCATGATTATTAACTTGATCCTTGGCAGCATAGACAAAGGTGATGGTTTCCCCATGACTTCGTTCTGCCAAGTCATGAAGTAAGTGCTGGGCCTCGGGAAGAGCGATTAATTCTCGCTGGTAGCGACGAGCAAACTCGCTCCGCTGCTCTGGAAATTGATGGTACCACTTACGTAAGTCAGTACTTGGTGTAAGCTCTTTTGCCCAATAGTCAATTTTAGCCATTTCCTTTTTGACTCCACGAGGCCACAAGCGATCAATCAAAACGCGATAACCATCTGTTGCCATCGCCTCAGCATAAACTCTTTTCAAATAAATCATCAAACCATCCCTCACTTCATTTTGTCTATCTCTAGCAGACCCTTTCCAATGTTCTACACTAAAAACCTCACTGCTTTTAAACAGTGAGGTTGCTGGTTAATTTGGACCTTCACCCTTGAACCAACCTGTTTTAGCGTTAATTGTCACTAAATAGATTGGCAATTCAGAGTCTGAACGACCTTTTAGTAGTGAAGATTGGGTACTTGTTGCAAATAAGTCATAATACGCTTCTCCATTAATGATAATCCGTTGACGTAGTTCATACCCACCTTCGATGATATATCCACGTTTGAGACATTCATTAATGACTTTCGCTTGAATTCCTTCACCCCAAGACCAATCACCGTAGGTAGTACCTGTGCTTTCGTTTGGCAGTGCGATTCCCGTACGGTAAGTCCACTGACCATTATTAGAAGTTGAGGCAACTGGTGGCGTAGTAGTTTGTGGCACTTGCGGTTGAGCTGCTAAGCTGGCTTCTGCTTGCGCGATAGCAGCAGCTTTTTCATCAGCCTTACGCTGAGCTTCTTTTTTCTCCTCTGCCACGATTAACGTATCTACTTTGGCTAATTTTGTGTCATAATCTTGTTGTAGCGAGCTATCTTTTAACGTTTTAACAGCTGCTTTGGCTTCGTCATATTGAGCGCGGGTCGCTTCCTTCTTAGCTTCCTCCCCATAAACCTTCGCCATTAGCTCTTTCGCCTTTTTATTAGCAGCGACTTGGTCACTTGCTACTTTTAAGCCTTTATTGATTAATTCTTCAAATTTATCAGCTGGTTTGTCAATTCCTTTAGGAACGGTTGCTTCAGCTTGTTTTAACACGCTACCCTCAACTAATTTGTCGCCTTTGATCAGCGGCTCTTTGAACAAATTATTAACGGATAACAATAAGTCACCACGGTTTCTTAAATCAGCTACAACGGGTTTTAACTCTGTCACATACTTAGCTTCTTTAAACTCTGCTATTTGACTCTCTAAATCTTGCAAACTGTCTTCTGTAAATGTCTCACTTAAGAATACCTTCTCCTCATTGAAATACAATTTATTCAGATCATTTTCAAGTAAGGCCGCTTCTTTTTTCACTGCTGCAATTTGATCGGCCTCTTTTTTTGCCTGATACTTGGTAAAACCAAAGATACTACCACCAATCACAAGAGCTGCTATCACAACAATCCCAATTAACTTGTTATAGTTTTTCTTTGGAACTGTCGGCTCACTTTCCTTAAATGATGATGGTGCTGACTCTTTTTTAGGCACAACACTCTCACTTGATACCGGATCCGTTTTGACCGCATAAGGGTCTTCCGGAATGACTTCTTTAGCTGCAAATTTTTCAATCTGAGGCTCTGTTGGCTCAACAGCTACTGGCTCATCCACAGGTTCACTCACAGATTCGACACTTGCTTCCTCTGCTTCAGTCGGTTGCTCTTCAACAATTTCTGGTTCAATCGCGACAGGTGTCTCAGACTCTTTTTCAATCGTAGGTTCGTCGACTGGCACTTCTACGGGTCTTTCGACAACGTTCTCAGACGTTAGCTCTTTCGTAAAATCTTCAAATGTTGGTTCAAAACGGTCGCAGTTAGGACAGTATTCTTCATTTTTCGTGGAGACATAGCCACAATTGGGACATTTTTTTCCTTTTTCCATGTTTTTATCACATTCCTATTTTAATTTTTCGAATTTTTGAGATTACAAATCAAGACTAGTTTATCATAAAATCGACTTGTTTTGTTAATTAAATTTACCATGCCCCCCTAATTTAAGAACTAATGGAAAAACATCAAAGTCAAAACCTTGCTGATAGCAAGGCAATCCCTTGATGTTCTTTGATTAATTAAGTTTTATTCTAAAAATGAATTCCCCTGTCACTTCATTCACTTCCCAGCTATAATGATAGCCGTACTGTGTTAAAATAGTGTCCACGATATAGAGTCCTAATCCATGACTTTTTTCAAATTCACTGTTGCATTCTGTTTCAAAACTGACAAAAGGTGCAAAAATATTGGCTTCTTTCAACTGTTGGACATTTTTAACCTGATTGCGAATTTGCCATTCCTGATCATTGGACACTATCACCAACTTTCCTTGAGTAGGTGTGTATTTGACAGCATTTCCAACTAAGTTCGACAAGACCTTTTGGAGGTTACGCTTGGGAATATGCACTAAGCCACTCGTTAAATGCCTTGTTTCAAGCTGGATTTCCTTGTCTTCCAACATATAAGAATAAATTTCGATCACTTCTTCAGTGGCTTTTTTCAACTCCATTTGACCTGAAAACATCACCGATTCTATTCGTGAGACTTCCAGCATCTCATTGACTAAGCGGCTCATGCTCTGTAAGCGAGTGTAACAGGCTTGCAAATAATGGTCGTGATCTTCGTAACCTTCAACTTGGGCCATCATGCCCTCCAACATCGTTGTCATGGCCATGATCGGTGTTTTTAATTCATGAGTTGCGCCACGCATAAAGACTTGGCGATCTTCTTCTAACCGTTTAACAGTGCTCATCTCTTGATTCAATTTCTGTAAGGTAAATTGTAATTCTTGGTACATGTGATGGACACTATTTTCCAAATCTTGCAACTCATCACCTGGCATTGCTTCATAAGTCATCGGCTCAGAACTTGTTGACATACTGTGAACGGTTCGATTCAAACGAGTAATCTTTCGCGAAAAATAACGAGCATAAATAACCGAAATGACTGAAGACACTAGCAAACCAATCACAATAAAGTAAGGAATAATCGAATAAAAAACACCTTTGATCTCCTCTTGATTGACAGTTGCCGGATACATGATCTCCACCAAATAAGGAATTCCTTGATAAGCGATGGTCTGCTGGTTCATTAAGGGAATCGTCTGAAATAGACCAACCGTCTCTATTTGATCGATATTACCGTCTATTTGGGGCTCAATCATCACGGTATCACCAATCTCAGCTGCTTCTTGCCCTTCATCTAATTCCGAGCTTTGAATCGCTGAATTAAACGAAATTTCAGCATACTCTGGATAGATGAGCTGTTCATTATAACTGATAAAGACATTGTAACCTGCGATCATATAGTTATCTAACACCTTTTGATTGATGCCCTCGGTCTCTACACTTCTAAAAATCAACTGGCTAGTTTGATCAAATTTTTTCTGTTGATTGTTTTCTAAAAAACGGGTGGCAAACAGTGAAAAAATCAGGAAAAACAAACCGATGGTGATTAAAATAGTGACAGCTGTTATCACCCAAGTTTTCCAGTAAAGTGAGGTTTTTTTTATTCGCTCTCTCACCATTTCCTTGAGGTTGATACTCATAAGCGGTCCACCTTATAACCGATGCCTTTAACGGTTTTGATGCAATCAAAGGGCAATTTTTTGCGAATGTTTTTGATGTGTACATCAATATTACGACTGTCGCCAAAATAGTCATAACCCCAAACTACCGTCAACAATTCTTCACGCGAATAGACTTTACCGCTGTTTAACAACATGGTTTGCAAAATTTCAAATTCTTTAACTGTTAACTCTATCGTCTGCTCTTGGTAATAGACTTCATAATTATTAACTAACAATCTTAGATCGTGATAGATAATTTCTTTTTTTTGTTTCTCATAAACACGTCTCAGTAGCGAAGCAATCTTATGAACCAAAATATTCATGGAAAAAGGTTTGACAACATAGTCGTCCACACTTTGCTCAAATGCGTCTAATTGAATCAGCTCATCGTTTAAGGCGCTGATAATCAAAATCGGCACATCCGACTTACGACGAATCCATTCCAAGACCTCTTCCCCGCCAATCCCCGGCAACATCATATCCAATAGAACCAAGTGAAAATCAGTCTTCGTATACTCGCGCAATGCCTCTTCACCTGTCTCTACAGCGACGACATGATAATCCTCCCGTCGCAAAAAATTGGTCATCGCGCGGCGAATTTCTTTTTCATCTTCTACTAATAAAATGTTGTAGCTCATGTTAATAGCTCCTTTTTGCGGTTAGTTCTTTAATCATACTATACATTGATGTCTGAAACATATCTTTTTAAGCATTTCCAGTACTGATTCGAATCTCAACGGTATAATCCATTGGAACGTATACGTTGACCGCACTCATACTGACAACTGTGCCTTTTTTTTCTTCTGAATTAACATATTTTATCGTGTAATTAATGTTAGCCCCTTTTGACTGGTATTCATCAAAGAAGATTTTTTGCAGGGCCCCTTCTGTTTCCCCGACGACATCTTTAAGATAAGGTTTGCCTTCCGAGTATGTCACCACAATGGCCAAATCATCTTTTTCCGTCAGTTCTGATCCCGATGGTAAGGTCTGCCAAATCAATTGGCCATAAGAGGCCTCATTGCTGTACTGACGCTTAACGGTTACCTCTAATCCTTTTTGGGCCATGGCCTCTTCTGGTGTTAAGGTGGCAAAGTCAGGCACCATGATCGGTTTGCCTGCTGAAACCTCAACTTCCATTTGGGTTTCTTTGGCAACTTTCTCTTTAGGTGGGATTGATTGTTTTAAGACTTTGCCTATTTCTTGCTCCTTAGACGCCAGATCTTTATAGGTCATCTGAATACTGTTCGTCTTCGCCCACGTTTCAACTTCACTCTTCAGTTTGCCACTAAAATCTGGAACTGAAATATCTTTTTTATAAACCTCTTTCCCTTTAGAATAGTAAAGCGTGCCACTGTCTTTGCGCTTAAAGTTCTCAGCCGTTACCTCATCTTTCAGTTCCATCCGCACTAATTTACCTTTTTCCACTTGATCATTGTACTCAGATAATAATTTTAAATTGTCGACTTTATTTTGCTTTAACCACTCTTCGGCGGCGGCTGTGGCTAAGCTGTTAAAATCTGGTAAGGGCACTTTGTCCTCGGGATTTGCTCCCTGGCTGATGGAAAAGGTCAGCTCTTGGCCTTTTCTGACTTTTTTGCCTTTCGCTATCGGTTGCTTCAATACTTGATTGACCTCTTTTTCAACCGAATACTCTGATTTAGTTGCTACCTTAAGATTGTTTGCAGCAGCCCATGTTTGGACATCACCAATCGTTTTGCCTTTAAAATCAGGCATCGCCACATGATTCAGCTGATAAATTGTCACACCAATGAGGGCCACAGCTACTGTTCCCAAAATCCCCAGCAGCAGCCATTTTTTGCGCTGACGCTTCCGATAGGTTGGGTCATGTTCTGTTTCCTCTTGTGAATGACGTCTGCTTCCCTGATTACTGAGCTTGGTTGTGACAGAAGGAACAAGTTCCTCAGTCGTTGGAGCCTCACTCGGCAACCGTTGATGTTCCTTTTCTGAATCAATCTCCTGCTCCACTAGACTTTTTTGATCGGCAGTATTTTTTTCATAATCGCCTGATTGGAAATTATTTAAAAAGCTACTCATATGGCGTCAACTTCCCTCCTTTTAGATAAAAGGTCTGATCAGAACTGTTGGCAATTTCCTGAGAATGGGTTACCACAATCACACATTTATTATGGATATGTGCCAATTCTTTAAATATCGCAACAATTTCTTGTTCCATCCCTTCATCTAAATTTCCTGTTGGTTCATCTGCTAAAATAATGTCCACATTTGTCGCCAAGGCTCTGGCAATAGCCACCCGTTGCTGTTCCCCACCTGATAAATGGGTAATCGTGCGATCGGCTTTACTTTTAACAATGCCGATATAATCCAATAAATTATAAGCCACGTCTTTTTGATTTGGCGGCAACTCATTATCAGTAATCGCCATCGCCAACAACACGTTCTCCACTGCTGTTAGATAAGGAATTAAATTATAACTTTGAAAGATAATCCCGATTTTATTTCGACGATACTCTTCATGCCCCATTTTTTTGATGTCCTGTTCCTCATAGATCACCTGCCCATCTTTCGGGGAATCCAAGGCACTGATTAACGAAAGATAAGTGGTCTTTCCTGAACCAGATTGACCTAAAATAGTGTAAAACTTCCCTTGCTCAAAACTATTGCTGACGTCACTTAGTATCGTCCGTTTACGGTCACCGTCCTGGTAAAAATAGTCAATGTGTTTCGTTTCTAAAATAGTCATCTAGAGTCTCCTTCTTACATCATAATTTTCTTAGGATTTAAGCGTATCAAGTAAACCATCGGTGCAATAGTGGCTATTAAAATAGTGCCTAGCCCAACGATGAAGAAACTGATAATATACTTACTACTTAAACTAACTTGATATTCTTTGTTGACATCATCAGCAGACAATGACGTCGTATCCGAATTATTGCTAAATACCATCATGCCACCACTAGCAGCTGCCGCTTCTTCTTTTTCGGCTTCAGCTTGGATTTGATTTTGAATCATTGAGCTGGAAATACCTTTTGCCAAGTAATTACCGGAAAAAACCGATAAGCCAATGGCAACAAAGGCTACCACTATGACTTCAATAATCACCTGTCCCAAGACACGCTGGCGTTTTTCACCTAAAGATAAATAAATACCAAATTCATGTTTGCGATCTCTTAGGAACAACAAGACCACTAAACTGAGGATTAAAAGGGAAGCTCCAATGGCTGCGATTAACACATAGCCTGATAATTTCGACATGGATTTAATGGGCGCAGCAATTGAATTGTATTGATCAGTTGAGGCACTTAATTTATAATTTTTAGGGATTAGCGGCGTCGTTTCTTCCTTAAAGGCGTCGACTACTTCAGGGCTTTTCAAAACATATTTCGGCTGATAGGACATTTCACCATCTCCCGCAGCTTCAGGATTCACTTTTTTTAATTCCTCATTTTCAAAACTTAACTCTTTTGAAGTGACACCATTAGGCACATAAAGGGTGTTTTGAAATTGTGTATTGTAAAAACCAGCCATTGGGTCTGCTTTTTTAGTCTCATCGTCTGTTTTTTTCTCCGCTTCGATCGGTTCAAAGATCCCAATAATTTCAAGAGGAACATCTCGGCTGGCAACTGGCTCCATATTGGGATCATAGGTTGGACCAAAATCAAAGACATTGTTTTGATAGACAAACGTATCGCCGACACTTAGATTATTTTCATCCGCTAATTTTTTAGAAATAATTCCGACGTTGCTGCCTTTTTCAATTTCTTCTTCCGTAAAGGCACGACCGTCAACTAATTTTGCTTTCTTTTCCTTAAAATCCATAACTGCAGCATATTGCACGCCTTTCAAGATAAATTCCATCCCTTTCAACTCGCCTGAGGTCATGATGCCATTATCTTCTTGAGGAGGTGCAAAAGGCTTTACCTCCTTACCACCACCGTATATCTCTAAATTATAGTCAAAGTACTTAACATAATTAGAACTACCAATTTGCTTAATCAAGTCTTCCTTTAAGGGATCAAGCTTCACTTCTTCACCGCTTGCCATGGCCTCTTCATAAACTTTTGGATCAACATCAATAGAAGCAGTCCCCCCAAGTTGCTTCTTAATGCTTTTTTCCACATTTTGTGTGGCTTGTTGAATGGAAATCGCCCCTGCAATTAAATTGCCTAAAATAAAGACGACTGCGAATAAAATAAGGGCCCTTCCTTTTCGTCTGGTAATGCTTAAAAATGCTCGTTTTGCAAAATTCATCTGTTAATAATGCCTCCTTTAGTTAATCTATTAGCATCTTAACAAGTCAATATGAAGCCAATGTAAAGAGACAGTGTGGAGGTTATAAAGAAGCATTTCAGAGGTTCCATGGGCTCTTCCAGACACTCAAAAACGACAAAAAAAGAAGTGATTGAGGCATCTCAATCGCTTCTTTTTCGTCTTTTATTTTACTTCAAAGCCTTCAATGGTAAACTTCTCAACATAGCCTTGAACCTGATCATCTACCATTTTAGCGACAAAAGTTACTTGGTCACCCTTTTCCAAAAAGCCAGCAACTTCATAATCGTTCTCATTAACGATGTAGACAACACCATCGTCCAACACAAATTTAATGATGGTCGCTTCTGTTGTCATCATTGGAGCTGTCATACGAGCGACTTTGCCACTGACCTCAACTTCTTTGACTTCTGAGGTCGCACTGACATTTGTCTTCTTTTCGCCTAATTTTAAGCGATAGGTCTGCAAGGTTTTGTCAACCGTATCTTCCATTGCCAAAATATCACTATCAGTGGCGTTAACATAGGCGATTTTCTTAAAGATACCATTTTTATCTAGCATTGAAACAACCCATGTTGGCACGCCATCAATATTGTAGAGCAATGGCATATTGCCTTCCAACTTTTTCTCAGGAAAAACAAGGTCAACTAAATTTATCAAACCTTCACTGTCCATCATATTCTTCTTGCTATAGTAGGTAATTTCCCCAGTTCGAGCATTGATAAAGGAATAACCAATCGCCGAATCATCAGAGCTAGAAGGCGAGGTAAAATCAGTGAAATAGAGCATTTCGCCTTTTTCATTAAAGATTGGCGTCACGTCATCTTCGGTTCCATTTTCAGTGGCTAACTTAACCCCTTTTTTGGCCATTCGACTGTTCAACCAACCATTTTCATATTTTCCGTATACGCTGTTCATCTCGCTTGCCATTTCAGGGGAGATCGGCGCCTCAATAAAGGACGGTACATCTTCTAAGTCATAAACCTCGACTTTTCCATTAACGGTGTCTAAAACAGCAATTTTCATCTTGCGATAGTTAGGATTTTCCGAAATCCCCCGCGGTTTGTAGAGCGTTTGAACATAGTAGGCGTGGCCATCATCAGCAATTTCCAACTGTGGCTCTCCAATTGATTTATACGTAGCTGTTGCAAAATAAATCTTTCGCTCCACATCTTTAAAGAAATAAGCACTAGGAATATACGTCATATCCGTTTTCACTGGTTCAGGTTGCGCGTAAACATCGGTCGCTGACATTTTTAAATAGCCTTCAGAAGCGCCACCTTTCAACCAGCGCCAAAAACCCTTAAATTCCAGCGGGGCAATATAGACCACTTCGTCATTAACCTTTTGAACTTGTAGATTACCTAAATTGTAATATTGTTGATTTTCGAATTGATTCATCGATTTTTTCATTTTATTGCGAACTGTTTTGGGTGGGATGGTAACAGGGGTATCTTGCTTGTCAAGTTCTGGTGTATCTGTTCCTGCCACCAAATTCAGCGTGCCATAGACTTGTTTTTTACTGTAAATATCATAACCCACTGAAGCCCCAATCAATAGCACAAAGCTGATGATCAAAAAGGCAATTTGTTTGCCTAAACGCGACTTGTGGTCAATCACCAGTTCGTCAACTTGGTTAATCAGAAAAACCACTCCAACGCCTAATACCCCTAAGACGATGTTGGTAATCAAATAATTAAATAAAGACTTACTCGGCAACACTACCCAAATATAGACACTGTTGACTACAGTGATCAGGACTAACAGGCCGATTAATAATTGCCATTGCCGCTTGTTGAGGGAGCCTTTCTTTTTTACCACATAACTGCCGATAATGATCGCTAATAAAATACTGCTAATACCTAACTGACTTAACACAATAAGTCTCCTCCTTCTATCTACTACATGCCCTGCCTCCAGCAAAAATCCAACAATCAAAAAACTTTAGCAGGTCATGGGGCCACCAAAAAACTCAAGCAGTCCAAATTTCAGCTACTTGAGTTTATTTTAGCGGTTTTAGATGGATAACACAATCCGTCTAAAGACCAGTTTTATAACGACTCTGTCGGAACACTCATCAGTTCGGTCTTTAAAGTGGTTAGGGTGGTCGCTTTTTCCATAAATAAAGCAACAGGATTACCCCAATCGTAAAAAGCTAACAAGGCTTGTTCCCGTTCTTCCATGATGACTTTTAATCGTTCAACCAGCACCCCCCATTGGCTTTTGTTCGCATTTCTGGCTGGACAATAGTCGAAGAGTTTCCCCTTAATCTCCGCTAAGACTTCTTCTTGCTGATAGTAGTGCTCGATAAACATCCCCGGATCATCAATCTCTTGCTCCACTACTAGTCCTTCTACTCCTAATACAACGGATTTTAATTCCTTTAATAATAACATTTCTTTGGTCATCTTCACCGGTCTCCTAATCTGCACTTAGCGCTTCAACTGGGTCTTTTTTAGCTGCCATTCTAGCTGGCAACATCCCGCCTAACATGGTCAAGGCGATACTTACCAAGGCAAGTAACAGTCCGTGAACAGGGTTTAATTGGGCAATATTAGCCATCTCCGTCAGATTTTCTAAGACTATATTAACCGGTATGGTCAATAGGTAGGCAATCCCAATTCCCAAGGCTCCTGAACAGGTCCCGATAATAAAGGTTTCGGCATTAAATACGCGAGTGATATCTTTTTTACGTGCCCCCAAAGCTCTTAAAACGCCGATTTCACGCGTCCGCTCCATGACTGAGATGTATGTGATGATGCCAATCATAATCAACGAAACGACCAGTGAAATAGCGGCAAAGGCCACTAACACAATCGTAATCGCATCTAAGACACTGCCCATTAAAGACGTCAGCGTGGCTGCCAAGTCATTGTATTCAATTTGCTCACTTTCAGACTTGCCTTTATTCCAATCATCAAGGTAGGTTAACACGGCTTCTTTTGTCGCAAAATCTTTCGGGTAGATAGTAATCAACTCCGGACTATCGCTGTCACCAAATTTGGTTAATAGCTGGTCTTTGGTAATCGAACTAACCGCTGCCGATAGAGAGGCACCGCTGCCCATTCGGTGATCAGATTCAGGCTGACTGGCTTCAGTGGTGAAGGATTCACCTGTCAACACGTTATAATCGGCCTCCTGTTGCGCTTTGACAATCGCTGAATTTTGGGCCAGCTCAATCATCTCTGTGGCAAATTCCTGAGCATACTTTAGGCCTTCACTTAAACCGGCAATCTCCAAATCTTCCTTCCCTCTAATAACGCCCGTTACTTTTAAGGATTTTGCTGACGGTTTTTCATAGGCTGCCTTCAGTTGTTCCTCCCCTTGAATTGCTTTAAAATAGGCCCCCGCTGGCTGATAAAACTCGTCGTTTGGTATGGCTTTTAACTGATAGCCAATTAACTGATCAAATGTTAGCTGAGCATCCTCGGCAAACCCTAAGGACACTAGCAATTCACTGCTCAATTGATTATTTTCACCAATAACTAAAATTAGCTCGTCCTCACTTTTCGGGTAAGCGCCAGCCAATAAATCATAGTTTTCCTTTAAAAATCCTTGTTGATCACTGCCATTAGGCGTCGGGTAGCTAGCAAAACCAATCGTGTCTTGATTGACAACCTGGGTTTCTGCCTGTCGCCTGACCAAATTAAGCCCACTATTATACCCTCGATTAATCCCTGAAATTTGCTCATCAGTCAATTGACTTAAATAAGTCAAAAAAGCTGGACTAATTTGGTTTTCATGAGGCTCTTCTTCAGCGCCTTTATCTGCATAAATCAGTTGACTATCACGGTCTTCAGTTTCCGTCGTCTCTTCGGTTCCCAATCTTCTGGGGCCAAAACTGGTGTTGGTGGCCACCTTGGAAATGGTGATGGGGTAACCGGACAACGTGTCATTTTCAGCAGAACTAATCTGCTTATCAAAGCCATTAGACAGTGAAAGAACGAGGGCAATGCCAATAATCCCAATACTTGAAGCAAAGGCGATTAAACCTGTTCGCCATTTTTTGGTGGTGATATTTTTGCCAGAAAGCTTTAAGGCATTCCAAAAGCTCATACTGGTTCGACGCATCTGATAATCATGGGTCGGTTCTAAGACTTCCACTGGGGCTGAGTCATGAACAACTTGACCATCACGAAATTCAATAGTGCGCGTGGCATACTCAGCTGCCAATTCAGGATTATGGGTCACCATGATCACCAGCTTATCGTGAGCAATTTCGGCAATCAGCGCCATAATTTGTTCACTGGTTTTCGTATCTAACGCCCCTGTTGGTTCATCAGCTAATATAATGTCTGGATCATTCACTAAGGAACGAGCGATTGCCACCCGCTGCATTTGCCCTCCTGATAATTGATTGGGCTTTTTGTGGAGATGATCTCTTAAGCCGACTCGTTCTAAAACGGCTAACGCGCGACTTTTTTGTTCCCCTTTGGCCACCCCGCTCAGATCCATCCCCATCATGACATTGTCCATGACAGAGAGATGAGTAATTAAATTGTAGCTCTGAAAAATAAAGCCTACGCTGTTGTTGCGATAAGCATCCCAGTCAGCGTCTTTAAAGGTAGTCGTTGATTGGCCATTGATCAGTAAATCCCCTTCATCATATTGAGCCAAGCCACCAGCAATATTAAGTAAGGTCGTTTTACCTGAGCCACTGGGGCCTAAGATAGCCGCAAATTCACTTTTGCGGAATTTTAGATTAATCCCAGCAAGAGCTGTTTGTGTAAACTCTCCAGTGGTATAATGTTTGTAGATATTTTTAAGTTCTAACATGACGATCATCCTTCCAACTGTTGTTAACATTGAGTTTATCTTGCTAAGGTAAACTCAATGTTAACAACACCACTAATGATCAAAAGTTCAGACTAAAGTCTGAGACTCTCTTAATCCAGAAACTGAAAGGAGCGCCACATGGAAACAATTTTAATCGTAGAAGACGACCCTAATACCCAAGAACTGATGAGCATATACTTACGAAACAACGGCTTTCAAACCGTCCTTGCCAATAATGGCAAGGAGGCCATGACCATTATCGGTCAGCAAGCAATCGCTTTGGCTTTAGTCGATATTATGATGCCTGAAATGGACGGTTACCAATTGACTGATGCTTTAAGACAAGCCAATTATCAATTGCCTATCTTGATGGTCACGGCTAAAGAAACCCCTAGTGAAAAGAAAAAAGGCTTTTTAGTTGGCACTGACGACTATATGACCAAACCGGTCGATGAGGAAGAGATGCTTTTACGAATTCGCGCCTTACTGCGTCGCTCCCAAATTGTTGCTGAAAATCGCATCATGCTTGGGGACGTGTTAATCGATGCTGACTCATTGCAAGTTACAAAGGAACAAACAATTATCAACTTGCCTCAAAAAGAATTCTTGTTGCTCTTCAAATTATTGTCTTACCCAGGTAAAATCTTCACACGTCTGCAACTCATGGATGATATTTGGGGATATGATAGCGAAACCGACGCTCGCACTGTCAATGTTCACATCAATCGTTTAAGAGAAAAATTTGCTGAGTTTCCAGAATTTTCGATATTGACTGTTCGCGGACTAGGGTATAAGGCGGAGCGACACGTATGAAAGAAAAAAAGAGTCGTTTCTCCTTAACCGTTGGCCTTGTCTTTTTTGTTTTTTTTATGATGATCAGCTGTTTTATCATTATCGGGGGCGTCGTATTGATTTTAGCTAAAACAAAACTAATCGCCTTTGTTCCCCGCTTTTCCCACCAATATCGATTTTTTGGTCCCTTTATCATTATTTTTATTTTCAGCATTTTAATGGGAACCATGCTAACGGCTCTGTTCAGTCATAAAATGCTTCACCCCTTTAAGCGGGCGATTAACGCCATCAATCAGGTAGCCAATGGAGACTTAGAGACCACCCTACACTACGAACGGGCGCCATATGAATTGATTGAATTAAGCCACAGTTTTAATCGGATGACCAAGGAATTAAGTGGGATTGAAACCTTGCGGAGTGACTTTATCAATCATTTTTCCCATGAATTTAAAACACCGATTGTCTCGATTCAAGGCTTTGCCAAATTGTTAAAAGATCCGGGGATTAGCGAGGAAGATCGCCAGAAATACATTGACATTATCATTCAAGAATCCACCCGTCTCACTTCCTTGTCAACCAATGTACTCAACCTGTCAAAAGTTGAAACCATTGAAATATTGCCTCAAAAAACCAGCATTCAACTGGCTGAACAATTGCGACAAGTTATTTTACTGTTAGAACCTAAATGGCAAATTAAACAGATCACCTTTAACCTGACCTTAGCAGAATGTTGGCTTCAATCCAGCGATGAGCTGTTACAACAATTGTGGATTAACCTGATTGATAATGCCATTAAGTTCTCACCACCAAACAGTTCCATCACCGTAGAGTTGATTGATCGTGGTCAAGAGGTAATGGTCGTCATTAGTGATCAGGGAATCGGCATGGATCAGGCTACCCAAGAACTAGTCTTTAATAAATTCTATCAGGGGGATAATTCCCACGCAATTGAAGGCAATGGACTTGGCCTCTCTTTGGTTAAACGGATTGTTACCTTGTGTCGCGGCCAAATAACGCTTACTAGCAGCCCTGATAAAGGCAGCACCTTTACCATTACCCTACCAAAAAAATAAGGAGATATTCCAATGCCAAGCAAAATAACTGAACGATGGGATCTATACGATCACCATCGCAATCCAACAGGAAAGAGCCATCTAAGAGGAACTCCTTTAGGAAAAGACTGCTATCATTTGATCGTTCACGTCTGTATTTTTAATCAGCAAAACCAACTGCTGATTCAACAGCGCCAAGCTGATAAAATTGGTTTTCCAAATATGTGGGATCTCTCTGCCGCTGGTTCTGCACTTCAAGGTGAGACCAGTCAACAAGCAGCTGAGCGCGAAGTCGCTGAAGAATTAGGGGTAAACATTGACTTGTCCAACCAGCGGCCACGCCTGACAGTAAGTGTTTCCGAAGGGTTTGACGATTATTGGATGCTTTATCAAGAGATTACTCCTGACCAATTGACCCTTCAAATCAGTGAAGTTCAAGCTGCTCGCTGGGCAACAGAAGCAGAAGTATTGGCTCTATCTGAGGCGGGAAAATTTATTCCTTATTTCTTCTTAAAGGAGCTGTTTCGGCTAAAAGATGGCCAAGAGAGTACCCTCCCTGAGGCAATTGAGTAACACGAAGTCGCTGACTATTTGGCGACTTTTTTCTGATTCCAATTGCCATTTTTTACGCAAATGATATACTTAATGAAGCAACTACTGAAAGGGATCCAAAAACATGGCCAAACGTCGTTTTTTTTATGGATACAAGCGTGATTTTGCACGATTTCTCTCCACGCATCTATCCAGTATTCAATTAATCGTGATTTATTATGTCATTTTAACCATTATTTCTTTTGTTCTATTAAAATTACCTTTTTTTCGACATGCTGATGTTCACACCACCCTACTGGATGATCTTTTTATGGCCATCAGTACTGTAAGCGTCACAGGACTCAGTACCTTCAACATTAATGAAGTGTTTAATGATCGAGGTGTCATTCTCCTTGAAGTACTTTTTCAGGTTGGTGGCTTGGGAATCATGATGGTCTCCACCTTTTTCTTTATTGTCTCTCGGCGAAAAATTTCTTTAAAGCAACGTCAACTAATCATGACCGATATGAACCAACCTAAACTAAGTGGAATTGTCCGTCTAATTCGAACCACTTTAGCCATTTTATTATGGATTCAGTTAATATTTGGCGGAATTTTTTCCGTTCATTTTTATCTCTCCAACCATCACGCCACCATTCGAGATGCCATTTTTTACGGCTTCTATCAGTCGATATCAGCAGTCACTAACTCGGGGTTTGATGTGACAGGCGCTTCGCTAACGCCTTATGCTGAAGATTATTTTTTTATCATCTGTATTATTATTTTGATCATTATTGGTGGTATCGGCTTTCCAGTTATTATGGAAATGAAAGAGTGGCTCTTTTTCAAAAAGAAACGGCGGGGTTATCCTTTTCGCTTTTCTCTATTCAGCAAATTAGCGATCGGCGCCTTTCTGATCCTGTTTATCATCGGAACCTTGTTGATCTACTTACTAGAACGGCAGCATCTCTTTGCTGATATGGGAGAGAGTCACCGATGGATTACGTCTATGTTCTACTCCATGACGACCCGCAACGCCGGCTTGCAGATGAACAGCTTGACGGATTTTCAGACGCCAACACTTTTAGTCTTTTCGACCCTGATGTTTATCGGCTGTAGCCCTAGCTCCGTCGGCGGTGGGGTTCGAACGACCACCGTCGCCATTGTCGTGCTCTACATGTTCTCCTTTATTAAAAGCGAAGAGAAAATTAGTATTTTTGGGCGACGAATTTCAGAAGAAGATATCAAAAAAGCCATCGTCGTCTTCAACTTATCCTTATTAATGTGTTTCTTCTCAGTGATGACCCTAGCGGCAACTGAAAAACATTCACTTATTTCAATAGTAGTAGAAGTCGCCTCAGCTTTCGGAACCACTGGTCTTTCAATGGGGATTACCGGTGATCTTTCGGTCACTGGTAAAATCATTATCGCTGCCTTGATGTTTATTGGGAGAGTTGGCATGCTTTATACCTTGATGCTTTTCGTTCCTAAAGAAATGCAAGATAAAGGTTATCTTTATCCCACTGAAAAAATTATTATTGGCTAAGTGTCCAATTCAATCAGAAGTAATCAAAGCGGGTCCCTATCAAATGCTAGGGACTCGCTTTGCTTTTCCCCTATTTCACAACAAATATCGGGGGCATCAGTCAATAAGAAAAGGCTAAAAATAGTCTTTTTCTTAAGACTGCCTTTCCTTCATAGCAAAAGCATTAAAAAACAGCAAAATTTATGGTATGATGAACTGGATATAAAATTAAGTTTTCATTGTAAGCAGGAGGAATAATGAATGACCTTACAAAGTCAGTTAGCCACGTTTGTGGGAAAATCAAGTCAATGGTTTTTACAAACCTTTCTGAAAGGTGGCAGTAGTTTACCAGGAAAGCTCGCCTTAAAAATTGATCCTAATATTTTAGATAGTTTAGCCAAAGATTTTGAGGTCATCGTCGTAACAGGGACTAATGGTAAAACTCTGACGACCGCTTTAACGGTTAATATTTTAAAACAAGAGTTTGATAATGTCTTAACAAACCCTACGGGCGCCAATATGGCCCAGGGAATTGTTTCAACCTTTCTTTCAGCCAAAAATAAACGAGGACAGAAAAAATTTGCCGTTTTGGAAATAGATGAAGCCAGCTTAAGCAAAGTGACTGAACACATTAAGCCAAAGTTGTTTTTATTCACGAATATCTTTCGTGACCAAATGGATCGTTATGGTGAAATTTATACTACCTATCAATTAATCGTCGATGGCGCTGCTAAGGCACCAGAGGCCACGATTTTAGCCAATGGCGATCTGCCGATATTCAATTCAATAGAAACGGTGAATAAACGGGAATATTTCGGTTTTAACCATGAAAATGACAGCGAACTAATGGCCCATTATAATACGGATGGCGTTGTTTGCCCTAACTGTCATCACATTCTTCACTACAACATGATTACGTATAGCAATCTTGGGAAATACTATTGTCCAAATTGTGACTTTAAGCGCCCTCCCCTAGATTACCAGCTAACATTATTGGATAATATGACCAATACCTCTGCTGAGTTCGTCATCGATAATGAGCGCTACAGCATTGAGGTTGGTGGGCTATACAATGTTTATAATGCGTTGGCAGCAACAGCTGTGGCTGAGCACTATCACGTCGCCCCTGAAAAAATTCGCGCTGGCTTAGCTTATGATGAAAAAATATTTGGTCGTCAAGAAGTCATCGACATTAATGGCAAAAAATGTACGCTCGTACTGGTGAAAAACCCAGTCGGCCTCAATCAAGTCATTGATATGATTGAATTAGCGCCAAAGCCCTTTTCACTGGTCAGTTTGCTAAATGATAATTCAGCTGATGGTATTGACATCAGTTGGATTTGGGATGGCAACCACGAAGCCTTCGCTGAAATGGGTATTCCTCAAGTGTTAACAGGTGGCATTCGTCGAAAAGATATGACTTTGCGAATGAAAGTCGCTGGCATTCCTGAGTCGCAAATTAAAGAAGTGGACAGTTTGATCCATATCATTGATGAAATCAAACAGTTACCGACTGAACAGGTCTTTATTTTAGCCACCTATACAGCGGTGCTACAACTCCGCAAAGAATTAGCTAACCAAGGCTATATCAAAGGAGGAATGTAAGATGAGTTTGGAAATCAGAGCCTGCCACCTTTATGGCAACTTACTTAATACATATGGTGACAATGGCAATATGCTTATGTTAGCCTATCAAGCCAAACAACTTGGCGTTACCTTCACATCAGAAATCATCAGTGTCTATGAAGAGTTTCATCCTGATAATTACGATTTTGTGTTTTTTGGTGGAGGACAAGACTTTGAACAATTGATCGTCTCAAAAGATCTGCAAACAAAAAAAGAGCCCTTAACCCGTTATATTGAGGAAGAAGGTGTGATGCTTGCGATTTGTGGTGGCTATCAAATGTTAGGTCATTATTATATGGGCGCTCATGGAGAAAAAATACCTGGTATTAGCGCACTGGACCATTACACCTTGAGTCAAGACAACAACCGCTTTATTGGCGATGTGGAAATTTATAATGAGGCCTTCAAAGAGAGCTATGAAGGGTTTGAAAATCATAATGGCAAAACCTACCTTGGTAAAGGAGAGCGACCATTAGGCGTCGTGAAAGTAGGTTATGGCAACAACGGAGAAGATCAAACAGAAGGTGCTATCTATAAAAATACGTTCTGCAGCTATTTCCACGGGCCCCTCTTAGCTCGCAATGAACACTTAGCGAAACGACTCATTGACTTAACTTTAGTCAAAAAATACGGCAAAGATTATTTAAACCAATAAGTTGTTTATCTGGATTACCAAAAACCATCGAGGACATGTCCCCGATGGCTTTTTTATAGTTCATTTGGATTATCTTCGTGCTCAAAAAACTCGCGGGTAAATCCTTCACCAATTACGCTTTGTGCATCATTGATAATCACAAAGGCCAATGGATCAATCTCATCGATAATCTTTTGAATGGGTAATAGCTGTTGTCGACTAATGACCACGTACAACATTTTTTTAGCGTTTTTCTGATAATGACCTGTGGCATCAATAATCGTAATGCCCCGGGCTAACTGATGGCTAATGGCTTCAGCTATTGCTTCATGTTTTTCAGAAATAATGGTGACAGTTTTCTTCGGGTTAGCTCCTTCTAAAATAAAGTCCAATAATTTAGTCGACACAGCTAACGAGATGACGGTAAACATCATGCTCTCCAAACCGATGACAAATACTGAGGGTATGACCACAATCAAATCAAAAAAAAGTAAGGCATAACTGGTATTCCAACCTAAATATTTATTAGCTAATTTCGCTAAAATAGCACTGCCAGCTGTCGTGCCATTCCCTTTCATAATCAGCCCCATGCCGACACCCATTAAAGCACCAGCTGCTATTGAAGCAATGATGACCTCTGTTGTTTCGACCACTAACTGATCCGTTATTTTCAAAAAAAAGGACATGGCCATAACAGCGTACAAAGTATTAATAATCGTTTCACGGTCTAAAAATTTATAACCAACGATCAATAAAATCGTATTAAAAAAAACATTCGTTAAGGCAGGTGAGATCCCGTTAGTATAATAAAGAATCATTGTCAGGCCCGTAACCCCACCTTCACCTAGGTTATTAGGCAAAGCAAACGAGTTAACCGCAATGGCAAATATCAAGGCACCTGTCGTAATTTTTAATAAATTGAATAATAGCAATTGATTCTTCTTATTCATCATAAACCTCCTTTGTTCTGACTCATTAATTTTTTGCCAAAAAATAAGCGAACAGAAATGCTGATAAATCCGCACCTCTCTCCCTTAAATCGACATACTTTCACACACTAAAAAAGCCCACTCACTGGAATGGTTAGGCTTCTAGTGTCTGCTACACGCGAACCTTCTGACATTTTCGCAAGCTAAGTATAACATGATTTGTAATTTCTATCAAAATACTTAGCCACTTCAGATAACTCTCAATATCTGAAGAAGACGAGCATCCTTGATTAAACGATGCTACTTAAAAGTTAACCCTAATTTATTGGATAGTTTTCTCCAATTCACCAGCATAGATACCTCCCAGTTAGAAATCAATCGTATTATGCAAGCAGATAAAAAAAGAAACATGGCTCATAAATATGATGAATCGGTGGTATTAGAATGGGGGTTGTCATAAAAGATCAATTCATGGTGTTGATTAGCAATCCCTGTGTTAGTTTAGAAATGGATGGTCTTTACCACTCCTTTCACTACCCTCTCCATTCCTATTATGCTAAAATGGAGTCACTAATTTAGATGAGGTATCCAGATGGTCCAAACTATTGTTGAAAAATTAAACCTGAATCGCTATACTAACAAAACAATCCTAAATGCCCCAGCAGATCATCATTATTTTGATGATCTGGAAATAACTCAGTTAACCAATCAATTAACTGATCGTAAAGAAGATCTGGTGATTGTTTTTGTCTATTCAAAAGCTGAACTAATCCAACAAATCACCAGCTTGACTAGTTCCTTGTCAATGAATAAAGATGGCTATCTCTTTGTTGCTTATCCTAAAATTGGCAATCCAACATATCCTAACACTGTTCATCGTGATGAGATTTTCCCTGCCTTAGCCATTGACCCACAGGGAGATGGTTATCTTGGCAAAACTGACTTCAAATTTTCTCGCATGGTCAAACTCGATGAGACCTTCACCATCATTGGGCTTAAATTTACACCCATTCGCAAAAAAATAGCAACAAGCCAAAAAGTAGCAGACTATACGTCATTCGTTTCCCACTTACAACAACAGTTGCAAGCGGAGCCGACTCTTCTTACGCTTTTTGAGACATTAGCTCCTGGCTATCAACGCAATTGGGCACGTTATGTTTTTAGCGCGAAACAACAGGCCACTCAAACAAAACGCTTTGAAGAAATGAAAAAAATCCTCGCTTTAGGCTACAAAAGCAAGGAATTGTACCTACAGGCTCAGAGGGGGTAGGAAACTGATGAAGCAAACTGAACCACGGGTAGGCGTCGGCGCCATTCTCCTAAATAAAAACAATCAAGTGCTTCTAGTCTTGAGAAAAAAAGCACCCGATGCTGATCACTGGAGTTTACCTGGCGGCAAAGTCGACCTTTATGAAACCATTGAATTGGCCACCATTCGAGAAATAAGGGAGGAGCTCAATGTTTCGATTGAGTTAATTCAATTAGTTTGTGTAACCAATCATATTCTCGAAACTGAAAAGACCCATTTTATTTGCCCGACATTTTTAGCAGTCATAACAGCTGGCGACCTTCAGAATAACGAACCAGATAAACTGGCGGAATTCGGTTGGTTCCCTCTTGATCAGCTCCCGCACCCGCTCACCTACACCACCACTAACGCCCTTGAGGCTTTAGGTTCAGCCAAAAGAAAGACGGCCAACTAATTGGCCGTCTCTTTCTATTTACCAGCTAAATAGGCTTTAGTAATGGTTAATAAACGTGTCACTTGATCGCTTGCGGCCGCTTTAACATTAGCAGCATTTTGCATAGTTCCTTCACCATCAATAGTGGCACTTGTCCCATAAGGATTACCGCCTGCTGCAAAGGTTGAAACGTTGACGTAACCTGCAGGAACAATAACAGCTCCCCAGTGTTGCATAACGGTATATATCCCTTGAATGACTTGTTCTTGACCACCATTTGGATTTTGTGCAGAAGACATTGCTGTCACAAATTTATTAGCCAATTTTCCTTGAGCCCAAAGTCCGCCTTGTAAATCCATAAATTGTTTCATCTGACTTGCCATAACACCAAAACGTGAAGGTGAACTGAAAACAATGGCATCTGCCCACAGCAAATCATCTGATGTGGCAACTGGAATGTCTTTGCTTTCCTCAACATTTTTACGCCATAATGGGTTAGAATCAATTGCTACATCTGGCGCTAGCTCCTGAGCTTGACGAATTCTAACTTCTGCACCAAAGGCTTCCCCAGCTTCTTTTGACCATCTGGCTAATTGAGTATTACTTCCTGTTGAGCTATAAAAAACAACTAATAATTTTTCTGACATGATGAATGTCCTCCTCTAATTTATAAAACTTATTTTAAGTAAGCAACTTACATCTATTATACTAACATTTTGTAAGTAACTAATCAAGTGATTTGCCTCTTTTTTTATTTTCACAAAAACTAGCACAAAAAAAGAGAGTCTGCCCATAAGGCCACTCTCTTTTACAGTTAGCTAAACACTCTTCAAAAAACTACTGGTAATCAATGCAGATTGGTTAATGCCAGAAATCAAAACGACCTTTTTTCATCAACAGGGAAGGAGTTCCCACTTGCAACAATGATTTGTCAACAATTCCTTTTTTCATAACCGAAGCCGTCCACCCTTTCCAGTCCTTGTTAAACGAATGACCGATCCCTTCATTATTTCCCAAAGAGGCCACTGTTCCTAAAGATTTGAAAGTAAAACTTTTTAACTCTTTGCCTTGAATGGCTAATTCCATGTTCTCAACAACTTGATCAGCTTGCCCAAGCGCAATTTGAGCGGTTGTTGGATAAGGACGACCATTTGCCTCATCCATGACGGCACTAACATCGCCTATCATGAAAATTTCTGGATGACCTGGGACAGTTAAATTCGGTTCAACCATAACGCGGCCTCGTCGTTCCTCAAAGCCTGAAGCCCCAATGACACTGCTCCCACGAACGCCTGTCGTCCAAATAATCGTGCTGGCACTTACTTCTTTTAGTTCGCCATCTTCTTCGTACACAACAGAGTCGGCTTTAATTTCTTTGATTGGGGTTCCAACAAGAAAATTAACGCCACGTTGTTTTAGTACGCCCACGCCATAATCAGATAGATTACTTGAAAACATTGGCAATAAACTTGGCATTGCTTCAATACAAGTAATCTTGATTTTATCAATTGGGAATTTATAGCTATCTGCCAATCGAGGTAAACGGTTAGTGATCTCACCTAAGTACTCAATGCTGGTAAAACCAGCGCCACACACCACGATACTCAAATCTTTTTCATCTAATGAATGCTGATAATTGCGAATATTTTTATCTAACTGCTCTTTTGCCGCTTCGGCTGTTTTAATATCAACTAATGGCCAACCAAACTCATCTACGCCTTTAATGCCAAAAGATTCAGATTCAAAACCAAGTGCTACCACTAAATAATCATAGTCAACGGTTGCCCCTTTTTTCAATTGAACCTGTTTGTTTTCTTTGTCAATTAGTTTTACGGTGCCTCGAATAAATTTGACTTTATTGTCATTAATAACATCTTTCACATCAAAACTAATTTTTTTAGCTGGCTGAGTACCAGCTGCCACTTCATGTAATTGCGTTGCTTCATAATGATAGTCATTTTTGTTGATTAAGGTAATGTCAGCATTAAGATTTTTTTTCTGCAATCCTTTAACGGTTCTTAATCCTGCGTAACCTGCGCCTAAAACAACAATTTTCATTTTACTCATTTCATCGGTTCCTCCCAAAATAGTAGTACTCTTTCACAATTTAAAGACGGTTTTTCGAAACCACTTTTGATCACACAGTTACTATTAAAACATATTTCACAAAATAACCATAATAATCTGTTTGCTAGGTTTATCTCTGCTATCTAGTGACACATGTTTTCACCCTTATCAACTCGTAAACCAGCCTCTCAAACGCATCAAAACTTATGCGATTCTTTGTGAAAAAATACTCTAATTTAACGATTTACTCCTAAAACGAATTCGATCATTTTGCATCATGTTTGGTCCCTCACTGCTCTGTCTACCATCTCGTTTCCTTGGATTGCTTACAGCTGAACACATTCCAAAACGCCCCTTCATCAGTTGATTAACTAAAGAAGAGGCGTTGACTTATAATTCGTTTATTAATTTATTGGGTTGCTGCTTCCAAAATAACGTCATAGCAAATGAAACAGCTAAAATCACCACGACCACAAAATAGGGATAATGACTGTCCATATCCAATAAGGTACCGGATAAAATTGGACCGATAATATTGCCAACACTCGTTAATGCCGAATTAATCCCACTAACCGTCCCTTGATTTTCCCCTGCATTTTTTGATAAAAAAGTAGTTATGGCTGGTCGAATTAAATCAAAAGCTAAAAAGACCACAAAAGTGGAAATTAATACCGTCCAATAACCTGTCGCAAAAACAAGGCCAGCAACAAAAATAGCACTCAAAAGCAAACAAATACGAATCAGACCAACTTCTCCCACTCGTTTAACCATGCCGTCAAAGAAAACCAATTGAGCAATTAATGCCAAGACACCACTAACTGTAATTACCACCGCAATATCTCGAACAGAGAAACCATAATTCAAATCAACATAAATACTGTAAATCGACTCAAAAGCAGCCAGACCAAAAGCATTGATTAGGATGATCAAAAAAGGAAATGCCAGAACAGGTGTCAACATTACTTCTTTCATACTCCTTTTTGGTTTGTTCTCAACAATTTGTGGACGTGGTGGCTCTTTTAAAAGGACCCAAGCAAAAACAAAACCAATTATGCCCAAAAGACTGGCAACAAAAAAAGGCAAACGCGTGGAAATATCACCTAAGAAACCACCGATTCCAGGGCCAATAATAAACCCTCCACTGATGGCACCTGATACCCATCCCATGGCTTTTGGTCGCTCTTGGATCGTCGTTACGTCAGCCACAAAGGCCATGACAGACGGCATGATTAAGGCGGCACCTAGACCTCCTAATAGGCGTGACACATACAATATCGAGACATCTTGACCTATTCCATACAAAAATTCTGATACAGAATAAACTAACATGCCAATAACGATCATTTTTTTCCGTCCAAATAAATCTGACAAACGACCGGCAATCGGCGAACAAATCAACTGAGCTACAGCAAAAGCGGCCACTAAATATCCCATGGTTTGCCCTGATAAATTCATTTCATGCATAAAGGTTGGCATAACAGGTATCACTAAGCCAATACCTAAAAAGACGACAAATAGATTGGCAATAACAATTAACAACATATTCATCGTTTGTTTGTTCTTCATTCAAACACCCCTAACAATAGTCTAATCTTACATATTATGCCTTGTTTCAAAATTTAGAGCAAGAAAAAAAGACTTTCTCATCGTCTTTTTTGCTCATTTATTTCAATTTTAGATAATCACTGGCTAACATCGCATAACACTCACTGTCTACCCACTGATCATCAAATTTAAAGGCCTCTCGCCTAGTTCCCTCATAAACAAAGCCGCTTTTTTGATACACATGACGTGCTCGCGGATTAAATGAAAAAACTTCTAACTCCAAGCGATTTAATTTTAAATACTCAAAAGCATACGCTACCAGCAACGCCGTAGCAGTTTGACCAATTCCCTGATTGCGCCCTTTTTCACCGATTAAAATTCGATAATTAGCGCTGTTGCTGTTGGCATCCCATTCATTAATCACGACTTCGCCGACAACGGCTTGTTGTTCTTGACTGTAGATCACTAAGTCAAGTCGGTCAGTCTGCTGATTGCGACTTTCATACCAATGACGTATCCGTTTAACTTCATCAGCTGACAGCTGGCGCTGTGCTTCAGCACTCGTGCCAACACTTCCAGTCAAACGATTGACTTCTGGTTCAGCTAAAATAGCTAACAAGGCGTCACTGTCAGCCATTTCAAAAGGCCGCAATAAGATAGATTGACTTGCCAAACGAGGTTTCGTCGTAAAATCAGGTTGTGACTCATTCATATCTAACAACTCCTATCGATGGTTTATCTTTATCATAATGGAGAGAGGGTCCTTTGTCTAGATGGTTCTAACCAAATCAGTACAAGCGCAGCAGGTCGAGTTCCCCAAAGGTTCAACACTCTACTCTCCTTCTTAACCAAGCAAACCGTCCTCCTATTATCAATAAGCCACCGATGGCACTTCCCAGGTTACGGGATAGCCAAACTTAGCTAGCGCGTTTAATTCAAGATAACTGGAGATGGCCCCTTCATAAATCAGCTCCATCTCTGGTAAGCTGGTCATGTCCTGAGGGGTCATAAATGTGACTTTTTTTGGTAAAATAATGTTCGTTGAGTTCTTCAAAATCGTCGCCGCAAACTCTGAACAAAAATAATGATTAGGTCGCTCGATTTCAAATCCCCATGATAAAAAAATCAGGCCCAGAAAATTATACTTTAACGCTTGACGACGGCCTTCAAACTCTTGCAACAAGGCTTTCATTTGGTAGTATTCCTCGGTCGTGACCGCCATTCGATAAACTTGACACTTAGCATCAGTAAATAGACCTGAGCTCATATCTTCTCTCACAAACCCACCTACCAACGGATTATGAATTTGTTTACGCCCAAAACTATAAACTTCCATCAATTCTTGGTCAAATCCGATTGAAACATGATTGTATTTATTTTTGGTATAAACACCAATCGACCTTGATAATATTGACGTCGTTGATGTGTGAATAAAATAGACATACATACCTTTTCCTAACCTTTCAAAAAACCGTCACCGACTAGCTTTTTCTAGCTAATGACTGCTTCATCTCTTCTTGATACTTCTATTCTATTAAAATTCTAAACAAGAAACATCACACTTTAGTCTGATTTTTTTCTAAACCTTTTATTGTTCAACTGAGTCCTTGAATCAAATTTCTTGTGATTATTGTACCTGTAAAAAAATTCAACCACAACTCTTGCTTGCTTACATCTTTGTCACTCTAAATTAATCAGCATCTCACTAACAACTATCAACTCTTTTTTGATACAATAAACACGAACCACCATCAATTGTCGAAAGGAGCTCCAATGTATCCTAATACTAGCCAGTTAATTTTAACCTATTTACAAGCCGGGGTTTATCCTGGCGTCTCCTACGCCTTTATAAAAAAAGAAAAGACGGAACAAGCCACTTTCGGTTATGCTCAACTTGAACCCCAGCGCCTGTTAACCACGTCAACTCTTTTTGATATGGCCTCATTGACAAAGGTCATTGCAACTAACTCGTTAATTTTACAGTTAATAGAATCGGGCCACCTTAAAATAGATAGGCCTCTTCAGTCCTACTTGCCACAATTTAGAGATCCGATTGTGACCATTCGTCATTTATTAACCCACACCTCTGCCATTAATCCACAGATTCACAACCGGAACCAGTTGGATCAAGCGGCTCTCACACGGGCGATTTTATCTTTATCATCCGACCGTGATATTGGTCAAAAAGTGGCTTATACTGATACTGGAACTATTCTTTTAGGTTTTTTACTTGAAGAGATTTACGCAGAACCTCTTCACCAACTCTTTCAAGAGCGTGTGCTCGAGCCTTTGCAAATGACCCAAAGTACTTTTGCACCTACTAGCTCTGATGTCGCCGCTACAGAACAAGACCCGATAAGAGGGTTAATTTGCGGGCAAGTTCATGACCCGAAAGCTTTTACTTTAGGGGAACATTGCGGTAGTGCCGGTCTTTTTTCAACGATTGAGGATTGTTTGATTTTTGCGAAAATGATGTTGGCTGGCGGACAGACGGCAAAGGGAGAGAGCTTTTTGCAAGATGCCACCGTCGATTCTTTATTTGCCGATTGGACACCAACGGGCACGCTCCGTCGCTCTCTAGGTTGGGATTTAAAAGAAACGATTGATGATCACCGTCCACTGCTTTTTCACACCGGCTATACCGGGACCTTTATGTTACTGGACCGGGAAACTCAAGAAGCATTTATCTTTTTATCCAACCGCGTTCATCCTGTCGATCAAAGAGGTGACTATTTAAAGAAAAGAGACCACATATTAGAGGTATATTTAGAAGAGAAAGCACAATCTTCTTCAAATCTGCTATAATATTTGAGAAGAGGATCTTCTTAGTAACCTAACCTGTTTTTTTCTAAGGCACTTAGATCGATCTAAATAATAATAGCTACACACATTGTTAGCTAAACTGGAGGAATACGCGTGGAACAACCATTATTTTTAGCACCTGTCTTTCAAGAAAAAATTTGGGGTGGCGATAAGCTTCACACTGTTTTTGGTTATGATCTCCCTCATGATAAAATTGGTGAATGTTGGGCAATCAGTGCTCATCCCCATGGAACGTGTCATGTCGAAAACGGTCCTTTTAAAGGACAAAAACTAGATGAGCTTTGGGATAATCACCGTGAACTTTTTGGCAATGCCAAAGGGGATGTTTTCCCTTTATTAACAAAAATTCTCGATGCCGAAGATGATTTATCCGTGCAAGTCCACCCAGATGATGCTTATGGCTTAAAGCACGAAGGAGAACTTGGTAAAACAGAATGTTGGTATGTGATCGAAGCAGATGACGGAGCTGAAATCATCTACGGCCACCATGCTAAAACACGGGAAGAATTGCTAGATTTGATTGAAACTGGTCAATGGGACAATCTCTTGCGCCGAATTAAGGTCAAAAAAGGGGATTTCTTCCATGTACCGAGTGGAACCATTCACGCCATCGGAGCTGGCATTATGATTCTGGAAACACAACAAAGCAGCGACACGACTTACCGTGTCTATGATTACGATCGCAAAGGTGACGACGGTCAGCCAAGAGAATTGCATATTCAACAATCAGTTGAGGTGACCACGGTTCCCCACGTTGATCCTGAATTACATATTATCCAGCACAACCAAGGAACATCTAGCGTCACCGAATATGTCCGTACGCCTTTCTTTAACGTCTTTGAATGGGCGGTAGATGGAACACTCACTCTCACTCAAGGCGGCTTGTACACCCTCGTCAGTGTGATTGAGGGACATGGTCAACTAATCATTGAAGACCCTGAAACCGTCAATTCAACGGAAACTTATGACATAAGCAAAGGCACTCACTTTATCTTGCCTAACCAAATCAAAAAATGGCGTTTAACTGGTAAGATGCAATTAATTGCCTCCGAACCAGGGATTGACGCTTAACCAAACATCAAGCTAGGCATCAAAGAGCCCTTAGAGGGTAGAGACATTCCATAATTTCCCATATCTTCAAAAAAAGTCATCAAAACACTCAGTGTTCTGATGACTTTTTATACTTTATAGAAGAACATAAAACTTTCTCTATATTGCCGTTCAGCTTTTCTTATTGATTTATACTTCAGTTAGGTTATCATCGTTCTCTTCATCTTCATTCATATCATTTTCCTCCGAAGAGAAATCGTGAACTTGAACTTGCGTGAGTGGTTCGCATTTAACTCGATTACGCCCTGCCAAACTCAAAGGCACATGCTCCGTAATCACATCGCTATACTCCAAGCCGTACCAACGAGCTGGTGATGTTGTTATCGATTTAATGGCTAGTTTGGCCTGCATGATCATTCGATCCAAATTACTTAAATCAGTCACCCGAGACAATTCCTCACGAATTAACACAAAACAAAAATCTCCCACATCTCGCCCTGGTGTAATCGTATATTTTTGCGGTTGACGGGGCAATTTGCCTTGATCCATCAAATCATGGACAATATGGCGCAAGTAAATATTGACATCTTGGTTCATCCGGAAGCCTAAGCGCAGTTGAACATTCACAATATAGTCCGTGTTCATCATGTCCACGTGATACTCTTTAGTAAAGGGGTCATCGGTCACAAAGACATTCACAAACCAGTAAACTTTGGCCTTTTTAGGTTTTTTATCCAAGATTGAGTACATAATCTCACGGCCAATTTTGTGTCGTTTTAAGTTATTCGTTAGAAATACCACATTGGTTTGATATAACTGAACCGTGTCATCCTGACGCAACTGATCAATTTGGTCCACATAATCATAAAGAGATACTCGATTGCTCATTCGTTCTTGGATTAAAGAGCCCTTTTCCCAAATAACCATTACAGAAAGGATAATTAGGGCAATTAAAACGGCCACATAGCCGCCATGGAAAAACTTAGTCGCACTTGAGATAAAGAAAATACTCTCGATTAAAGTGAAGAAAAGGAAGACACTTCCCGCCACAATTTTGGGAACCCCTTTTTGTAACAGATAAAACAGTAACAAGATCGTCGTCATCAACATGGTAACCGTAATCGCAAGACCGTAGGCGGCTTCCATATGAGCCGATGTTCTAAAGTATAAAACAATCGCCACACAAGTCACAAATAAAATTGTGTTTACCACTGGTATATAGAGCTGACCTTTTTGGTTACTTGGATAAATAATTTTAAATCTCGGCAGAAGACGTAACTTAACGGCTTCTGATACAAGTGTATATGAACCAGAAATTAAAGCTTGTGAGGCAATCACTGCCGCTACAGTGGCAAATGCCACACCAATCACCGACAGCCATTCTGGCATCATTCTGAAAAACGGATTTAGCATTTCAATTTTTTGGTAATAGCCGCTATCTTTGACTGAAATGATCCAAGCTGCTTGACCAAAATAATTGAGTAATAAACAAATTTTAATATAAGGCCAACTGCCTAAAATATTCATGCGACCTACATGTCCCATATCAGAATACAAAGCTTCAGCACCGGTGGTGGCTAAGAAGACACTGCCGAGAATAAAGATACCAGCTTTGTTTTCCGAACTTGTTAGTAATTGTACGGCATAATAAGGATTTAAAGCCTTAATCACACTAGGATTATCAAAGAAATTCCACAGGCCAACCGCCCCAATAAACGTGAACCAGCCTAACATAACCGGTCCAAAGGCTCGTCCAACCCGTTCTGTCCCAAAACGTTGGATCATAAATAAGATGCAGATGATCACGATCGTGATGATGATGATCACATTTTGGTCGTTACCAAAGGTATTAAAAAATGTCGGAATTCCTCGTAATCCCTCAATCGCTGTGGTAATCGTCACCGCAGGGGTTAAGACCCCGTCAGCTAGTAGAGCGGCTCCACCGATCATCGCTGGAATAATTAAATACTTGCTAGCTTTTCTGACTAGGGTGTAAAGTGAGAAAATTCCGCCTTCACCATGGTTGTCTGCCCTTAAGGCAATCATGACGTATTTGACAGTTGTCAATAGTGTTAACGTCCACACGATCAAAGAGACGGCACCGATGATAAAACTTTCTGAAACATTGGCTAATCCGCCGTTGCCTTCGATGATTGCTTTCATTACATAAAGTGGGCTTGTTCCAATATCACCGTAAACAACACCCATTGCCACTAAAGCTCCACCAATTTTAAATTTATCCATATGTGGATTATGGTGGCCTTGACCTTCTTTTTTCATTTTTCCTCTTTCCTCCTGCGAAGTTATCCTTTTTTCCATAAAAAGGGACCTGCATATTAGACTAGGGCCCAATACACAGGTCTTGCTATTTCATTTTAGACCAGCACCCTATCTGGTACTTGCTGTTGGCCTAAACACACATCAGCTATTAAAGTGCTAAAGACTTTAAAAAGACTGTTATGTCAGCTACTCCCCTATGATTATCAATTACTGATAGAGCTCATTATAGGCTTTTTAACGGAAAAGTCAATCAACTTTTCTGCTATTTTTCAGAAATTTGTTTTTCTTAATTTTCTCATTTGGGTTATATTTTTTTAAAAGTGATGACAGCGCCATTTAGGCCTCCTATCCAACACAAATTCACTATTTCACATAAAAACTTCTCTTTTCAATTTTTAATCTTTTTTTAATCTTGAAACTCTGGTATAATAATTACCAACTTCTTTCTGAAAATAAGAAGAAAATACTGAGAGGTGTGTTTACATGAAAGAGATTTACAATTTTTCTGCTGGTCCGGCGGTTTTGCCAAAATCAGTCCTTTTAAAAGCCCAATCTGAACTTATTAATTACCGAGACAGTGGTATGTCGGTGATGGAACTAAGCCACCGCTCCTCCTTATTTGAAGAAATCATTCAAGAAGCTGAAAGTCTCCTGCGCGAGTTAATGGCCATTCCTGACAACTATCGAGTTCTCTTTTTACAAGGCGGCGCTAGCCTACAATTCACAATGGTTCCGTTGAATTTAGCTAAAGATCAAGCCGTTGGCTACATCAATACTGGTACCTGGTCAGAAAAAGCCATTAGTGAAGCTAAAAAAATACCCGGCTTAGATGTGCAAATTTTGGCTAGTAGCCAAGAAAGCAACTATACTAATATCCCTGATTTAAGTACCCTTGATGTTCCGCAAGACTTAGCCTACTTACATCTGACAACCAACAATACCATTGAAGGGACCAGCATTTATCACTTGCCAAAGAGCGGTGCAGTTCCACTTGTTGCTGATATGTCTTCAAATATTTTATCTACCGATTATCAAGTGGCAGATTTCGGCTTAATTTACGCTGGTGCCCAAAAAAATATTGGACCAGCTGGCTTAACGGTTGTTATCGTCCGCGATGATTTAGTGGGGAAAGAAAAAGTTCCTAGTGCCATGTTGGACTACGCGATTCAAGCCAAGGCCAATTCCCTTTACAACACACCGCCAACCTATGCTATTTATATTGCAAAATTAGTATTTGAATGGGTCAAAGAATTGGGTGGCGTGAAAGAAATGGAACGTCGCAACCAAGAAAAGGCCCAGTTGCTTTATGATTATTTGGAAATATCCGCTTTATTCGATTCACCGGTAGCGATTGCTGACCGTTCTTTGAATAATATTCCCTTTGTCACTGGACAGCCTGAGTTAGATAAACAATTTGTGTCAGAAGCAGAAGCTGCCGGCTTCGAAAATTTAAAAGGTCATCGCCTAGTTGGTGGCATGCGAGCCAGCCTATATAACGCTTTTCCAGTTGAAGGGGTTCACGCCTTAATCGACTTTATGACAAACTTTGAACAACAACATGGAGGTAAATAACATGAGTTTTGAGATTCAAACCTATAATAACATTGCCGAAGAAGGGTTAAAACGTTTTAGAAATGCGACCTACACCATCGACACAGGGGCTGAGCCTGACGGCATTATGCTGCGAAGTCAAAACTTACATGAGACAACTTTTCCAGCCAGTGTCAAAGGGATTGCTCGAGCTGGGGCTGGGGTTAACAATATTCCCGTTGAGTCTTGCACAAGCCAAGGAATTGTTGTGTTCAACACTCCTGGAGCCAACGCCAATGCCGTCAAAGAGTTAGTCCTCGCCAGCTTATTGCTCTCTGTTCGCCCGATTTTAAAAGGCGCTACTTGGGTGCAAACCTTAACTGGTACTGATATTGACAAGCAAGTTGAAAAAGAAAAAAAGCAATTCAGCGGCTTTGAATTAGAAGGAAAAAAACTAGGTGTTGTTGGACTGGGTGCCATTGGGGCAATGATTGCCAATGACGCTTATCGCTTGGGAATGGATGTTGTCGGCTACGATCCTTTTGTTTCTGTCGACACCGCTTGGAACATTTCACGTCGTGTGCGACGGGCATTAACCCTTGATGAGGTCTTTCGCGAGTGCGATTTTATTACCATTCACGTTCCATTAAACGATAAAACGCGCCATCTGATAAGCACCAAAGAATTACAACTTATGAAAAATAATGCCACCTTGCTGAACTTTGCCCGTGGCGAACTGGTTGACAATCAAGCTCTTGTCGAAGGGATCAATAATCAGACAATCAAAGAATATATCACGGATTTTGCTAGTGAAGAATTGCTACATCACCCACAAATAACGGTCTTGCCACATTTAGGTGCTTCCACTAGTGAAGCAGAGATTAATTGTGCTAAATCTGCGAGTCGCAATTTGAAGTTATTCTTGGAAACTGGCAATATTCAGCATTCGGTCAACTTCCCAGCAGTCGAATTAGCCTTTCATTCTCCTTATCGTTTGGCAATCTTTCATAAAAATGTGCCAAATATGTTGGGCGCTATCTCCAGTACTGCCGCAGATTTAGGGATGAATATTGACAACTTAATTAATCGCAGTCGCGATGAGATCGCCTATACCTTATTAGACTTATCAGAAACTGACATCACTAAAATCAACGCCTTACAAACGGCCGTCTCAGCATTAAATGATGTCATCAGAATTCGGATCATCAAACATCAGGAGGAGAATTAATCATGGTAGTACTGCGACCTTTTAAAGGCATTCGCCCAGAAGCTTCCCATGTGGCTCAAATAGCAACTCATCCTTACGATGTCTTAAACTCACAAGAAGCAGCAGAATTAGCCCAAGATAATCCTTATTCTTATCTGCATATCGATAAGGCGGAGATTGATTTACCAAGTGACTTGTCACCTTACGATGAACAAGTCTATCAAAAAGCGGCTAGTAATTTGGCGGCTTTTCTGGAAAAAGGCTGGTTCGTCCAAGATGAGACTCCCGCCTTGTATTTATACGAGTTAACCATGGATGGCCGTGCCCAAACTGGTATCGTGGCCACCACGGCTATTGATGATTATGCCGCTGGACACATCAAAAAACATGAATATACCCGCCATGAAAAGGAAATTGACCGTATCAATCATATTGATTACACTGATGCCAACACCAGTCCGATTTTTTTGACTTATCGACAACAAGCGGATGTGAAACAACTCATCGCCGAGTGGCAACAAAGTCATCAACCCATCTATGATTTTGACAGCTTTTACGATGTCAAACATCGTGTCTGGATGATCACTGACCCTCAGGTAATTGCCAAACTAGTGACGGCCTTTAAATCAATTGATTATTTGTACATTGCTGATGGCCATCATCGAACAGAATCTGCTGTGAAAGTTGGACTTAAACGTCGCGAAAGCTTTCCAAAGGCACCTGCTGACAGCGCCTTTAACTATTTCTTATCTGTTATTTTTCCAAAAGAAGAATTGGCCATTTGGGATTACAACCGGGTCTTACAGGTGCCTATTCCCGCAGATTTAGTGGCTCAGTTAGCCCAATCTTTTGTGGTAACGCCTTTGACTGAATCAGCTTATCAACCTCAAGAGGTGGGACATTTCGGCATGTACGTTGCTGACAAGTGGTATGATTTGGCGATCAAAGCTGAGCTGATCCCGACTGACGCCGTTGGCAAACTGGACGCGGCTCTTTTACAACAGTACGTTTTTGAGGCTATTTTCAAAATTGACGATATTCGCACAGACAAGCGGATTGACTTCGTTGGCGGCATTCGAGGCATTCAAGAGTTGGAACGGTTAGTTGATTCAGGGGACTTTAGTCTCGCCTTCTCACTCTATCCAACATCCATGGATCAGCTACTTGCTGTTGCTGACGCTGACCAAGTAATGCCACCAAAATCAACTTGGTTTGAACCTAAATTATTAAGCGGATTATTTTTACACGATTTAGAAACACCAAATTAAACAAAATGGCAGGATAATGATATACTAATGAGATAATGGTTGGAACTTAGGTTCCAACCATATTCATTAGATGCAGGGAGAGAATTGTAGTGAGGGATAAATTAAATGAGGCAAAACGGATTGTCATTAAAGTAGGAACTAGTACACTGATGTATCCCAATGGCAAACCAAACTTGCAAGCAGTCGACGAATTGGCATTTACCTTAAGCGATTTAGTCAATCAAGGAAAAGAAGTTATCTTTGTTTCTTCTGGAGCCATCGGTATTGGATTAAACCAATTGAACATGAATCGCCGACCCTCATCCATACCTGAACAACAAGCTGTTGCTGCCATTGGTCAATCAGAGCTGATGACCATTTATAATCGGCGCTTTCGCACGTATAATCAGCAAATCGGCCAGGTCCTTTTGACTCGTGATGTCGTGGATTATCCCGAAAGCCGCCAAAATGTCATCAACACCTTGGAGCAATTGATTAACATGCAGGTCGTTCCCATCATTAATGAAAATGACAGTGTCTCCGTTGACGAATTAGATCATCTGACAAAATTCGGCGACAATGACTTTTTATCAGCGATTGTGGCTCAGTTAATCAATGCGGATTTATTGATCATGTTATCTGATATTGACGGGTTTTATTCGGCTAACCCGACAACTGATCCAACGGCCGTCCTCTATCAACAGATTCACCAACTGGATCAACGTTTATTTGACCAAGCCGGTGGCAATGGTAGTGGTAGTCAGTTTGGCACGGGCGGTATGCTGAGTAAGCTAAATGCCGCTCAATTAGTCCTAGCGAATAATCAAAAAATGATTTTAGCTAACGGCAAGCACCCTAAAATTATTTTTGATCTTTTAGAAGGCCGAAACATCGGCACACTATTTTCGAAAAACCAATTGGAAGGAGCAAAGAAATGACACTTTTAACATTAGGTAAGCAAGCGAAAATAGCTTCATACAGCTTGTCACAAGCCAGTACCCGGCTAAAAAATGAGCTGCTAATGGCTATGGCAGAGGCAATCGAAGCCAAAACAGACCTCATTTTGCAGGCAAATCAGCAGGACTTAACTCATGCCGTCGATAATGGCATTGACGACACCATGCTTGACCGCTTGCGCTTGACTGTCGAGCGAATCCAAGCTATGTCCGATGGCATCCGCCAAGTGGCTAGTTTAGCCGACCCGATTGGCGAGGTTGACAAAATGTGGAAAAACGAAGATAACCTGACCATTGGCAAACGCCGTGTTCCTCTTGGGGTTATTGGCATTATTTACGAATCACGGCCAAATGTCACAACAGATGCCGCCGCACTCTGCTTTAAAACCGGCAATGCGGTAATTCTCCGAGGAGGTAAAGAAGCTTTTTATTCCAATCAGTTACTCGTTACGATTCTACAAGAAGTCCTGACCGAAAGCCCTTTATCGGCACACTCGATTCAATTTGTCAGCGACACCTCACGAGAAACGGCTCGCGAACTAATGCAATTAAATCAGTATTTAGATGTGCTGATCCCTCGAGGTGGGGCAAATCTGATTAAAACTGTTTTAGCCACTGCAACGGTCCCAGTCATTGAAACGGGGACAGGCAATTGCCACATCTATGTGGACAAAGCCGCTCAATTGGAAATGGCGCGAGATATCGTGGTCAATGCTAAATGTCAGCGTCCCTCTGTCTGCAACTCAGCCGAAACGCTCTTGGTTCATGAAACGATCGCTGCCGAATTTTTACCTTTGGTCGCCGCGGGCTTAGCTCCCTTTAATGTCGAATTGCGAGGAGACGAACAAACTCGTCGCTATCTACCAGAAGCAATTCTGGCCAATGAAGAGGATTGGGGCACAGAATTTCTTGATTTCATACTGGCCATCAAGATTGTCGGTTCAACTGATGAGGCCATTTTACACATCAACACTTATAACACCAAACATTCTGAAGCAATCATCAGCGACAACTATTTCGACACTCAAAAATTTCTTGATCACGTTGACGCCGCTGCCGTGTATGTCAATGCCTCGACTCGCTTTACCGATGGCTTTGCTTTTGGCTTTGGGGCAGAAATTGGGATTAGCACGCAAAAACTCCATGCTCGCGGTCCGATGGGACTTCACGAATTAACCTCAACAAAATACATCATCTATGGTGACGGACAAATCCGCCGCTAAGATACCACCCTCTAGTTGTTTAAACTGGAGGGCTTTTTAGTTCCCGAAACGCAAATACGCCTTTAGACATGAATATTTTATGTCTTTTGCCCTTGTCCTTTTTATTTCTGAGATGAGTGTGCTAAAATTAACTTTAGCAGTACATTTTTGGCTCTGCCAAATCAATGTTGAAATACAGTTTAGGAGATCAATTGATGAAAGAAAAACTACACGCCTTATTAAAAAAAGAAAAACGGTACGGCTTGGCAGCCTTTTTAATCCCGGTCATAATTATGGCCATCTGTTATGCCATGATCGGCATTTATTGGGGAAGCGATCGAAGTGTGCTAGCCAGCGACGCCTTTTCACAGTTTTCCAATTTCCACGCTAGCTTTAACAATGTATTACACGGCAAACAAAGCATCTTCTATTCATGGAATGCCTCTTTAGGCCTGAATTATTATGCTCTTATCTCCTATTATTTAGGCGGAATATTTACGCCTTTGGTCTTTTTCTTTAAAAACAGCCAAATGCCAGATGCCCTTTATTTACTTACGCTGATTAAAATTGGGTCAGCAAGCTTAGCTTTCTGGCATTATGCTAAAAATACATTTAAAATCAATAAGTGGTCACATGTTGCTCTGGCCGTTGGGTATTCGTTAATGTCTTTTATCACGGCACATTCTGAATTGATCATGTGGTTGGATACCTTTGTCTACCTGCCTTTGATTTTCTTGGGAATCAATAACATTATTGACAAACGAAAACCGTTGCTGTTGTTCGTGGCTTACTTCTTGCTATTTATCTCGAATTTCTATTTTGGTTTCATGGTTGGTATTTTATCCTTTATGTATTTTTGGGCTCGAACAGCCACCGATTGGCAAAAAAATAAAAGAGCCATCAGTCACTATTTAACAACCTCTTTCTTAGCTGGAATAGCTTCAATGGTCATGATTTTACCGACAGTTTTAGATTTGCGTTCTAACGGTGAAACCTTAAGCGAAATCACAAAATGGAAAACAGAAGCCACTGCTTTTTGGGACATTGTCGTCAAAAATATGGTCGGCGTCTACGACACCACTAAATACGGGTCAATCCCTTTTATATACGTTGGTTTATTACCGTTGATTTTTTGTGTCTTTTATTTTGTTAGCCGCAAAATACCCTTAAAAAATAAAGTGGCCTACGGGCTGATTTTTGCGATTATCACTGCTAGTTTCTACTTGGTACCACTCAACTTGTTCTGGCATGGCATGCACGCCCCTAATATGTTCTTATTCCGCTACAGTTTCACTTTTTCTTTCTTGATTCTGATGCTAGCTGGCTATGGGCTTGAGCAATTCACCAAGGATGACAGTGCCGTTTTTACCAGCTCAACTATTGTCTTGATTGGGATCTTTATTATGGCCTATGCCGTCCGTTCAAAAGACAGTTATGATTTCCTAACGGATCGAAACTTTCTAGTGACCATTTTATTTTTATTGCTTTATTTAGTTGGCATTATTTTCTATCAATTCTATCACCCTTACAAGGATAAAAAAACCAGTCGACTACAGTCACACCAATTAGCTCTATTGTTGTTAATTCTTGTCTCCTTTGAAGCAACCATTAACACTCATGCCATGCTAAATGGCATTTTGGAGGATTGGCGTTATGCCTCTCGCAGCCTTTACGAGGATCCTTACAAGGACTATAGTGACGCCATCGATACAGTCAAGGAAAAAGATACTGGCACTTTCTATCGCATGGAAACCTTGGATCCTGTCTCTTCCAACGATAGCATCAATTATGGGTTTAGTGGTATCAGCATGTTTTCATCGATTCGTAATCGAAATGCTTCCTCAGTTATGAACGATTTAGGGTTTCGCTCGCGAGGAACGGGGCTGAATATACGTTATCCTAATAATACCTTGCTGATGGATTCTTTGTTTGGTATTAAGTATAACCATGCTAAACTAAATCCCCAAAAATTTGGCTTTGAACGAACCTATCAAAATGAGAGCTATCAAATGTATCAAAATAAACACGCCATGTCATTAGGTGTCCTAACGGATCAGGAAATTTATACGGTTAAATTTCCTGCTAACGACAATTTGGCTGCTCAAACAAACTTGGTTAATCAACTGGCAGGCACTGAGGAAACCTTCTTTACGTTTGCTACGCCAACTATTACTACTACGACTAACACAACACTGACTGAAAGTAATGGCAATATCACCTTTGCAGAAATCGAACCGAATATTGCCAAAGTGGTCAACTGGGAAATCGAAGTGCCAGCCAATAAACAGGCCTACTTAAGTCTGTTTCCAACTAACTTTGGCGAATTAAAAAGCTCTACCGCTGAAATAACTGTCGGCGGTCAAAGTTGGAAGACTCAGATTGATATTACGGGACAATATTATAATTTAGGATACTATCAAGAAAATACAATCGTCACTTTCTCAGTGGCTTTTTATGGCACTACCTCCTTAACCTTAATGAAACCACCCGTTATTTTATTGGATATTCCCAGCTACGAGAAAGCTTTTACAGCGATTAATCAACGGGATGTGCCCTTTAACGTTAAAGGACGAACAGCCACCGCTCAAGTAGAAGCAACTGAGGACGACCAAGTTTTGATGACAACCATTCCTTACGACAAGGGCTGGACAGCTTATGTCGACGGCAAAAAGGTGGAGATTAAACCACTGAAGAAAGCCTTTATCACCCTTCCATTAACGAAAGGGAAACATGATATTAAATTGAGCTTCTTACCACAAGGGTTTATTATAGGTCTGCTTTGCCTGATAATCTCACTCATTATCTTTAGTGGTTATCTTTACCTGCTTAAAAGATCAGCTAACACCGTTATTAAAACCACGCCAAAAAAGCGCAGTAGAAAAAAGGCAGTAGAAACCTTGGAATAAGCTGACTAGCTAGTTCCTATGAACAAGTGCAAAAAAGGGCTCTACGTCAAATGATGTGGATGGCTAGAAATTAATCGAAATTATCGACAAATTAAGCGGCTCTGTCAGCGATGGCAGGGGTGCTTTTTTGTGTTAAGTTAAAGCTAACTAAAATGCGGTGTTTGAAGTTCCAAAAACTGCGGTACCCATAAGCCACCCTTTTGATAACTTTTATTTTATTGATCGTGCCTTCTAAAGGGCCATTTGAAAAGGAATACTTAAACGTATTTTCGATTCGTGGTAAATGCTTCTTTAAGGTCTTTAAAGACGTGGTCATCAGGGAAGAACCCCCTTCAGGCATTGACTCAACGACGTGTTTGAAGGCATCAAAATCATTTCTCTGGGAGTGGAAAAGCAACGTTTGGTAAA
>NZ_JAEEGA010000013.1 GCF_017829975.1 Vagococcus allomyrinae | reverse complement strand
CTCTGATGAATGAATAAAAGAGAATAAAATAAGGTTCCAATCCCAAAATCAGGGATTGGACCCTTATTATTTTATCTCTAAAGATAAAAACGAAAGAAACCTATTCGTTTTTCAGCAGCCTCGGTTTTTCTTGTCTATTTTCACAAAAATTGTAGCACTAGGTGGTGTCTCACTCACATTAAAACCTTTGTCTACTAAGTTTATTCCCAGTTGAGTATACTCATCACGTACTACTTCCTCATCTTTAATATAATTCTCAAAATACATATCACCTTGCTCTGAAAATACTGGCGTCATCCCAAATATAGACTGCTCGCTTTTAAGTACTTTTTATCAGAAAAGTTAACATATTTGACTTTGTTTTCCAACACAGAACTCACAAACATTGTAGAATGATATACAAAATAGCCCGTTAATTCCGTAGCCTCTTCAAAACTCACCTGACACATCTACTTTGTAAAACTCTAAGTCCTTCACGCTGTTTGATTACTCCATCTTTCAAAAAATTTCTTTTAATATAAAAAGAAAAAGTTCAATCTTAGTCCAACCTTCAACACACTATTTAGTTGAAAGCTAGGTAAAATTGAAACATACAACCTATAGACATCAGCGTCAGTTAATTTTGTTTTGGATACTCTTTTCGATTCATTTTAAATAAAATCTTCCCTTCTAACGGCCTATCTTCATCATTTGGCTTAATAATTACGGCTTCATTTTCATTTTCTTTTTCAGGGTAAACCAAAATAAAACTTTCATCGTCAAGTTTAATTTTATAATACTTCATTCCATTTTCAGTCCCTACACCGACTTGTTTTAGCGGATGCTTCGTCTTCTCATAGATTAAGTTTTTTTCATCAATAGTTATTATTACCTCACTATTAGTTCCATCCAAGGCAAACCATTCTCCTTGATAATCATCTGAAACGCTGCAGCCTACTAAAAAAAGTGCCAGTACTATCAATGATGCTACGTATATATATACTTTATTCTTTTTCATCAACTTCTCCTATTGAATTTATTTTCAACAACTCAACATCTTCTAATCGCCCTTCAATATCACTATATTTAAAGTTTTTATCACTTTCTAACCCCCTAACAGGTATCTCTAAATGGAATAAACTTCCTGTGCCGCTTTTAAGTCGACCAATAAATTCTTGCGGAAAATCAAGAGTTGCTACTGCAATTTGTGCATCTTCATACTTGAATTTTAATTTCAACTTGGCTTGAATTCCAATTATATCCTCAACTGTTGGATTCACTATGACTCCCCTTACTAAAATAGTCCTTTTCACATGACAATACTGACCGTTCAGAAAAACAAAATTGATCGTATTCTCTTCATAATCAAATTTTACATCATCAAAAAAGTCTTGTATCTCTTTTACTTCATCTACAACTGCTTGAATATTTAGTTGTTCTTTATGAGAGTCAAATAGACCTATCTTAATTTCTTTTTTCATAACCCAGCACCCCTTTATTTAATTTAATAATTTGGCAATAGAGTTCCCTAAAGAATTTATACTCGACTCTATGCTCCCCATAATTCCTTTAGATGATAATATTTTATTTTCATACTCCGTCTTTTTATTTCTCAACTCATCCAAATTGTTATCTATATCTGTAATTATTGTTGTATAACCACTGTTAACTAATCCACTTTTTACTGGTTTTTGATAATCGTCTGTTAATAAATTACCTTTCCAATAAACATGATTTTCAGATACAAATGTTTTAACGGATTTTTTTTGTTCTGTCATTAACTTCTTTTTTTCTTTCATTGCTTCATAAATTTCGGCAATATCGTCAACTTTTTTTTGATACTCTGTTACTTTTCCTCTTTCAACTTCTAAGTTTTTTCTATAATTTCGAAGACTCTTATTTAATTCTTCTAGTAGTCCCATTACAGTCATCCTTTCTAGTGTTAATATTTCGCAACTCGAAGTTTATTATTAAACTGATTAACACTATACTGATAATCAGTTTAATAACAGATTCGTTCTCAGTGGAGCTCGAATAATAATTCACTTTACTTATTAATGTGAGGTATACATAAAAAACAATCAACATTAATCCAATCACTACAGTGATTATTTTTAAAAGCAATTGATAAACATGGCTATTAATTAATACTAATTGTTGATTGGCTAAATTTCCAATCACATTATCAGAAGAGTCCATTTTTTTTAAAACTAATAAATTTACCATATAAATAGTATACGGCAAAATCAAAAATAAACTTCCCCAGCCCCAATATCCAATATAAGGATTTAATAGCAAACTCACTATTAGCACTAAAAATAGTAGTATTAGCTTTTTCATTACCTATTAAATTCCTTTCGTTATTGTTTATGTAATCTTGCATAGACAATGAATAAAACACAAGACGAAATAGCACATATCAAAGAAAAAACTGTACAAAATGTCTGTAAAACAACATTTTCAGCAATAAAGTTGAAATAAAATGGTGCTAATATTTTTTTGGGTTCCACATTGTTTACAATCAGAACTACTGTTCCAAAAATAATACACACTAAAATGAAAACTTTCATACCAATGAATCCCATAATTTCAACATTGAAGGCTTTTTTAAGTTTATTCACATGATTCCCTTCTTTTATTTTTTTTTGTAGAATATTGTAATGACCTTTCAATAAAACATAAAGAACAAAATCAAAAAAACAAGCGATCATGTTAGGGAATGCTAATGCACCTAAATATGGATTTGAATACGCAAATACAAATGAGAATATTGAGAAAAGCCACCATACTTTGCAACTTTTTCTAATCATTCTTACAACCCCCATCCTAAATTTAACGTTGGTATGGGGAGCGTAACTTTTATATTTAAACCAAGCCCCAAAGAACCACCTAATTCTAACGTTACCGCATTAACATCAACTGGACCAAAACTCATAGCTTTCTCTCCTGATAACGAAGCTTCTGCACCAACTCCTGCATCCAGTTTGGGAGCAGCTTGAATGCCAAATAAATTACCTTTGCTATTCCCCTCGCTATCTTTTTTTCCATTATCGTATTCTAAAAAAGAAAAACCTAATGATGCTTTCACGTCGGCCATACTGACATTGCCACCCAGACCAATTTTAAAACGGTCTTCCTCAAATTCAAAATCAGCATGTCCATCAGCAGACATTAAACTTGCCTCAGCCTTGGCATAAGCATTAAAATTATCTGATCCTAAAACAAATGACCCCGATGCTTTAACGAAATGGGCATCTGCCGCTAACGAAGCTCCCTTATAATCATCATTGAACCCCATTCTTAATTTACCATTGGCTGAAAGAGCACTGATTTCTGCATCTCCCTTTAAGTACTTCGTTAATTGTCCGTATCCCCCCGCACTAAGCCCTTTGAAGAAAGCTTCTCCACCTAAATAGTTATCACCTGATTCTACTCTCAATTTATATTCTACAGCTTTACCATAAAAAGAACCATATATATCATTACTTAATCCTCTAGCCCATTGTGATTCTGCTCCAACATCACCAAAAACTTCATATCCATATGGATCATTTGATGTTTTTTCCATTAATGCCACTGGAGTCTCAACAGTATACCAACCTTCTTTAGAGATTTGAGAAACTTTATCATAATCAATTCTACCATTTGCATGGTAATCATTTGAAATTTTACTTATTGCATTTTTCACCTCTGAAATCCGCTGATACAAAGATTCCGCAGTTGTTAATGCTGTACTATTAGTCGTGGATAATCCTTTACTAATTGTCTCAGTTATCTTAACTGCATTATCAAAATCTGATTCCACATCACTACTACTTATTTGTTTTAATGTAATATGTTCTGCCGCCTTCACATTTAACTGCTCAATTTCTGAATTCAAATCTACAAATTCATTTTTTTTTGTACCTAATTCTTTTTGCACATTTTCCAAAGTGCCTGATCCTACTATACCTGATTCAGAAGACTCAAATTCCATGCAAGTCTTCTGAATCTCAGTAATTGATGTAGTTACTTCTTTTATTAAGTTCAAGAACGTATTTAAATAATTGATATTGACATCACCTATATATGTCTTATATGCTTCCGCCCCACCTCCCTTAAAACTATCTGTTCCAATAATCTTGGTCATAGACTTAAAATGATTGTAAAGTGCATCTGAAGCTTTTTCTTCACTTTTAGCTACATCTGAAAGAATTTGGGCTATTTCATTATTTACTAATCTAGGCATATGTATTTTCCTCTCTATCTAGTAAAAATCTTGTTAACCATATTTTGATCTAATTTTAACCATTCAGCTTTAATTGCCTCTAAATTTCTAACATCGTTATCTAACAGTGTAGCAAAGCTTTGAATCGACTCATTTAGTAAGGCTATGCTTTCTTTGTATTTATCAATGCTAGTTAATATGATTTGATCTGTTTCAATTTCGTATTTAATACTTTGCACTTCGCTAGCTGAACCTTGAGCACTAGCAATTTCACCATCCAGAACTCGCGCATCGATTTTTATTTTCTCATTAGACATTAGCAGACCACTCTCTTTCTCTTAATAGTTCATGAGCTTCTGTAATTTTGATATTTGATTTTCTATACAATGTGGCTATACTATCTTTATCACAGTCAATAAGAAGTGATAAGTAAGCTGTATAATCAACATGATTCATCGTTAAATTGGAAAAAAGATTATTAAAAACATAAGGTTTATTTACTAACGTATAATTATGCATACTCAATAACTTTGTTTTTAACTTCTCAATGTCTGCACTTAGTAATATTTTTTCTATTTCAAACTTATACTCCTTTAAAGGTGCTTTAATATAAGTAATGTTCGTATCAAAAACATCCATACTCAATTCTATATCTTTTCCAAATAGCATAACCCCTATAAAATTGAGCAACAAATACCTCTCCTCTAGAGTGATAGTACTACCTATAAAATTTAATCTGATACATCCCATTTCAAAATCAACAGTATCAAATTTAAATAAATGACTGTCCATCTCTAAATACGGGTCATATTCAGGTATAACAATTTGAATACTATTTGTTTCTTTAGAATTTTTTTCGATAAATTGAACAATGTTCTCAGATTCATTTTCTATGTAGCCATTCACAAATAGGCTGCTGTTTTCAAGCTGAACCATATTCTCTTTAAAATTTAATAATTGTGCATATGTTATGTCTTTGATATCCTCAGCTAGGCCAGCAAATTTAAATTGCTTATTCTGTTCAGAAAATTCTAACATTGTATAGTAACTTTTTAGTTTTGCTTCACCGTACCTTTTTCCAAAATCTATTTGGACCTTCTTTTTTGCATACTCAAAAAGCTCCTCATCTAGTATTGCCTCTGAATAGATCACTTTCAATAATTGGCTAATATAATCATCAAATTTTTTAGGTTTCGTTTTTAAAGTAAATGACAAGGAATTTTTATTAACCGTTACTCTCAATCTTTTCCCGGTTACCTCTTTAAATTTTTTCTTTACCATTACGCCTAATACTAAAGAACTAGCTTGATTTATTAACACTCTCTTCTTATCGTCTACCAAATATATTTCCTTAGTACAGAAACCACCTGAAATCGCTAGTGTAACATATGTATCTTGGTTTAAATACTCTTGTTGATTTACTACTATATTTAAATTTTTAAAATGAGTTGTTGCCATGCTTATCACCTTCATTTTTATTTTGCTACCAATGAAATTTTAACTTTTTCTGCAAAGTCATTTTCTACAAAGTAGCCTTCTGTGTCATCCACACTTGGTTCCCTATACCCAACATTTGACGCTTTAAGTTGATTTTGATCACTTACTTTACCTAACACAAGTCCTTTATCAACTTTTTTAAGTATGTTACTAAATTCACCATACCCGCTTACAGCATTGTAAATTGAACCATATAATAAGCACACACCTACTTTTGCACCTCTCTGAATAATTGTGACAATGTTCTTTTCCAATTCAGCACTCAAATCAACTAAGAAATACGAAATATTTGGAATTACTATCACCGTTGAGTTAATAGAATTCACGAATTCTTTACTAGTATTAATCTCGCCATCCTCTTTCATATCTTCAAAATCATCTTCGCGATCCTCAATGATTTCTAAAATATCTTCACAAATTGACATAAACTCGTCTTTGTTTGAAGAATATCCCTTCGCACTAGCGCTAAATTCTATTAAGTCCCCATCTTGATTATCAAAAATAATATAATCATATTTTTCACTCATCATCATAAATCGTTGCATACTCAATATACTTCTTGTGACACGTTCATAACTTGGTGCCAATACAACAAATTGAGGATAATCAATTAGTGATTTCGAAACGACATCAACTTGTTCAAAATCTAATCCAATCGGAATCATTCCATTTTCAACAGCTTTCTCCACTCGTGTATTCTTCCTAAACTCATCAAAGTACAACACTTCCGGCACCATCGGAATCTCCTCTGGTAACTCACCATTCCAATACTCCGCCATCTCTTTCGCTTCTTGTCTAATGCCCTCAATGATCTCCAATGGGTCTTCCCCTCGATTAGGTAATGCCACTTGGATTGATTGCGCGCCATCCTCTGTTTTAAAGAGACCACGACCGGCCATGTCTTCAATGATCAGATCGGTTCGACCAACGACGGAACGTGGTTCGCTGTCATCGTTGAGTTTTAACGGGATTTGAACTTTGATATTGCCTTGTAACTGCACCCGCATCGCCGATTGACGACCAGCTGAAATCAGTAAGTGAATCCCCACTGCCGCACCTTCACGGGCGATGGAAGTAATCATTTTTTCCAAGACTTCTTCAAACTTATTGCCTTTAATGCCTTCGTAACCATCGACTGGTAAGAAGATGATCGGTTCTTCGTTGCCACTGGCTTTTTCATACATGCTTAAGCTGGCCACGGCGTACTCACTTAAGAGTTTTTTACGGCGTTTGACTTCGGCTTCCATCCGGCGGACAAACTTGCCGATTTTTTCTTCGTCGTCAACGGTCATACTGTCTGCCGTGTGAGGCAGGGCTCGTAATGGCAGGAGGCCATTGGTTCCAAAGTCTAATAGATAGACGTGGAGGCGCTCAGGATTGTGAATCCGGGCCAGTCCCATGACGATCGTTTGGATAAAGCTGGATTTCCCGTAACCTGGGCTTGAATACACGGCTAGATGGCCGTCTTTACTTAAGTCGATGGCCAGGGTTTCCTGAGCTTGACGACTTGGTAAGTCAATCGTGCCTAAAACTGGCACTAGTGCTTGTTTCTCCCCTTGCCAGTTCGCTTGATAGTCAATCTCCTGTAAGTCAGGTAGATACACTCGCTCAGGCAATGGTGGCAACCAAGGACTTGGTAAGGTCTCAATGGCTTGTTCTTCTACAATTTCTTTGATCCCAGCTACGACAGCATCCAGCTCGGTGGGAATTTGTTTCACATCTTCCACATCTTCCAAGCCACTTAAATCTTCACTGAGAATCTCGTACTGACCTAAGTCATTGATACGGTAAATCGTATGATCTTCAATTTGTTGATCGTCTTTATCTGGTTGATAATCGGCACCACTCCAAGCGCTTTGGAACAATTCGTAAATCTCATTGTTCCCGACTTGCAAGTAAGCGCGACCTGGTTGGGTAATTTCCGCCGCATCAGCGGTTTTTAACATTTCCATAGAGTCAGAACGATCGGCTACTTTGAGGGCTAATTTAAATTTCGAGTTACTCCAAATTTGGTCATCAACGACCCCAGATGGTTTTTGCGTCGCTAGGATCAAGTGAATCCCTAGGGAACGACCAATCCGGGCGGTGGAAACCAGTTCTGCCATAAATTCTGGCTGTTCCGACTTCAACTCCGCAAACTCATCACTGATTAAGAAAAGATGGGGCATCGGTTCGCTAACGTCGCCACTCTTGTATAATTTTTGATACTGATTGATGTGGTTGACATCGTTCTCTGAGAACAGGCGTTGACGTCGTTTTAGTTCGGCATTGATCGAAATCAAAGCACGCATACTTTGAGCCCCGTCCAAGTTGGTGATGGTTCCTAGTAAATGAGGCAGATCACGGAATAAATTGGCCATCCCTCCGCCTTTGTAGTCAATCAGCAAGAATGCCACGTCATAAGGATGGAAATTGACGGCTAAACTGATGATATAACTTTGAACGATTTCCGATTTACCTGAACCGGTCGTCCCAGCCACCAAACCATGAGGTCCGTGGGCTTTTTCATGAAGGTTTAAATTGACGATATCGTCTTTCCCACGTAAGCCTAAAGGCACGGCTAAACTCTTATGCGGGGAGTGCTCCGCCCAGCGTGCTAAGACATTTAATTCTTCAAAGCGCTCCACGCCGTATAATTCCATAAAGGTGACGGTCTCAGGAATGCTGCTCTTAAGATTTTGCAAGTGATTCAAGGGTGCCAACAAACGTGGCAATTCTTCTTTGTCACAGTTCGCTGGGAAGTGATCCAGCTCAAAGGTGTCACTTTTCAGATTGCCTTCTTCTAAGACTAAAACTCCAGTATTACGGTCGCGAATGTCGATAACTGTCTTAACATTTTCTGACAAACTACTCATGACGTCTTGGACAAAAATCACACTACAGCCCAGTTCTGACGGATCTTCTGTAAAGAATTCCATGATCACATGATCAAGAATCAGTTTTTCGTCAGTCACCATCACCACATAGTGAGGTGAAAAAATCGTGCTGTCCCGTTTACTTTTCTCTTCATTTAAAGTATTTTGACGGTTTTTTAAGATTTGGTTCAAACTGTTTAAAACTTGATCACGACTTCGTTGATTGTAAACAAAGCCACGAACGTTCATCTCTTGTAAGGAAGCGTGTGGCAACCAGCGCATCCACTCCCACTCTGGCAATTCTTCTTCTGGGAAAATCGTCACCAGCTGTAAATCGTGGTAGCTGTGGAACATAGCCAATTGATTGACTAGTAGTTGCAGCTGCTCGATCACTAATTTACGCGGACCGATATAGCCAACCGGGCCATTCATTAAATTAGCCGTCGAAGGCATCCCGGTGACCGTCAAACTTTTTTGATAGAGTTCAAAGCCACGTTCTTCCAGATCATCGCCTTTTTTCTCCCGCTCGGCATTTGAATACTTGATCTGACTAGAGCTCGGCACATCCCCTAAACCTAAGCGGTAATACAAGAAATCAAAATGCAAGGGTGTTTTCTCGTAGATCCGGTGATTATAGGTTTTAGCCAATTCAGTTAACTCTTCAATCGATGGGTAGTGATACAATTGGCCCGCTTTTTGTTCTTCATTTAATTCATGAAGTTCCATTGATTTGAGGGTTAAGTACAATTCATAGCTTTCCCGGCGGTCGATCACATTCTGTTTGTAGTCTTTACGGGTTTTAATAAAATTAGTAATCGAAAAGACAATCGTCACTAAGGTCGTAGCCGCCGTAGCAATTACCATGATCCCTCGCTTCATAACAAAGGCCATTACCAAGGTCATAATAAACATAATCAACGGTGGAATTAAGGTTTTTAACAATTGATCGGTTGGTTTCTTGATCTCTTCAGGTGGTGGGTTAACCGCTTTTTCATCTTCCGGTTCACGGTAAATAATCCGTGGCGAACGGTGAAAATCAGGATAATCCGCATAAGTGATATAGCGTGATGTAAAAACTTGGCTCAAGCTACTGTGAGAGACTAAGTTGCTTGAAATCAGCAGTTCTTTTTCAAAGACTTTGATCAGGTAACTGCCGATAGCCAATTCATCGCCCATTTCCAGGCTAAACTGAGAGCTGTTGACCAAGCTGTTATTCAAGTATAACTGTTCCTTAAGATTGGTGACTTGCCAGCCCGTCGCTTGTTGGGTCAACAAGAGATGGAAGCTGTCATCAGCCAGACTGACGTCTGCCCCTTGATCGCTGCCAATTCGTAATTCGGTTTGACCTAAGGTATCGTAAATTTCTAAAGGTGTGGCCGCTGTCAACCAAAACGCCAACTCGCCTAAGCTGGTCTCAGGAAAGACCTGTTTTAGGTTTTCGCTTAAGCTCAAAGACTGCTCCTTGGACTTTAGCAACCAACCGTCTTCATAGGTCACTTCCCATTCAGCTAAGGCTGTGTGGTTCTTTTCTTGTGTCACTAAAATGTCTTTGGCTAACTGATAACTATGGTCAGTCTCCAGATGTTTTTGATAGCGAAAGCCATCTAAATAAAGGGTTAAAATCATCGTCATCGTTAGTTGCCTCCAGACGTTTCGGTGGTATCGTCTGTTTGACCTTCTGTTGCTTTTTCTTCAGGGTTCAAACTTTTTTCACGTTTTTCATCGTATTTTTTATAGTCACTTTCAAACTTATCGATTTGTTCTTCCCGCTCACTGCCACTTAAATTCGAATCGTTTCTAACTTGTTCAATTTTTTGCATCAAACCGTATAAAATTAAATCGGAATCTTCTAACTTCTTAGCGATGTCCAAGGCCTCATCCAAGTTCCCACGGCCATTTTCAATCCAATAGCCTAAATACTCTTCGTCAGATTTCAAACTGATGTTGTTCAAAATAATCGTCTTTTGTTTATCAGAAAAGTCTTTCCCTTGAACAAAAGAATAAGCTAAGGTGTATTTTTGCGAATAAGGCACTGATTGGGTGTCGATTGGCTCTAAGGTGCTAATGACCGCTTCGTAGTCGTTTTTCAAAAAAGCAGTATCTGCTGATAAAACCTTCGCTTGAAAGGGTTCTCTGAAAAATAGGAAATAACCAACTGGTATTGCCAACACGACTGCCAAAATACCAAACCAAATCGACAATTGCTGGTAAATCCGGTACTGGCGTTTTGAGACTTTGCGCATGCGGTTTTTATCATCTGTCACTTCTTGTTGGTAGACCACGTTTAAATAGTCAATCAACTGCTCGAAATTGGTTGCTTCTAGCACTGCCTTGGCAAATTTGCTGCCACGATAGGTGTCAAGGTTGCCATCATAAAGCTCGGTAAAGGTCTTTTTCTCTTCCATTAAGGCTAGAATAAAACACTTGTATTGTCTCAACAAACCTTCTTCAGTGGTCGCTTTCGGTGGCATCTTGTCACTTAAGCCCCGATAGGCCAATTTTGGCATCAGGTTGCTGTCAAACAAGACATTTTCCGGATGGATAAAAAAGCTAACGGGTAGCGCCAGTAATTCGTTGACTTCGCCTAAATTAATCAGAGCCCGCAATTTTTGCCCTCTCTCTTGTCCTTTGACGCCTTCAATGTCCAGATAATCCTGAGCGACTTGGTAGGTAAAGGTAACACTGTCTTCTTCCCAGTGAAAACTGGCAGGTAAAAATTGGCGGTTGGTCAAGGTTAAAATCGCCAAGTCCTTTTCATCATGGACCAGCACTTCGCTTTGCTTTAAGGTCAATTCCCAGCTGGTTGCTTCTTTTTTTATAGTAAAAGGATATTTATCAAATTCAAACTCACTAATCTTTGTCATGGGTGGCTTCCTCCAAAATTTCAATAATATCGCCATTGGTTACGGGGTAGTTCTTTAGGATTTGGTTTTCATCCAATAAAATCCCTTTATTTTTCACTTTAATTTGATATTTGTGCGTCATGTTCTCCACACCAAATATTTTATTGACTTCTTTAATCAGCTGGTGAATGCTTATTTTGATCGGTATTCTTAAATCCACTGCTGGTAATTGGCCGTTTTGATAGTTTAACGTTACATTGATATGCTCATCTTTCCCTGACATATGCTTACCTCTTCTTCATATAAAAATAGACACCTGTCGTTCCAACGACGACAATTCCTAAGCCAACTAACCAAGAGGAAACACTTACTTCGGTGTCTTTCGCACTCTCTCTTAATCTGTTCTGAGATTCCCCTACATAATACTGCTTTGTCTCAGTTTGAAACAAGTCCTTTTGATCATGGGCTTTAAGCAACACCGCCTCTTGTGTAAAAAGAGATTGTTTGGTTGCGGCGACTTCCTGTTCTTCTTGCTTTTTAGCTTCTGCTAATTTCTTGATGTTTTGCTCGTTAAACAGTTCTTCATTGTTTTTTTGATTGGTAACTCTTTTCTCGTTACCATCTGATTCAATTCGTTCGACTTTTAATTCCAAATTATTTTCTTCTACCTCATCCAGCGCATTGACTTGCGCTGGATGAACAACTAGTAATATGGTGATTAACAGTAAGGCCATCATGAGTTTTTTCATTCTGGGGCCTCCTGCTTTCCTTTTCGTGAATGCCAAATCACCAAGTTTAAGATAATGCCCACAAGGATCACCAAGGCTAAAAGAACCATTGTAAAGCCACTGATGGACTGCTTAGAGAAAAAGTTCATCAAAATGGTTTCACTTTGAGACAGAGGGTTGATCGTTTTGACAAATGCCCCAAACTCATTTAAAGCAGAGGTTTTTCCTACTGCACTTGTTAAAAAGACATAACTGGTCAACAGGAATAAGCTGATCGCTAAACCAAAGATTTTCAACTGTTTGATCAAGAAATGGTTAAGCAAGGTAAAGATTAACATGATCGCGGTGATCACAACGCCCCACAATAAGGTTTCTTCTTGTGAGATGCCCAGTGCTTTTTCACTTAAGACACTGAAGATTAAGCCTAAGGTAACTCCTGAAACAATCACAAAGACCGTATTCAAAATATTATCAGAAATCCACAAACGATCCCGCTCAAAGAGCTGTTTGACTCTTTCGCCTAAGTTTTGTGTGGCAAAGGCATACGCCGTAAATAAACTAACGGCAAACAACATTAAGATCCAAGTAAAAGGCTTATAGACTTCTGCCGATTTAACTGTCGACTCTTGAGTCGCTGTGATTGGATTAGCTAAAAATTTCAAGAAGGTTTCGTTTGGCACACCATCTTTTTGAGCTTGGCTCATGACGGTGGCAAAGGTGCCATAAAAGTTATTGTTATTGGCTAATTCTTCTTCAAACTTGTCCAACACGCTGTTGGCGTTGTCCGCCAAGTCCTTGCTGGTTTGTTCAGCTGTCTCAACTTCTGTGTTAAATTGCGTGAAGACGTCTTTCACTGACTCTGATTCTTTAATATTGCTTTCAGAATATTCTTTAATCCCTTGGCTGGTCTCCAACAAGCTCGCCATGGTTTCTCGATTGGCACTGATACTCATATCCGTCGATTCATTGACAGAACTGACTTTTGATTCACTGGACTGAACTGTCGATAATAAGGTTCTGATTTGCTCAAGGTTATCCAATTGAGACGAGACATTTTTCTGAAGGGCTAAGGTATTTTGGTTGATCTCGCCTAAGCGGACATCCAAAGAACCGAATTGTTGCGAAATGCTGCCCGCTTTGGCCTCTAAATATTGAAATACTTTTAATTGCTCGGCAAATTCTTCTTTAAAGCAATAATAAATCAAGTCTTCCATCATACTGTACACACTTTGATTAAATAGTTCTTCGGTAAATAATTCTTCACTGATCGTGTCGTCAATTTTATCCACGACCACCGTGTCAAAGACCAACTGAACTTTGCGGTACAATTCCAACAGTTTGGCTTTCTCTGCCGAAGCCGTTGCCAGTGCTGATAAATACTCGGTTGAATGAACCACTGAATAGTCAACTGGCATCTTAGCGGAAACCACCGTGTCATAACCAAATGCCGGATCAATAGCCGAACTAGACAAACGAAACAAAATGCTTATTTCATCAGCCGTGTTGGCACTGGCGTCGATAATCGCTGGTAAATCGGTGAGCTTGTATTTCACTCGCACATCGACCTCGGTCGGTTTAATTGGATCTACTAACACAAACTTAAAATTAACTGGATCGGTCACTGGGGTATAAGCCGGACCAACCTCCATGCTTGTGATTGTCACGTAGGGAGGAAAGGACAGGTAGCCTGTCACCCCTTCGTAGCCCGGAATGGTAAACATCAATTCATATTCGCCGTCCAAGAGACTGCTGCTAGGGCCAGATATCTCGTCATAATCAGCCAAGCTTGTTTCTAATACTCCTAAGTAATCAGCATCATAATCTCGCGGAAATGGCTCACCTGTTTTCTCTTCAATCTCAGCAATTTTCAAATTGATTTGATTGATGGCATTGTCAAGTTCCGTCCGTTCCTCCACCGTCAGCTGACTGCCAGTGATTGGTGGCACTTGGTCAAAGGGGAGGGTCTTATAAATCTCCTCTAAATCGAGTAAGGACTGTGCCTGACTGTTCGTTTCTTTATCGTGTTGTTCTCGCTTAAAGTTTTTGTAAGCATTGATTATGTCTTTAATTTCTTCATTAGCCGCTGCACTCTTAATCCCCGTTTCATCTGCTTCAAACAGCGTTTTAAGGGTGAGTTTTTTCGCTTCTTCGCCTTCATTGCCACTGCTATTGCCACCAAAAAAATACGTTAACATTTGCTCGGTAAAACGTGCTTTAATGGTTGCTTCGTCCACATCTAGGCGTTGTTTGCCTTTTTCAATCTGCTTGACTAATGACAAGTCCTCTGTAGCAGGTGTCTCCCCTTCATTGGGAACGGCCATGAAGTTTTGCTTGATATCACCAACTTGGGTTATCAAGGCATCTTGCGTTAAATTATTGCCTAGATTCGTCTGATAAAAAATATCCAATGTCCGCAGTTCTTGATACATGGCGTCTGTTTCATTGCTTAAAATCGTCGTGTCCATCTCACTTAGGGCCACTAAAAACTCCTCATAAGTCAACTTATCCTCGGCCCGTTTTGCCAACAGTTCTTCTAACTGAGTGTCATAACTTTTTTGTGACTCCATAAACGAACCATAGCTATCGGTGTAAGATTCTAAGGTCTTGGTTAATAAATCGTTGGAATCACTGGCGCTGGAAGATTGGCTGACCAAGGCTGGCAAATAGTTTTGAAAATCAACAGCCGGCTGAAAAACATTATTTTTATAGTTGGCCACGTACTCTTCTTGATTTTTGGCAACCTTGCCAATATTTACTTGCGCGCTATAAAGATTATCCAGCACACTAGCGGTGTACATATCCACTAGTTGCTTATCTAAATCGCTGACAATCTTGGTTCCCACTTTATTGGATTCATTTTCAATTTCCGCATTACCATTTGAATTAATTTTATAATTAATGTTTAATTTCTCAGGATTGCTTTCTTGAATTGACAATAATTTATTAGAAAAATTACTTGGAATGATGATCATCAACTGATACTTATCATTTTTCAGACCATTTTCAGCAATCCCACGGCTGACCACATAATAGTTGTGAGCCTCATCTTTTTCAATTTTCTTTATATAGTTAGCAGCTAGTTGGATTTCTTGTTCCCCTAGCATTGTTCCTTCATCTTCATTGACAAGCGCCACATTAAGTTTTATTTCTTCTTTGGCTTGCTTCTCTTGTAATTGTTCACTCTGTTGAACTTCTCGGTTCAATTGAATGAATAAAAAAAGTAGTATCGAAATTGACAGAATTATTTTCACACCAGAAAAAAATTTCTTTTTATTCACTTTTCATCCCTCTTTAAGACTAAAAATTAAAAAGGGAAGGGAACACTCTCCCTCCCCTTTTCGGTTTAACTAGCCATTAATTTGTGCTGCGATGTCTCTATCTGTTTGTTCAACGATTTCCGCAACTTTCTTAAGTTGTGCATCGATGTCTTCAAGTAATTGAGAAAACTCAACAATTTTTGGTGTTAAAGCTTGAAATTGCTCATCAAAGCTTCTGAATGCTGCACCATCCCAATTGTCTCTGATAACATCTTGTTCTTGTGTTAACATTTGCAAAGTGTCAGTGATATTCTGAGACCCTTGCTTATATTTTGCTGCGGATGTTACTAGTTCTGCTGGTGTTAATTTAATTTGACTCATTTCCGTACCTCCAAATTTTAGTTTGTTACTTTTTTATTGTATGTTATATAAACAACTTTTACAATACGATTTTATTATTAATTGTTCTATTTCCATTTGATTGGACGATTTAAAAAACCATATTTTTATAATCGTTCACTAATGCTCTTTTTACGCATAATCAGCACCATCAAGCCTAAAATACTGGTTCCTACCCACATGACACTTTCAGCAACTAATTCACCGGTCTTAGGTAAAGATGAACTCCCTGAACCTAATTTACTGGAACCACTGTTTGTCCCTTTAGTAGAAAGGCCACTTCCTGAGCTGCCACCAGACCCACCAGTGCTACCGTCATCTTCCTCTTCCTCCTCTTCACCAGGAGTTGGCGCATTATTAGCTTGATAAGTTAAGTTAATTGTTCCTACCCCTTGCTTATAAGAAATCGTCGGATTAGATACGGCCGTATAAGGCAAGCTCCGCAATGAAAGAACAGCTGGTTCAATGTACTCATATTTTACATAAGTGTAGCCATCTATTTTTTTAGGGGTCAGTTTAAGTTCAGTGCCCACTTTACCAATATGTTCATCTGATTCGATACTAGTGATTTTGTTACCCTTTTGATCAAAGTAATTAACGGTCACTTTGCCAAATTGCTCTTTCGGCGTTAACTTGGCATTGACACTAACCAAGGCTTCTGTTGGATGACTCGTTTGATACGTATAAACCAAAGCGGTTGGTGCTCCGTCTCCAAACCCATTAAAACGAGCAATGCCGTTTTCAGAATCCCAGACCAATCGATTGGAAAGGTTGTCCGTGTTTAAAATGATATTTTTATAATCTTCTTTTGGCACTTTTCCGGCAAAGGAGATTTCCCAAGCATTGTTTTTCCATTCAACCACCATGGCTGGTACTTGTTTTTCGGCTTGGAAGTTAACTAAGTTAACATTCTTTTCCGTGTTTAAATAAGAGAGTTTGTTATCATTCAAGTTGACATCTGTTAATTTCTCATTAGTACTTAGATCTAGCGTTTCTAAAAGTCCCGCTCTTAAATTAAGTACTTTTAAGTTGGGCGCTGATGTCAAGTCAATCTTCTTCAACTGGTGATTGGTAATTCTTAAGTTTTCCAGTGTAGGCACCTCATCCAAGGTGACACTGTTAAGTTCATTGGCTGTTTCCAGCAGAATCTCTTTTAACAACGGTGCGCCATCAATCATGACACTGGTTAACTCTTTGCTGCCATTCATGGAGATCAACGCTAATTGCGCCAAGCCAGTGATCGACACACTGTGAACACCGCCGTCTTTATAGATCAATTCCTTCAAATTAGGGGTGATCTCTTGTTTCAAACTAATTTTCTCAACCATCGCTTTAGATAAATCCACAACTTCCAAAGCGGTATTCCCTTTAAGGGTTACTGTTGCAAGCTTGGGATTGCCGGCTAACTTCAAGGTTTTTAGGCTTCCTAAATCGGCAACATTGACAGAGGTCAGAGCGCTATTTTCCCCTTGAACTTCGATTAAATTGCCATTTTTAACTAAATCTAATCCACTAATTTTCGTGTTATTGACCACCAATTTGGTTAAATTGGTATTTTGGCTTAAGTCCAGCACCGCCACAGGGGTCTCTGATGCATTCAACTCAATTAACGACACCGTACTCGTTACATCCAACTCTTTAAGGGGCGTTTTAGAAACATTTAGGTAGGTCAATTTAGTTGTTGCTTGAACGTCCAAATCGGTTATTTTTGTGTTAGAGACATCCAAATGGGTTAAGTTCGTTGCATTGGCAACGTTCAATTCCTCTAATGAGGTCCCCGATAAAATAAGTCGCTCAATCTTCGTATTATCTTCCAAACTTAAGGTTGCTAAACTAGCCACACCTTCTAATTCCAACTGCTTCAAATTAGGGCTGGCGCTAGCATCTAAACCTTTGATGATCGTGCCTGTTAAACTTAACTCGGTTAAATAGTCTTTTTGCCCTAAGGTAACTTCTGATAAAATACTTGAGCCCATCAGATTCAATGTTTCCAAGTGTGACAGACTGCTAACATCAATCTTTGACAGGTTAGAGTTCATTATAGAGACATTTTTCAAAACATGTTGTTCACCAAATGTGACAGATGATACATTAGTCTCTTTGTCTACCGTTAATTTCTCCAAGTTAAGGAGTTGACTGACGTCTAAGTCTTTATAGCCGGAAATCTTAATGGAGAGTTCCTTCAGATTAACAAAATGCTCAATACCTGTTAAGTCTTTGATACCGCTTGACTCTATTCGCGCTACCGGTGAAATATTAGCATCAAAATCGATGACATCTCCGTAAGAGTACTCGTTATCCAGCCAATTAATCACCCAATTTCGGAATTCTGGATCGGGAAAATTAGTACTGTCTAAAGCAATTCCCGTCTGATTAGTTGTCGCTGAAATACCTGATTGCTGCTTTTTCTTGGTTTTCTTTTTCGGCGCGGCGCTCTCTTCGGTTTGACTTTCGAGAGGCGCTGGCGTTTCAACCAAGGCACTACTTGATTCTATCCCACTATCAGCAGGAGGCTCCACTACTTGAGAACTCTCCTCTGTTGGCACCTGTTCTGAACTACTAATCGTCGTGGCACTTGTTTCCACCGCTTCAATTTTCTCAGAATCGTCGGCAGCCACTTCGCTGGCGATTGTTAAAACAGGGTGGGATATCAAGCTGAGAATAAAATACCCTGTAAACAATTTCGCTAAACCATGATTTTTCAAAAGTCTTGCTCCTTTATTAATAATAATTATTATAATCTTAATAATAATATATAAAGGGCCGTTTTACAATCATTTTTGCCATTTTTTTTTGAGCAAAGATGTTTTTTTTACCACTCTTATCAACCATTTTAACAAGTAACACCCGATTAACAAAGGAACCCTCGCTGATCCTTCATCCCAAGTGACTCTTTTCATAAAACGATCTTTTTGCAAAATATCTTACTTAATAGACGGATCTCTTAAGATAAAATCAAACAAATGATAAAAAAATGTTATTTAAACATCTCTTTTCGCACAAAAATAAGTAAAAAAACGGCCATGATTCTCGCCGTCAAGTTATCTCTATTTAACTTTGATTCCTAACTTATTGATAAAGAGGCGGGTTTGCTCTTCACTAATAGTCGCGCCTTTCATTTTATCCAAGTCAACAGTCAATTGCGCGAAATCATTACTGCTGAAGTCAATTCCTTTTAGCAGTGTGCCTTCAAAGTTAGCTGACTCCAATGAACAGCCGTGAAAAGCCACGCCTTTAAACCCTTGTTGATAAAAGTCCGCCCCTTCCAGATTAGACGTTTCATACGTAACTGTCTGTTGCATGCTCCCTTCAAACATACTCAAAGAAAGATTGCACTCATTAAAAACCGTATGATTGAAATAGGATTCAGGAAATTTAGTCCCTAAAAACTTACACCCCTCAAATCTAACGCGATTGGTATAACATTTAGAAAGATCAGAATTTGAAAAATCACAATTGGTAAAAACGACATCGATCAGCTCAATTTTTTCTAAATTACTATTAAGCACTGCTAAATTATTAAAACGACTCTGAGCGATTTGGAGGCGTTGCAAGGTAATCTCTTCAAAGACTTCTTGAGAAAGGTCAGATTGATAAATTTCAGGGTCTTCTATCTCTAAGAGCGTGCTGAAGCTCACCTTGCTTAAACTGTTGGGAATTCTCGGTTGATCCATTGCCTGCCACCTTTCATATTTTACTTCTCATTGCCACTCATTATATCATCATCTCGCTAAAAAAACTTGCATAATCTTGAGTTTACTACTATTAACAGTGCCACTCCCTTGCAGCAACAAACCTGACCCGAAACCCAACGGTCTCACACCAAAGGAACCTTAAATAAAATAACATTTTTCAGGGCAGTTAATTTGTCAAATAAAACGGTCTCATGATATGATTTAGGTACATTTAAGAAGGAGTTGAGCATTATGAATGTTGATGAATTAGTTGCTAAGGTAAAAGACTTAATCAGTTCCGAAAAATTCGAAGAAGCTAAAAAATTTATTGAAGAGCATAAAGACGAACTTGGTGATAAGGCCCACGAATTATCCGGACTGTTTGGCGATAATGCCGACGGACTGATCGACAAAGTAAAAGGCTTTTTTGGCGGCAAATAAGTAGTGACAAAAGCAACTGGCAACAGTTGCTTTTTTTCATGCTTTTAAATAACAACCTTCCCCTGATACGCTCGTTCAAAGCTTAACTTTCAATTAAGACGCATCAGAATGAAAGCGCCTTTCTTTATTTATCGATAATTATGTGATATAGTTTTAAAGACTAGATGAAATAGTTTAGGAGATGTTTATGGACAATACTCAAAACAATTGGCAAGACAGTTTAAGAAAAATTCATTTACCTCGCTGGCAGGAACTTCCTGACATTGACATTTATATGGACCAGCTCGTTACCTTAGTCGTGCGTTACACCAGCCCTTTTAAAGTCGATCAACAAGCTGATCCTTTACTGACACCGGCAATGGTGAATAACTACGTCAAGCAAAAACTAATTCCACCACCTGAAAAGAAAAAATACAACCAACGTCATCTAGCTCGCCTGGTGATTATCACGATTTTAAAACAAGCCTTTGATTTGCCGATCGTCCAGCTAGGAATCAACTGGCAGACAGAAAGCGGCGATTACCAAAAAGCTTACGACCAATTTTGCACTCAGATGGAAGACACCATTCAACTTTTTTTAGTGGACGATCAGACAGAAAAGTTCGAATTGAACGTCGTTGACATTAACTTTTTGCCCATCCAAATGGCGACGATCGCGTTAACTTCAAAATTAGTGGCGGAAAATACCTTACAGACTTTAGAAAAAAACAAAGCAAACAACACGATATAAAAGGAGTATATACTTATGACAGAGAAAATTGCACTTTTGGTAGACTCGGGGATGGATGTCCCTCCTTCTATTTTAGAAAAAGACGGTGTCTACGTCATTCCCTTAAATGTGATTTACAAAGATAACACTTATATTGATAAAGTGACCATTACTTCAAAAGAAATCTACGACCGTTTGAGTGTGGAGATCCCCTCTACGTCGTTGCCAGATGGCCAGTCCATTCATAATGTCTTCAATCAAATTATGGCCGACGGGTATAAAAAGTTAGTCATCTCCACGATTTCAAGTGGCTTAAGCGGCACTCACAATATTTTACAATTAATGAGCAAGGACTATCCTCAATTAGAGGTCTTGATGATCGACACTAAAAATATTGGGATTGGTGGCGGCCTGCAAGGCGTTTACGCTAAACGGCTGATCGATGAGGGCTTGGATTTACCTGCGCTTAAAGAAAAATTGGAAAAAAATGTGATCGACACCCGCGTGTTTTTTAGTATTCCTACATTAGAATACCTAAAAAAAGGGGGCCGCATCGGATTGGTTTCTTCCATTTTAGGCACAGCCCTCAATTTGAATCCGGTTATTTCTTGTAATCCTGATGGGATATACCATACTGTCAGCAAGGCTCGGGGACGAAAACGCAGTCTTGATAAGATGCTCCTTGTGGCAGAAGAATTTATCGGCAACCACACTTCTTACGATATTGGTGTTGCTTATGGCAACTCGCTTGAAGAAGCGAAGGAATTTGCAGAAGCCGTTAAAGCTCGTCTGCCCCATATTAAGGACTTTTTCTTTGACGAAGTTAGCCCGGCTCTAGGGATTCACACCGGACCTGGCGTCATCGGCATGGGCGTCCAATTACGAACGGATTAATCGCAAAAAAAAAGGCTGAACAGTGGTCCTGTTCAGCCTTTTTGGCGATCTCAGAAAGAGGTTAACCCCCTCTTTCAAGATTCTGGTTTGTTTAGGGGTTCTCTTGCTGTTCCTTTGGCAAATAAATGATAATTTTAAACATATCCCCGTCAACAACAATCTCAAAGCGCCCGTCGTGTAAACTGACAATCGAATTGGCAATCGCCAACCCCAAGCCCGAGCCTTCGGTATTTCGCGCTTCATCGCCGCGGGTAAAGCGCTCGACCAGTGTGCTAGCATCCTCGTTTAATTCATGGAGGGAGATATTTTTTAATTCGACCTTAACCCCATTCCCCAGATCTTCCAATTTTAAGTAGACCCGCGTGCTAGGCATGGCGTATTTGATCACATTGCCGATTAAATTGTCAAAAACCCGCCACATCCGATCGCCGTCAATGGCCATCATCACAGGCTCTTCTGGTTTACTATACATCATCTTTAAGTCTTTTTCCGCCAATTCTTCACTGTATTCAGCGATTGATTGCTGCAACAGTTGACCCAAGTTAATAACTTTTTTTGTCAATTTGATCTCACCATTATTCATTTTGGTGACAGCAAATAAATCGTCAATCAAATTTTTCATGCGCATGGCTTTACGATTGATGATCGCGGTATATTCCTGACGATCCTTTTCTTTAAGCCCTTCTTTGGTCAATAAATCACCATAGGAAATAATCGACGTCAGTGGCGTTCGCAGATCGTGACTAACATTGGTCAATAACTCCGCCTTCAAGTTTTCACTTCGTTGACGATTATCATGGGTGGTACTAATGATTTGATCAATATGATTTAAATTGTCACTAATGTCTTCACTGATTTCCGTCGGTCGAGCCGTCTCTTGATTGCGCTCTAAAATTTCCTGAGGTCGTTTTAATAACTTGGCCAAGCGGTATTCTCTTATAATCAAGGGTAAGATGACCACAGATAACATGATCGTCAACATAAACATGGCAGTTAGCGGACTAGCATCTCTCATCACCAGCAGCATCCAAAAAAAACTAACAGCGAAGCCATAAGCCAAAACAGCTAGCACTTTAAGCGTCACTGGTAAGCGGCCAAGCCAACGACGAATTTGCTGATTGCCCCGAACTAAGAGGCTCTCTTTGGCTTGTGTTGGAAAATCCGGATACCCTTCGGCTTTTTTTATTGTTAGCCACAGATTTTTAACTAAACACAACCCGCTAAAGATCCCCGAGTAGGCAAAAATAAAGAAGAAGAAGGCACGAAAAGACAGCAGTGGCATCCCTGGCGAGATCAACCAAGTGAATAACGTGATCAAGCCTAAGATTGCCAAGAACAGTAAGCGCACATCTAAGGGAATTCGTTGGATAGCCGCTGCTTGTTCGCTAAAATAAACAGGCTGCCAGACAAATCTCATGGCTAAAATGGCCCCAACAGCAACTAGAAAAACGCCACACATAAAGAGGAAACCTTGTCTTTTTTTATCTTGGGCCACTTTTTGTTTTAACAGTGCCACATCAGAGCCTTCTTTAGTGGCGACATAACCGCTAATTGAAAAGCCATCGCCCATGTCGTTTTGACTAAGGGTTTCTACTTCCAACAACTCATCTGGGAAAGGGGCCCAAATGGCTGTTTTGTTGACGTTTAATATTTTTTCGGTTGCCATTGCCGCTTTAATATCTTTGCCTTTATGACTGAGGGGCTTAGTGGCCAAATTAGTGACCACAAACCCGTCTTCCCCTTCAAAATAATAGATGTAATTGTCGTCTGCGTAATCGGTGTTCTCTTTTTTTAAGCGCTTGATCGTTTTCGGTTGTGCTTTTAACAACCGGTCAATGTCTCGTTCGACAATTTTTTTCTTAACAGCCCCATTGTTCGTATAGTTGGACACAATATCCAACAGTTTACTATCACGTTCCGCCGTTAAGCTCTCAACTAACTTGTTTTCTTTTTTTTCATCAGCGGCTTTGATTAACCCTTTGTACTGGTTGTTAATATCTTGGACTTGAAATTCCAAATCGCCATACTCATAACGGTAGTTATCGACCATATAACTGGTAACTAAGTCCGTCGACAAATCCTTCTCATCTAGTTTTTCCACGTAGTTTAGGACAAACTTCGGGCCAATTTCATTTTCCAGCTGGTAGTCTTTATCAACTTCCTCGTAGTTAGCGCCTTTGTTATTTAACATCACCATACTACCGATGACTAATAACAACGTTGCCACAAAAAGGGTATAACTATTTTTCCATTTTATAGCCAACGCCCCACACCACCTTTAAATTTTTCGGTTCCTTCGGATTTAGTTCAATCTTTTCGCGAATTTTACGGATGTGGACCGACACCGTGTTATCTGAATTAAAACTCGGTTCTTCCCAGACGGATTCATAAATTTCATCAATGGAAAAAACACGACCAGGATGACTCATTAACAACTCGGTGATTTTAAATTCCGTTTTAGTCATTTTAACTTCTTGACCTTCCACTTTGATCGTCTTAGCCACTTTATCCAGTTCCAAACCATTTAATCTTAAAAGATCTTTTGAGCCTTTTTCAAATTCACCTAAGGTTAAATAGCGCCGCAACATCGACTTCACTCGTGCCAATAACTCCATTGGGCTAAAGGGTTTTGTGAGATAATCATCGGCACCCACTTGCAATCCGTGAATCTTGTCGATGTCTTCGCTTTTAGCACTTAACATCAGTATGGGAACATTGTTCAGTTCTCGAATTTTATAGGTGGTAATGATCCCATCTAAATTAGGCATCATAATGTCTAAGATAATCAAGTGGACAGTGGTCTCTTTCAGCACGGCAAGGGCTTCTAAGCCATCGCCGGCTTCGATCACTTCGTAGTTTTCTTGTTCTAAATAGATGCGAATCGCCTGTCTAATTTCAGCGTCATCATCGACGACTAATATCACTTTTTTCATCATGTTTCCTCCATCTCTCCAGTCCCGGCATTCTTGCGGGTTGTTTCATTTCCTTAAGAAGATAACTCTATTATAGCGACTAACTGTTAAATTTCTCTTCGTCATTTTCTTAAATCTTTCTTAAAGAGGAACTCATCCCTTCTAACATAGCACGCTTCTGGACTGAAAAAAAGCAGAATCACTCAAAACAGCAAAAAGAGTGGGCAGTCTAATATGCCCACTCTTGATTGCTTCTTGGATGAGACTAAGCGTCTGCCTCGTTAAAAATATACGTTTCAATCAATTCTGCCACAACGCCCTCATTATGATCGGCCTGGGTGACATAATCACAAACAGCTTTCACCTCAGGCACTCCATTAGCGGCGGCCACTGATAAACCAGCGGCTTTTAACATGGCCAGATCATTGTAGTTATCGCCAACTGCAATGGTCTCACTCATCTCAATTCCCAACAGCTCCGCAAGGTCTCTCAGACCTTGACCTTTATCGATTCCCAAACTATTAAACTCCATGTAGCGATTAGAAGAGTAACTGACTTCACACTGACCATCGGTTAAACTGCTAACTTTGGGCTCCAAGCTCTTTAAATAGTCTGTGTCAGTGTTTTGAAACAGGATTTTGGCAATGGTTTGCTCTTTTAAAAATGCCACCGAATCGCTTATCTGATGATGATAAACCATATCGCCACTGTCAAAACGAGCTTGCTCACTAGCAGACATCCTAAACACAAAAAGCTCTTCTTGCGTGTAGACATGGATACAAACATCCTGTTGTAAACCAAAGTCAAACAGTTCTTTCATCTTATCAAAAGGCATGCCTTTGAACTGCAACAAGCGATTGCCTTTGTTTTCAGTCAACGCACCGCCGTTAAAAGATAAGACATATTCCTCAGCGACATCGTACAACCCCAGTTCTTTCAATGTCTCCTGAACAGACGCATAACCGCGACCGGTGGCCGGTACAAACTTAACACCATATTCCTGTTGAGCCCGTTTGATGGCCGCAATATTTCGATTGGCTACCCGATGTTCTTGATTCAACAGTGTTTCATCTAAATCACATGCAATTAACTTATAGGTCATTTGGTCATCCTCCATCTTTTCCTTACCTCTAGCATAGCAATAATCCTCCGCCAGAGATAGTCATCGATACCCGGAAACAACAGAAAAAAACCTGTTTTGCTAAAAAAAAACAGGTGATTACGCCTTAATTAGCCTTAGCTGCCACTAAATCAATTGATTAGAAAGAAGCGCTCTTTAACCACTGGTTTAACTGATCGTTTCGAGGGGGCTCTTGCGACTTGTTTTGGCTTCTTCCTAACAATACATTCAGTATATCAGGTATTTATCACTAACTTTCTCAAGTTTCATCTTTAACTAAGGTAATAATTGAAACAGCTAACCACTTCCAATACTTATTATTTGTAAGTAACTTTATTTTAGTGTATGCTTGTCTTATCAATTAATGATAGAAAGTTGGTATTCTAATGAACTTAAATAACTATAAAATTCAAACCGTCACTTTAAATGCCAGAGACTTAACTAAAATGACCCAGTTTTATGAAGAGACTATGGGATTAACCCTTTTAGCAAAAACCGAAGACACTGTTAAGCTGGGGATTAAACGCACTGGGGAAATCTTGCTAGAGCTCGTTCACACCACGGAACCTCAAGAGCGGACAAGCGGCCTGTATCACGTGGCCTATTTACTGCCAAATCGCGCAGCTCTCGGCAATTTTCTACGTCATCTGGCGATCAGCCAATACCCGATTCAAGGTGCTAGCGACCACGGCTATAGCGAAGCTGTTTATCTGGCTGACCCTGAAGGAAACGGAATTGAAGTTTACGCTGACAAACCTGAAGATCAATGGGACCTCCGTGACAATGGGATTATCGTCGGAGTGACCGAAGCGATGGATGTGGAAGGGGTGTTAGCCGCGGCTACTCAAGAATTCCAACACCTAGCCGATGAAACCTTTATCGGCCATGTTCATTTGGCCGTCTCCACTGTTCCAGAAACTAGCTCTTTTTTCCATGAGGTCTTAGGCTTCACCATTACCACAGAATTTGGTCAGCAAGCCGCTTTTTATGGCAAAGATGGGTATCACCATCAATTTGCCGGTAATATTTGGACCACCCGCAACTTCCCTGACAATCAAGACGGAACACCGGGAATCAACGAGATTTTAGTTAACGTCTCTGACCAAGTCATGGCAGAGACCCAAGGGGCCATGAAGACGCAAAACTACCCCTTCACCATAGAAGAACAAGCCTTAGTTTTTCATGATCCAAACGGCATCAAGTTTCGCTATGTGGTTGCCACTAACTAATCAGCAGCGCCTATCACCACCCAAAAGGAACTAAGTGTCTAATTGTTTACGGCAATGTTTGGCTAATCTCGCTTTGCTGGTTAAGAAGCCTCTTGAGGCTTCTTTTTTTCTGGTAAGATATGCTATGATTACTTTATCATAGGATTAAAGGAGTCTCTCGATGTACTTAATTAGCGAATTTTCTAAAATAACTAAATTAACGGTTAAAACCCTTCATTATTATGATAAGGAAGGCTTATTAATTCCTTATAAGCGTGACGAACAGACGGGCTATCGCTATTACGATGAAGCTAACTACCAACAAGCCCTTAAAATTTCCCTCTTACGGCGCTTTGACTTCTCCATATTGGAAATCAAAGATGTCCTTAAAAACAGCCGCGGCCCAGAAGATTTCCAATTCTTTTTAAAGGAAAAACAACAACAGGTCAACCAGCGAATAGCAGCTGACAAAGAGCTAACCGACGCCCTTAGTCGAGAAATCAACAGACAACAAACGGTCACTAAAATGGAGAAGCAGGCCTTTATTGAAGAAACCGACAGTCTTTCACAGCTGACGATTAGCCGACAATTTTACGGTCGCTACGAAGATGTGGGCACTCTGATTGGCCAGTTGTACAAAGCCGCTGGCAAATACACCGCTGGCCCTGTGACGACGTTGCTTTACGATGATAACTACCAAGAACAAGCAACCATTCGCGTTTGTTTGCCCGTTAAGCAACGCTTCACACTGAAGGATGCCAACATCCAGTTTTGGCAACTGCCGGCAGAACCTGTCTTGCAAGTGATCCATTACGGCGGTTATGACAGCCTTTCTCGTTCCTATAAGGCCCTTATGGATTACGCAAAAAAACAGCGTTACCGCCTAAACTTCCCTTCAAGAGAAGTCTACCTAAAAGGGCCGGGTAAAACGTTTTTGGGGAATCCCAACTCGTATGAAACCCAATTGTCGATTCCCTTTAGCCCTGCATAACATTCCCCCTTGACTCTCCCCTGTGCTAGAGAGCTTACACTAAATTTAACACGATAAACACTAATGGAGGTTAAAGAGATGAAATACGAATGGCGCAAAAAAGACAAGGAATTGTATTTACCAAAGGCTATCCCGACAGTGATTGAACTGCCACCCCTACAGTACCTGACGATAAAGGGGGAAGGGAACCCTAATGGTCCAGGCTTTAAGGCGGCTATTCAAGCCCTTTACGCCTATTCTTACGGCATTAAGATGTCACCTAAAAAAGGCATCGAAACAGCGGGCTATTTTGATTATACGGTCTTCCCCCTTGAAGCCTTCTGGGATTCAAAAGTAGTACCGGTCCCCGGACAGCCCTTGGATAAAGATCAGTTTATTTACCACCTGATGATTCGCCAACCAGAATTTGTCACCGCCGAGTTAATGACTGCCGTTAAAGCGGGAGTCGTAAAAAAAATAGGGGCTGATCAGGCTGAACGAGTCCAGTTAGAAACCATTACTGAAGGAAAAAATTTACAGATGCTCCATGTGGGAAGTTATGACTCTGAACCAGTCAGCTTTGAGATCATGTCTCAATACTGTCAGGAGCATGGCCTTCAACGGGTCGGTCATATCCACAAAGAAATTTATTTATCCAATGCGGAAAAAGTCGAGGCTAGTAAACTAAAGACGGTCTTACGCTTTCCGATTCACTAATTAAAAGAAGCAAGCGGCCTGTTGGCTACTTGCTTCTTTGGCTTATTTCAATTTTTCAAAGGCACCCGTTTGCATCTCTCTAATCGTTGAAACGGAGTCTTGCATTTTTTGTTTTTCCAAATCGTTTAAGGGAATTTCAAGAACGCTCTTAATGCCTTCGCGATTAATAATCGCCGGTGAACCGATGTAAATATCTTTTTCGCCATACTCACCATCTAAATAAACCGATAGCGGCAAGATGGCATTTTCATCATCAAAGATCGCTTTGGTAATTCGTGCCAAAGCAATGGCAATTCCGTAGTGCGTTGAACCTTTGCGTTGAATAATTTTATAAGCAGCATCACGAACACCTGTCACCAACTCGATTAAGCTGTCCTCAGTAATTTCCGGGTGCTCTCTGACCCATTCGTAAATTTGTAACCCACCGATGTTGGCATGGGACCACACGGGGAATTGAGTATCGCCGTGTTCGCCGATGATATACGCATGGACATCTCGAGCATCCACATCTGTTAAGTTTGCCAAAGCTCGTCTGAAGCGGGCGCTGTCAAGGGAGGTTCCTGACCCGATCACGCGATTTGTCGGTAGCCCCGAAAACTTCCAAACAGCATACGTTAAAATGTCCACCGGATTGCTGGCTACCAGAAAAATCCCGTCAAAGCCGCTCGCCATAATGCTGTCGACAATGCCTTTGGTTATTTTTAAGTTTTTATTGATCAAATCAAGACGAGTTTCCCCTTCTTTTTGGGCAGCCCCTGCTGTTATTACCACTAAATCAGCATCGCTACAATCATCATAGGTCGCGGCATAAATCTTTTTAGGAGAGGTAAAGGCCAAACCGTCTGATAAATCAAGGGCATCGCCCTCACTCTTCCCCGTATCCAAATCAATGATGCCCAATTCTCGGCCGATATTTTGGGCGACTAAGGCAAATGCATAACTGGAACCCACATCTCCGGCTCCAACTAAAATTATTTTTTCCTTCTCTTTTCTCTGACTCATAACAATGACCCCTTTTCTGATAAATCATCTTATTAAGCTTCCACTGTTATTTTACCTCTTTTTCAAACCCCATGAAAATAATATGATTGGCTTTCTTACCATTTTTTGTTTTAAGGGAGGAATAACAGACCAATCCTCTCTGGAAATGTGACAATTTGGCGTCAATAAAACAAAATGTTGCCCCTTTTTGTCACAATGTCGCAGGAATGATTTATTTTCCCCTCAAGATTCGTGTTATAGTAGATAAGCAGAGGAGGTTGCATACAATGGCATACCGTGAAAACATTGAAGAATTATTACTTGAGGAAGCGCGTAAAGAGTTACCACCTTTAGTGTCACATACTAAAAATTACCCGAGCTTCGATCAACAAGATGTGATGGACACTGCAACGACACTAATTGAAAACAACTCACTTAGAGCCAGCTACCACTTCCATTACAAAGACTTATGTACCATCACCTTTAAACCAACACCAATCTAACCCTTACGCCAGTTGTTCTTCAATAGAATGACTGGCTTTTTTTGGCCAGTTAACCACTCCTCTTTCCCCTGCTTTTCTTGAACTTGAGGATATTTCCACGGCTTATGGAAATATCCTTAGGTTGTCAAATAAATCCCTAGTTTCTGCAAACTATTGTTATTTTTTTAGCGCCCACTATAATAAAGTAGAACATGTTCGATAACGTTTCCAATCCAAGGAGGATTATTAATGAATCAATCATCTGCTAAGGTTTCAGACAAATTACAGTATTATATGGGTGTTTTTTCTGGTAATGTCATTATTAAAACCATTTCTCAAGGAATGTTTAAACTATTCCCCTTAACTGCTGTCGGCTCTTTAGCCGCTCTGTTATCGAATTTAGGGATCCCCCCTTACCAGGACTTTATTGCCAAAACCGGTATTGAATCCGTTCTGCAACTAGGAACAACCATCACCATGGGCTTGATTTCGATTTATGTTGTAGCGGCCTTATCTTACGAAATGGCCGATCACTATCGTAAAAATAAAGCAACGGCCGTCCTTTTTGCCCTCATGAGTTTTTTTATCGTCACTCCCATTGGCAGTTTTGTTGATGGGGAAGCCACGATCTCTGCCATTAGCTTGGATTATTTAGGTTCAAAAGGGATGTTTGTTGGCATGATTGTCGCAATGGTTGTCACCAAACTCTACGCCTTTATTCTCGATAAAAAATGGATTATAAAGATGCCTGCTTCGGTCCCACCAAATGTGTCAACGTCATTCGCCGCTTTAATCCCTGGTTTTATCATTGGCTTGCTGATGTTGTTAGTCAATTGGCTGTTTTCGCTGACTGCCTACACTAATATTCATGATTTTATTTACGCCATCTTACAAAAACCTTTAGAAGGAATGGGCAGCTCGATTTGGGCGCTGATGTTTTTAATGTTTTTCTCTGAAGTCTTGTGGTTTTTCGGTATCCACGGCAGCATGACCACTTCGGCTATCTTATATACCTTATATCAACCTTTAGACATTGCTAATTTGGAAGCCTTTATGGCTCACTCAGATTTGCCAAACATTATTACCAAAACCTTTATCGACACGTTTAAAGGCCCTCGTCATCTGGCCTTAGCCTTAGTTTTATTGCTTATGACGCGAAGCAAACATTTAAAAACCGTTGGTAAAATTGCCATTGCGCCAGGCTTTTTCGGGATTAGCGAACCGATGAAATTTGGGATTCCCATGATTTTAAATCCCGTTATTTTTATTCCCATGACTCTGGCGCCGGTGATTTCCGTGGCCTCTGCCTATCTGGCGACGCTCTTAGGCATTTTGCCGCGAATCACTGGCGTAAATGTGGGCCTGCCTTTCCCTTTTATCGGCGCAGCTATTTCGACTAATTCTTGGCGTGGTGCGGCCTTTAGCATCTTTCAAATGGTTTTGATTATGCTGTTGTACATCCCCTTTATTAAAATTTTAGATAAGCAAAATTTAAAAGACGAACAAGAACCACAACTATAACAAGAAAGGTGATATTATGAGCTCACAACCCTTCACTATCCAACGAATAAACCAACAGTTTACCATCACAAAAAGTCAAAAAAATGGGCTTTCTTATGAGCTTTTTGTAGGGAACCAGCCCACATTATCAACTGAAAACAAACAATTTTTAGCAACTTTTTCCGATCAGGCCATCACGTTTCCTGATCCTGATTCCAGTCAGCGCCTCTACTTCTATCTGCGCTCTGAAACAACCCACTACCTAATCGCCGAACGCAAGGTGATGGTCCAGCTTAATAATTTACGGGATTTAGGTGGCTATTTAACTGACAACGGGCAGATCACCCGCTACGGGTTACTCTTTCGTTCCGATGATCTATTCCCTTTACCCCCTGAGGATTGCCGCTATTTGGAAGCGATGGCCATTAGATCGATCATTGATTACCGGAGCTTGGCGGAGCGCAATAGCCGACCCAATAAAAAAATAGCCACCGCCCAAGAATACATCTGTTCTCCCAACGCCAGTATGGCGGAATTAGCCAGTGCCAGCATGGAAACTGACAAGGAACGCATCGATCAGTTACTCAAAATCGCCGAGTCCCCTGACGCCCAAGCCTACTTTGAAAAAGGACGAGCAGGTATGGCGGAAGAAATGGCTCGTTTTGTCGAAGACCCACTAGGAATTGCGGCGTTTAAGGGGCTTCTGACCTTAGTCAAAAATCCTGACAATGCCCCCTTGATTCAACATTGTCGTGGCGGCAAAGACCGAACGGGTTACGGAACAGCGTTAATTCTCATATTATTGGGAGTGCCAACAAGGACTATTTTTGAGGATTATCTGCTCACCATTGAAATGAATCGAGAGCGCAACCACAAGCGCATGCAGGAATACCAACAATACACAGACCATCCCATGGTTTTAAAGGCCTTGGCCGATGCCATGAGTACCCAAGAAAGTTATTTACAAGCTTCTTTTGACGCCATGACTCGGCTTTCTGGCACACCCTTGGATTATATCTGTCACTATCTAGGGATTAGCGAGGCTGAGATCATCCGTATGCGCCAAGCTTATTGTTATTCCCCTGAAAGGTAAGCAAAGGACTAAAGAATCTGGGCCTTAGGCCTCAGATTCTTTAGTCCTTTCACTGTGATTAAAATGATCAATATAATGCCTCAATAATGAATCAACGGCTAAATCTAATGTCACGAAAGAGTAAATAACACTTTCCGAATTGACAATTTGATAGGGCGTTGTTTGGAAAAAAAGGTTATAATTGGCGATGCTAGCGATCGTGTTACTTTTAAACTGGGTAATTGCCAGTAAGTCTACCTGTCGCATCTTCAACAAGCGCAATTCATCAATAATCTCTGCTGTTTCTCCGCTCAGAGAGGCGATGATCAGTAAGTCGTCCTGAGACATTAAGGAGATATTGGTCATAAATTCTGTATGGGTGGGCAATGTCACCACAATTTTGCCAACAGACATCAGGTTTTTTGAGAGCTGCCTGACAATACTTTGCTGTGAAACCCCTGTCCCATAACAAAAAACGTGATTTGCTTGACGAATAGCGTCAACCATTGGTTCAAAATTTAATTGGGCCAACAGATCATTGGTGACTTGGACATCACTCATCAACAATTCCTGAGCGGACATTGTCATAGGAACTACGACTTTACGTGCTTGCAACTGCTTCAAGTAATAACGAAATTCCGAATACCCCGAAAAGCCTAGTTTTTGACTTAGCTTTAGTAAATAGGATTTGGACATGTGCACTTTTTGACCTAGCTCAACAATGGTTAAATCAGCACACTCCCCTAAATGATGATCGATCAATAACAACGTATCCAGATCATTTTGATTCAGAATTGGTTTATGTTCGATAATTAAATGCTCTAGTGACATGGCTCAGCCTCCTTTAAACTTGATTATAACACAGCTTATAGCGCTAACATATATGGAAAGGATTGCCGATGAAACTCTTAACTTTGAACACTCACAGTTGGCTAGAAGACCAACAACTGACTAAAATTGACACACTAGCGGAGCAAATTGCCTGCGAACGCTATGATATCATTGCACTCCAGGAAGTCAATCAACTTCATCAGGCCGACGGTTCTCTGATCTCCTGGCAACCTGATAACTACCTGAATCTATTAGTAACAGCTCTCGAAAAAAAAGGGCTGACCTATCACTGGCGTTGGGTCGCCACTCATTTGGCCTATGATAAATTTGACGAGGGGCTGGCCTTACTTTCATTGCACCCGATTGAAGAAGTCGCTGAATTATTGCTCTCCCCTCCAGAATTGGCTTACGATAACTACCAACGACGAAAAGCTTTGGGGATTAAAGTCACTATCCAGCAACAGAGCTATTGGTTTTATTCCGTTCATTGTTCATGGTGGCAGCCAAAACAGTCCATAGGTTTTCGTTACGAATGGGCCAGCTTGACTAAAGCGATCAAGCTCTCTGCTACAGTGCCTGTCTTCCTATTAGGTGATTTCAACAATCCTGCTGACATCACCGGCGAAGGGTATGAGCTGATCACTAAAAGCGGTTGGTATGACACCTTTTATTTAGCTGATCACAGAGAGGGGGCTGCTACAGTTGAAAAAAATATCGCTGGCTGGGAAGATAACCAGCAAGCGATACGCATTGACTATGTATTCTGTTCCCACGCGTTGCCAATAGCTAGCTCAATGATTCTATTTAATGGCGTAAGGGGCCCACTTATTTCAGATCATTTTGGTTTAGCTGTTAGTTTAACAAACAAGTTGACTTAGTCAAGTTGTTGCAATTGGGCTGCGTAATACTGAGACAATTCGTCAAATAACGGCTGAGAAAATGGCAGTTCTAAACCGTGACTGCCTTTTTTTAGTCTCTCCAAACAAAGGGTCCAGCCCGCTAGATCACGAGGTGTATGCTCGGTCACTGCAGTTAGCGTTTCTGCTAACTCAAGTCGGGTCTGTTCCTGAGATAACTGTGTCAATCTAAAGGTTACCTGATCTTCTCCCCATTCAAATCCGATGGTTGCCAACTCGTGATAACTGAAGATCGGCATGTTCAGTTGTTCGGTTTCCGTCATCACAAATACTAAGTGGCCTCCTTCAGCCAAGCTTCCCACTCTTAACTCTGGAAACCAACTGGCTAATCCCTTGTCAGTTGTTACTAAACGCCAAACATTAGCTAGGTTGATCGAGAGATCGACGTGCCAAGTGACAATTAAATCCTTCCCCTGCTTTTTAATGCTCCCTTTTTCCATGACAATCCCTCCACATTTTTACAAATAGGCAATCGCTTCTGCTCGAGTCATAAAGAAATGAATCCCGCCAGTTGAATCTGCCCAGCGATCCGGATTAAAATTCTCCGCAACCGCCAGTTCTCCCACCGTATAGATAAAGGTTTGGTCGGCGTAAGACACAGCATCGCGATACTCTTGACTAAAATCAATGCTTTTAATGGTCAAAACTTTAGCGTACTCGCAGCGACAACTGCTATCCGTTGCCGAGGTTCGCCGGGCCTCGGCTGGAATCAGCAATTGCACCACGCGATCGTCAAAACACTTCTTATAGGCCACAAAGGCCCCCTTTTCCGGGCAGTGAAGATGGAAAAACTGCGTCCCTTGATCCGCTTGAATCCCTGACAACTCTGCCTCTTCTAAAATTGCGCGATATAAGTTAGCGCCGAACAAGCGGCTGTCCCTTAAATTACACCCGCGTAAATCGGCCCCAACTAACTGGCAATTACTTAGATCGGCGCCAACAAACTGACAGTCACGACACAACACGTTCGTCAAGTCGGCCCCACTAAAGTCCGCTCCGCTAAAATCCATCTGTTTAAAGGTCGCATCTTTAAAATCTCGCCCACGCAGATCTTGATGGGACCAATCCAAACCACTAAAGACGCCTGCCATCAGAGCTTCGGTCATCTGTCTGTCTCTCCTCTCTCAACTTGACTATTCGCCTTGCCACTCCTTCATAAAAGCAGCTAAAAATACTTCCATCACTTGTTGACGTTCCTGGCCAATTTGGCGAGCTAATGGGGTATGCATCTTATCAGGTAATAACAATAATTTTTCATAAAAATGATTGATAACTGTTTCATTAACTCGATACTCTGCTTTATTTTTTAACTGACGAGGCGGTATCGCTGGATCGTAAATCCTATGCCCCGTATGACCGCCGTAATAAAAGGTGCGCCCGATCCCCATGGCGCCTACTGCATCCAGACGATCTGCATCTTGAACAATTTGCGCTTCAATCGTCAGTTCTTCTGGTTCTTTGCCGATACTGGCGCTAAATGACACATGATCGATGATATAAAAAATCGTTTGAACTTGACCTGAGTCGACGCCAATTGACAACAGAAACGCCTGTAGTTCAAGACGAGCTACCGCCACATCTGACACTAGCTTATCATCGATCACATCGTGTAAATAAGCACTAGCCACTACCAAAAAATGATCGCAGGCCTCACTTGCTGCCAAACGTCGAGCCATTTTAACTACCCGTTCAATATGATCCATACTATGACCTGAGGCATCTTTTTCCAGTACTTCTTGGGCATAGGCCGCAATTTGCTTTAATTGTTGTGTTTCTTCCATCTGTTAACCTCCTGATTGATCCACCAACATAGGGAGAGATCTAATTACTTCCTATGTTACTCTTTCCTTCAGAAAATTAATAGACTTTTAACGCTAATTATGGTGTTAACAGCCATTTTCTCCAGAACAGCTTAACTTTCCCGTTTTGCCACTAACTTTCATTGAAGCTAACCGTTGGTTTCTTTAGGTAGTTGAAGTCGTCTGTGATCTCGGAGGAGCCTCTGGAAGGTTCACTCCCTTTCTGGAAAATTAACTAGTTATTAAGACTATTATAACTTCGACAATCACGGATGATTATGCTATAAATCATAGTAAGTATGTCATTAGTCAGTTTTTAGTTGGACCTGAAAAGGACGTTCACCATTGGCAAACAGGATAAATAACTTTCCCCTTCATTTATCTCGAGGGAATGTCGGGTTTAACAGGATTAGCTAAAATAACAGTTTAAACTTCACCACTACCGCGATAACACTGATACAGACAGTCTATTCACTTATTTTAAAAGACAAAATCGGATTTTTTTATGTCAGGTTTAACCCGACATGACCACTTTTTTCGCCAATTATTACATAACAACTTGATAAATAGTCGCTCTTTGGTCACTTATAGACAAGACGCTCGCGATAGAAGTCCTTATCCATAACAAAATCAGTTTTTCCATTTCCATTGATGCCGGGTTTAACAGGATCAGCTAAAATAACAGTTTAAACCTCATCACCATCACGATAACACTGATACAGTCAGTCTATTTACTTATTTTAAAAGACAAAATCGGATTTTTTCATGTCAGGTTTAACCCGACATGACCACTTTTTTCGCCAACCATTAAATAACATCGCAACAAATCACTTACCAATTGCTTGGCGCGACCTGCACCGGATACACAAAAAGACTGGTTTCCCAGCCTTTCCGCTTATGCCTAATTATCCTGTTTCGTCGCCGCAATGACCAGCTCACGAATTGAGACGCTTTGAGGCATCTCATACATAAAAGCCACACTTTCAGCCACCTTTAGTGGGTCTAGCGCCACTCCGCCCATCGTTTCTTTCCAGTCATGGTAGCCATCTTTCATCTCTTGATTGGTAGTGTGGTTTAATAATTCCGTCTCAGCAGCGCCTGGCGAAATCAACAGAACTCTGACATTCGACTCAGCCCCTTCCAACCGAACGGTTTCGGTCAAACCGTGAACACCGTATTTCGTTGCGCAATAGGCCGCATGGTTGCCAAAGGCTTTAAACCCGGCAATCGACGACACATTCACAATCGTGCCTCGCTGACGCTCCTTCATCCCTGCCAAGACACAGCTGATGCCATTAAGCGTTCCTAAGACGTTCGTATCCAACATGCGGGACCACTCTTCTGGATCTTGATTAGCAACGTCTCCCAGCAACATCTGACCAGCGTTATTGACCAATAAGTCGACAGGTCCATAGAGCTTTTCCGCCTCTTGAATGGCCTCGGCAAAGCCTTGTCGATCACTAACATCCACTTGCTTCACCAGTGTCTTCGGTAAATGAAACTCTGTCATCTTTTCTTGACGACGGCCAATCAACAGCAGCGGATGCCCTTTCGCGCTAAATAAGTGGGCCATCTCTTTGCCAAATCCACTGCTAGCACCTGTAATCACGATTAATTCTTGTGACATTGTATTTCCTCCCTTGATCTACGAGTAGACGTATTCATGGAATTAGTATACATTGAATATACATAAATACTAGTACGCACTTTCAGGTTACCCAGTAACCTGAGGGTAACCATAAAGGAGCATAAACCATGTATCTAAACGAATTTGACGCCACCATGCAGCTGATTCAAGGCAAGTGGAAAATTTACCTACTCTATGAAATTGCGGACAATCAGATTGCCCGCTTCAATCAATTGTCCCGCAGTCTCCCCGCTATTTCCAATAAAATCTTAACCAATCAACTGCGAGAATTGGAGCAAGATGGCTTGATTCAACGAAAGGTTTTCCCGGAAGTCCCACCACGGGTCGAATACCAGCTCACAACGAAGGGCCATTCGATTATTCCCGTGCTTGACATTATTTGTCAATGGGGCTTGGCCCATGTGCCGGCAGAAGAACTCAAGGAAGTCCTCTGCGATGACGTCTAAAAAAGCCCTTGCATAATAAAGGAGAGTCTGAGATAATTTGCCTGTAGCTGCCATAAGTTCCCACAGCTTAAAGCTGGGATCTAATGGCCCTAACAACTTGATTCAATCAAGAACCGAAAGGATGATGGATATGAAAAAAACAATGGAAACTACCATGACAGCTCGTCACAACAAACACACGGAGGAGCAGGACATCTAAGCCATCTTCTCCAAGAAAAGGAGAACTGATTGAATACATTATTACATTTAGGTTGGCAAGAAGGCCACGAGCCTTTAAGCGACGAAAAAAAACAATGCCTAGCCAGAATTATCACCACTGGCCAAAATACTTATCAAGGGTTGACACCAGCAGGCCCGTGTCACTTAAAATTAACGGGGAAACTTTCCCATGCAATTAGCGAAAAGTACGATTTACCTGCTGTTGGTGACTGGGTGATTACCGATCCTCAGCGGCAAGTGATTCAGCAGATTATTCCCAGACGCTCTAGCTTTGTCCGCAACGTTGCCGGAAACCAAGATCAACGACAGGTGATTGCGGCTAATTTGGATGAAATTTGGTTGATTATGAGTTTAAATCACGACCTCAATTTACCGCGTTTAAATCGCTATATTCTCAATGCTTGGGACAGTGGAGCCTTGCCGGTCATCGTTTTAACTAAAGCAGACTTGATGCCAGATTCAGCAGAAACGGTTAAAGCCATTCAACATGAGCACCCGGGAATTGACGTCTTAACTTGCAGCGCAAAAACTGGTCTTGGTCTAGACTCATTGCGCCAGCGACTGACCAACTACCGCACCATTGCTTTGGTCGGTTCCTCGGGAATTGGCAAATCGACATTAATTAACCAACTGGCAGGTACGACGCTTCAATTAACCGGAGAGATTCGCCTAGACGATGATCGAGGGCGTCACACGACGACCTCTCGCAACTTATTAGCCGTTCAAGAGGCTTGGCTCATCGACACACCAGGTATGAGAGAATTTGGTTTATGGTCTACCGATGAACACTTGGATCAGACCTTTGAAGACATCGCTGACTTAGCTAGAGAGTGTCGCTTTAACGATTGTCGTCACAGCAATGAACCAGGCTGTGCCATCAATCAGGCCATTGCTGAAGGCACCTTAAGCAGCCTTCGATTTAAAGACTATCAAAAACTTCAGCGAGAGTTGGCCTATTTAGACAAGCGTCAACGCGACAAACAAAAAAAACAAAAGCGCCCTTAAAAACCACCACCAGCTGATTTCGGCTGGTGGTGGTTTTTTAAATCAATACCTTAGATTTTGCCACTTGAGCTTCTTCATGGGGGATATGGGCGAACATGTCTGTCAACATCCCTCTTAAGTCATACTCATAGTCAAAGCCCCACTCTTCTTTGGCACACGTCGGATCCAAGCTGTTAGGCCAGCTGTCGGCAATTTTCTGCAACAGTGGATTCACCTTGTAGGTCATCTCAAACTGCGGATAAATATCTTTAATTTCTGCCGCTATTTCCGCTGGTGTAAAACTCATGGAACTGATATTAAAGGCATTACGGTGAATCAGTTTAGCACCATCAGCCTCTAACAAATCAATGATCGCCTGAATAGCATCTGGCATGTACATCATGTCCAATCGAGTGTCAGCTGAAAGGGGACATTCGTACCGGCCTTGGTTGACTGCTTCGTAACAAATTTCAATGGCATAGTCGGTTGTTCCTCCTCCAGGCGGGGTTAAGTAAGAAATCAAGCCAGGAAAACGAACTCCCCGAGTATCGACACCGAATCGCTCATGGTAATAATCGCATAACAGTTCGCCTGCTACTTTATTGACACCATACATCGTCGTCGGCCGCTGGATCGTCACTTGAGGGGTTAAATCTTTCGGCGTGCTAGGTCCAAAAGCGCCGATTGAGCTAGGAGTGAAAAAGAGTAGCCCCATTTCACGAGCCACCTCTAAGGCGTTAAGTGTTCCTTCCATGTTGACCTTCCAAGCGAGCTGCGGTTTGGCTTCTGCCACGGCAGATAGCAGTGCCGCCAAATGGACCAAGGTATCGACTTGATATTTTTGAGCAATCGCCAGAAAATGCTGGTAATCCAACACATCCAACAGCTCAAAGGGCCCCTCATTGGGAATGGTTGAAGAGTCATCTGCCACATTACTCGTGGCGATCACGTTTTCTACGCCATACTTTCCTCGCAGTGCCCGGGTTAATTCTGATCCAATTTGTCCTAAGGCACCTGTAATCAATATTTTTTTCATTTCTTAGGCTCCTCTCTTCACTTGTTGCCTTTATTAAAGCGATCCCTTAGATTAAATCAAATTCCCGACCCACTCTTTCATAGACTGCCACGGCCTGATCCAACATCTCTTTCGTATGACCAGCCGTTGGCATGTTGCGCACACGAGCAGTGCCTAAGGGAACCGTTGGAAAGACAATCGATTTAACGTAAATGCCTTCCTCATAAAGACGTTTACTAAATTCCTGAGCTTTTTGTTCATCGCCAATCATCACTGGCGTAATGGGTGTTTCTGTTATCCCTGTATCGAAGCCCAGCTGGTTTAATTGAGTCTTAAAGTAATTGGCATTCTCCCATAACGCATCATTTAAGCGGGTGTCCTGATCCAAAATCTGCAAGGATTGGATCGCGGCAGCAGCATCTGCTGGCGTCATTGACGTGGAAAATAAAAAGGGCCGCGAACGCACTTTCAACCAGTCGATTAACGCTTGAGTCCCAGCCACGTAACCGCCGACGACGCCGATCGCTTTCGACAACGTGCCAATTTGAAATTCGACTTCTTTTTCCAAACCAAAATGCTTAACCGTGCCATGGCCATGACCTAAAACACCTGAACCATGGGCATCATCCACATAGACCATTAAATCAAACTCTTTGGCAATGGCAACTATCTCTGGTAATTTACAAATATCCCCATCCATGGAGAAAACTCCGTCTGTAATAAACATCGCCTTCTCATAACGACCAGATGACCTTACTTCCTGAGCCTTGGCTCTAAAATCCGCCATGTCCGAGTGATTCACCCGAATGATTTTAGCCCCTGAAAGACGACAGCCATCGATGATTGAGGCATGGTTCAGTTCATCTGACAAAATCACGTCATTTTTTCCCATAACAGCTGAAATCGCTGCCATATTACAATTAAAACCAGACTGATAGGCAATCGCCGCTTCGGTCCCCTTAAAGTGAGCCAGTTCTTGTTCTAAGTCTAAATGGACCTGCAAGGTCCCATTTATCGTTCGAACCGCTCCAGCTCCAGCTCCCCATTTTTCCAAACCAGCCTTAGCAGCCGCCACAACCCGACTGTCCGTCGCTAAGCCTAAATAGTTATTGGCAGACAAATTAATTAATTGCCGTTGTCCGATTGTGATGATCGGACCATTGGCACTTGCTAATGGTTCTATTTCATTGTAAAGTCCTCTGCTCTTAAGATCCGCCAAATTATCAGCTAAATACTGATCCAGTTCTTTACTCATTGACAATCCCTCCACCTTTTATGACATTCTTGGGCCAGGGAGATGATGAGTCTCTGACGTCATCATCTCTCGTGCTGGCCAAGTCTACTCCCTCTATTATAAAGGGATTTAAGCCAAATTGATAATAATATCAATCGCTTTCATCGTATCCTTAGCTAATTGTAATGGAGCTTCTTTGTAAGGGCTTAACTCAGCTGTAATTGGGCCATCATAACCACTTTCTTTCAAGGCCGACATCAAGCGTGGCCAGTCCAGATCACCGGCCAATAAATTCGTGAAACCTGTGATGTTTCCTACAGTTGTGTTAAAATCTTTGACATGAACCTTTGCAATTCGCTCACCTAAAATGCTGACCCATTGATGGGGAAACCCAAATTGTAAGACATTGCCAGCGTCAAAGTAAATTTTAATAAAAGGATGATTTATCTCATCTATGAACTGACGCATCTCTAAAGGGCTGTATAAAAACTTATTCCAGACGTTTTCAACCCCGATGACGATCCCCTTTGCTTCAGCATAAGGGGCTAGTTCGCGAAGGCCTTCCTGAGCCAAGCGGTAACAGGTCTCATAATCATTGTCAGCTGTGACAATTCCGGGAACAATTAAAACCGTATCCCCACCGAAAATTTGGCAGGCATCGATCATGCGGCGCGCGACTTCTTTTCCTTGCTCACGGATCGTTGGATCAGGAGAATTTAAGGGATACTTCCAGTGAAGGGCTGTCGCCACACTTGAAATTGGCAGCTCGTACTGATCTGCCAGCTGTTTGATTGCTTGTAGTTCGTCTGCCTTCATCTTCAAGGTGACATGGGGACTGTCTTCCAAGCCTAATTCTGAGACGATCGTCTCGTGTTTGACGTCTTCCGCCATGTTTAGTTCGATTGTTTCGAAACCTGCTTCCTTAGCCACTTTGAAGGTTTCTTCTATCGTTAAATTTGTTGGCAATGTCCAACTGTTAATCCCTATTTTCATCGTTAAACCTCGATTCTTTTTTGTTGGTTGATGGCTTCATACGCCAGTTGAAACATTTCGATTGTAAAGCGACCAGCCTTGCCATCAACTGGTGACGGTAAATCCTCTTCAATAACCTGTTTAAAGACTTTAAACATGGCCATGTCCATATCTGTTTCATAATAGACCCACTGATTGGCGTTATCCCCACTTTGGAAGAGTTCTGCCTTGCGCCCAAATCCGTCAACGACCGTCCGCCCCTTTTCAGAAATGATTTCCAAGACGGCATCGCCCCAAACTGGATAATGTTCCGGTCGATTCCATGACGTATCTAAACTCAAAACTTCCCCTGTTTTAAAGCGAACATGTAACAAGCCACTATCCTCTGTGGGAATATCACTGACAGCCGTCACCCCATTAGCTGAGACACTCTCGATCTCTAAGTTAAATAACCAATGAACCAAATCAGCAATATGGATGGTGTGGTCGACAATCGCGCCACCGCCGGATAACTCTTTTTCCACAAACCAACCACCTGGGATCTTCCCATGATTACTCGCATTGATGGCATAAATTTCGCCTAATTGCCCCTCTTCAACGGCGACTTTTAGCTCTTGCATCGTCGGCGCAAACCGCACTGGATGACAGACCAATAAGGTCACTTGATTGGCCTCAGCCGCGGTGATCATCTCATCGGCTTCTGCCACGGTCAAGGCCATTGGTTTCTCCACAATCACATGACAGCCATGATTAGCAGCCGCCACAGCCTGCTCTTTGTGATACTTATTTTCCGAACAAATGACGACCGTGTCACAGCCCGCTAATAATTGCTCTAAACTGACCACAAAAGGCAAATCATGACGTTTGGCACAGTCTTGACCGGCTTCTAAATGGTGATCGTAAACACCGGTCAAAGGGACCCCTAATTCCTTGAGACAACGAATATAACTTTCAACGTGCATATGCGCACATCCGACAATCCCAACTTTCATGAGAGCACCTCCACTTCACCTGTCGCTAAACTAGTATTAATCACGTTTAACCACTCGCGATTAGCACCATTTAATGGCACCACTTGATAAGCTGGTGGCTGAATACAATCCGAGGTAAAGGCTGTTTCACTTTCGGAATTAAAGCTGTAAAGTCCCTTGGTTCCAGCGATTTCACTCTTTTTAACAAAACCCGTTTTGACACTTTCTAAATTAAGCAAAAGGTTTGCCAAGACGTTCTCGGCAAAGGACAGCGTAATGACCAACACCTTTTTGCCTTTGGCGTAACTAGCGGACGCTGAATGCAAGTTCGTTACGCCAGCCCCTTTAATCCAGTCGATGACTTCGCTTAAAAGAGCGTCTTGTTGCTCTTGATACTCCTGAGGCAGCGTTAAGGAGTATCTTAAAAACGTCACCTTGCCAAGGTTCCCTTGCTTGACTTGCGCCAGGCTTGCTTGATCTTCTAATTTCATAGTCTCTCCTCATTTTCTATCTTTTTTTGATTCTGGCGCCAGCCTCAAGCACTAGCGGCCTGATTCAATCGCCACAATTCGATTGTCGTCAATCGCTTTTTGAGCCCCTAAGACCAAGCGTGTGACACTGGCACTACTAGTCAAATTTGAGCGCGGCTGACACCCTTCTTTGACACAACGAATAAACTCTAAGATCATCTCTTCATCACCACCACCATGGCCACCATTGTCGATAATCGTGTACTCTAATTTCTCAGCTTTAAGGCGGTCGTCAACGATGATTTTATTGCGTTCATCGTCAAAATACAATTCCCCCTTCGTGCCAAAAAATTGAAACTCACGACGATAATAGGCGCTAAAATGACAAATCGAATAGGTTAATTTGACTTTATTGCGATAGTTAACCAGTAAGGCTTGATGATCTTGGACGTCAATTTCACTCTCAAACACGCAATTATCCGGCCAATCCGCTTGCCAATCCTTACCTTTGTGGAGTTTAACGTTTAATAAACTTTCTTCACACTCGTACTGAAGCGGACAACTCCGACAATTTAAAGGTTCCATTAACGGCCCGCCAAATTTACGAACAGCACCAGGTTCGCCAAAGACTTCTAACCCACCTAGGCCAGCAACTTGTGTCGGTTCGGCATCAATCAACCAGTTGAGAATATCCAAACTATGGGTTGATTTCTGCAACAGTAAGCTATGGGCCTTTGCTTGGGTTCGGTGCCAATCGTGGAAGAAGGCATAGCCACCGTAATCGATATGATCAATGCCATTGGCTAAGAAGATCTCGCCGATAATCCCACTGGCAATCAACTCTTTTGCTTTGGCATAAAGGGGCGCATAGCGCAAGACGTAGCCCACTAAAAAGACTTTAGGGTAGTCCTTCAAGGCAACTTCCAATTCTCGGACTTTTTCTTCACTGATTTCCAGTGGTTTTTCACAAATAATGTGTTTCTGATGCTTAATCGCCTCTAAGACAATTTCACCATGAGTGTCGTCTGGTGTTGCGATAAAGACCGCTTCTACCTCAGGATTTTCAAGCAATACACGATAGTCCGTCGTCGTCGCAATCCCTTTCTCTGCAAACAACTCAAAATGATTGCCTCTGGCGTCGTTTACCATCACGACCTCGATGTCACCGTGAGGGATAAGCGTGTGCAAAGCAAATTTACTGCCACGATTGCCTAAGCCAATGATGCCAAATTTTATTGTCATTTTTTCCATCCTTTCATCTTTGGATGAGTTGCTATTCTCCCCATGATTATCTCAGTCAAGAAGCTTCTTGAACACCCTATATCCCTTAAAAAAACTTTTTCTATACATACTAAGTCCTCTATTAGAAATCTGGGAATCAGAAAAGCTATCTCTTATCGTTAGAAAAAAAGAGAGAGGGCTTCCTCTCCCTTTTCTTAGGATATATGAAAGAATATAACTTCCTCTAGATGCTAATCGACATCTCACTTAACTCTTGGAACCACTTAAGGCAATGCCTTCAATGAATTGTTTTTGGAAAATCAAAAACACAATAATCAATGGCACAATGGCTAAAAAAGTCCCTGCCATCAACATCGGATAAGCGGTCGCATGTTGCCCGCTTAGGGAAGCTAACCCTGCCGATAAAGTCATCTTCTCAGGAGAGGTATTGACAATTAAAGGCCACAACAACGAGTTCCAACCATACAACAAGGAAAAGATTGACAGGGAAATTAACGCCGATTTTGATAGAGGCAAGATGATGGTAAAAAAGATCTTTATGCGCGAACACCCATCAATAATCGCCGCCTCTTCAATTTCTTTGGGAATACTCATGAAAAACTGCCGCAATAAAAAGGTGCCAAAGGCCGAAAACAGCCCTGGTAGAAATAACGCTGGAATTGAATCCAACAGTCCTAGCTTTTGAACAATCAAATATTGCGGTATTAAAAATACTTGCCCCGGTACCATTAAAACCGATAATAGCAGAATGAATAACCCGTTCTTAAAGGGAAATTCCAAGCGGGCAAAGGCATAAGCTGCCATCGCACAAAAGAACACTTGGCCGATTGTAATAACCGCCGTTGAAATGAAGGTGTTAAAATAAAAGCGACCAAAGTTTAATTCCGTAAAAATATTAGAAAAATTTTGCCATTGAGGCACCTCTGGGAAAAACGTTGGCGGTATGGCAATCGCCTCACCATTGGTTTTTAAGGCCGTTAAGACCATCCACAAGAAAGGAAACACCATCATCACTGAGCCTAAAATTAACAGGATATGTACCCCGATCTTTTTACTACCTTTAGCTTCTTTCATGTTTTTTCTCCAATCGTTAATAATGAACCCATTTTTTCTGGAAACGGAAATTAATCACGGTGATCAATAGTGTAATCAATAGTAGAACCACTGAAATTGCTGCAGCATAGCCTTTATCATTATAGACAAAGGCATTGCGGTAAAATAAGTACGACAATGATTGAACACTCTTTAATGCTGGGTTTGTTTCGGAGTACATTAAGAAAATCAAATCATATACTTGCAGTGCAGAGATCAGCGAGGTGATCAAATTAAAGAAAACAGTCGGCGTTAACAAGGGCAGGGTGATTGAGAAAAACTTGCGAATAGGTCCTGCCCCGTCCATATCAGCGGCTTCATAGAAACTGCTGGACACCCCTTGTAGCCCGGCTAAATATAACACGATGGAGGTTCCTAACGAACTCCAAACGCCGACCATCACCAAAGCGATCATCGCCCAACGACTGTCCGTCAGCCAGTTGGGCCCGGCAATCCCAATCATCGATAGCAGTTGATTGATAATGCCATACTCAGAGTTAAACATCCATTTCCAAATCATCGCCACGGCTGAGGTCATCGTCACGGCCGGCAAAAAATAAATCACTCGGTAAAAACTGATTCCTTTAATCTTATTGTTCAGTAAGACGGCGATGACAATTGAGATAGCCACCCCTAATGGCACGGTGAAAACGGCGTAAGTAATCGTATTTTTCAACGCCGATAGCACTGTTGGATCTGTCAGTAACTTTTGATAGTTGGCCAATCCGGTGAAAGTATAACCACCGAATTGCCCCCATTGAGTAAACGAATAAAACGCATTTTGAACCATTGGTATTAAATAGAAAATCAATATCCCCAACAATAAAGGCGAGGCAAAGAGAATTGCGGTGAAAAGTCCTTCTTTGTCATATTTTTTGCCAAAAATCGTGATGGCTCCTTTTTTCATCCTAGTCACCCTTTACTATTTCGCTAATAAGGCATTTGCCTGCTCCACATACTTGGCGGCAGCTTCTTTGACTGTCATATTCCCCAACCACGCTTCATTAAAAATCTCCGTTTCAATGGCGATGGCCGCCATGCCATTTTTATTATTTGGCAGAGGCACTGCATACTCAACGGCATCCACAAACACTTGGATGTTCTTGTCTGGGTACGCGTTAACCCAGGCTTCTTGAGAACCGTCATACGCTGGGATCACCACCCCTGTTTCAGCTACTCTTTTGTTGACTTCTTCTGTTGATAAATAGGCGATCCACTTCGCAGCCGCTTCTTTATTTTTAGTGTGGGCCGACATTACATTGGCCAAGGCATTAGACGTTGTGGCTCTGACTTTTCCTTTTGGCAATGGAGCCACATCTAAGTTTTCTTTGCCGTAGTCTTCCCCAAAGAAGACTGGTGTCATATAAGAACCGTCAATTGCCATGGCCGCCTTACCTGACTGCAATAACTCCGATTGACTACTGTTGGCCATCATTTCAAGTGGAACAGCCGAGCCTTCTTCTTGGAACTTATGCCAAAACTCGACCCCTTCAATTGTCGCCGGTTGATCAAAGGCCGATTTTTTGCCATCATCTGTAAAAGGTTGGCCTTCATTTTGATAAATCGTTTCATAGTAGCCGCCCTGCCAAGTAACAGGTGTGGCCATTCCATAAATCCCTTTATCGACATCTGTCAATTTCTTCGCAACTGACTGCCACGTTTCCCAGGTCCATGTATCATCAGGATAAGCGACACCAGCGTCATCGAAGATTTTTTTGTTATACCATAAACCATTGGTATCAAAATCCTTAGGAACACCATATAATTTGCCATCATTTGTATAGGATTCTAAGTATTGTTCTGGGAAGTTGGTCACGTCCAACTCAAATTCATCGAGAGGTGCAACAACGCCTGCTTCAATATAATCTGTTGACTTGGGAATGTTTAACCAAAAAACGTCTGGAGCATTTTTTCCAGTAATCGCTGTTTCTAATTTTGTCCAGTATTGAGCCCAAGGGGTGATTTCCACTTTGATCTTGATATCAGGATTTTCTTTTTCAAAATCTTTGGCCACCTCTTCAAAAACTGGCGCTTGCGACTTATCCCACAAACCGTAAGAAATTTCGGTCTTACCACCCTTTTCACCACCTGCTTCTTGCTTGCCACACCCCACTACTGCCAGTGCTGCCACGCTCAACATTCCCAATAAAACTAATTTACCTCGCATTTTTCTAAATCCCTTCACTGTGTCCTTTTCCATACTTACTGCCTCCCTTTTCCATATTTTTAACGTTCTTCTTTAAATGTTTAAGGTTTAAAGAAAAACAACGTTCACAAAAGTTGGCGCTTTCAATTAGATCTATATAGCTCCTATTAAATAATGACGATCAGTCGTTAAACTTCCAACTAAAAAGAAGCTGAAAGCACCACTCTTTGTTCGTCATTATGTTGATAATCCAGTGGAACTATATGTCCGGATTATTTTACGGGATGTATATAGGTGACCAATTTCTGGTCAATCATCCCCGACTCTCTGGCAAACGGAAGAGCTTTTACGTGTTTGCTTCGTAAATTTTAATTGAGCGTTGATATTCACTGGGAGTCTGCCCCTCATACTTTTTAAAACTCGTCGAAAAGTAATGAACGGAATCAAACCCCGTTAATTGGGAAATCTCCGTAAAACTCAAGTTGGCTTCACGAATTAATTTTTTAGCCGCTTCCATCCGCAGAGCTTTTAAATACTGCATGACCGTATACCCTGTCTCCTTCTTAAAGAAGCGTTTTAAATAGGTTTTACTTAAATAAAATTCATTGCACAGATCGTCTAAAAGAATCGTATCGGATAAATTTTTTTCCAAGTAGATGACGATCTGATTAATAACGTCATCACGAAAATTCTTTTTTAATAATCCAGAAGAACGTTGCAGATTAACTGGATCTAATTCTACCCGAATCAAGGTTATTAAAAATTGTTGCAAGTAGAGATACATCATCTGTTCGGCACCGACTAAAGGATTTTTCAAACGATTATCTTGCTGATACAAGCGGCCTAAATCACTGACAAACACACTTTTTGATTCACCGATAAAACGGCCTAATAACTTCCGCTCATTTTCCGTTAAGGTCATGATCTTCTGATCAAAAAAGGCCATAGCTGTTGATTGGCAAATAAAACTAATCACCAGCACATTGGAAGCGACAATCCCATTACCACCAACAGTGTGGAACTCATTGGGTCGATGAAAAATAATATCCCCCTCTGACAATTGATAATTAATGCCATCTGCCGAGACTTCAATCTCCCCTTTGTCCACGTAGACAAACTCCCAAAAATCATGTTTCTCGCCCTCAAAAAAGTAACTTTTCGTGAACTCATTGTAATACACCGTAATGATGTTCTCGACCTCGATTAAAAAATTAGGCCTCTGTAGTTTGTCTTCAATATTTTCTCCGTCAAGTTGTGTCATGTTATTACCACCATTCATTTTCAGGTACGAGCTTTAGAGCTACATTATATAGAATAACATTCATAACGTCTGTCAAGTGAAATAAAAATCGCTTTCAACACCCTCATTATTACCTTAAAAGAGCTATTTGAATAGTCCGTCACTGATTGTTGGCCTTTTTGTATAAAATTTCGAGCCTTCTCATAAAACAGAATTTTTCACAAACTGTTCGGAAAATGAGTTGGGCTTTTTGTGCAAAAACTAAAGCCTTCATTCTAAATCTTCCAAAAGCCTTCTCTTGCTATGATGGACGTGCATAAAGAAAACGTTTTACACAAACTAGGAGGTTAGATAGATGTTAAAAGTCGGATTAGTCGGATTAGGATTTATGGGAAACTCGCATTTACAAAATTATCTTCGTTTAGAAGAAGAAGGATTTCCCATTAAACTCGTCGCCATTTGTGATGTAGATGAGGCGAAACAAGGCGGGGCTTTAGTTGAGGGAAACTTACCGACAGGTGTCAGCCCAGTGGATTTCAGTCAATACACGTTCTACCAAGATATGGCAGAAATGATTGAAAAAGAAGATTTGGACTATGTGGATCTCTGCCTACCTACTTATCTGCATTCACCAAAGGCAGTGGAAGCTATGTCGCTTGGGATGCCTGTTTTCTGCGAAAAACCAATGGCGATTTCTTCTGAAGCCGCTCAAGAAATGATTGATGCCTCAGAAAAATATGGCAAACAATTGATGATTGGTCAAACCTTACGCTTTTTCCCTAGCTACCTATATGTCAAAGAAACCATTGATTCAGGTCGGTATGGCAAGGTCGTAGCTGGTTCCTTCTTCCGTGGTGGCACCACACCTATTTGGTCATGGGAAAATTGGCTGCTTAAAAAAGACAAATCTGGTGGTTGTTTATTGGACCAACACATTCACGATGTGGACACCATCAATTGGTTATTCGGTCCCCCAGAGTCAGTCTCCACTAGCGGAAAAGTCATCAATGAAGGCAATGGCTACGACATCGTCTCCTCTAACTACCATTACGCCGATGGCAAAGTCGTCAATGCTGAAGATGATTGGACGATTAACAACGATGATTTTGGTTTTGAAATGCGTTTCCGGGTTAACTTTGAACGGGGCACCATCATCTTGGAAAATGGCAAGTTAAGGGATTACCCTCACGGCGACAAGAGTTTTGAACCGGATATTAGCAAAGAAAGTGGCTATTATTTGGAAATTAAACACTTTGCTGAAAGTATTCTCAACAACACTCAAGCAGATCTTCGAGTGCCTTCTGCCAGCGCCAAACAAACCATTTACATCGCTGAAAAAGAACAAGCGTCAGCCGATGCCAATGGCAAACGAGTCTCATTATAAACAAAACAGACGCCGTCACGTTGACGGCGTCTGTTTTGTTTCATTTCTATTGACTGGTTTTTTCATTAAGTAGTTGGTCAACAACTGCCCTTCTCGCTCAACCTGTTGTTGACTCACCTGACAGTAGCCGTTTTTTAAAAAGAATGGTTTAGCAGTAATCGAAGCCGCCACAGTGATCTCAGTCACGCCTTGCTGACTGGCCCACTTCTCCAGCTCGGCAACAAGCCTTTTAGCAATCCCTTGGCCCTGATACAAATGATGAACATATAAACGATCCAAGTAGCCTCCTTCAGTGATATCAGCAAATCCTACCAGTTGATGATTTCTTTCCATCACAACAGCATAATTTTTTGCTAATGACTGATGCCAGTCTTCTTGATTCCCAACTGGTTTGGCCCAAACCGCCAATTGTTCAGGGGAATAATCCTGACAATTAATCCGCTGCACCGTTTCATAAAATAAGTCATAGGTTCCTTTACCATCTCCTGCTTGATACCTTCTAATTTTCATCTGATCGCCTCATTTCTGCTTTATTAGTATAACATTTTTTAGTTCATATCAGCCGGGGTTAGGGTGACGAACCAAACAACTCCTCCCAGCTCTTAGCTGAGAGGAGTTGTTTTATTTTTTGTACCTCGCCACTCGCTCATCTTGAATGACGCCGCTAAAATTCATGCCGAAGGCAAAATCATAAACATTTCCTTGACTGTCGGCATAAGCTTCCATATCGTGAGGCACATCCTCTTGTTGCGTTTCCACTGTCTCCATATGGGCTGGTAGTTGGAAGGGCAACAAGCCACTAGGTTCCGTTTCCCCACTGATGATTGTCAACAAGGCTTGATTCGTCGCACTAAAATGAATCAAAATACTGTCAGCATAAGGTTCAAACTCCTTGGGAACGGTCGGGTTATTGCTGTCCAAAGTGACGATAACTGGCTTATCCCCCATGGCTTTCTTCGTCGCAATCAATTGATCCAAATCGGCTTCATTTTCAACCGTATTGGTCTTCCCCCGATAGCCTCGGTCAAGCTCTTTTTCTAAGGGATCGCCACCAGCAATGCTCACCTCTCGTGCTAAATCTGCCCTATAAGGACGGTATTGCAATGAAACGGGTAAATAGCCAGTCTCTTTATGATAGCCAACCGATTTAGGTGATTCCATCATGACTAGGGCAAAATCAGCTTCTTCTGGTGTCGCCACTAAGTCGTAATAAGCGGTGATCGTCTCTGGTAAAATTGGCAATTCCTCTGTTGGAGCCGTCGCTTGCCCAAACCAGTTAACGCTTGCTGGACGCAGGCGTTTAGGAATATAAACTTTCTGCCTAGCCTTACGAGGCAAGACCTCAGATTCGTTTTTTACTAGTACCACTGACTTTAACTGCGCCTCAAAGCCTTTCCTTTGGTAGGTAGGAATGCCATAGTGAGCTTGGGATTCTGCCAAATCCAAATAGGGATTTTCCATTAGGCCAGTTCTGAAAATATTGCGTAATAAGCGGGTCGCACTGCCTTCAAATTTTTCTCGCATGTGCAACTCCCCATGCTCTGCCACTCCTAAAGCATAGGCTTCCATCACCGGTGCCGCTTGGTTATTGCCACCAAATTGATCCACACCTGCTACCAATGCTTTATAATGGCGCTCCGCTACCGTTAGTTGCTCCACGCCCCAGGGCTTGCCAACCATAAAGGAATCAATTTCCGGCGCGTCATGAGTAATATTCCAATCGGTACAGACCACGCCTTGGTAGTTGTATTTATCTCGCAATAATTCGGTAATTAAATGGTGATTAAAGCCATTGCCGACCATTTCATTACTTTGATTGTGGCTGATGGTGTAATAGGGCATAACAGCACTGGCTTGCCCAGTCTTATCCAACTTAAATGCCCCGTCAATAAATGGCTTTAAATGTTCGTTAAAATTATTACCAGGATAAACAGCAAACTTCCCGTAACCGTAATGAGCGTCGCGACCGCCTTCACCACTGCCGCCCCCTGGCCAATGTTTGACCATGGCATTGACGCTCTCCTTGCCCCAGCCGTTTTGACTGTTTTGGAACCCTTCACAATAAGCTTTAGCCAGATCCGCACTCAATTGGCTGTCCTCACCAAAGGTCCCGTTAAATCGCATCCAACGAGGTTCTGTCGCAATGTCAACTTGAGGCGACAAGGCCGTCGTAATGCCTAACGCACGATACTCTTTAGAGGCAATCTCACCAAACTCCTTGATTAACTTAGGTGAAAATGTCGCAGCTAAACCTAATTGGTGAGGCCACTTAGAAATATCACCACCTGCCCCAGCGTCAAATTCACTGTGGGCGCTGGTTGTATGACGAGGGTCACTGCTGATGTTGACCGGAATACCTAAATCCAGCGCCTCTGCATAGGCTTGCAGCTTATTGGCCCATTTGACACCAGTCTCCAAATCCTCAACCGCTGTCAATAAAACATGACGCAACCGTTCATTTTCCAAAAATTCCTTTTGTTGGTCACTCAAATCAGAAATAACCGCGTGACTCTCAGACAGTGGTTGGCCATCATAGGTCCCGGCAAACATCGTACCAAATAGGCCTTCCGTCGAGACAGACTGATGAGCACTATATAGCATCAAGCCCGCAATATCTTCTAAATCCATTTGCTGAACAAGGTCCGCAATCCGTTCATCAATCGGCAATCGCCAATCTTCATATGGATCAAGCACCCCATTTTTATTTAAATCTTTAAAAGCAAAACCTGCCTCCTCTATCAAGTTAACAGGACTATTTTTAGCATAGCCCAGAGTTGCCCCATGATCATTTTTCACCAAATAATGATCCTTCTGTTCTTCAATCCGATATTTTTTCATCCTCTTACTTCCTCCTACTGTATAAGGACCCCATTAATTAATCCTCGTTATTTATTTCCCCCTTACATCATAATACGATTTACTCCAATAGACAATTAATAGCATCAATTGCTTCTCTTTATCGACGACTTTCAACAGAAAGTATCCCCCATATCGTTTCGACTTGTTAGTTAGTTCAAATCGCTGCCTAACTAGGCAGCGTATAAGTGTATACATCAATCGCTCACTCTTGTCGGATGATCAGACGAATGATCTGTCTGATTATTTATCACGATGTCTACATTTATTAATTTTTGCGTCCCGTTTCCTCACAAAAAAAACTCACCTTAATTAGCTTGAATAACCAAAGGTGAGATCACTGTCTTTTAATTACATGTCACATCTTAATCTGGTTCAACATGATTGAAAGAAGTCCTTTCATTGTATATGAATCTTCTTCTGGGATTGTCGCTTGCTTGCCACTGGCTTGGATCGCCCTTTGGGTGACGGGACCTATCGCCCCGATGCTTAATGTTTCAGGAACCGTTTTAACCACCTCATAAAACCGTTGCCAAGCTGAAGGGCTCGCAAAAAAAGCCAGATCGAGTTCTCCACTGGCCAATAAAATCCGTAACTGCTCCTCACTAGGCTGTGGCATCCGATTTTCATAGATAACCTGCTCCTCTACTTGGTGCCCTTCAAGGCTCAAGGCTTCACTGATGTTTGATCGAGCTAGATCACTTTTAGGTAAAAGAATTCGTTGGGGCTTTTGACAAGTCTCTAACCATTCCTCAATAAAGGTATCTGAGGTGTAACGAGAAGGCATAAAGCTTATCCGTCCCTTATGGAAAGTAACAGCTTTAGCCGTTTGTTGGCCGATAACTGCGATTTTTTTTGCTGCTAATAAAGATTTATCGATTAAGCCTTCGTAAAAGTAGTGAACGGCATTAGAACTGGTAAAAAAGAGCCAATCAGTTTGAGCTAAGGTTTCAGGAGTTTGTTTATAGTGACAGCTGTGAGTCTCAATTAAAGGAATCTCGTAGACATGATAAAGTTGGTCATCAATTAACTTGCGATCCTCTTGATTTTGTTCTGGGCTGCGGGTTAATAAAAGCGTTCGCTTAGTCATCGAGCTTCCTCATCCCTTGAGCAGCTGCCAAACCTAAAGCGTGGCCATCCTTGCCCTTATAAACATTTCGTTGGTAGTCTCCTGGTTGCCGACTCCCTCGCATCACCGTTAACACAATCTCATCTCCTTGAACATGAGCATAAGCCGCACTTGTTTGATTAGCCTCGAGGGTCGACATGCCGAGTAAAAATGCTCGTTCGGCTGCAGCACAGCTCATTGTCTCGGGGTCTGCCACGCTTGCCAAAATCCTTTGAATATAGTGGTCCCCTTTCCGACATTCCAAACCTAAAATACCTTGGCCAACTGAAGGAATAAAGCGCTCTTGATCAAAAGAAACCAAACTAAACCCTTCATGATTTTGCCAGCCTAATCGATTTAACCCTGCATTAGCTAAAATAATGCCATCAAAATCTCCTTTAGCTAATTGTGCCAAGCGCTGATCAATATTACCGCGAATCGAGACCGGTGTCACATCCGGTCGCAAGCGTAATAGTTCAATTTCTCGACGAAGACTACTCGTACCGATGACCGCTCCCACAGGTAATGTCTCCAAACTCGTTGCGGTTCTCATAATCAAACTATCGAAGGGATTTTCTCGTTTAGGATGACTCGCAAGAATGAGCCCCTCAGTTAAGACCGTTGGCAAATCCTTTAAGCTATGAACCGCAAAATCAATTGTGCCAGACTTAATAGCTTGACCGATCTCATCGGTAAATATTCCTTCTTTGCCAAATTGGCTTAAGGCCGTTTGTTTGTCCCGATCCCCTTTAGTGCCTAGTTCCACTACCTCAAAGGCTAGTTCTGGAAAGACTTGTTGTAAGTCCGTCACAACCAACTTTGTTTGTTTCATTGCCAAAGGGCTTTTCCGCGTCCCTACTCGTATCACTTTTTTCACCTTCAACCGACCTTTCTATAACGCTGCCGTTCTCCATTCAGATTTATCTATTACCTCTCCCCTTATTGAGCAAGGTCTTTGGGGCTAATTTTTTTCGTGCCGATTTTATATGCCGCGAAGTACAAGAAAGCGATAAAACCGCCACCGCCAATCACATTGCCTAAATAAACGGGAATCACATTTAACCAAAAATCTGTCCAAGTCACACCGCCAGCTAAAATCCCAGCAGGAATAATAAACATATTGGCCACAACGTGCTGGAAACCAGACATAACAAAGCCCATAATTGGCAACCAAATCCCAACAATTTTACCGATCATGTCTTTAGAAGCAAAATTAAGATAAACCCCTGTTGAAACTAAAATATTACACGCAATTCCTGATAAGAAGGCTTGTAATATCGTGTCTTTGGTCCGACCACGAGCCACTAAAATCGTTCGTTCTAGAAAGTCACCTTCTAAAGCACCTGTCAAATAACCAAAAAAGTAAGCCACAAAAAAGGCGCCAATAAAATTGAACAGGGTGACAATTATCATATTCCGCAGCCACTCTTTGGCAGTGATTTTTTTAGCAAACAAAGCCATTGAGACGACCATCATATTACCCGTGACTAATTCACCACCTGCTAATAACAGACATATCAAACCGAAAGGAAAGACACACGCACCGATTAAGAGGACCAAGCTACCCCATTCAGCTGGCATCGTGCCCATGGCTCGAATAAAAGCAATACCTGCCAAGCCGATAAACATGCCCGCTGCAAATCCTAAAACACTGAGGGTTAGAAAACTAGCCTTGGCTTTTTCTACCCCTTTTTGGATGGTCACATCGACAATTTCTGGTGGACTATATACTCCCATTTACTTCTCTCCATTTCTCTTTAGAACTATTGTCATCTTTTAGTCTCATAAAAGCTTTTTCTAGGCCAATAGCCTTAAATGTTTCTGCCAATAATGAGGGTGTTTCTGGATAATCATCTAAATAAATAATTTCATGCCATTGATGTTCACTCAAATAACGCCTTGAAACCTCATCAAATCGCTGATCTCTGGGCCCCACTTCCATCGCCCAAACATCGGCCCCTTTGGCCGTATAGGCGCTGATGGTTTGCCAATCAATCGGACCTTGGCCTACAAGTAATAGCTTTCTACCAAAATAAGGCAGACGTTCAAACCACGAAGACTTTTGGCGATGTTTCACAACTTGGCCTACAATAATCATGGCCGGGTTAGAAATTTCCTTTTCCAGGATGGTCCCTAAAGTACCAATGACCACCCTTTGACGGCCATAACTTCCCCAAGTGATGACCGCTATTGGGGTGTCACCAGTTTGTCCCACCGCCATTAGATTTTGACAAATCGTTGGTAAATTAGCAACCCCCATGTAAAAAGCTAAGGTGCCACCAGTTGCTAGTTGACTAACATCTATGGGACTATCCTTTTGACCATGGGCTGTTGCCAATGTCACATGACGGCACAACTCGCGATCAGTCAAAGGAATCCCCGCGTATATGCTGGCAACTGAAGCCGCCGTCACACCAGGAATTACTTCGTAGTCAATCCCGGCACGCTCCAAGGCTACCATCTCTTCAGCTACCCGACCAAAAATCGCCGGATCTCCGCCTTTTAAGCGGACAACTTGTTGACCTATCATGGCTTGCTGAATCAACTCCGCTTCAATTTGACTTTGAGACAAACGGTGATCCGTTGGCAGCTTACCACAGTATATAAAACTGGCCTCTTTCTTAGCTAAAAATAGAAACAAAGGGTTGACTAAACGGTCATAAATAATGACATCTGCCATCGCTAACAGCCGTGCCCCTTTTAATGTTAACAACTCGATGTCCCCAGTTCCACCACCAAGTAGATAAACCTTGCCAGTTTCAGGCCCAGACATAAACATCGCCATCCTCAACACTGGTTCGATAAACCTTGACACAGCCCTCATCTGGCGCTTGAACTTGGCCATCAGTTAAGGATACTTTGTAATTATGAAGAGGACAAAAAACAAAATCACCTGCCACTGTTCCCTCAGCTAAAGGACCGTTCTCATGAGGACAACGATTCCCAACCGCTTTGACTTGATTATCTTCCAGTCTGAACAAAGCGATTTCTTGTTGATTGATTTGAACTTCTCTGCCAATGTTAAGAGGCAATTGATCAAGGGTTGTAATAAACTGTTTGGTTGTTTCCATCTTCTACACTCTTTCTACCGCGTATAATTCGGCTACTTTTTCTTTTGATGCCACGACGTCTTCCCATGGATTAACTTGCTTTCCTGCCATGGCTTCCGCTAACTCTTGATTTAATACTTTTTGAGTGTCTTTATTTAAAAGAACCTCACTGACTTGCTCAAAGCCTAAACGTTCCAACCAAGGTGCGGTTCGTTCAGCATAAATCCCTGTTTCTCGGTAATACTGTAACATAGCGCCACAAAGTTCAATGACCTCTTCTTCAGTGGCACAGGTCGTCAATAACCGACCTTCGACGACTTCTGTTCCACCATTACCGCCGATGTAAATTTGAAAGCCATTTTCAACGCCAATCACACCGAAATCTTTAACTCCAGACTCAACACAACTACGAGGACAGGCTGAGACGCCAATTTTAAATTTATGAGGCGTATCGATGAACTCAAATTTTGTTTCAAGCTTAATACCTAAGCCCATGGAATCTTGAGTTCCAAAGCGACAAAAATTTTTGCCAACACAGGTTTTAACCGAACGAAAGGCCTTGGCATAGGCAGAAGCCGACGTCATCTCTAACTCTTCCCAAATTTTTGGCATGTCTTCCTTCGATACGCCGTACATCCCAATCCGCTGACTACCTGTAATCTTTAAAAGTGGCACCTGATATTTTTCAGCAACTTGAGCAATCTTAATCAATTGCTGGGGACTCGTCTTGCCGCCGCGAACTCTTGGAATTACCGAATAGGTACCATCTTTTTGAATATTGCCATGCATCCGTTCGTTGACATAACGGGAGGCTTTTTCATCAGCGTGTTCTTGAGGGTAAATCATGTTTAAATAATAATTGATCGCTGGGTGACATTTCGGACAACCATCTAAATTACTAAAATTCAAGGCATGCCGCACTTCCTTAATTGTTTTCAAGCCCTTTTGCCGAATGCTGATCACCAATTGGTCTCGGGTTAAGGTGGTACATTCACAAATCCCGACTGGGCCCGCTGCCTCAAACTGATCGCCTAACGTATAAGCGAGAACATCTCCCACCAGCCCCTTGCACTTACCGCAGGAATTTCCCGCTTTAGTCCGGGAGGTGACTTCAGCAACTGATGTCAAGCCATGTTCATGAATCGCCTCAACAATCTTGCCTTTCGTCACACCATTACAGCCACAGATCATCTCATCATCTGGCATCTCTGCCACATTCCCACTCGTTTCGTCTGCCCCACTATAGAGCAATGACACCATTTTGAAGTCTTCTAAAGACTGCTCCTTTTTTAAAATATTGTAGTAGCGATTGCCTTCACTCGTATCGCCATAAAGAACGACACCTTCAAGTTTGCCATTTTTGACAAAGATTTTTTTATAGGCATTAGCAATACCATCAAAGCTCTCAACCCCTTTGACCTCTTCATCTTCACTAATATTACCTGCAGAAAATAGGTCGCAACCGGAAACTTTTAATTGAGTGAACATCTTACTGCCCTCATAAGGTTCAGTCTCACGGTTAGTTAACAAATCTGCCAAGACTTTCCCTTGCTCGTATAAAGGTGCCACTAAACCATAAGCGATCCCTCGATGCTCACAACACTCACCAACAGCATAAATATCCTTGAGATTAGTTTGCAGATAATCGTTAACCACAAAACCACGATTGGTTTTCAATTCTGTCCCTTGCGCCAAGCTAATTTCCGGTTTGATGCCAATCGACATCACCACTAAATCTGCTTCAAGGCTTGTGCCATCACTAAATTCCAAACCACTCACTCGCTGACGTCCCACGATTTTTGCGGTCGCTTTACCAATCGCAAACTTTAAGCCCTGAGCCTCAAGATCTTTTTGTAGGAGTTCCCCTGCTTTCCGATCTAATTGGGTTTCCATTAACCACTCCGCAAGATGGACGACGGTCACATCCATCCCTTGATCATGCAAGCCTTTGGCCGCTTCTAACCCCAATAGTCCACCACCGATAACCGCTGCTTTCTGATATTTATTAGCTGCAGCTAACATTTCTGCCGTGTCGTCAATCGTTCTAAAGCCCAGCACTCCCGGTAATTGACTGCCTTCAACGGGTAAGATAAAGGCTCGTGAGCCCGTCGCTAAAATTAATTTATCGTAAGAAAATACCCGACCATCTGCCGTTACAACTTGCTTATCAGCCACTTCGATGCGACTGACTGGATTATGATTAATTAACGTCACTCGATTGGCTTGATACCAATCGTAATCGTTGGTAATAATCTCCGCTGTGGTCATTTTCTTTTGCAAGATATTGGATAACATGATCCTGTTGTAATTCGGATAATTTTCTTCACCGATGACCATCATGTCATATAAATCAGGCTCTCTATCGATAATTTCTTCTAGCGTCCGAATCCCCGCCATACCATTGCCAATCATGACTAATTTTTCTTTACTCATGGTAACCTCCTAATGTGAATTATTGAGCATTCATTGACAGTTTAACAGGTATTACCTGAAGCGCCTATTAGGGAAAGTCCTATATCAACAAAACCACAATAAATGAAACCTTATAGCACTCTTTACTTTTTATTGTTGATCACCTAGTGAACTCTCACAACAAATGATTATTCAGACGTCATAAAACAGGTCGAGTCATTATTTGACTCGACCTACTATTTAGATCAAAGGACCTATTATTTTAGCTAATTGGTTTTTTAACGCTTTCGCTTGGGCTGGATCCGTTCCCTTAGATGAGATAGCCACAACCAATTGATCCGTCTCAAGGGTCGCCATATTATAAAAATCCGAGCGCTCTTTCATCGTGCAATCGTTCACTAATTGCCCCTCTTGACAATCAGCTACAACGCTACTATTGACTGTCGGTTGATCCGTACAGATGAAAACCATAAATTTCCCGGCAACATCCCCTCGGTCATAAGGGCGCCACAACACTTCCAGCTCCTTTTGTTCTACGATTTCTGGACAAATCTCGGGAGCAACGACCGTAATCATCGCCCCTTTCCCAACTAGTCCTTGAATTTTACGGTTGGCAATTTTGCCACCACCAACAACTAAAATATTCCGTTGTTCTAAAGAAAGATAAATCGGATAGTTAACCATCGACTAACTCCTCCTCGATTAAACGTAAAATCCCTGGGACCATCTTTCGATTCAAATTAAGTGTCTCACTGAAATAAATTTGACTCGCAGAAGCCTCTGCTAGTTCTCTTAGCTGGGCCTCTAACTTCGTCACCAAATGACCATCAAACAAGAAAAAAGGCACAACCAATAGGTCACTCGTCGTTTCCAGCAGTGACTTCGCTTTTTCTAAATAACTTTCTTGACCATACAAACCTGCCGTTACTACCCTTAATTCACTAGCTTGTGCCAATTTTTCGCCAATCTGACGAAGCCGTTCAAAAGGTTCTGAATAAAAACTGCTACCATGGGCCACTAAAAAGACGACAGGTGCCATTAACTTTTTTTCACGTTGCTTTTGGAGAATGGCCTCTAGTAGTACGCCTGTCACTTCTGGTTCCTGAGCAAACGTCTCACAAATCCGCAAATCAACCTCTGGAAAGCTCTGAAGAACAACTGCTAACTGTTCAGGGATATCCTCTTTTTTGTGCATTGCTGAAAACAACAATAATGGCACCACAACCAATTGAGTGACACCACTTTGAATCATTTTTTTCGCCACACTCTCTAAACTATCTGGATGTTTCTCTAAAAAAGCCAATGCTTGTTCCTCTGAACGTTCAGCCTTTATAGCGTTGTAAAACTCTCTCATCTTCTGATTTTTCCCTGTTTTTTGACTTCCGTGAGCCACATAAATAATCCCCCGCAACACAAACCCCTCCTCCAACTGCTATTTTCGACTATTATACACGAAAAAAAAGCTCTCGCAAGAAAAAGCAAGAACTCAATGCTTATTATTAGAGAGATACACATCATGTTACATAATCAGACCTCAAGAGTGGCACTTTCAGCTTTTTTCTAGCTGGAAGTTTATAGGAACTATATCGCTATAAGTCAATAATTTTTTCTTTTACCGCGTACCGAATCAATTCGACTCGATTGGCTAACGCCAATTTTTTCATAATATTCGCCTTGTGAACTTCCACTGTTTTAACTGAAATAAACAGCCGTTCAGCAATTTCTCGATTGGCATAACCAAGGGCCACTAAAGGCAATACTTCTTGCTCTCGATTTGATAATTGCTGGTAACTCGTTTCAGTCACTGGTCGATTGCCTGAGAGCTGGCTTAAAAGATGGTCTTGCATGGGAATTTGTTGGTCAAGGTAATACTGTTGCTGGACCCCACGAATTCCTTTAATAATTTCCTGATCATCTGAACTTTTGAGCACATACCCGTCAGCCCCAGCTTTGATGGCTTGAAGCACATAATCTTCATCATCGTGCATCGAAAGAATCACAACTTTAACTGTCGGAAACTTCTCCTTAATACGCTTAGTCGTCACCAATCCATTTTCACCAGGGGGCATGCTTAAATCCATCACCACCACATCGGGCTCTTTAGCTTCCACTTCAATATAAGCTTCAATCCCATCCGCTACAGTCCCAACTACTTCCATATCCGGTTGATCATTAATCAAATACGATAAGCCTTTTCTGACAACAACGTGATCATCTGCTACCAATACTCGAATCATCCTAAGCCTCCTCCTATTATTGGAACCATCGCTTTGACAACCGTTCCATCCTCAGTTGATTGGATGGTCAATTGGCCCCCAATCCCTTGAACTCTTTCTGCCATATGTAGTAAGCCCATTCCAGTTCCTTGAATCGTCGGTGAATCCGTTTGAAACCCAATCCCTTGGTCGATGACTTCTAAGACTAACCGCTCGTCTCTCTCGACTAAAAGCACATCGATAATTTCGACTTTGGCATACTTAATGGCATTCATCAGCGCTTCCTGTAAAACTCGAAAAAGAGTGATCTCCACCGCTTCTGAGAAGCGTGACCGCTTTAGAGAACTAATCACATGGATCTCGACTCCCGTTGTTTCACCTAAACGAGTGGCTAGACTGGCCATCGCCGACGCTAAGCCTAAGTCATCTAGAGCTGCTGGCCGCAAATCAAGAGCCATGGTTTTGATTTCATCTAAAACCATTACCAACTGTTCTTCAACCTGTTCCAACTTGCGAGCCAATCCGGCTTCCTGTTGATAATCTCGCTTGATTTTACGGGTTTCAAGCAAGCTACTGAAAACACTCTGAGCCAAGCTATCATGGAGATCCTGGGCCATTTTTTTGCGCTCTTTTTCATGAGCGCGACTCACATAAGCGACTAATTTTTTTTGTTGAAACAGACTTTCACTTTTCGTTTGGGGCGTCAAATTGCGAATGCTCAAGACATAGCGTCCTTCTTGCAGCTGGGTATAACTGGCACTAAAACTTTCTTGACCACCGGCTTTATTGCCTAGTACTAAGCTGAAAGCTCTCGGATCAAAGGTCGCCTTGACTTCACAATTTTGACACTGATCCATTACCGAATGCAAGGCACAGCCCTGAGCTTCGCAAACCTCCAAAACTTTTTTTAGATCAAAGTGCTGACTTCTCAACAAAGCATCCGCCGCAGGGTTTGTCTCGATCAATTTCCCTTGTTCGATAATAAAAAAACTATCACTGATTTGACCTAAAATATCATTCATCACTCTCACCTAACCAATCGCACCAAGCGTCAGCCACGCCGACTAAATACTCCCCTAATGCCGGTGTCAGTTGATTCACCGAACGATAGCCAACTAATAAAACGGCTAACATTTCATCCTCTTTCATCACCGGTTGGACGACGACGCTTTTAAGGTCTTCAGCAATTGCAATCGGATATTCCAACAACTCCTCGGCTGTTTTCACTTCCAAATGGTACTCTTGTAATTGTCGACCCGTCCGCCAAACAATCCCTGCAAAACCATGGCCAATTTGCAACACGATTTTTTGATATCGCTGACTTGTATTGCCACTCACATAATGCCATCTAATTTCTTTCTTGTGACTACTAGGTTGCTTTGTCGACAGTGCCAACCCAACAAAGTCAACGGCTAAGGTCACCCTTAGCTGATCTATTTCATTTTGTATTCGTTTATTTTTCCCCTTCACTCAGACTACTCCTTTTCCCTAATTATCATTTTTTCCCACTTACCCCTTGCCTCTGTTCATTTTTTCACTTACTCTAATAATAGTATTAAACTATCATAAAGAGGTGAGAATGTGTTACAACCGCCCAGAGAATTTTCCCAGAGAAAAATTGTGTTGATAATCACAACAACCGTTTTCTCTTTTTCAGCCATGACTAATGCCTTTTATTTAATGGGCCTTGCCGCCCTACCTTGGTATTTATTAACTGCTATTTGTTTTTTTATTCCTTACGCCTTCATTATAGCAGAATACAGCTACGCCTATAAAGACAAACCTGCAGGCATTAACGATTGGTTGAAAGATAACCTCTCAGAAAACGTAGCCACAATCGCTACCTTCTTGTGGTACTGCAGCTATAGCGTTTGGCTGGTCAGTTTGTCGATGAAAATCTGGATTCCCTTTTCGATTCTTTTATTTGGCAGAGACCTAACTCAAAGCACACTCGCCACGGGACTCAACAGTCGCTTATTTGTCGGTATATTATCAATTGGCCTCATTTGCTTCTTAACCTGGCTAGCAAGCAGTAGTTTTACCAAAGTGGCCACCATGATGATCATTAGCGGTAAACTAATTTTAATGCTGTTTATCATCACTGTTGCCAGTCAACTTCTGTTACTTTTAGCTCCCTCTACTACGGTTGTCATTGAAGCCAAACAATTAATTCAGTCGCCTAACCCTGATTATCAATCACTGATTGGCAATCTTTCTTTTTTTATTTTTAGTATCACGGCTTTTGGTGGTTTAGACACGGTGGCCAGTCTTGTCGATAAACTTTCAGGAAAAACCAATCGCTTTTCTCGTGGAATCGTCATCAGTGCCTTTTTAGTCGTCGCCCTGTACTTTCTGGGGATTTTATTATGGTCCATTAGTATCCCTTGGTCTACCGCGCTTAAGGATCAACAACTCAACCTAGGCAATGTCATGTACACATTGATGCTTAACTTAGGTAGCCAAGTTGGCCAAGTCTTGCATCTAAGCCTTGCTAATAGCCGACTTTTAGGGCAACTATTTCTGCGTTTAAACGGCCTGGTCTTTTTTATTACTTATTTGGGATTATTGAGTACGATTATTTACACTCCATTAAAAACCTTGTATCATAGCCTAGCTAGCAAAACCACAGTTCCTAAAGCAGCCTATTGGTGGCAGGCAACAATTATTAGTCTATTGATATTATTCGTCAGTCTTGGAGGAAAAAATGTTAGTCAACTGTACAATCAATTAACGCTCATGACCAATCTTTCCCGTTCCATTCCTTATTTGATGATCGCCTTGAGCTTTGGCCACTTCCACAAAGGCCAAACCGAGATTCGTTATTTGAAGACTTCTCTCAGCGCTAAAGTCGCCTCCTTTAGTGTGATTATCAGCATCTCCATCGGCATTCTTTTTACCCTTGCTAAACCACTCTTAGCAGGTGAATACTTGACAGTCTTTTTCTTAATTTTAGGTCCGTTGCTGTTTACCACTCTCGCTTTGCTGATTCTACGCTTTCAGCAGGTTTCTAACAAATAAACGGAATCTCCTTCACGAGACGATTCCGTTTATCAATTAGTTGAACGACCACCATTAAGTCAGCCGTGACTTGATAGATATCTAGTTGCGTTAATGCTATCTACATTTCTTAAACCCATTCGACTATATAATCCCGCTAAATTATCCGCATAATCACTACCAGAGAGTAGGACTTTCAGCCTCTTTCTCATTGAAAACCTAACGTTTGATTGTGATTAATTAACAAGTGCTGCCCACTATGGAGTTGAACCAAAAAGCAATTACTTAGACACTCATTGACAAAAATTAACCGCAACCTAGTCTCAAGGGTGAGTTAAAATTCAGTCTTAAGGTGGATACTAAAGAAGCGCGCGGATGCTATTATAAATATATAGAAAACAAGCACAGAGATGGAGGTCGAAAGACATGGAGAAAAATTCAACATTAACAACAGTTTTAACAATTGTCGGTTTTATCGTCGTAGCATCACTTTTAATGAAAGTATTAGGTGGCATTTTAGGCTTTGCCTTACACATCCTGATTCCAATGGCCATCGTTGTCTGGCTCGTTCGCTTCATCTTTGGTGATCGCAAACAAAAACAATACTATCGTTAACTATAACGTTACGCCTAACGTAACGCTTATATATACTAAGAATGATTTCCCCCGAAATTTTTCTAGCAAAAAAGTCTTTCAAACGTAGTTTCTACGTAAGAAAGACTTTTTGTTTTAGCCTAAAGCAACATCCAACACCATCATGATGATAAAGCCGACCATCACACCAAAAACGCCGTAATGATTTTTACTGGAAGTTGTCTGCTGGGCTTCTGGAATTAATTCTTCCACAACCACATAAATCATCGCCCCCGCTGCAAACGCTAGAGCATAAGGCAAAACGGATGACACTCTCGTCACAAGCAACGCTCCTAAGACTCCAGCAATCGGCTCAACAATACCTGAGGCCTGACCATAGGCAAATGCTTTGGCTCGGCTCAGCCCTTCTTGTCTCAGAGGAATTGAAACGGCCGCCCCTTCTGGAAAGTTTTGAATGCCAATCCCAATCGCAACAGAGATCGCTGCCAACACACCAGCAGTTGGATTGGCCATCTGATTAGCAGCACCAAAGGCGACCCCGACTGCCAATCCTTCTGGTATATTGTGGAGCGTTATCGAAAAAACCAGTAAAATGGTTCGTTTTAAATGACTGGGCAAGCCCTCTGTTTCTTTATTGGGCCCAAAATGCATATGAGGAATTAAGCGATCGGCCGCGTATAAAAATAAGCCGCCTAAGGCAAAACCAATCCCAGCCACAAGCCAAGGGATATCGCCATTTGCTTTCGCCTGCTCAATAGCAGGATCAAGGAGCGACCAAAAACTTGCCGCAATCATCACCCCAGAAGCAAAACCAAGCATCACATTTAAGACATCTTTTTTAATATCCTTAAAGAAAAAAACTAAAGCCGCACCTAAAGCCGTCATCCCGTATGTAAAAAGCGTCCCTACTAGTGCTTGTTGCCAAGCAGCCAAACTCAGTAACCAGTTAATCATCTACAGCCCTCCGTCCAATAATCTTCATACGTTCATTTTATCACACGTTTCAAAGACAGCCAAGTTTTTATAGGGGAAATTAATAAGTTTTTTAGGCGAGCTTAAAAAAATTATTTTACAACTATGCTGAATGGCTCTGATGAAAACAGCACTATGAGCTATTTTGCTAATTGTCTGCCATCACCAAAAAAACTACAATCAAAGTGATTGTAGTAGTGGATGTTGAGTCTCTCTGTTTAAGCTTGAAAACGTGCTACTTGCCCTTTTAAAACACCTTTATTGCCAAGTCCATACATTAACCCTACTTGAATTGGCAAGAGGATCAATGATTTTCCTATTCTAAATGGAATTTGAGCAAGAACGCCCGGTCCCATCATTAAATAGAGCCAAAACGTATTCATGATCATGTCAATCAGAATCATCACAACCAGATTGGCGATTAATACTCGTTGCCAGGTCATCTCTTTTTTATAAAAGAACCACCCATAGATCGCTCCTGATAAAAAAGCCGATACTGAAAAACCTGGAAAATACCCGCCACCAACTGAAGGAAACAAGGTAATCCCAATAAAATCTGACAATGTCGAGCCTACTCCTGTTAAAAGTGGGCCAAATGTCATGGCCATAATCGTCGTGGGAATAAACGAAAAGCCAATTCTAACAAAGGGTGTCTGGATTACCAGAAACCTCGTTAAAATCAGCTGCATAGCCATTAGTACGCCCATTAAGGCGATTCCCTTGGTGTTGATTTTTTGTTTGTTCATCCTGCGCATCTCCTAATAGAGTTGCTACAAAAAAACTGCAGCGAATGCGAAAATAAAACCGCGAACTAAAAGTTCTTCGTCCGAAAGGCAACATCCCATCCTTCCAACACTTAACGCTTTATTTCCTACTCTGTTTATTTTGGTATTTCTACCGCTTTTAATATAGCACACTTACGCCTATTTAACTATGGAGATGCCTCATTTTCTAGTAAGAACTTAGGGGTTTATCCAATTCTTCCTTTACAATTTCCCGAAAATCAAGAAATCCGGCGGCCAAGCCTCTAATTAAGGCCTCTGCTGTGCCAACATTGGTCGCTAAGGGCACTTCATAGACATCACTTAGCCGAATCAGCGCATTCACATCTGGTTCATGGGGTTGCGATGCTAGTGGATCTCTTAAAAAAATAATTAAATCCATTTTATTTTCAGAAATCAACGCCCCGATCTGTTGATCTCCTCCAAGGGGCCCTGATTTAAAACAGTGAACGTCTAATCCCGTCGCCTCCATGATTCGATGACCTGTCGTTCCAGTAGCGTATAACGTATGACTTTTTAAAATTCGTTTATAGGCCGTTGTCAAATTGACCATTGTTTTTTTCTTTCGATCATGTGCAATTAACGCAATATTCACTCCCATACCCTCTTTCCCTTAGATCACTTATTGGCACAAGCTACGGCCAATGTGATCATTTTTAAGTCTATTGTAGCATAATTTTACAGTTAGCTGTTTGTCAGTCTACTTTTTCGCAAATGAGGGCTAGCGGTTTCCTCGCCTTGAACAGCTGCTCAATCTGTGATAAATTTAGGCTAAACACTATCTGATAGGAGAGAGGCTCATGGAATCCTTAGCTCAAAAAACTGAAATAAAATTGTTGGCCTACATCAAGGATCACCAGTTAATGCCGGGAGATCGTTTACCGGGCGAGCCCCAACTAGCAAAAACACTTCACGTTGGCCGAAGCACCTTACGAGAGGTAATCCGTGCCCTCAGCGCTAAAAAAGTTCTAGAAGTAAAGCGCGGCGCTGGAACCTTTATACTCAGTAAGGATATCTACGGCGATGATCCCCTTGGCTTTGCAACCGTCAAAGACCGCATTCAACTGACTAAAAATTTAGTCGACATTCGCTATTTACTAGAACCGACAATGGCCTCACTGGCCGCCCAAAAAGCATCTCCAGCAGAAATAGACACCTTACAAAGACTCCATCTGGCGATTAATCAGTTGATCAAAGAAGGAAATGAAGCCCATTTAACACTGGATAAAGAATTTCATTTGACCATTGCAGCCGCCAGCAAAAACGTCGCCTTGTTGCGTTTAATTCCCGTCATTAATAATTCCATCGACCTTTACGGCGAATTCACCGCTAAAAGAGAAATCAATAACACAGGCCGTCATCACCAGGACATTCTTCAAGCCATCACTGAAGGGGACAGTCAAGGGGCCTACGACGCCATGTTGATTCATATGGCCCATAACCGCGAACGATTAAATCGTTATTTAGTCGATCTGGAAAACACGACCAAGGGGGAACGACATGACAACCAGTCAAACACTCAGTGATTTAATCAGCGATGCCATTTTGTCCTATATTGAAGACGCTCACTTGGAAGTTGGCGATGCACTGCCTAGCGAATTCGAACTAGCCCAACAGTTAAAAGTTGGCAGAAGTACGATTAGAGAGGCCATTAAATACTTAGAATCCTTAAACGTGGTGGAAGTCCGACAAGGGGCTGGGACTTTTATTCGCCATAAAACGATTCAAACGACAGATCCCTTAGGATTAGGCTTAATGGCCAACCACTATAAATTAGCCCTTGATTTACTTGACGTTCGCTTCCTACTGGAACCAACGGTTATCGCTCTCGCCGTGGAACATGCGACCACTCAAGAACTAGCTTCTGTGACTCAGTTGATAAACCAGCTACCAGCTAAGCTAGAAGCAGATACGGAGCTTTTTTTGGACAGCTATAAAGATATGTTGGTGTCATTTATCCAACTCTGCGGCAACGAGGCCTACAACAATCTGCTTTTCATTTTCCAAGAATCCATCCAATTAAATCATCGCTACTTGACATTGGAGGACTATCAAGAGCTGCTAAGAGCTCACAGTCAACTGGCTTTAGCTGTTGAACGCCAAGAAGCCATCGAAGCGGCTAACAGTGTCAAACTCGCCTTAACAACTATTCGACGGGTATTACGAAAACAAGCTCCAACCCCAAGCTAGGCCTAGTTTTTCTAGGTCTTTTTTTTATGTTAACCCAATTCATCAGACAAGTTATTTCACTAAAAAATGGAGAACCTAGTAAAACATGAATTAAATAACTGAATAAACCGTCATTTGTTTTTTTATTTTAATCTATTGACAAGTCGTCAGACATGTTTTATGATTTAGACATCAGACATGTCGCTCTAGATTCACCCCAGGGGAGAGAACTCGTTCTGATGCTGTTAATGAAACCGATATCTTAATCAGGTATCAGCAAAAAAGAATGGGAGTGGTATGAATGAACAAACCAAGCGCGATGGATCGGATGGTCGACGTTTTAGGCAGATTTGCAAACAAGGTCAATAGTTATCGCTATATCATGGTCATTAAAAATGCCTTTGCAGCTTTAATCCCGGTCATTATCACAGGGGCTTTTGCAACACTGTTTTCCGCAATGATTTTTGATGACGTTAACGGACTGGCCCAAATTGACGCCTTATCCTTTTTGGTTACCTTAAAACCGATTGCCGTCTCAGTGAACTACGTAACCCTTAGTTTCTTAACCATTTACGCGGTTTTTCTAATTGGCATCGAACTGGCCAAGTTAAACGGGATTTCCAGTTTCTTTCCGGGAATCGTGGCCGTCATGTCTTATCTCTCTGTCAACCCGACAACGTTTGAAGTGATTAACGAGGATGTCTCTGTGATCGCCGAAAATGTTTTGGCAAAACAGTACACCGATACCAAGGGCCTTTTCTTGGGAATGTTTGTGGCCATCGCCTCGATCGAGTTGTACTCCTGGCTAGGCCGCCAAGACCGTTTAAAAATCAAGATGCCCGATACGGTCCCTGCCAATGTTTCAAACAGTTTTTCCGCTTTAATTCCCACCGTTTTAACGGTGACCTCTGTGGCCTTATGTGGCTTTCTAATCAAAGCCATCACTGGCATGTACGCTTATGATATTATCTATAATATTGTTCAAAAGCCGTTGGAAAGTGTGATTCAAGGGTTACCAGGTATTCTATTATTAGTCTTTGTCGCTCAAATCTTCTGGGTCATCGGAATCCACGGCAATCAGATGATTAAGCCGATCAGAGAACCCCTATTGCTGGCTTCCATTGCCGTCAATACCGAAGCCTTTAATGCGGGAAAAGAAGTGCCAAATATCATTACCATGCCCTTTTGGGATATGTATATGAGCATTGGTGGTTCGGGCGTGACCATTGGATTGTTAATCTCCATTTTATTGGTCAGTAAACGGGATGATTTAAAAGAAATCACCAAACTTTCCTTGGCTCCTGGTATTTTCAACATTAACGAACCAGTTATTTTCGGCATGCCCATCATGTTAAACCCGATCTTGGCCATTCCGTTTATTATCACACCATTGATCACGGGTACAATTGGCTATATCGCCACCTATTTTGGTTTTGCTGCCAAAGCCGTCGTCATGATTCCTTGGCCAACACCGCCGATCATCTCAGCTTATCTAGCAACAGCCGGTGATATTGGCGCGGTCATCACACAACTTATTTGTATCGCCGTCTCCATCCTGATTTATCTGCCTTTTGTCAAGGTAGCGAACAAACAGCAACTTGCTGCATAGAAAGGAACAATTTCATGACACAGACAATCCCTAAAAATTTTATTATTGGTGCCGCCTCTTCCGCTTGGCAAACAGAAGGCTGGCAAGGCAAAAAGGAGGGCCAAGACTCCTTTTTAGACGCTTGGTTTAAAGAAGAATCCTTTGTTTGGCAAAATGGCTATGGGCCTGATATTGCCACCAATTTTATGGAACACTATCAAAAAGACGTCGACTTAATGGCTGAGATTCATTTAACCCATTACCGCACTTCCATTAACTGGTCACGCTTTTTTACCGACTACGAACAACTGACAGTCGACGAAGAGTATGCCCAACACATTGACCAATTGATCGACGCCTTAATTGCTGCTGGTGTTGAGCCGATGCTGTGTTTGGAGCACTATGAATTGCCGCGTTTTCTCATGGACAAGTACGATGGCTGGTCTTCAAAAAAAGTCGTCGAGCTTTTTACTGGCTACGCTGAAATCGCCTTTGAGCGCTACGGTGATCGCGTCAAGCACTGGTTTACCTTCAATGAACCGATCGTCGTTCAAACCCGTTGCTATTTAGATGCCATTCGTTATCCCCATGAACAAAACACGAAAAAGTGGATGACTTGGAACTATCACAAAGTGTTGGCGACTGCGAAAGTGGTTAAACTGTATCACGAAAAAAATTATTCAGGTCGCATCGGTTGTGTCGTTAACCCTGAAATGGTCTACCCTCGTTCCTCATCAGAGGCTGATCAAAAAGCCGCTCGCATCTATGACTTATTCTTTAATAAAGTCTTTTTCGACCCCTTGGTTCATGGCAGCTATCCTCAAGAACTGCTTGATTTATGCCAACAACATGAGATCATGTTTGACGCTAGTCCCGAAGAGTTACAACTCATTCAAGAAAATACCGTTGATTTTCTTGGCGTCAATCAGTATTACCCGAAACGAGTCAAAGCACCTCGTTACCAGTGGCATCCAGAAACACCTTTTCACCCTGAACAATATTATGAAAACTTTGAGCTACCTGGTCGTCAAATGAACAACTCTCGTGGTTGGGAAATCTACCCGGATATTATGTATGACATGGCCATGATCATCAAAAATGACTACGGGAATATTCCTTGGTTGATTACTGAAAACGGTATGGGCCGAGAAAATGAAGAAAGTTATCTGGACGAATCAGGAGTTATTCAAGACGATTACCGAATAGACTTTATCCGTCAGCACTTGGCTAGTTTGTTAAGAGCCGTCGCCGATGGTTCCAGTTGTGAAGGCTACATGTTATGGGCTCTTACGGATTGCGTGTCACCGATGAACGCCTTTAAAAACCGCTATGGACTGATTCGAATTGACTTGGCTAATCAGCATGCTCGCAGCTTAAAAAAATCGGCCCGTTGGTACCAATCCCTGATTGACGACCGTCTCCTAAACTAGTAAGACTTAGCTTAAAGAGTCGCCTAAAGATAACATTGTCACAAAATACTGACCCGCTTATTTCGCTATTGCCACTTCAGGCCCTTAATGACAGCCGGCCCAGCAAGCTTTCAAAAGGTTCTCTGTCACTTTGACGAAAATAACACCTCTTTTCTTGTGCAACTTAACATTGTCTCAAGGTATCGCTTTCACGTATACTTCATTTATCAACTAATAAAACTAAATGACGAAAGAGTGGAATATTATGGTAGAAATAGCTTTAAAAGGAATTCATAAAAAGTATGACAATAATGACTTTTATTCAGTAACAGATTTTAACTTAGACATTCAAGACCGTGAATTCATTGTCTTTGTTGGCCCTTCTGGTTGTGGTAAATCAACAACCCTGCGGATGATTGCTGGTTTGGAAGATATTTCTGAAGGTGAATTATGGATTGGTGACAAATTGATGAACGATGTGGCACCAAAAGACCGTGACATCGCCATGGTATTCCAGAACTACGCCTTATACCCACATATGACCGTCTTTGACAATATGGCATTTGGTTTGAAACTGCGCAAATACGCTAAAGAAGAAATTCAAACACGTGTCGACAATGCCGCGGAAATCTTAGGCTTAACCGAATACTTAAAACGTAAACCAGCTGCCCTTTCCGGTGGTCAACGTCAGCGTGTTGCCTTAGGTCGTGCCATCGTTCGTGATGCTAAAGTCTTCCTAATGGATGAGCCTTTATCAAACTTAGATGCTAAACTACGTGTGGCAATGCGTGCGGAAATTGCTAAATTGCACCGTCGTTTAGAAACTACAACTATCTACGTTACCCATGACCAAACAGAAGCCATGACTATGGCCGACAGAATCGTTATTATGAAGGATGGCTTTATCCAACAAATCGGTTCACCAAAAGAAGTTTACGACACACCAAACAATGTCTTTGTTGCCGGCTTTATCGGATCACCTGCTATGAACTTCTTTAACGTCACATTAAACGACGGCGTTATCTCTAATGAGCATGGCGTTAAGTTGGCCTTACCAGAAGGCAAATACAAAGTCTTGAAAGAACAAGGCTACGAAGGTAAAAAATTAGTCTTCGGGATCCGTCCAGAAGATATTCACAGCGAACCAATCGTCTTAGATGCCACACCTGATTCAGTGGTTAAATGTGAAGTGGTCGTTTCAGAACTATTAGGTGCTGAAACCATGCTTTACACAGTGGTTGGCGATACAGAATTCATCTCAAAAGTGGACGCTCGCGCTTCATACCGTCCAGGCGAAATGGTTGACCTTGCCTTTAACTTAAACAAGAGTCATTTCTTTGACGCTGAAACTGAACAAGTGATTCGTTAATTTGTCCCCCTTTTCTAGATCTCTTAATAGGTTGCTTAATATTTTGAGATCAGATTTAACATAAAAAATAGCCCATGCCCTTTAATCTGGTCATGAGCTATTTTTTTATACTTTAGGCTGAAGGTACTGCTTTAAAGCCAGTTGGCTGTGAGCAAAAACCGGAAAATCAAACTGGCGGCTCAAGCGTTCACCAAGATAATAAGCGATAGTAAAGTCCACCATACTGTGAACAAAACCGCCTACGCCAACTGTTAGGAAAAACACCCAAAAAGTGCCCGCTGTTTGTTGCCCACCCGTGGTGAACAGAATGACCACCAAAAGTTCGGTTGCGGCATGGATTAGTCCAATCAAAGCGCTAAAGGCTTGGAACTGCCAGAAAGAAGAAACGATCGTCGGTTTTTTTTGTAAAATATAGGCGCCAATCACCGCAAAAACCACATGAGACAACGCTCTTAAAGCAATAATAGCCGGAAATGACAGAAAGAAACCAAAAGCCGTTCCTAAAGCAACTGCTACCGCGACACCTGGTGAAATAAACATGGCCAAAAAGACTGGTACATGGCTAGCAAGGGTGTAGGATGCTGGCCCGATCACAATTTTTATCGGCATGATCATGGGAATTAAAATACCCAACGCAATTAAAATTGCCGAAAAGGTTAATTTTTTAACTGAGGTAAATGCCATCTTAAACAAAACTCCTTTTCCATTAAGCTCCACAAGGTGTCATGACACCTCGATAACCCCAATTGTATCGAAGTTCTCCTAAGGTGTCAAGACACCCTTTCTCTTTTTCTAAAATAACCTGAATTTCTCCTCATCTGCTATAAGATTTAAAGCAAAAAAAAACGAGATTCACTAACGAATCTCGTCTTGCTTCAAGCTTTCCAAAGCGTTGGATAAATCAGCAAATTCTTGTAAGCTCAAGGTCTCCCCACGTCTTTTGGGGTCAATCTCAGCTAATGCCAAAGCCTTTGTCAGCCATTCTTTTGTAGCTTCTTCCTTGCCATAGTTAGCCAGTAAGTTATTCCACAAGGTTTTGCGCCGTTGTAAAAAGGCTCCCTTAGTCAGCTTAAAGAAATTCACCTCATTGGTCACCTCGACTGCCGGTGTCGCCCGCTTGGTCAATTTAATAATAGCCGAATCCACATTAGGTTGAGGAACAAAGGCTGTTTTAGGCACGATAAACGCCACTGAGGCTTCCATGTAATACTGGACCGCAATCGATAAGGAGCCATAAGCTTTCGTACTTGGTTTGGCACTAATTCGATCTGCCACTTCTTTTTGCATCATCACAATCATCTCATTAATAGGCAATTCTGACTTTAGCAAGTGCATCATAATTGGCGTGGTGATGTAGTAAGGTAAATTGGCGACAACTTTTAACGGCAAGTCTTCTTGAAAAGTTTCCTTGGCAACTGTCACTAAATCAGCTTTTAAAACATCTTCATTCACGATCGTCACATTGTCATAAGGACTTAAGGTATCTGCCAAAACCTCAATTAAACGACCATCAATTTCAAACGCCAGCACTTGTTTAGCAGAGCGAGCCAAATGTTCGGTCAACGCCCCGATTCCCGGCCCAACTTCAATCACGTTGGTCGCCTCGGATAACTCAGCAGCCGCCACAATATTTCGTAAAATATTGGGTTCTGTTAAAAAGTTTTGGCCTAAACTCTTCTTTAAAGCAAAGCCGTACTGTTTTAAAATCTCCTTCGTTCGACTAGGTGTCGCAATATCTTTATACTCCATCCATTTCTCCTTTTAGCACAGTTTCCATCGCCGCGACTAATTCCGCTTCTGACAGCTGAAACATCTTCAAACGTTTGCGCAATTGTTTACCATTAGTATACCCTATCCGCAACAAATCACCTAAAGCTTCACGTCGAGCTTTGGCCTTAGGTCCCGCAATCAACCCATAATGAATGAGTAATTCTTGAGGAATTTCCGCGGTCTGCCCGTCTGCTTGAGGGGTCATAACGTTTTTAAGAGCCTCAATAATCGCCTCATCACTCGCATGTTCCACACCTAGACTGGCACCGCGCTTCGAAGGGGTCGCCAAGCGTCTGGAAATAAAGGCGTGTTTCACATTGGGAATTGCCTCCGTGATGATTTTTCTAATTTTCTCACCTGAAAAATCAGGATCGGTAAAGACAATCACGCCCCGCACGTCTTGAGCATGGGCAATTCGTTCTAAAATTTCCTCATTGATAGCCGATCCAATGGTTTCAATCGTATCAGCTTCAACTACTTCCTGAATCCGTTTCGTGTCATCTTTGCCTTCAACGACAATAATTTCCTGTATCTTTAATTTATCTTCCATAATTATCCTATTCTAAACAATTGATGGGCATTTTGCCGGGTTACCTGGGCGACTCGCTCCAAGCTTTCGCCACGTAATTCTGCCACTCGTTCTGCCACATAACGGGTATAACCGGGTTCATTCCGCTTGCCGCGATAAGGCACTGGCGCTAAATAAGGAGCATCTGTTTCAATGAGCAGCTTATCTTCAGGCACTGCCCCAGCCACTTCTTGAACCTCCACGGCTTTTTTAAAGGTCACCACACCACTGATTGAAATGTGCATGCCTAAATCCAAGAAGCGAGCCATCCACTCTAAATCACCACTAAAGCTGTGCATAATGCCACCGACTTGGTGAATTTTTTCTTCTTTTAAAATTCGATAAGTATCCTCAATCGCATCGCGAGTGTGCACACTAATCGGCAACTTCATCTCTCGAGCAATGGCAATTTGACGACGAAAAACCGCCGCTTGAACCTCTTTCGGATCTTCCATCCAATAGTAGTCCAAGCCTATTTCGCCAAGAGCTACCACCTTTGGCAAAATCAACTTAGACTGTAAATCACGCTCTATTTCTTTTGAATAACTGCCCGCCTCTGTGGGATGCCAGCCGATAATACTGTATATATCGGGATATTCCTCACTGAGAGCCAACGATTTTTCAATCGTTGCCGTATCAAATCCCACGACGGCCATCTCCGTTACCCCTAACTCGCGGGCCCGGGCAATGGTCTCAGGAAGATCCTCTTCAAATTGTGCCACATTTAAGTGGGTATGAGTATCAAAAATCATCCTATTCTATCCTCTCTGCTCAGCACAGACGAAAACGACTGAAAACCACAGTTTCCAATCGTTCACGAGCGATCTTAAGCAATAATTGCGCCGTTAGGGACGCCTTTCGGTGCTTCCATTATCTGTAATTTACCGTCAAATTCGGCTGATAAAATCATGCCTTGGCTAATTTCGCCACGCATTTTACGAGGAGCTAAGTTGGCAACAACTAAAACCTTTTTACCAATTAAATCAGCTGGATTCGGGTAAAATTCCGCCACACCAGATAAAATCTGGCGATGAGCCTTGTCGCCCGCGTCCAATCTAAATTGCAATAATTTATCAGCGCCTTCCACCTTTTTACAGTCGATGACTTCTGCTACTTTTAACTCGACTTGATCAAAGGTATCGTATTTGATTGCCTGCTCTTTAACTGACACTAACTCGGTTTCCACTGGGTTCCAAGTAAAGTCATCGGCCTTCATGGCAGCTGTCGTTTCATTCATCTTCATTTTGATGTACTCAACTTCCTGCTCCGTATCAAGGCGTGGGAAGATCGGTGTTCCTTTACTAACGACTTTTTTACCTTCAGGAAACTCACCGAAACGAATGCTTTCCATGTCCATTTTCGAGCCGCTAAGTCCCAACTGATTGAAGATTTCTTTTGGCGCCTCTGTCATGACCGGCTGTAATAAAATCGCCGCAATTCTCAAGGATTCAGCTAAATGGACCATGACACTATCCAATTCTTTTTTCTTTTCAGGATCTTTCGCCAAGACCCATGGTTCTGTTTCATCAATATATTTATTGGCACGCGAAATTAAGACCCAGATTTCTTTTAATGCCACGCTAAATTCCATATTATCCATGGCTTTGTGATAATTACCAATCACATTGGCCGCTGTAGTAGACAACTCACTGTCAAAATCCGTCACCAGTGAAGCGTATTTCGGCACAATGCCCTCACAGTATTTATTGATCATCGCCACCGTCCGATTCAGTAAATTGCCTAAATCGTTGGCTAGATCATAGTTAACTTTCGCCACATAATCTTCTGGCGTAAAGACACTGTCATTGCCAAAAGGAATCGCCCGCAATAAATAATAACGCAAGGCATCCAAACCATAACGCTCGATCAACATATCGGGATAAACCACATTTCCCTTTGATTTTGACATCTTGCCATCTTTCATGACAATCCAGCCGTGGGCATAGATTTTTTCAGGCAAATCAATGTCTAAGGCCATCAACATAATCGGCCAATAAATCGTGTGGAAGCGGACAATTTCCTTACCGATCATCTGCACATTGGCAGGCCAGTATTTTTGGAACAGACTGTCGTCATCCAACCCATACCCCAGAGCCGTAATGTAGTTAAACAAGGCGTCAATCCAGACATAGACCACATGTTTCGGATTGCTTGGCACCGACACACCCCAAGAGAAGGTCGTCCGAGTTAAAGCAAGGTCTTCCAGACCTGGTTTAATAAAGTTATTTAACATTTCATTTTTACGGGATTCCGGTTGAATAAACTCTGGATGTTCCGCATAATGTTGCAACAACCGTTCTGTATACTTACTCATCTTAAAGAAATAAGTCTCTTCTTTTACCAGTTCGACTTCATGGCCACTTGGGGCTTTGCCGCCGATCATTTTACCCTCATTGTCACGATAAACTTCAGCCAATTGTTGTTCCGTGAAATACTCTTCATCTGACACTGAATACCAGCCTTCGTATTCCCCTAAGTAGATATCTCCTTGAGCTAACAAACGCTCAAACACTTGTTGAATTTGTTTGACATGATCTTCATTAGTTGTGCGAATAAAAATATCGTTAGTAATATCCAAATCTTTCCATAATTTCTGGACGTCTACTGCCATTTCATCCACGTATTGCTGGGGGGTAATCCCCATCTCCGCCGCTTTTGATTCGATTTTTTGACCATGCTCATCCAACCCTGTTAAAAATAACACATCATGACCAGTTAAACGCTTGTACCTCGCGACTGCATCACATGCGATGGTTGTATATGAACTACCGATGTGTAATTTACCACTTGGATAGTAGATCGGCGTTGTTATATAAAATGTTTTCTTTGCCATAACACAAAAATCCTCCTTCAATTAGAAATTAGCCAACAAAGCTATTTCTGTCCGCAATTTACTTACCAGTATACCATATTTCTCCCTCTTTTCTCAAAATTTTTCGTTTCCTAACGGTTGCTAAAAGACCCTTTCTCATCAATTCCTTATTCTGTTTTAACGGCAAGGCAAAGACCAAAATAGTTGTGCCTTGAAGAATAAGTGATACAATGGATTTATTCTATTTTATTGGAGGTTTTTTTATGTCCAAACCGATTATTGGCATTGCAGCCAATCAGCTGGCGTCCGGTTCTACTGAATTCCACGGAAATGCCGTTACCTATACACCACAAGGCTTTGTCACCGCAACAGAAGCTGTCGGGGGCTTACCGCTCTTATTACCGATCACACATCCTGACAATGCTAAAACTTATATTTCAAGGATCGATAAATTGCTTTTAGCAGGTGGGCAAGACGTGGACCCGATGCTCTATGGCGAAGAGCCTCACCCACTCCTTCAAGGCACCCACCCAGATCGGGATGTCTTTGAACAAGCCTTAATTCAAGAAGCCATCGCTCAACATAAACCGATCTTTGCCGTTTGTCGAGGGATGCAAATTCTGAACGTCACTCTAGGTGGTAATCTTTACCAAGACCTATCTCTTTACTCTGATTGGAGTGTCCGTCACGTCCAAGAGCCGACTTTACCCAAACACCCGACTCACAGTATCACTGTTGAAAAAGACAGCTTACTAAGTCAGGTGGTCGGTGAAAGCTACCGAGTGAACAGCTACCATCATCAAGCCATTAAACGACTGGCGGCCACCTTAAAAGTCAGCGCACTTAGTTCTGATCAGGTTGTCGAAGCTGTGGAATGGCATGACGAGAGTCAACGGATCCTAGCCATTCAATGGCATCCGGAATTAAGTTTTCAAGCCCACGCTTCCGAAAAACAACTCTTCGACTTTTTCGTCAATCAACTGTAATTAGAAAAGCTGAACGAGGCGTTTAGCCCTGAAAGAAAAATAGCAAAATAGTTAAGTGATGCTACTACGCTACGCTTCGATGTCCGCTATCGCTAAATGCTAAAGCATTAAGCATAGAGGCCTTTGTCACTAAAATAATTTTATCTTACTTCGTCCTTCAAAGCTTAGTGCTTTAGCGCTTAGCATTTGATGAGAACGAAGTGTCCCTTGTCTCTACGCATTAAAATGCTAGAACAACGGCAGCCGTTGTTCTTATTGCTTTAGCAATTAGAAACAAGGGACACTACACTGCATTCCGATCTCATCAATTGCTATACGCTGAAGCGTCGAGCATTGAAGGTCGAAGAGCACTTAGAATTTGTTGAGATCGAAGCGAAGCGTAGTGGTGCCTTGTGAAGCTGGATCCAAAATACGATATAGAGAAAGTTTTATACTTTCCTATAAAGTAAAACAAACGCGTTTGGCCATGATCGGTCAAACGCTTTTTGAATCCTTGAACTATGTAAGGTATACTTATCATAACAACTATTTAGGAGGAGATTGACAATGAACCTATCTTGGCACGGACAATCCTGTGTAAAAATTGTGACAGACCAGCAAACTATTTTAATCGACCCGTTAATCAGTGACAATCCCTATAGCGACCTTGACCCTGAAACTGTTGCTGCAGACGTTATCATCTTAACCCACGCTCATAACGACCACGTTGGTGATACAGCTTTAATCGCCCAGCGAACAAACGCTTTGATCGTGGCAAACTACGAATTAGCTGGCTATTTTACCAAACGAGGGTATCAAACCCATGGCATGCAACCAGGCGGACAGTTCACCTTCCCTTTTGGAACTGTTAAAATGACGCCGGCCATCCACAGCTCTAGCTATGAAGATGAACACGGCCAACTGCACTCATTAGGCATTGCTGCCGGTCTGATCCTGACCATTGAAGGAAAAGTCATCTATCACGCTGGCGACACCGCCCTTTTTAGTGACATGAAATTAATCGGCCAACAACAAGCCATCGACCTAGCTTTTCTGCCAATTGGCGATAATTTCACGATGGGACCCGCTGACGCCGCCCTTGCCGCTTCGTGGCTAAAGCCGAAAAAAGCCGTGCCTGTTCACTACAATACTTTTCCAGTTATCGAACAAGATCCCGAAGATTTCTTTAAGCTCTTACCACCAGAGCAACGCTTGCCAGTAGCTATTGGCGAAATCATCCACTTATAAAAATCACCTAGCTAAATAATAGCTAGGTGATTTTTCATTAAAACATTCTCTTTTTATCAAACTCATTAGGATTTGTGCCGAAGCGCTCGCCAGTATGAAGTTCATCAATCGCTTTTTTATCTTCTGCCGTTAACTCAAAATCAAATACCTCAGCATTTTCTTTAATCCGTGACTCTGTGACGGATTTAGGGATGGTGATGATGTCGTGTTCCAAATCCCAGCGAATGATTAATTGGGCGGGCGTTTTACCATATTTTTGCCCCATGGCAACCAAGCGTTCATCACTTAATAGATTCCCCTGACCAAGTGGTGACCAAGCTTCAACCGCAATCCCGTGCTCCTGACAAAAATGTCTTAAAGGTAGTTGATTTAACAAAGGGTGGAGCTCAATTTGATTGACCATTGGCATGATCTCAGCATCGGCCATTAAATCCCGCAAATGATGTTCGTGGAAATTACACACACCGATCGCCTTAGCTCGGCCAGCTTTATAAAGGTTTTCTAACGCGCGCCACGTCTCTTTGTAGCTGCCAGCAACTGGCCAGTGAATCAAATACAAGTCAACGTAATCCAGTTGCAGCTTTTTCAAACTCTCATCAAAAGCAGCCAAAGTTGTATCATACCCTTGCTCATCATTCCAAACTTTCGTCGTAACGAAGATCTCTTCCCGTTTGACTCCCGATTCTTTCAAGCCAATTCCTACGCCACTTTCATTTTTGTAGATTGCCGCTGTATCGATCGACTTATAGCCTGTTTCAATTGCCCATTTGACCGCATTGATAACTTCTTCATCATCTTTTGCTTTCCAAACACCTAAACCTAAGCGAGGCATTTCAACCCCATTAGCAAGTTTCTTGGTACTCGTAATATTCACAGCATCCATTCCTTTCGTTTATCTCTCCTTCCATTTTACACTTAAAATCAAGGAACTGCCAATCAAAGACGCTTAGATCAGCACTGATTCCAACTAATTTTTCTCATAAATTTGTCATTCTTTGGAGATTCACTAGCTTTATTGGCAAAAAACGTGTATCTTAATAATTAAACTTTAAAACGTTCACAACTCACAAGGAGGAATTACATGAAAAGAGACATCGTCCAACACTTACCAAAGATTGAACTGCACTGTCATCTTGACGGCTCCGTTCGCCCCCATATTCTCGAGCAACTAGCTCAGATACAAAACAGGCCCTTATCAGCTACTGGCCCAGAGCTTGCGGCTAAGTTGATCGCCCCAGAAGAATGCCAAAGTTTACTTGAATATCTGGAACGCTTTGACATCGTGCTGCCTTATTTACAAGAAGCCAGCGCCTTAGAGCTCATCGCTTACGACTTAATTGCCCAAGTTGCCGCAGAAAATGTCACGTATATCGAAGTGCGCTTTGCTCCCATGCTTTTTGTTAAAGAAGGTTTGACCATTACCGAAATTGTGGCAGCCGTTCTAGCTGGCCTCAAACGGGGAGAAGTTGCATTTGGTGTCAAAAGCAACGCCTTACTCTGCGCCATGCGCCACCATTCCCACCAGCGCAATCAAGAGGTGATTGAGAGTGCCAAAGAATATCTCGGTCGCGGCGTAGCCGGCTTTGATCTGGCCGGTGATGAAGCTAACTACCCAACAGCAGACTTTAGCGAGCTGATCTCACTTGGTGTCACTCAGCAAATCCCCGTCACCTTGCATGCTGGTGAATGTGGGTGCCCGCAAAATGTCGCAGAATCGATTCGCTTAGGCGCTACCCGCATCGGCCATGGCATTGCCATTCAAAAAGACCCAGCTGTCTTACAAACCTGTATCGAGAATCAAACACTGGTCGAAATGTGCCCGACGAGTAATTTCCAAACCAAGGCAGTTCTTGAACTAGCCGACTATCCCTTTAAACACTTCCTTGAAGCAGGTCTAAAGATTTGTATCAACACTGATAATCGAACCGTCTCCAATACGACTTTAACCGATGAATATCTGAAGCTTCATCAATGGTACGGCATCGATTATCGTTGCATGGAAACATTGAACCACAACGCCGTTGACGGTGCCTTTATTTCAGATCAGGTGAAAGAAGCGCTTCACGCCCAGCTGACAGCTGAATACGCCCACCTATCATAATGTCCAAGTCCGGAGTTCCTCCGGGCTTTTTTTGATTAGAGGAGGGAAAACCGTTTCCTCCCCTTATCCGGTCCACACAAAAAAATACGCGAGCCTTTCAGCCCACGTATTCCTTCGATTATCTTTTTTCGCTTTTCATGATGGACATCGACTTTTTCAAAGCTTTCCACATGCCGTCATCGCTGTAAACGAGCGCTGTCGACCGGTACATCGAAGCAGAAATCTTCAATAACACCAAAGTTGACACCACTAAAATTAGCAGTGAAATGATGACCCCCATATCAGTAACGGTCCCACTGGCAATCCGCGAGGGCATTGTAAAGGAGGAAAGAAACGGAATATAGGATGTCACTCGCATCAAAATATGTTGAGGGTCACTCATACCGAAAATCATCGTCAAGAAAAAACCAATCATCGTTAAGTAAGTAACAGGAGCAACCGCTTTGCCTGCATCCTCGGATTTTGAGACCAATGAACCGCAGAAAGCGGATAAAATCGTGTAAATAACGACTCCTAACAACAAGTAAATTAAGTTATAGCCCAATAAAGATTTGATAATTTCCCTAATTGAGACCACCTTTAAGACATCTTTCACCATATCAGTATCTTTCATAAAGAGAAATGCTCCTAGGCCGATCCCAAAATAAACGACAACTTGAGTCAAAATAACCATAAAAATTCCCATGACTTTACCATAAAAATGTTTAGCCGCTGACGTACTGGACAAGATAATCTCCATGATCCGCGTCCCTTTTTCAGAAGCCACTTCGGAACTGGTTACTTGAGCATACATCAGGATAATCATATACATGGCCAATCCGATAAACACCGAACTGATCGTCATGACAATCCGATTAACCCCTTTATCGGTCATCTTGCCATCCTTAAATTCAACGGTCTTTGTTGCTAAGGCGGCTGGTTGACTCAACTTTTGAATGTCTTCAGCCGACAAATTTAGTTCCTGAGACAGAAAACCAACTTGAATCCCTGTTAGAATTTGAGTAATCCCCATCTCATCGGTCGTTCCTAAAGAGGTATCCCCAAAATACTCGCCTGATAATTGTGAGCCTTCAGCATCTGTATCAATCACTAAAAACCCGTCAATCTTTTCCTCTTCCAACGCCTTTTTAGCCGCTTCCTCAGTATCGATCTTCTTGTTCACATCAAAGTCAGTCTGTGTGATAAAGGCCTCTCGAATCAATTCATTCTTGGAAACAACCGCTATATTTGACACTTTTTCAAAGTTACTGCCCACTAATCCCATTAACAAACTAAAACCAACCATTAAAAAGGGCGCCAAAATCATGACGATAAAGGTGACACTTTTTACATTGCGTTTATAGGTTTCTAGAGCCACTACCCAAAACTTATTCATGGCCTTCACCTACTTTCATTTTGAATATTTCTTCAAGCGTCGGTGGCAGCTGATTAAAGACTGGCATATACCCAAAGGTAATCGCTTGCTTAAAGAGCTCCTTGCCAACCTCATCATCTCGTAAGGTGGCTTCAATGATGCCATCACTTCGCAATTTAGAGGTTAACACCCCATCGGTTGCTTGAATGGCTGCCAAAGAAAGAGCTGATTCAATAAATAACTTAGTCCGACCAAAGCTCTGACGAATCTCATGAACCTCACCGTCCAGTACCATTTGACCATTGCGCAACATGATCAAGTGATCGCAGATTTTTTCAACGTTGTCCATGTTGTGACTGGAGAAAATGACACATGACCCTTTGTCCTTAAGCTCAAGGATGCCATCTTTCAACAACTCCGCATTAACTGGGTCCAAACCACTAAAAGGTTCATCTAAAATAATCAGTTCTGGTTCATGAATTAAGGTGGAGATCAACTGAACTTTTTGTTGATTTCCTTTTGACAAGGCTTTGACTTTATCAGTCTTTTTGCCTTTTACTTGGAATTTCTCCATCCATTCATCGATTTTCGGCACAATTTCTTTTTTCGTTTTGCCACGTAGACGGGCAAAATAAATCAGTTGTTCTTCAATACTAATTTTAGGATACAACCCCCGCTCTTCTGGTAAATAACCAATCACATTATAGTCTTTTTCCGTTAATTTACGGCCTTTCCACAAGACTTCTCCTTGATCCGCTGACAAAAAATCTAAAATTAATCGAAAGGTCGTAGTTTTACCTGCTCCATTTTGCCCGATTAAACCTAAAATTTTCCCTTCAGGAATCGTAAAGGAAACATTGTCGACGGCTGTCATGTCGCCAAATCGTTTGACTAACTGCTTCACTTCTAACATTCCTTAACCTCCATTTTTATTAAATTACTCCCCCGAGCAATCTCTTATTAAAATGATACCACACTCCCAGATAGAAAAAAACGAACTATCCTAAGATAATTCGTTTCACTTATTTAACTATTTGGTAGTTTCTGTCACAGGTTCCTTAAAATGTTCAAATACATTTAACGCCACATTTTTAGGTAAACCTGATGCTTCCAACTCTTCAATCGTGGCAGCCTGGATATTTTTTAAGGATTTAAACTCTTTTAAAAGATTTTTCTTACGTTTTGGCCCTAAACCATCAATGCCATCCAGTTTGGAAGCAAAGCTGTTTTTACTGCGTAGTTGCCGATGAAAGGTAATGGCAAAACGGTGAACCTCATCTTGAATCCGTTGCAACAAGAAAAACTCAGGCGAGTTTCGCTTTAAGGGGATCACATCTAAGGCCGGTCCAAATAACAACTCACTGGTTCGATGCTTATCATTTTTTGCTAGGCCAGCCACTGGAATCATCAATCCTAGTTGATTTTCCAGAACATCCTTGGCCACATCTACTTGACCTTTCCCTCCATCGATGACAATCAGGTCAGGAAACACCAACCCATCCTTCAATACCCGAGAGTAGCGACGATAAATAACTTCACGCATCGAGGCGTAATCATCGGGGCCTTTAACCGTCTTAATTTTATATTTCCGATACTCATTCTTTTGCGGTTTGCCATCAACAAAGACAACCATCGCTGAAACAGGGTCGGTCCCCATGATATTGGAGTTATCAAAAGCTTCAATCCGAACCGGCGTCGGGATGCCCATGGCCTCGCCTAATTTCTCAATGGCCCCAATCGTTCGCTCTTCCTTCCGCTCAATCAAATCGAATTTTTCCATCAAAGAGACCTGAGCATTTTTACTAGCTAGAGCCACCAGCTTTTTCTTTTCACCTTTTTGCGGCTGATAGACTTTCGCTTTGACTAATGCCTCCACACTGACTTTGTCAATGTCAGCTGGGATAAATATTTCCTTAGGTACAAAGTTTTGGTTTTCCAAGTAAAACTGACCGATAAACGTCAGAAAATCTTCTGCCCCTTCATTATAAAAAGGGAAAATGGACACCTCTCGTTCGATAATTTTTCCTTGGCGAACAAAAAACACTTGGACACACATCCAGCCCTTATCGACAGCATAACCAAAAATGTCACGGTCAACAAAGTCCGTATTGGTCATTTTTTGACGGGTCATGACTGTTTCAATCGAGCTGATCTGATCCCGGTACTCCGCCGCCTTTTCAAATTCCATCTTTTCAGCTGCTAAGGTCATTTTTTCTTGTAACGACTCCTGAATGTCGGTGTAACCGCCGTTTAAGAAGCGTTTGATTTCCTCTACCATCAATTGATACACCTTGGGGTCAACATCAAACACACTAGGGCAAAGACACTGCCCAATATGATAGTATAAACAAGGTTTTTTAGAGGACAAACTGCACTTTCTTAAAGGATAAAGACGGTCTAATAACCGCTTCGTTTCATTGGCGGCTTTGACGTCTGGGTAAGGGCCAAAATAATTAGCCTTGTCCTTTTTCACCTGACGAGTAATGGTCAAGCGCGGGTATTTTTCGTTCGTTATTTTAATAAAAGGATAACTTTTATCGTCCTTTAGCATGATGTTGTATTTAGGATTATTTTGTTGAATCAAATTAATCTCCAACAGCAAGGCTTCAATATTTGACTCTGTTACAATATATTCAAAATCATCAATTTCACTGACTAGTCGTTCCGTTTTCGTATCATGACTGCCAGTAAAATACGATCGCACACGATTTTTAAGAATTTTAGCTTTTCCCACATAGATAATCGTCTTGTTTTTATCTTTCATTAAATAACAACCAGGCTGATCTGGCAACAAGGCTAATTTACTTTTTATACGTTCATTCACGGTTGCTCATTCCTTTTACTTACCACCTTAACGACGTGGCTATTTGACAGACTTCTACTATATTAGTATACCACTAACTCAGAAAAAAGTTGACCCTTCCGATCTTGAGACAGACAAAAAAACAGCTAGAGACTTCCCCCTAGCTGGCCACTATCTGTCGCAAATCCCCATTTTCTTTTATTTACCGCTTAATGCTTAGCGTCCACACTTTGGACGTAGTCTTTTAACACCTTAACATCTGCTTGTGCTTGTTGAAGCTTGGCATTAGAATCATTGGTTTGATTGGATAATTGATCCCGTTCAGCTGTTAACCGTGCAATGTCTTGTTGTAACTGATTGACAGTTGTTTCTTTAGCACTTAACTGATCTCTCAAGGCGTTGTACTCCGTTTGCTTCACTTGTAGCTCAGCTGCTTTTCGCTCTAATTCCGCCTGTTTAGTTGCCAAGTCGTTGGTGAGGCTCACCGCATTATTTTGAGCCGTTATCAATTCTGCTTGTTTTTGAGCTGCTAGCGCTTTTTGTGTCTTCACTTCACGTCTCAATTGTTCATTCTCTTGGTTTTTTTGATTGATTTCAGCGTTCTTTTGGTTCACTTCTTGTTGTTTACGGGCTACTTCATCTTGTTTTTGTTGTAGTTGTTCTTTAAACTGATCTTCATTTCGTTTAATCTGATCATTTTTTTGTTGAATCGTATTATTTAGTTGAACAATTTGATTGTTTAGGTCAGCAATCGTTTGATTTAGCCCATCGACTTTTGACTTGGCTTCCTTTAATCCCTCATTCTCACGTTTCAATTTTTCAACCTCTGCTTGTGAATCTTTTAAAGTGTTTTCGGAAGCCACCAATTTTGTGGTTAAATCGATTACTTTTGCTTGACCATCTTTTGCCAAGCGTTCTTTTTCTGTTAATTTATTATCTAAACTTGCCACTGCTGTTCTAATCGCGGAAACGTCACTTTCGCCACCCCAGTTGACAACAGTCGAGGCACCTACCGCACCACCGACTAAAGCAACAGCCATAATTGTAATTGTTATCATCATTTTCTTTGTTATTTTACTTTTCATTTCTCCAGCCTTTCTTTGCGACGCTTATCATTCTAATTCATAACATCACATACTTTCTTCTCTATTTTTGCTCATCGATGAGCAACGCTTAAGGGTTCCCCACTAAAAGTCAGTAATATCAATCGTTCGGCAGGTGACGAACAATCAAATCTTTAAGGTCAAATTACTAAAAAGACGTCTTGAAACCGAATTAAATAACACGGAACAGCGAAAAAAAGGTCATTTTGACAGCTCACCTTCTCTGCCAAAACAACCCGTTTCATTGTGTTACTCCTTTTCACTGTCGTCATACGTTTCAATCGTTTCAACGGTTTCGACGGTGCCTTCTTTTTTCTCTTTAGCTTTCTTTTCAGCCGCTGCTTTTTCAGCTTCTGTCTGGTTTTCGCTCACTTCTTTTTCTTTGTCTGTCTCTTTCCCGTCTGACGGCGTCGCAGAAAACTCTTGATCAACTTGCTTGTTGGCCTCAGCTAACGCTTCACTTACGGCAACACTCATGTTGGCTGCATATTTATCCAAATCATTAACACCGGCCATAAAGGCTAAAAGTAAATTAGCCATCTCCGTTTCACTGCGAGCATCGACTAGTTGCCACTTCTTCTTAACTTGTTCCATGGTCACGGACACTTTAATCGGCTTATCAATGATGTCAGCTTCCTTCATTGATTCCATCAACAACTGGATAATTAAATCACCTAGTTTAACATTATTGCTCATCAGCTCTGAATCAGCCAACATCCGGTCAATCAACTTTTCCATGGCCGATTTATAGACTTCTTGAAAATTAATTCCTCTGACACTGTACGTAATGGTCACATTTTTTTCTTTACGATTCTCTTTTACCGCTGAGACATCGTATTTCGCATTGGCTTTGACTAATTCAAGCCATTGATTCAGAAAAGCTTCGGTTTGCTTCGGCGAAATAACCCCACCAAACTCACTAAAACTCGTCACCAAGTCTTCAATTAACTCCTTGCGTTGTTCTTCCAATTTTATATCAAGCTCCATCCCTTGAACAAAATTGCTTTCAAAACGCTCGTCTTTTGCTTCATATATAAACCGATTAACAAATAAAACGCCAGCCTCTTCTGGTTCAATGGCTTTTTGACAGCCTGTTAACAAGAAAACAAGCCCGGCTAATACTATTAATACATACTTTTTTGCAGGTTTCATTCACGTATCACCTTCCCAAGTCTTTGTATTTCAACCCTAACAAAGCACTCAATTACTATTATCCTTGATTATTCGAAAAATTTCAAAGGTTTTCGCCATTTATTCGTATCTTATTTATAAAGGGAAAGGAGAAACCTTATGATCGTGTATATTTTATCATTTTGCATTGGCAGTTGTTTTGGTTCTTTCTTCACCGTCGTCAGCGAACGTCTTCCGCTCGGCTTGTCACTTATTCGTCCCACTTCTCATTGCACTAAGTGTCAAACGCCATTAAAGGCTTGCGATCTGGTGCCAGTGGCCTCTTATCTCTATTTAAAAGGTCACTGTCGCTATTGTCAGCAACCCTATCCAAAGATGTCCTTCATCGCTGAAATCGTCACTGGTTTGTTGTTCTGCTTATTAACGGCCACTAAACTGTGGAGCCTGTGGTTTATCCCCGGCTTGCTGTTAATCCTGACGGCTCTTTTGCTCAGTCTGACCGATATATTATACCTATTAGTGGAACCTGTGATCTTTTACCCACTGACGCTCTGCACAGCCCTGAGCATTTTTTTAATTGATAGCCCCTTCAGCCTCCACGCGATAGAGGGCCTCATCTGCTTACTTTTTTTAGCCGGTCTGACAAAAATAATTCCCAACAGCCTCGGTCATGGGGATGTCCTCTTATTAAGCTCCTGGGGACTCTTTTTAGGCCTGCTAGAATTAAACCTCGTCCTTCTGCAAGCTTGTCTCTTAGCCTTATTTTACGGGCTTATTAGCGGTCGAAAAACAAAAGCTGAACCGATTCCTTTCGTTCCTTTTCTCACCTTTGCCTTAATCAGTCAACTAATCTGGCAATTCGGTCTGATTGTCCATTAACCGACAAAAAAAGCGAACCCTTTAAAGAGTTCGCTTCGCTTTATTGAGATTACATTCTTACTGCAAAATCTGGTGCAAAGTAAGCTGATGAACCATAAGTAACATTTTGACCTGGTGCTGGAGCGTGAATATAACCGCCACCGCCAGTTGAAATTGCTACATGGTATGTACCACCACGGCTACCCCAGAATAATAAATCGCCAGCTACTGCTTGAGAAACAGAAATTTGTGTGCCTGCGCCTTCTTGAGGAATCGTTGAACCACCGATTTCACGTCCAAGAGCGACACGGTAGACATAAGAAGTAAAACCAGAACAGTCAAAAGAATTAGGTCCTTTGCCACCCCATACATAAGGTTTGCCAAGATGTTTAGCCGCTTCAGCAAGAACCGCTCCTGCGCCACCACTTGGATTTGGAACCACTGGATCTGGAATTGGATCTGGAACAATTGGTGAAGGAGGTGTCACTGCTCCGCCGCCGCCACCAGGTGTTGGTGTAGTGTTGTTACCATTACCTGAATTATCCGTTCCACTATTATTGTTAGTTCCGGTGTTTGTATTATTAGTATTTTGTGCCGCTTCTTGAGCTACGCGAGCTTCTTCAGCTTTAGCTGCTTCTTCTGCGACTTTAATCAAACGAGCTTGTTCAGCACGAGCTGCTTCCGCTTCTTCTTTTTCTTTTAAGAAGCCAGCTTTTTTGCCTTCTTCAGTCGTACGTTCTGCAGCAATTTGGCTAACCAATGCTTGTTGTTGTAATTCTTGGTCAACCAACTGGGTTTTAGCCCCTTCAAGTTCAACCGCTGTTTCATTTAATTCTTGTGCTTTTGTTTCTGATGTGGCTTTTTTAGTTTCAACAGACTTTTTGTCTTTTTCTTGTTGTTTCATCATGTCATTACTGGCATTAACAATTGTAGACGCAGCGAAAACACGTGTAATGGCAGTTGAGACAGAGTCAGCTGACAAGACAGCGTCGATATAATTAGTTGCTTTACCGTCGACTTGAACTGAGCGAGCTTGCTCTTTAATCGTAGCATCACGCTTGTCGATCTTAACAGTTAAGTCTTCAATTTCAGTCCCTAATTTAGTGATTTCTTGGTTTAATTTAGCCTGTTGCCCTTGTAATTCAATCGCTTGAGCTTTAATGCCTTCAATGTTTGCTTTAACTGTTTCCAACTGTGCAGAAGCAGCAGCTTCTTGACCACTTAATTCATTGATTTTAGTTTCAGACTGCTTAATTTTTGTATCAAAATCATCTGCTAATCCTACAACTGGTAGTGCAATTGACCCTAACAAAATTGAACTTACCATAATAGCAGATATAATGCGCTTTTTCACTGGTCATTCCCCCGACTCATTTTTTATATGTATAACAAATTTTTAGTTGTTTTCCTCATCAATGAATGAATTGTAACATAACAACATGTCAGTCAGATAATATCTATGTTACAAAAACATTTCAATGCCCCCTTCGAAGCTTAATAAATTACAGCTTCGCAATTTTTTTGATTGGGTAGCTTAAGATGATAAACAGGAAGATGTTTAATATAAGCGTTGGGCCAAGATTTCTTGTGATAAATCCTAATAAATCGCCATTTATCAGCTTAAAAATCGCCTGTATAAAATAAGCACTGCTGTCCATGATGGTAATAAAAATGACCAAACTAAGGAGTATCGACAGAACCGATGGCCGCACAAAATCAAAGACAACGTAAATTAACATGACAGTTAAAGGGAGTGATACCATGTTAATACCAATAATGCTGTAATAATAGACATCAAAAATAACACCCAAAATCACCGACATGATGACGATGTATTGTTTATTTAAATTTAAGCAGCCTAATATTAAACCAATTAACAATAAGTGACTATTTAGATAAATATTGTCAGTCGTTGCCACTCGTAATAAATTACTAATCTGCCCATCAAGTAACATCAGAATAATCAGGATAAAAGGCAAAACAATTTTCATGATAGTCTTTTTTTCCATATTATTCGTCACTTCCTGCTAGGCGTTTAACCACTGTGACAAAGGGAATGTCGTACATAGATGAAATCGGTGTGACGTAGACTTCCTTATCCAAACCAAAACTAGTATCTTTGATTTTTTTCACTTCTCCCACCAGCAACCCTTTTGGTGAGCCGCCACCTAGGCCGGAAGTCGTGACTTTGTCCCCTTTTTTGAGACCATCAAGCGAGTTTAGTTGGGTGATGACGAAGGCCTCCTCTTCTTCATCGTATTCCTGCATCAACCCGTAAACAGATTCTCCCTCTTGGGGCACAATCATCACCGGAAAATGATTGGAATTCTGGTTAGTCGAAGTCAGTAGTTCCACTTTTGCTGATGCTGCATTGGCCACAATCACCCGACCGATTAGCCCTTTACTACCAAGGACCGGCATATCCACTTCAACACCGTCGTTTTTACCGCGATCAATGATCAAAATATCTTGCCACGTATCAGGTGAACGACTAATGACACCTGCTGTCACTTTTTCGTAACTCGAAATGGTGGCATTTAAATTCAACTGCTCTTTTAACGCCGCATTTTCAGTTAATAAATTTTGTTTTTCCGCTTCAATGGCCGAAAATTCATCCAATCGTTTTTTTAAGCGATCATTTTCTTCATAGGTACTGAATAAATTTCCAATTGAGCGAATACCTCCCTCAACGGCCCGCAGTGGAAATGAGACAATTTTATCCACAGTCGCGGCAATGTCACTGGTTAAGGATTGAGCCACGCCAGAGTCTTTCGATTGATTCCGTTGTTGAGAACTGAAAGTCACGACAAACACCACAACAATCACGATGATAATGGCTATAATTATATTTTTACTAGAATTGAACTTTTTCACTGTTCCACCTCAAGATACTTTCTGTTCTAAACTACATACATTGAACTATTTTACCATTAATCAGTGGCATTTTCTATAAAGTTCTTGAAGATTCGTCATCATTCGACTATTCTTATCACAATTTTATGATTATCACGGTCGATCAAGTCTCAGCCAATTCACTCATTTGCTAGTAATGGAATCGAACTTCACGATAGTTGGCGACTGCCCCTAGTAGATTGGCTTCATTTTTAAATTGACAGAGACGAATATCTGGGCGAATGGCTGTTTTCTGTCCCCGATTAAAAATCAACTCAACTTGTTCTTCAATTTTAGCGAGGAGATCTGTTCGGGCCGAAATACCGCCGCCGATGACAATCACTTCCGGGTCAATACTGGTCTGCAAATTGTATAAACCCACGGCCAAATAATAATACAAGCGCTGAACTTCCTGCTCAGCAATAGCATCCCCTGCTTCCGCCAAATCAAATACCTCTTTTCCTGACAAGGCTGTCTCAGTCAGCCCTTTCATGACCGACACCCGTTTAGCCATGGCCACAGGCGTTGCCAACTGACTAAAATTCCATTCCCCTTCTAACAACATAAAGCCGAACTCACCGCCAAACAAATGGTGCCCCTTCTCAATCTTCCCTTGCTTAATAACCGCTCCACCAATCCCAGAGCCAATCACAACAGCCAAAACATCCTCTTTACCTGCGGCAGCCCCATAAGCCACTTCGGCTAACGCCGCACAATTGGCATCATTTTCAATTGTCACTGGCAGGTGCAAGGCCTGCTCCAAAGACTGGTAGAAAGTTGGTTCATGTACAAAAGAAATCGCGCAATTGCCTTCGATCACTCGCTTAGCCTGATTGACCGCTCCTGGCGAACTACAGGCACAGCCTGTAAACTGATAGTCTCTCTCCAGCGCCTCCTTAACCCTCACCAGCGTCTGTAAAAATTCAGCTAAGGTTTTAGGTGTCACCACTTGACTCTGCTCCTGCAAGCTCTCAAGATGCCATACACCGTATTTAATAGCCGAACCACCAAAATCAAATACCAATAACGTTTCATTTTCCACAGATATGTCCCCCTAGAGATCGATTTATACATCATGTTAAATAATCAGACAGATAGTTCCATTGGAGAATTCGCGTAATCATCCGCCAAGAGTGGTACTTTCAGCTTTTTTCTGGCTGAACGCTTAACGGTAAAGAATGATTATTTAATGGGAACTAGATAGTAGTTAAATTCTAACATAGTCCATGGACAATTAACATAAACATTATAATGTTTTCTTCAAGCTTATGCATCTGGAATTCCGACAAAAAAGCCAACTCAATGAGTTGGCTTAGATGTTATTATTTAATACCATTAAAGGCTTGAACGATAATTTCTTTCAATTCGCTAATTAATGGCTCTTTTGGATTTGCTGTCGTACATTGGTCAGTGTAAGCCAATTCAGCTAAGTTATCCGCTGTTTTGTCCAACTGAGCTTTCGTGACACCTTGGGCTTTGAAGCTCATGTCGATACCGACACGCTTACCTAAGTCACCAACTTCAACTGCTAACGCTTCAACTAATTCCTCTGTATTCTTACCTTTCAGACCTAAGAATTTGGCAATATCTGCGTAATCTTCATGGGCACGGAAGTAATCATATTTAGGGAACATCGCATGTTTTGATGGGTCTTTCGCATTGTAACGAATCACATGCGGCAATAGAATCGCATTAGTACGACCATGTGGAATATGGTACTCAGCACCACATTTGTGAGCTAATGAGTGGTTAATTCCCAAGAAAGCATTGGCAAAGGCCATCCCTGCTAAAGCTGAGGCATTATGCATTCTTTCACGGTTATCTTCATTTGGTGTTTCACAAGACGCTTCTAAGTTTTCAAAGACTAATTTAATGGCTTGTAAACTTAACCCACGAGTGTAATCAGATGCCATGACAGATACATAAGATTCTAGGGCATGAGTCAAGACGTCCATACCAGTATCGGCTGTAACTGATTTTGGTACTGACATCACAAATTGTGGGTCAATGATCGCCACATCTGGTGTCAAGGCATAGTCAGCTAATGGGTATTTAACGCCTGTTTCGCTATCAGTGATAACGGCAAATGGCGTAACTTCTGAACCAGTACCTGAAGTTGTTGGGATACAGACAAATTGCGTTTTTTCAGCTTTTTGAATCTTGTACGTCCGTTTGCGGATATCCAAGAATTTTTGTTTTGCGCCAAAGAATTCAGTGTCTGGGTGCTCGAAGAACATCCACATGCCTTTAGCCGCATCCATTGCTGACCCACCACCTAAAGCGATGACAGTATCTGGATTGAATTCAACCATTCTTTCGGTTCCTTTGTAAACCGTGTTGCTTGATGGATCTGGTTCAACATCTGAAAAGACTTCGATTTGAACTTTGTTTTTACGTTTTCTTAGCGTGTCCATGACAAGATCTGCATAGCCGAATTTAACCATACCTGCATCACATACTAGGAAGACACGTTCAACGTTTTCCATTTTTTCTAAGTAAGCAACTGAATTTTTTTCGAAATACATTTTTGGTGGAAGTTTAAACCATTGCATATTATTTCTCCGTTTCGCCAATGTCTTAATGTTGATCAAGTTAATTGATGACACATTTTTAGAGACTGAGTTTTTACCGTAAGAGCCACACCCTAATGTTAATGATGGAATCATTTCATTGTAGATATCACCAATTCCGCCTTCAGATGCTGGCGTATTGATTAAGACACGACATGCTTTCATCTTCATACCGAATTTAATTTGCAAGTCTTGGTCTTCAGAGTGAATAACCGCTGTATGGCCTAAACCAAAGGCTAACATTTTTTCACACAATTCAAAGGCATGTTCTTGGCTGTCCGCTTTGATCATCGCTAAAACTGGTGATAATTTTTCTAATGACAATGGGTAATCAATTCCAGCGCCTTCTAATTCAGCCACTAAGATTTTAGTTCCCTTTGGCACTTTAATGCCAGCAAGTTTTGCAATAGCGTCAGCAGAATGTCCAACGATCGCTGGGTTAACAGCTGTTTTCGCTTCATTCATCACGGTTGCTTCTAATTTTTTCAGTTCAGCTGGTTTTACAAAGTACACTTGGTGTGCTTGGAATTCAGCTTTGACTTCATCGTAAATCTCTTTATCCACGATCATGCCTTGTTCTGACGCACAGATCATGCCGTTATCAAATGTTTTAGAGACGATTAAATCGTTCACAGCACGTTTGATTTTAGCGGTTTTTTCAATATAAGCTGGAGTGTTACCAGGACCTACGCCTAAAGCTGGTTTACCAGTTGAGTAAGCCGATTTAACCATGGCACCACCACCAGTTGCTAAGACGATTGCCACACCAGGGTGATTCATTAAGCCGCTTGTCGCGTCTAATGATGGGTGTTCAATCCATTGGATACAATTTTCAGGAGCGCCAGCGGCAACCGCTGCTTCTAAAACGATACGAGCCGCTTCAGCAGAAGATTTTTGCGCACTTGGATGGAAAGCGAAAATAATTGGGTTACGCGTTTTAATGGAGATCATCGCTTTAAAGATCGTTGTTGATGTTGGGTTAGTCGTTGGTGTAACCCCACAGACAACCCCAACTGGTGTCGCAATTTCAATGATTCCTTTTTGGTCATCTTCATTGATAATGCCAACTGTTTTGTCATCTTTAATGCTGTTCCAGATAGATTCTGATGCATACATATTTTTAATGGCTTTATCTTCGTAAATCCCACGGCCAGTTTCCTCCACCGCTAATTTAGCTAATGGCATGTGAGCATTTAAAGCTGCCATAGCCATTTGATGGACGATGTGATCCACCTTTGCTTGATCAAAATCTTCCATAATCGCTAATGCTTTGTTCCCTTTGACGACTAACTCATCAATCATTTTCGGAACATCAATTGTCTGTTCTTTTTTCGCTACCATATTATGTAAATCCTCCTTGAAAATTTCTTTTGTTATATCTTTCACAATCATCATACTATAATTATTTTTATTTGTAAACAGTTTTCTGTGATGTTTTTCACAGTTTTTCGTATAACATTTGACAAACACCGTTAATACAACACTTACTTAATAAAAAAAACAAAAAAAGACACAGATAATTCATTATCTCCGTCTTGAACTTATTGTGATTTAGTTAACATTTATAAAATATCCTCGATATCATTCCAATCAAATCGCTTAACATCCCTTGTTTGGGCCTTGATGCGTTGAAAATCAAAAAAATCGTTGAACGTAACGGTCAACACATCCTGTTTCTTTTCCGACAAGGTCAAACCGTCGTTCTTCACCCATCTATAGGTAACTAAATACTCCCACAGATCTAATTCTTGAACGCTGGAATAGCCATTTTCATGAAATTCTTTACATTTAGTTTTCACACTTTTATTTAAAAAAAGTTTATCTTTCCAACTTCTATTAGCTTCCATTAAGTCGTATCCATTCACTTGTAGTATAAGAGAGACTTGCCATCACGCCGCTAGGCGATTCCCTCACTTGCTCTTTTGAAACTAGTCAGCACTCAGCATTTAACGCAAACGAAGTGTCCTAAATCTCTAAGTGCTCTTCGACCTTCAATGCTCGACGCTTCAGCGTATAGCAATTGATGAGATCGGAATGCAGTGTAGTGTCCTTTGTTTCTAATTGCTGCCGTTATTCTTACGAATTTATTCATTAGAGTTAAGGGACAACGTAGTAAAGCACTTAGAATTAAGGCGCCTTGCTCCTATATCGCTGTGTCTCAAAGCAAAAAGGAAAATCTTTACGATTCTCCTTTAATTGGTTAATTTTCTTCTTTTGGTGTTTCTTCTGTTGTTTCTGTTGGTGTTTCTTCGTCTGTTGTTGCTTCTTCGACTTCTTCTACAACTTCTTCGTCGACTTCGATTGCAGGTGCTTCTTGCATAATCCCATCAGGTACAACTGTTTCAGCTGCTTCTGGTGGGGTGACGCTTGAAATTGCTGATCGATTGAATTCTAAAAAGATGCCTTCACAGTCTAGTACAACGGTACTTTTCTCTGTGTTGACTTCTGCTATTACGCCGTGTAAACCGCCGATTGTGACCACTTTACTGCCAACATCCATCGTATTTAATAGATCTTGACGTTTTTGTTGTTGTTTCTTTTGTGATCGTGACATCCACCAGACCATTCCACCCATGATAACAATCATCGGTAAGAAAGAACCTAATCCTCCCATTTACTTCACCTCTTTTTTCTAATGTCTCTACATAACTCTATCAAATATTAAGCCAAACTACTAGTATTTTCTCCAAATTCTCTAAAAATTCTTAGGATTTTCATCATTAAAGCCATACTCATCAAAAAAGGCTTGTCTAAACTCCAATAAATTGTCGTCCATGATGGCTTGTCTGACTTGTTTCATGACGTTTAGTAGGAAATACAAATTATGGTACGATGTTAAACGAATGCCAAATGTTTCGTTGCATTTGATCAAGTGACGGATATACGCTCGTGAATAGTTGCGACAGGTGTAACAGTTACACTTCTCATCTAATGGTCGGAAATCTTCCGCGTATTTCGCATTTTTTATCACTAAACGCCCTTGACTGGTCATACATGTCCCGTTACGAGCAATTCGTGTTGGCAGCACACAGTCAAACATGTCTACGCCATTGATCGCCCCATCAATTAGAGAATCCGCTGTCCCTACGCCCATCAAATAGCGCGGTTTGTTTTCTGGAATCAAAGGGTTTAGGTATTCCAGAACTTGATTCATTTCTTCTTTAGTCTCTCCTACAGACAATCCGCCAATAGAGTAACCCGGGAAGTCCAAACTGACCAGATCTTTCGCACTTTGAATCCGCAAATCTTTAAAACCGGCTCCTTGAATGATCCCAAAGAGACCCTGACGATCTGGATTAGCATGTGCTTTTAGGCCCCGCTCTGCCCATCTTGTGGTTCGTTCAATTGAACGTTTCACATAATCATGACTTTCATAAAATGGCGCACATTCATCAAAACTCATCATGATGTCTGGGCCTAATTTATTTTGAATTTGAATGGCTTTTTCTGGTGATAGGAACATTTTTGAGCCGTTTAAGTGGTTTTTAAAATTAACCCCTTCTTCAGTAATATTCCGCATATCTGCTAAAGACCATACTTGGAAACCACCAGAATCGGTTAATATCCCTTGATCCCAATTCATAAACTTGTGAAGACCGCCGGCTTTTTCAACTAGATCTTCTCCAGGTCGTAGCCACAGGTGATAGGTGTTGCTTAAAATGATTCCTGCACCCATCTCTTTCAGTTCTTCTGGCGCCATTGTTTTAACCGTCGCTAAGGTTCCCACTGGCATAAACATCGGCGTTGGAAACGTGCCGTGAGGGGTGATAATTTCTCCCAAACGGGCTCCCGTGTGTTTTTCTTTTTTTATTAATCGATAACGAATGGCTGGTTCGGTCATTTCGTTGCCCTACTTTCTCTCAATATATACTCACACATATGACAATCCTGACAGACATCTACTCGTCATTTCAAGATTTATATACGTTAAATATCATACTCTGGATAAGGGATTTTAGCAAGTTTTTCCAGCCCTGAGCCTCATTGTTAAAAAATTCTGATAATTCCTCGTAAAACCTAAGGCTTATCCCTTGCAAACGCTTCATATTTATGGTTTAATAAGAGTATAAGAAAGGAGCATAAACAGAAACCAGATGAATTTCTCGATAAAAGTGTATCACGAGCTTAAAAGGTAAACAATAATGTTGTATATGTACAGATTCACCACTGTTAGTTGAAACGTGTAAAGTATTAAAACTGTTGTATAAAAAATAGTGAATGCGTGTTTAAAAAAAACAATTAATTGATAAATGTAGAAAGTGAATGCGTTAGATACAAATGTTAGATTAACAAAGGAACAATTGTTGAGAAGTTGTATAGCAGACAAAAGATTTGTTTAACAAAAAAAGAAATTCGACATACTTTACATGACTTAAAAATCAAAAAAAGTATCAAAAATCAGGTTTCTGTTTCCTTTCCAAAGCAACATAGAGTCAAGCTAGTCGAGAAGCTTGACTCTTTTTTTGTGCTTACCTATCAACTGCGCTTTATTTAATAAACATGGCGTCACCAAAACTAAAGAAACGGTAGCGCTCTTCAATGGCGTGATGATAAGCTGCTAGCGTGTGTTCTCGCGTCGCAAAGGCGCTGACCAACATCACCAAAGTAGATTTTGGCAAATGAAAATTCGTTGAAAAAGCATCCACTACCTTAAACTGATAGCCTGGTGTGATAAAGATCTCCGTCCAACCGCTGTCTGCTTGAATCTCACCAGCAAATTTGGTCCCAATCGTTTCCAATGTTCTAATGGAGGTCGTGCCCACAGCAACAATTCGGCCACCTGCAGCTTTTACCTGACGCAAGCTGGCAGCCGCCTCTTCTGTCAGTTTATAAAATTCACTGTGCATGGCATGTTCCGCGATATTCGCCACACTGACTGGTCTAAATGTCCCCAACCCAACGTGCAAGGTCAAATAAACGAGCTTGACTCCTTTGGCTTCAATTTTCTTTAATAATTCCTGCGTAAAGTGCAAACCAGCCGTCGGCGCTGCTGCAGAACCATTTTCTTCTGCGTAGACGGTTTGATAGCGTTCTGGGTCTTCTAACCGCTCCTTAATATAAGGCGGTAAAGGCATCTCGCCTAATGACTCTAAAATCTCCAAAAAGACCCCTTCATAGTGAAAGTCAACGATGCGACCACCATGTGCCAATTCTTTGGTCACCTCAGCCTTTAAACGACCGTCACCAAAGGAAATAACCGTGCCCACTTTGGCTCGCTTAGCCGGTTTAATCAAGGTTTCCCAGCTATTCCCTGAGGTATTTGTCAATAGCAAGACTTCTAGATGACCGCCAGTCTCTGGCTTTTCCCCATATAAACGAGCGGGCAACACGCGGGTGTTATTCATCACCAAGGCATCACCTGACTCTAATTCATCTAAAATATCGTAAAAATGTTTGTCTTCCAACGCACCTGTCGTTTTATCTAACACCAATAAACGAGACGTTTCCCGATTTTCTAAAGGCGTTTGGGCGATTAATTCTTCTGGTAAGTTAAAATCAAAATCTTCTGTTGTTAGCGTCATTTACTACTCACTCTTTCTCCATCAATTTACTCATGCTAGTTTATCATTTTTCGCTGATTTCCGCTAATTTTCTTCATTCTCGTTTTGAACGCAACGAAAGCCCATATTATTGCTCGCCGAATCTGCCGTATTCCCATTTCGTGCAGCCACTCGATAGCGATTGCAATAAGAAGCATGACATAAAAAGGAGCCGCCGCGAATCCCATAAGCCGCTGTGCTATATGTCTGATGGGCTTGCCAGACCGCCCCTAACTGTTCCTTAAAAGGCAGATAACGAGGATTAGCGCACCATTCCCAGACATTCCCTGCTGTTTGATACAACCCAAAACCATTGGGCTCATAGGTCTCCACTGGTGCCGTCCCTAAATAACCGTCCTCCATGGTGTTGTGCGCGGGAAATGCCCCTTGCCAAATATTACACTGGTGCTTTCCATCGATCACCAGCTCATCTCCCCACGGATACAATTTGCCAACTAACCCACCGCGAGCCGCCTTTTCCCATTCGATCTCCGTTGGCAATCGCATGCCAGCCCACTGGCAATAAGCCACTGCATCATTTCGAGAAACGTGAACAACCGGATGAGTCAACCGATCTTCAATCGTAGAACCAGGCCCTTCTGGACAACACCAGCTAGCTCCTGCCACGGCATACCACCAATTGGTCCCTGTCATTTTTTGAGAACGTCTCTGCTGGGTTTCAGTTAAAAACGCGTGAAAAACAAATGACCAACCAAATTTTTCTGAATCCGTTTGATAACCTGTGGTCGCCACAAACCGTTGAAACTCCTCATTGGTCACCGCAGTAGCAGAAATAAAAAAACGCGGAATAGCCAGCTCCACTGCTGGCCCCTCTAAATCCACGGAAAAACCACCCTTATCTGTGCCAATTAACGTGACCCCGGCTGGGATTTCAATCATTCATACCCTCTCCTCACCTAACTCTTCTAGACTGCCTGTTAATTATATCAGGCATTTCAGAAAAGAAGGAAGCAGACGCTCACTATTAAGATTGTCATTTAAAGCCTTTTCACCCTCCACTTTGTTTGACATTCTTTTTTACTTACCGCCATAATAAAGGCAACCACTATTCATCCACAGGGAGACATGACCATGAGAAGCATACTAAACTCTAACACGTTGAGACAACTGACCTTTTTAGAAGCCCTTTTTAAAACTGAAAATTGGCAACCCGTCTCGACTTTCGCCAAAGAAATAGGCTGTTCCGGACGAATTCTCCGCAGCGACATCGCCATGATAAATGAGCTGTATCCCCCTTTCCAAATCAATGTTTCACAAAAAAATGGCATTCTTTTAGAATACCCACAAAATTACTCCATTGATTTTATCTACGCCACTATTTTGCGTAACAGTACCGAGTTCCAACTGTTGGAACTGCTCTTTTTTAATGACGAACTGAGCCTCATAGAATTAACGGAACAACTCTACATCAGCTCCTCATCAGTTCATCGAACGGTTAAAAAGATCAACACTGAACTCACCCCCTTAGGCTTTAAAATCGCCACTTCCCCTTATGGGCTAGTGGGAGATGAGGGAGCTATTCGCTTCTTTTTCGTCCATTATTTTTACGAGCGGTATTTAGTCACAGAAGGCCCCATCACGCAAGAACAAACACACAAAATCGACCGCCTGCTCCAAAAACTGGCTGACGCTTTAGCGATCGATCTGACTTTTCCTGATTTAAAACAAGTTCGCTTAACACTGGCCACCGGGTTAATTCGCATTAAAAATGGCCACACCCAATCACATGAACTGGCCACAGATTCCCCAATTCTCCAGCTCCTCCTAAAAGAAGAGGCTGTTCAAGACTTGGAAAATGCCTGTCAACTCAAGCTGGATTCCGAGGCTCTGATTGATCTTTTTTACTTTTTCTTAAGGGAAGATTACGCGTTAACAGCAGACTACCTATACCAAACCCTGATGCCCCATAACCCAGCTATCAAGCAAACCGTTGCAACAATCGAAAACTGGTTAACCACTTTAGCCGATCGGTTAGCCATTCCGTTGGAAAACAAAGAAATCTTAACTTGGGAAATTTACAACGTTCAACGGGTCTTTTTGATTGATAACTTTATTTTATTTAATAAAAAACAGGCTTTCCGCCAACAAGCACTGGCAGAATACCCCCAATTAATTCCCCTGCTAAAAAGAGAATTAAGCTTACTGACAACCGAAATGGGCAGCCGTTGGAACGAGACTGCCATCGACGAGGTCCTCTATATGATTTTGATCCACTGGCCCAACCTTAACAGCAAGCTAGAAAAATTTTACACCACCGTCTCCATCGGTATTTTTTGTGACTATGACCCGGAGCACTCGGATTTCTTAAGCAAGCTGATCCACTTTCATTTTGGGCATTCGATCAACATTACCATCTTAAAAGCCCAAACTGAGTGGGAGGCTCTGGCGGAAAAACACCACTACGACCTTTTTATTACCAATCTGTCGCGCTTTGATCCAGAAGATCCACAGGTGATTTGCATTAACGCCATTCCAACGATGCACGATTGGAAAAATATTCAACAGCGGATCAAAGACATTACCGTCACTCAAGATTTTATCACCACCCGCTTTATTCATTAAGCTAAATAGAAGAAAAGCTGAACGAGGCGTTGCCGTTGCTCTTATTGCTTTACTACGTTGTCCCTTAACTCTAACGAATAAATTCGGAAGAATAACGGCAGCAATTAGAAGCAAGGAACACTACACTTCGTGGTCTCTTATCTCTAACAAATAAATTTGTAAGAATAATGGCTCTGCATTCCGATCTCATCAATTGCTATACGCTGAAGCGTCGAGCATTGAAGGTCGAAGAGCACTTAGAATTTGTTGAGATCGAAGCGAAGCGTAGTGGTGTCTCGTGAAGCTGGATCCAAACTACGATATAGAGAAAGTTTTTATACTTTCCTATAAAGTAGGAAAAGAGCCGCCAGCTTTCACTGGCGGCTCTCCTTTATGTTACTCAGCCACTTTATAGGCCCATCGGTAATCGTAGTGAGCACCTGCTGGATGAATGGCAATCTCTTTAATTTTAGCCGTTCTCAAATGCGCTTCCGCTTTTTGATAAAGCGGAATAACGCCCATCTCTTCCATTAAGACTTTTTCCGCCGCTAGTAGATTATCCCAACGAGCTTCTGGTTTTAAGACATTAACTGTCGCTGATTCGAGGGCTTCTTTGTCATAGTTTTCATTGGAAAACTTCCCCCGGTTATAGGAGTCCTCCGTCCGAAACAGCTCAATAAAGGTAATCGGATCAGCGTAATCAGCACTCCAGCCCCCTAGAACCAGATCAAACTCCCCTTTATTGCTACGATCCAAGCGGACCGTAAAGGGCACGGGACTCACCGTCACTTTAACTCCCTCCAGGTTTTCTTCAATCGCCCCTTGAAGGTATTCCACCACTTTTTTAGAGGAATCATTATCAGAAGACAAGATATCCAACTCTAAACGATCAATCCCTAATTCCTTTTTCGCAACTTCCCAATACGCCTGCGCCTTCTTGGCATCTAAGGTTAAAAAGTCGCCATTTTCATCTGCAAAATCTTTTCCTGATGTTGGATTGACCGACATATCAGAAGGGATTAACCCACGGGCAGGAACCGAGCCATCCCCTAAAATGTCACGGCTCATGGCTAAACGATCGATGGAATAAGAAAGCGCCTTGCGCAAATTAGCATTCCTAAAGACCGAATTTTCTTCCCGCTGGTTCATTTCCAAATAAAAACTGGACGCCAACTTCTCAATTACCAATTCCGGGTCATTTGCCATCTGTTGAGCTAACTCGCCAGTTAAAATAACATCCTCCAACTCACCGCTTTGATAGAGATTTAATGCAGTCGAACTCTCTTTGACCACGGTGACATCTATGCGATCTAATTTGACATTTTGCTGATCCCAATAATGCTCATTTTTAACATAAGCCCAATCCATGTCCGTTCCCGGACCATCAAAATCCGCTAGCACAAAAGGGCCATTATAGACTGCTTTTTCACTGGAAGTAGCAAACTCTTTGCCAAACTTCTCGACAATTTTCCGATTTTGTGGGAAATACTGTTTAAACGCCAGCAAGAAATTAAAATATGGAACTGGCTTTTCCAAAACAATTTCCAACTCATACTCGCTTACCGCCGTCACTCCCAGCTCTTTTTTATCTTTTTCACCTGCTGTAATCGCTTCAGCATTTTTTAAAGGTGAAAAGATCGAGGCATACTCTGACGCCGTCTCTGGGTCAACCGTCCGCTGCCATGAAAACACATAATCATCGGCGGTCACCGGATCACCATTGGACCAGGTTGCTTCTTTCCTCAAGTCGAAACGATAGGTTAAGCCGTCTTCACTGGGCTCCACCACTTCCATCGCCCCAGCAGCAATCGGCTGACTATCTTGATCTAGGCGATAAAGGCCTTCATAAGTAGCAGTCAACACTCTAGCGGCGATGACATCTGTCGCTAAAGAAGGGTCGGCAGATGGCAACTCCTGTTGTTCCACCACTTTAAAGGTCTGTTCGACCGTCACTTCCTGATCACTTGAATCTGTTCCTGCCTTTTCCCCATCATCATTTGTTCCGCAAGCGACTAACACCATTACCAACACCGTTAAACAACTAAAATAAATACGTTTTTTTAACCCCATGGTTTTGTTCCCCCTAATCAGGTCCAGGAGGCCCACTACGCCTCCTTAGCAACAACAGATTGGCACAACGAACACTACATTTTATTAACACACGCTTTACGAACCTAGCAACCAAACTTCCCCAGATGACTGCCACAACTTGCAACATTTCCAATTTACCGTAATCATAATTTATTTGGTTGAAAATTGCAATAACTAACGAAAAAAAAAAGACAGAAATCACTTTAACCAGCGACTTCCATCCCAATCATGGTCAACTCTTTTGACATGTCGATAGACTCTTTCAAACTCAAACCAGTTCCCCATTCATCGACATGGTGAACTGCCACAACATTCGGCAAATGCTTGTAGATCATCGCTTCCACATCCGCATCGCTCGGTGCATTTTTTAAAATAACTAGTCGTTCAATCGACGCTCTTTTGGTCGTTGCAAACGCAACATTAAATATGGTCACATCTTGCCATCGTTCTTCAATCCTCATCTTATCACCCGCTCATTTTGATAAGTCAATCATAACACAGGCCTTCATAGGACAGGCGTCAGTCTTTGCCTGTTACTCTGCAATATTTGATTACTCACCAAAATACTTATAACCAAGGTGCTCATAGGCGATTTGGGTAGCGACACGTCCGCGAGGCGTCCGCTTAATAAAACCTTTTTGAATTAAGTAAGGCTCGTACATATCCTCCACCGTCTCCATCTCTTCACTAATGTTAACAGCCAAGGTGCTTAAGCCAATCGGACCGCCTTGGTAGAGCTCGATCATCGTTCGCAAAATCTTTTGATCCACATAGTCCAGCCCTTCGTGGTCCACCTGCAACATTTCTAAAGCTTGGTCGGCTATCTGCCGATTCACTACTCCGTCACTTTGGACCTGGGCGTAGTCCCTAACCCTTTTTAACAGACGGTTGGCAATCCGCGGCGTCCCACGGGAGCGACGAGCAATTTCATAAGCCCCATCATCGACGATTTCCGTGTTAAAAATATCCGCTGTCCGCAACACGATTTCTCGTAAATCTGCTGTTTTGTAATATTCCATATGGGAGACAATCCCAAAACGATCTCGCAACGGGGCCGATAACATCCCTGCTCGCGTTGTCGCCCCTACTAAAGTAAAAGGGGGCAAAGCAAAATGAACCGGATGAGCGGTCGGTCCCTGTCCGACCATGATGTCCACATAAAAATCTTCCATAGCAGAGTACAACATCTCTTCGACTACCCGTGGCAAGCGGTGAATCTCATCGATAAACAACACATCGCCAGGTTCCAATTCATTAAGCATCGCCACTAAATCACCAGGTCGCTCAATCGCCGGCCCGCTGGTCGTGCGAATTTGAACCGCCATTTCATTGGCGATGACCATGGCCATCGTGGTCTTTCCCAGACCTGGCGGACCATAAAGCAGTACGTGGTCCAGCGACTCTGAGCGACTCCGAGCAGCCTGAATGTAGATACTCAGCTCCTGTTTCACCTTGTCTTGTCCGATGTACTGAGATAAGCGCTGAGGCCGAAGCGAGGTTTCAATCACCTCTTCTTCAGGAGTCGCTTCACCTGCTAGCAGTCGTTCTTCTTCTGTCATCTCACCTCAACTCCTTTATTTTTTCATTAACAGTTTCAAGCCGTGACGGAGATACCCATCGGTCGTCTCCGCCTCAAGGGATTCAAGTTCTTTGCTAATTCGCTTGATCTCACGCTCGCTATAACCTAGAGCAACCAAGGCTTCCAACGCTTCTTCCAACACGGTATTTTGACTTTGCGACTCATTTGCCATCGCCTTAACTGCTAGCTCACTCATGGCCAAATCGCCAAGCTTGCCTTTCAAATCCAAGATCATCTGTTGAGCCGTCTTTTTGCCCACACCTGGAAACTTCGTCAAGTATTTAAAGTCTTCCGACTCCACCGCATTAACTAAACCGCCATGATCGTCGCCAGCCATGATAGCTAAAGCACTTTTAGGTCCGATACCAGACACGCTGATCAACTTAATAAACAACTGCTTTTCTTCCAAGCCAGCAAAACCGTACAAGGTCAGAGAATCCTCTCTCACTGCCTGATACACGTAAATTAACACCTCTTTGCCAAAATCGACTGAATGGCGAAAGGGGTTAGCTACAGCCACTTGATACCCGATGCCGGCTGCTTCTACCACAATATAATAAGGACTGATATGGGTGATTTTCCCACGAATATATTCGTACACACTTTTCTCCTCCAGTATCCACGGCTCAGGCTTTGTGCCATATATGAGCACATGCGTTCCCTCTGATTGTACCATAAAACCATCAGAGAGAGAACGATTTACCTAGGAAACTTGTTCTCATCGGCGACTTTTTGCATTTTTTGCGCTAACATACTCGTTGACATACCCTGACTGCAAAACAAATAAACTTTCTTTTTCATTCCGTCACTTCCTTTATTTTATTCTATCGGTTGCTTAATCCTTTTTTCATAAGCGGCTAACCACTCTTCTGTGATCGGTTCAATCACTGTCGTGTCATTCTGGCCCATTTTAGCAAAATAAATAGCTGGGGCCGCAGATTCATTTGCCACTGAGAAGGTAAAGTCCACATTAGTCGCCACGCCCCACTCTCCTTTTAGGTTCATACAAATCAGTGAAAAGGCACCGGCTTTACCATATCGCTTCCTCAATTTGTGATGAAAACCGTAGACCGCTTTATCTGCCGCAGCCTGTGGCGAAAGTCCTTCGCCCATTAAGCGGACAATCTCGTAACTCAAGCAGCCCTTCATCAAGTCTTCACCAAGACCCGTGGCCGTCGCTCCACCAATCTCACTGTCGACATAAAACCCTGAACCTGATAAAGGGGAGTCGCCAACACGACCGGCTTTCTTCATAAATAAACCGGAACTTGACGTCGCAACTGCCATGCTGCCCGACAAATCAAGGCCGATAACGCCGACCGTATCATGACCATCATAAGGGTTCAAATTGTTCTTTTTAACCTCATCTAGCCGTAACTCCCACGTCCGACGAGCTCGCTCAGTCAACATATTGCCACACTCAAAACCAGCCAGTCTGGCAAATTTTGTGGCCCCTTCGCCCACGCGAAAACTATTAAATTTCTGCTTGCTCAAAGCCCTGGCCACCGATACAGGGTTTTTAGCATCCACAATGCCAGCCACCCCACCAATCTCAAAGGTGTCCCCATCCATAAAGGCCGCATCCATCTCCAGAATTCCCTCTTCATTTGGCAGACCACCATACCCAACTGACTTATAGTATGGATAATCTTCCACTGCTTTGACACATTCTTCGATTGCATCACCTACTCGTTTATTTTCTTGTAACATCTTGGAAGCCGCCACGAGACCATCGTGGACCATCCGCCAAGTCCCAATAATTCCCCACGTCATTTTACCACTCCACTCTAAGGTATATACCGCTCCCTGATTGAATAAACACTATCTCAACCGATTAACAGGAACCGTTTTCAAAAATATTATACCTCGTTATTTCGTTTTTGTATATACTAAAAATAAATAATAAACAACTAAACATTCAAACAGAAAGACAAACCCCTAATAAATGCGATATAAAAGCAATTAATAATTGTAATTTTAGTATATACTATATGAATAAATTGAAAAATTTGTTATAATCTTTAGTATAGTCCTTCGTCCCTTTAGATCGGTCACTGAACAAGTGGCCATGGGCACCATGGAAAAAACACGACGGAAAAGGAGCCTTTCAATGAAAAAAAAGAAGTTAAACGCCTATGAAGAAGTGGTCAATGCCATCATCCAAAACATTCACTCTGGAAAATACCCTAAAAATCAAAAGCTCCCCTCTGAATACGATTTGGCAACTGAATTCGACGTCAGTCGCTTGACCATTCGCAAAGCCATTGAAGAATTGGTCAAAAACCAAATTCTTATTAAAAGTAAAAGTCGAGGCACCTACATCATGGCTCACGATAAAATTCAAAGTGGTTCTAACGGGTTACAAGGATTTACAGAATCACTGACTAAATACGGCATGAAATCCAATACAAAGGTCATTGAATTAAATGAAATTTTTGTGCCAACCAGTCACTACATGGCCCTTTTTAATTTACAGGATGGGGAAACCATCTATACGGTTAAACGAGTCCGCTATGCCGACGGTGAGCCAATGGTCATTGAAGAGATCACCGTCCCAGCTAAATACGTTCCCCAATTGACCAAAGAAAAGGCCGAATCTCAATCAATTTTCAGTTTAATCGAAGAAGTCATTGAAATCGGTTACTCACAACAGGAAATTGGCGCCATCTTAGTGACCGAAGACATTAGCCCGTTATTAGACGTTCCCATTGCTGAACCGCTCATCCATGTTGAATCAATGACGTATTCAATCGAAGGCCATCCTATTTTAACGGACACCTCTTATTACCGAGCAGATAAGTACACCTTTAAAAACATCTTACAACGAAACAGTTAGGAGAAAACCATGACTCAACAACAGATCATCCAGGCCGTTAATGAGTGCCAGACTGAATTTTTAACTGCCTTAAAAAAGATTATGGCCATTAACAGCGTCAAAGGACCCGAAACAGACGGCGCCCCCTTTGGAATCGGGCCAAAACAAGCCCTTGATGCCACCTTGAAGCTAGCTGAAGCGCTGGGATTCAAAACAGGGCTGGTCGGCAACGCCATGGGTTACGCCCAACTCGGCACCAATGATCAAGCGTATATTGCCGTCGTCGGCCACCTTGATGTGGTTCACGAAGGAACAGGTTGGCATTACCCACCTTTCGATTTAACTTTGGATCAAGGTGTTTTATACGGTCGCGGTATTTTAGATAACAAAGGACCGATTCTCAGCAATCTTTTTGCCTTAGCCGTCTTAAAACGCCTCGATGTCCCCTTAAGCAAAACGATTCGGATTATTTTTGGCACAGATGAAGAAAGTGGCTCAGCTGACGTCCCCCTGTATTTACAGACGGAACAGCCACCACTTTACGGCTATACACCTGACTGTAAATACCCAGCTGTCTATGGTGAACGAGGCGTTGTCGCCTTTGACATTATCACTCACCTGACTGACGGCAGTCTCCAACAACTCAAGACCTTTAAAGGAAACTTTGACCGTAGTGCTGTACCAGACAGTTTAACTGTCCAGCTGACCAAGGAGTCACAAATAAGACAGTACACAGGAAAAAGAGCTCCCAGCAATGCTCCAGAATTAGGTCTCAACGCCTTGACCCTTTTCGCCCAAGAAGTCACTGACCAACACTTGTTGACTGGTCAGCTTGGCGACTATCTGGCTTGGTGCAGCGCAGCCCTCCATCAGAAACATTACGGCGAGGGCCTCGGTATTGATTTTGCAGATGCTGATTCTGGCGCCTTGATCCTCACCCCTTTTAACATGAGCTTAACAGGGGAACAGTGCCAACTGAGCCTGTCGGTTCGCTACCCGATCTCCATTAGCGAGGAAACCGTCATGAAAAAGGTCAGCCAACAGCTACCTGCCAACAGCCAAATTAAGCTGACTCGGCGAATGCCTTCAACAGTCTTTCCCAAAGATCATCCGATGCTAGCGGTCATGAAAGCAAGTTATGAGTTGCTCACAGGTTTAGATGGCACACCTGTCACCACGACTGGTGCGACTTATGCCCGAAGCATGCCGAACATCGTAGCCTTTGGGCCCTCTTTTCCTGGACAAAAAGGGATCGCTCACAACAAAGACGAATACATGAGCCTCAATGACTTGATGACCAACATGAAAATCTACGCCCTGACACTGGCGACGTTAGCCAAATAAACAGACAAAAAGGACCAAGCTTCTCTCCCGAGCTTGGTCCTTTACTGATTTCATTTGATTTAGTCAAAATCATTTTCAATTAAAACGATGTACTCCTTAATCACTTTGAAAAAAGCTTCAATTTCATCTACCGAACATTTTTCCAATAACTGATCCAGCGTTTTGGCAATGTCAATCGTGTCATATAACTTATGAGCTTTGCTTAACTTTAATCCCTCATCCGTCACATACAGTAAAAAAGTTTTCCCACTATAACTGGCTTGTTCTCTTTTAACAAAACCTTTCTCAATCAGTTTAGACACCGTTTGAGAAATTGCTCCTTTGGTTTTGCGCCAATAAGTGGCCAATTCACTGACGGTTGTTCCGGGATTTTCTTCGATAAAGGTAATCGTGTGAGCTTCTATCATCGAAATCAAATCTCCTGTGCCGTAATCATGTTTGGAAATAATGTAATTGTAGTACAGCATGACAAATTGATAAATATTATTATGGCGATGATTTAATTGTCTAAATTGATGGTCAATCGTCTCCTCTGACACTGGAAATTCTGACTCTTTTTCTGCCATTCCCTAGCCCCCTATTCGTCATTTTACCTTATCTGCATTATGTCACACCCACTATTATTATTCAAATACCTTCGCTCAAAAGAAAACAAAAATAGTTTAGACCCTAAAACATTTACCAAAGAAAGCGTTGACAAAACGACGCCTAAGAGGTACTATACATTTAAACAGTTTAGGCCCTGAACTATTTAATTTGAAACAAGAAAAAATTCAACACTGAAAGCGAGGAACAATTAAGATGAAAATGACCGATTTTGTAAACGAGTACGCAGTGGACCGATTAAAGACCAACTCATTAAAATGGGATGCCTTAGACGTTAGATACGGGGATCCTGACCTAATTGCAATGTGGGTGGCAGACATGGAATTCAAAGTTCCCAAAGAAGTACAAGCCGCCTTAAACGACCGCGTCAATCACGGCGTCTTTGGTTACTCCTACACGCCTGATTCTTATTACCAAGCACTTATCAATTGGCAACAAAAACGCCATCACGCAACCATCCAAAAAGACTGGGTCCGCTTTTCAACTGGCATCGTCACAGCGCTTTACTGGTTTGTTAATATCTTCACTAAAGAAAATGACGCTGTTATGATTCAAACACCTGTTTATTATCCCTTTCATAATGCCGTTAAAGATAATAATCGGCAACTCGTGACCTCTGAACTAATCAACACAGACGGGTCTTACACGATGGATTTAGCCGATGTTGAAGCGAAAATCATCAGCGAAAAAGTCAAGCTGTTTATCCTTTGTTCGCCACATAATCCAGTCGGTCGAGTTTGGACCGCCACTGAACTGGAAGCCTTATTGGCGATCTGTCATAAACATCAGGTGCTGGTCATCTCCGATGAAATCCATCAGGATATCGTTCTAGGAAATCGGCAATTTATTTCCAGCCTTTCCATCGCCAATGGAAAGTATCAGGACAATTTAATCGTCTGCTCAGCACCCTCAAAAACCTTTAACCTAGCTTGTCTCTTAAATTCTCATATCATTATTCCAAATGAGAGTATTAGAGCCCATTACGACGTGGAGACCAATAAAATCAATCAAACAGAAACTAGCATCATGGGTCAAATCGCTTGCGAAGCGGCTTACACGCATGGTGAAGACTGGCTTGAAGGCCTGCTATCTGTGATTGAATTCAACTTTAACTACTTAAAAACCGAATTAAACCAACATGCACCAAAGGCCATCGTCACCGAATTAGAAGGCACTTATCTGGCATGGATTGACCTGCGGGCTTATGTTCCAGTCGAAGAAACCAAACACTTTATCCAAGATAAATGTCGCTTGGCTATCGATTTCGGTGAGTGGTTTAGCGATGAATGCCAGGGGTTTGTCCGCCTTAATATGGGAACTGACCCTAAATATGTGAAAGCCGGTATTGCCAACATTATCACTGAAATCCATCAGTTATAGAAAGGAATCTTCCGATGACACTACTAAAAAATTACAAGTCCTCATTCATCCTGCTAGGAGGCATGATTATCGGTTCGCTGATCGGCGCCGTCATGGGACCTAAAGCAACCATGTTTATGCCCTTAGCCAATCTATTCCTAAATCTACTCTACTGCTGTATTGTGCCGATGATTTTTACTTCCCTCGTTTCTGCCATTGCCAATATGCAAAGCACTAAAAAATTAGGCAAAATTCTGGGAATCATGCTCGGCTTGTTCATTCTGACAGGAATTATCGCTGCCGTCTACATGCTGATTGTCACCATCCTGTTAAACCCAGCGAAAGGTGTCAATCTCAACCTAACTGAAACTATGGACGGTGGCAGTGCCAACGCCGATTTTTTTGCCATGCTAACCGTTGATGACTTTAATCTTCTTTGGAGTCGCCAAAATTTAATGGCACTGATTGTTTTCACGATGATTTTCGGCATCGCCACTTCCTCATTAGGAGAAAAAGGCAAACCGCTTGTCGCCTTTTTTGATGCCTTATCTGCTGTTATCATTAAAGTCGTTGGCTATGTGATGTACTTAGCCCCTATCGGCCTTGGCGCCTTTTTTGCCAGCTTAATCGGCGAACAAGGTTCTCAAATTGCTGGCCCTTTATCCCGGGCCCTCATCATTTTCTTACTAGCCTCACTGGTTTACTATTTTGTCTCCAATACACTATTCGCGTTGATCGGTGGCGGAAAAGCAGGTTTGGCCGCTTTTTGGAAACACATCATTCCACCAAGTCTAACATCACTTGGAACCTGTTCGAGTGCCGCTACAATTCCAACGAATCTCATCGCTGGGAAAAATATCGGCTTGTCCAACGAAATTAATAACTTAGTCATTCCCATGGGGGCGAATTTACATAAAGACGGCGCTGTCTTGATTCAAATCCTTAAAATTGTCTTTATGTGTGAAATCTTTGATGTCAACATTCTGGAACCGCGTAACCTCATAACGGCCATCGCCATTTCTGTTTTAGCCTCATGTGTCATGGGTGCCATTCCAGCAGGTGGCTACACTGGGGAAATATTTATCATGTCAGCCTTTGGTTTCCCAGCAGTGGCCATGCCCATCATGGTCTTAATCGGAACAATTACAGACGCTCCAGCCACCGCCATTAACAGCACTGGTGATGTGGGCGTTGGCATGATCATTAGTCGACTGATCGAAGGAAAAGGTTGGATGAAACAGAACCTTGCTATGGAGAAAGAAGAAAAGATGATTACTCCAGCTAAAAACGTCAAACTTAGTTAGCCAACCTGAGATACAAGCTTCGAAGCCTCAAGTCTCTCCTATGCCCCAATTTCTAAGCCCATAACTTGGCCAGAATAACGACAAACTTAAAAACCCCCGCACAATCGACTGTTTCGATTGTGCGGGGGTTAATAAATTGCCGTGTCTTCACTTCATTCCAATCTCGTCATTCGCTAAAAGTTGAAGCGTCTCTTTGATCGGTTTAATTAATCAAATAAAATCTTGTAGTCGCCGTACCCTTGCTGATCTAGTTGACTCACTGGTACAAAACGTAACGCCGCACCATTGATACAGTAGCGCAAACCACCAAATTCTTCTGGACCATCATTAAAGACATGGCCTAAATGAGAATCAGCTGCACTGCTGCGCACTTCCACACGAGCTCGGCTTAAGCTTAAGTCTTCCAGCTCTTTAATCGTCGCAATCGGCTTCGTAAATGAAGGCCAGCCACAACCAGCGTCGTATTTATCTTTAGAAGAAAACAGCGCTTCGCCACCGACGATATCGACATAAATCCCTTCTTCATCAAAAGCATCATACTCACTACTAAAGGGCTGCTCCGTGCCACTTTCTTGCGTCACCTGAAACTGTAACGGGGTTAATTTTTGACGTAATTCATCTTCTGAGGGTTTCATTCGCAAACCTTCTTTCCTAGTCTTGGAATTTAGCTAACATCCGTTTGACTTGAGCTATCGGAAAACCAACAATCGCATAATAATCGCCTTTAATCCCTTCAACCAACAGTGATCCCTGACCTTGAATGCCATAAGCTCCCGCTTTATCCAAGTGTTCACCAGTGGCAATATACTCACGAATTTCATCATCGGTTAAATCAAAGAAGGTCACTTCTGCCGAAACAATCTGCTGTTCAATTCGGGTTGGATTCATCATGTAGACACTTGTATGCACCTGATGTTTTCTACCACTTAGTTTGCGCAACATTTCGAAGGCTTCCTGATCATCTTGCGGCTTCCCTAATATTTCATCGCCAACTACTACGATTGTATCACTCCCAATAACTAAATTGTGAGGATTTTGCTTGCAGATTAGTTGAGCTTTCTTTTGGGCCATTTCAAGAACATAGTCCAAGGGGGTTAGTTCGCCGATAATACTTTCGTCAATGTCCGCAGGCATCGTTTGAAACTCCTGGATAATTTTAGCCAGCAACTCTTTTCTTCTTGGTGATTGTGATGCTAATATAACGGTCATCTTTCATCCTTCTCTCTCTAAAAAATTATCTAATTGGCTCCTAAATGGTGTGCCGTATCTAAATCTAAATTTATGCTACCGTTGCTACTATACTCCTATGTCGGCCAAAAATAAAGGGTTTTTAAGAGATATTGTGAAAAAAAGCATTAACTATAAGTTTTTATTAATCGTCGCTTTCAGTACTATAAAAAAACTGATAATTTTTTTCACGAACAAAGCCGATTTTTTCATACAAGCTCTGAGCAGGCAGATTTGTCGCTGCCGTTTCCAAAAGAACGCCTTTACTTGCCATCCCCTGAGAAAAAGCCAAGACTTCCTCGATCAACCCTTGAGCCACACCTTGACGACGTGCCTTTGGGCTAACATACAAATCGTTTAACAGCCATTGCGAGGCCAAGCTGACTGAAGAAAAACAAGGATAGAGCTGGGTAAACCCTACTACCTGTTCATCCAGAATGGCCAACCAAATATACGATTCCTGATTTTCCATTCGCTGCCGTAAAAAAGCTTCTCCCCCTGCCAAATCACTTTCTTGCTGATAAAACACTCGATACTCATCAAACAACTGACTCAATTCCGCTAAATCCTCTAATTCCGCAATCACTATCTCCATCTTCTGCTACCTCCTTAAGATCTTTTCTCCATTATATCATCCTAGGCCCTTAAGTTGAAAAAGTCGACCACAAGCTTAAAACAAACAAAACAACCGAAAAACTGTCGTGATATCAGTTTCTCGGTCATTAATGGATGTATATAGTCAACACCTTCAGCTCGCACTGAGAACGTCCTTTACTTTGTGTCACTTGCCGACTGAAGTAGCTTGCGAAAAACTTTACTTGGATTCCCTACCTCGTAGTAGATAGCCAGTTGATCACCTAGTCGACTGGCTAGTGGGACGTAAATTCGATTAGTTGAATTGTAGACTTTATCGTCGATTCGATAGCTGAAGATAGCCTTTTTCCCATTAGCATACGTTTGGGTCTCAGGCCCCATTGTGTATAATTCCACAATCGTTCCCACTACTTTTTCTTTTTTAGGTATTATACTCACCAAAATCACCTACCTTTTTAACCATATTATAGCACATTTCGTAAAACGCTATCAAAGTCTCCCCAAGGTCTCTGACCAACTCGGTAAATCGGACTCATCATTTCCCTCTATATAGTTCCCATTAAATAATCATCCTTTACCGTTAAACTTTCAGCCAGAAAAAAGCTGAAAGTACCACTCTTGGCGGATGATTATGCGCATTATTCAATGGAACTATCTGTTTGATTATTTAACAGGATGTATATATTAACAATTCTGAAACAATTCGCAAACATTTCTCACACATTACTCCTCTAAACTAAGCTTAAGATGAAGTTGTTCACTTAGATGAGGAGGAGCCATGTCAGCCAAAAAAGCAAGCCCATTCACACAAAAACTCACGGCGATCAATCAGGAGATGTCGCAGCAATTTAATAAAAAACACAGTCGCTCGTTACGAGTTGCTAGTGCCTCTGGCGCCCTGAACTTTTTGGTCGGGAGTGGCAAGTTAGTACTAGGTTTATTATCACTGTCCCTGATTACTTGCGTCAGTGCCTTTTATACCTTTGGCATGGCCTCAGGAAAATACATGATCCTGAGAGGCAGTTTAAAACCACTTGAAACGCAGTTCCGCTACTATCGTTATTCAGGCATTATTTTAATCATCACCAGTTTATTGTACAGTGCTTACTCCCTTCATTTGCTAATTGATCCCGTCACAACCACCTATGATATGAATGTGGCATTGATTATCGCAACTTTCACCTTTATTGAAATTGGATTGGGAATTCGCGGGGTTATCGTTGAACTAAAAAATCACAGCCTGTTAATTCACGGACTCAAGATGATTAATTTAGCCTCAGCCCTTGTCTCACTGGTTTTAACTCAAACAGCCATTCTCTCTTTCAGCGACAGTCAGACTAGCTTACACCCCACAGCCAACGGACTATTTGGCGTATTAATGGGATTTTGCTCCGCCTTTCTTGGCTGTTTAATGCTCATTCGCATTCACCGTCTAGAAAAAAAGCAAGCAACAAAAAAACAGGCTCCTAAATAGTTCCCGATTAGCTCGTGGCCTATCAAGTGAGCACTAACCTTAAAAGGAGTCATTCAATGATTAATATATTAGTAGTAGAAGATGACGTTAACTTAAATCAGATTGTTTGCACCTATCTAAATGATCGGGGGTACGTCGCCAAGGGGTGCCTCAATCCCAGCGAAGCCTATGACGTCCTTTACAATAGCCTCTACGATCTGATTATTTCAGATATTATGATGCCAGAGATCGACGGCTTTGAATTTGCCAAAACCGTTCGCCAATTAAATCCAACGATCCCCATTTTGTTTATGTCCGCTAAAGACGATATTACCTCGAAACAAAAAGGATTTAAACTAGGGATTGACGACTATATGGTCAAGCCGATCAACATGGATGAGTTGGTCATGCGCGTAAGCGCCCTTTTACGTCGGGCTAACATTATGGAAGAACGCACCTTAACCGTCGGCAATTTATCGATGGACGCCGACGCTATGAGCACCATGATCGACGAAACAGAAATCGCCCTGACCTTGCGGGAGTTCAACATCCTTTACAAATTGTTGTCTTACCCCAAAAAAACATTCTCAAGAGCCCAATTGATGGACGAATTTTGGGGAATGGATAGCTCCACTAGCTTACGAGCCGTCGACGTTTACATTACTAAATTGCGGGACAAATTATCAGCTGGAGAAGGCTTTGAAATCGTGACGGTCAGAGGATTGGGCTATAAGGTGGTGCTAGCCTAATGAATGAAACCAAACAAACCGATCCTCGTGTGAAATCTAACGGAGGACCGTTTCTAAATGTGATCGTCATATTCAGCGGCTTAGCCGCCCTGACAACGGGGCAAATGTTTATCTTACAAAAATATTTAGACTATGACCATCTGCCGAGCCCTTACGTGATCGCGATTGTTGTCTATTGGCTCTTTGTGGCCATCTTGCTAACCATTTTTATTCAGGGTCGTTTTAAACAGAAGTACCAACGCCCTATGGAAGAACTGGCTGCTGGTACCCGTAAAGTAGCGGAGGGGGACTTCTCCGTTTACATTCCTCCAAGACACTTACCTGCGAAATGGGACGCGATCGATGTCATCTTCGCCGACTTTAATGTGATGGTAGAGGAATTAGGCAGCATTGAAACACTCAAAACTGATTTTTTCTCAAATGTCTCCCACGAAATTAAGACGCCCTTATCGGTGATTCAGAACTATGCTGAAGCGTTAAAATTAGACACAACTAGCCCAGAACAAAAAGAAAGCTATCTTGAGACCATCATTGACTCTTCTGCTAGACTGGCCAATTTAATCACCAACCTTTTAAAGTTAAACAAACTGGAAAAACAAACCTTACAACCTGTTCCTGACCCTTATGACCTTTGTCGGCAACTGACGGACTGCGCGTTGAATTACGAAGAGTGGTGGTCCACTAAGGAAATTGAATTTATCGCTGAGATTGACGACTATGCCACGATTGAGGCCGATGCCAGTTTACTCGAATTAGTTTGGAATAACCTCCTTTCCAATGCCATTAAATTTTCTGAGCCAGGGGGGACCGTCACGATGACCCAAACTTCAACAGCCAATCAGGTGATTGTTTCCATTACGGATAGCGGTTGTGGCATGAGCGACGACACGCTGAAACACATGTTTGATAAATTCTACCAAGGAGATAGTTCCCATGCAACCGAGGGAAATGGCTTAGGACTGGCATTAGTTTTACGGATCTTACAATTGATGGGCGGCACCATCGCTGCCACCAGCAAACTCCATCAGGGAACAACCATGACCGTCAGGCTACCACTTCAACACAACATCAATAAATAACAAAAGTAAAAACAGGGAAAGGCGGAAACTGCCATGAATCAGGTCGTCAAAGAAGGTAAGGATTTTATTGGCTATGAATACAAAGAAATTATAACCGAACAAGAACGAGCCTCATTGTACCTTGATGGGTACAGTCATTTTGGTTGGGTGCCCGATGACAACTTTCAAGCTACCATCACCAAAGGACGCATGACTCTCAACTTAAAACGAGACCGCAAAATAATCAACAAAGCTGAATTAACTCGGCTGCAACGCCACTTTGAATCCTGTGTAAATGAGTTGGATAAAATCCAAAAAGCAGCAGCCTTCTCACCAAAGATGTGGGCGATTTTGATCGGCCTGATCGGAACCGTCTTTATGGCTGGGTCAACCTTTGCCGTAACAGCCGACTCGCCAATGATTCTCTTATGTATCATACTCGCGATTCCCGGCTTTATCTGCTGGGCCATTCCGCCCATCGTGTATAATAAACTTCTCCACAAAAAGAAGACGCAGATCGAGGAAGCCATCGAACAAAAATACGACGAAATAGACGAAATTTGCGAAAAGGGCAGTAAATTATTATCATAGAGCATTTCTGCTAAGCCATTCAAGAAGACTTTTTCTTGGGTGGCTTTTTTAACTAAATTAAGTCGAAACATTAACGAATTAACATAACCGAAACACTACTTAAGCAAAAGACAAACATCTAGCCTTTAAGATAAGGGTATAAGTTAGTTGGGCATCAACACAACCTAGTTGGTGTCATACAGGAACTATCTAAACTAAAGGAGTGTTAAAAATGAACGGATCAACCACAACAGAACAAGACAAAATCACCGCCATTCGTACCCAATATCTAGCGAAAGGTGAAAACAAATTATTACAACTCAAACAACTAGATCGTAAAGTCAAATTGCCCGCAAAATTAACCAGTGGCGTAGTAGCAACCGGAGGCGCTCTTCTATTAGGCGCAGGCATGTCACATATCATGGTGTGGGAGAATATGACGACCGGACTTACCATGGGAATACCAGGCTTACTCCTAGCCCTCCTATCCATCCCCCTCTATTCGGTGGTCTTGTCCAAACAGAAAAAGAAATACACAGAAGACATCATCGCCTTATCAGATGAACTATTAGCCCAAGATTAACAAAACACAAACCTAACACCATTCAAAAGGAGAGAGAAACCATGACTGAAAAAAACGAAAGCTTTGTTGGCTACGAATACAAAGAAATCACAATCAAAGGAAACTTGGAATCCATTTACACCGATAACTATCGTAACTTTGGCTGGGAATTGGAAAAAAGTTCGATTCCGCCTAAAGGCTCCTCTTACGTCACCTTAAAATTTAAGCGAAACCGCAAGTTGCGAAATAAAGCCGAAATAACCAAAATGCAACGCCAATTCGAACACACCATGGAAACCGTTGGCACATTGGAACAAGCCAAAGTCTTTAAAGCTGCATTAGCGGCTTATATCGTCGGTGTCATCGGCACGGCCTTTATGGCTGGCTCAGTCTTTGCCATTACAGCTGGTTCAACGATCTTATGCGTCATCCTAGCAATTCCAGGTTTCATTGGCTGGATTGCGCCTTACTGGATTTACCGAGCAATCAACCGTCGGAAAACCGCTGAAATCAATCCAGTCATTGACGAGAAATACGATGAAATTTATGATCTCTGCGATCAAGCCAACCAGTTATTACAGGCCTAGTCGCGTTAATTAACCATACAAGGAGGAGACAAACATGAGTAGTACGATCGTGGCAGTGATTGTAGTCATCGCTATTATAGCAATCGTCGCATTTGCTGTAAAAAAAGCGAAAAAATAAGCGATTATATAGTTCCCATTAAATAATCATCCAATGGAACTATATGTTTGATTATTTAACAGGATGTATATATTTGTTATTCAATATAAGAAAAAGTTAACTAACAAACGATTAGGGCCCCGATGCTTCTTGCTTTAGCGGGCCCCAGACTCATCGATTAGAGGAGGAATGACAGATGTTAAAATTTGGTATTGCAGTTGCTTGTGTTGCTGCTGTTAGCTTCATCGTTGCCAAGAAACGTGCTCAGAACTAACCATTAAAAGGAGGAACACTTTATGAATACTGCTGTCGTTATCGCGGTCATTGTTGTCGTTGTTGTTTTGGCAATTATTGGCTTTTCAATTAAAAAAAGAAAATAGAACACATGCTTTCAGCTGACACCTGGGGATATCCGATTGGATATTTCAGGTGTTTTTAATTTGTGGTTAACTTTATTAAGAACCTTGGTTTCCATTTAGCCAGTGATGCTCTTGACTTGAAGTTTACTCCAAGGTATATACTTATATTTCCGTTGAAGCTCACTCAAGAAAGGATGATATATCATGAACAGCTATACTGTTGTTACAGGCGCTAGCTCTGGCATTGGTCGAGCAGTTGCCATCGCATTTGCCAACCGTCAGAAAAATTTAATTTTAATCGCACGCCGAGAAGATCGGCTACTTTCCTTAAAAGAAGACATTCTCACGCAACATCCTCAATTGAACATTATCATCAAATGTTGCGATTTAACAGACCAAAAAAAATGTTTATCCCTCTATCAAGAACTTTCAGCCTACTCACTTGAAACATGGATAAACAACGCTGGGTTTGGCCAATACGCAAACATCGCCACACAGTCACTCGAGTCGATTATACAGATGCTACAGCTTAACGTAGAAGCCTTGACCTTATTTAGCAGCTTATTTGTTCGCGACTATCATGATGTTCCTGGAACCCAATTAATCAATGTCTCATCTTCTGGTGGTTACACAATTGTGCCCACTGCTGTGACTTACTGTGCCACTAAATTCTACGTTAGTGCCTTCACCGAAGGCCTTTCTCATCAACTGATAAAAGACGGCGCAGCTCTGCGAGCCAAAGTGTTGGCTCCCAATGCCACAGAAACTGAATTTGCTAATGTGGCCAATGATGTAACGGACTTTAATTACAAGACTGGGTTTAACCGTTATCACACAAGTGAAGATATGGCAACTTTCTTACTAGCCCTTGTATGATAGTCAAGCCGTTGTAGGACACGTCAATTATGACACATTTGAATTCGAATTAACAAAACCTAAGTTTAATTACCTCCAGATTCACGACGATCAACGCCGCTAAAAAAACGGAGTGACTGAAAAAAATAACACCATATCCGCTTTTAACTTCTTACCAAAACAAAGCGGATAGGGTGTTATTTGTGTGATTTAATGTAAGAGTTAACCTGCTAGTCGCGATATGACATGCTATCCCAATCATGACCACTGTCCAATAAGCAGTTTGCTCCAAAACTATCCGCAACTACTTTGCTAGCATTTATGTTCCACAACAAACTCAACCAATTGAGCCGCCGTTTCTGGCCTAAAAGGCATGACGTGACCATGAAAAGGAAAGTAGTTTAAATTGCTGTATAAGATTTCATAACCGCCTTTTAACCACTCTCTTTCCGTTGGCAGATATCCTGTGCAACCATTAGTATAACCATTTAAGAAAAAAAGACGATTAGTCGTTTTCTCCGCGGCCAGCAACGCCAGTTCACAAAACAGCTCATCGGCGACACCACAAAACTGCCCCTCATTAAGTGTCAGAAATTGTACTTCTCGATCAGTCACCTGTTGTTTAAGACCTGCCTCTCTTAAGCGCTGACACTCTGCCAACCACCCAGTACCATCAATGCCACATTCTTTCTGTGCATTATGAGCGATTAGCTGAGACTCAGCTACACTAGGAACTTCCGAAGTAAAAGATAATTCTCTAGAAATCAGCTGAAACTCACTGACTTCTACTAAATTAATCGTCATCTTGGCCAGCGCCTCGGCAATTTCCTTACCAGCTGCCTCTGCCTCCAAAAGCGTCCCACCAGTGATGGTGTCCGTCCCTCTTACTTTGACATTGCCCGCAGCCCCTTGAATGACCATCACTGGACAACCAAAGTGTGCCGTCAATTGTTGGCGCACAAAATGAAAATAGTCGCTGGTTATCACACCTGATAGAGGCATCAAGCTGTTAGGATGGGCTGTCAATCGCAGAACCATGACTAACGGTTTTCCAGTTAAAGTGGCTATTTTTAACACACCTAAACGGTCATCCACGACAGAACAGTCTACTCTACGGTTTACGCCTAGCTGACTCTTTGTCAGTCCCCAACCAATTTTACTTGGCTGAAGTTTGGCTAAAGCTTGAGTGACACCTAAACTTATTTGTTGTTCCATAAAACTAAAATATCGTTCACCATTCAGGGCACCTACAGTGGGCTGAGGGGCATTATGAGTGTGAGAAAAACACAGCATCACCTCAGCTTTCGTAATACCTAACTGGGTGGCAATGGTTTGTCTCAGCTTGTTAGCCAACTCAACCGTTAAGCCCAGATTATCAATCGTTATCAAGCAAGTTAAGTCGTTTCCCCACTTCATCAACAACACCTGAGACATCAGGGGATGAAGTACTTCCTTTGATCTAGTTGGCATGCCGCCAATTAAGGTAACAGGAAAATCAGGGGTTATCTCTACTTCTGCAACAGCTGCTTGAAATTTAACTTGTTTATTCATGTCTAGCTTCTCCTCTTTCTTGTTATTTCTGGAGGACAAAGCTTGAAGGACGTCTTCTTACGTCACACAAACGGACATTCCTCAAGCATTTGTGTGACGTACAACAATCACGAGTTTCATTTTATCACCTCTTTTAAGAAACCTTGAATTAAAGCTTTTCATACACAAAAAATTACTTTATACTGACCTTGAACGACTTACTTAAGGTCCGTATAAAACATCTATTCATCGTCTTAATTATTGGGTAGTGGTCATTCTTTGTCACTTGAATCAAGGCAAATAGAATTATTAATATAGTCATATTAGCTAAAAGATGACTAACTAATCCGTCATTTCTAAGGCTGAACTAAATAAAAAACAATGTCGTTGACAGCTTAAAAACTATTAGAAATCAGGTGAATCCAGCATGAACTTAATTAAACGATCCATCGTCAGCATCTCCAGAAGGAAAAAAATACCAGCCTAATATTTTTCATTTTCTTTATTATTACTGCCGTCTTTTTTAGTTCTTTTCTAGTGAAAAAAGCCTATCTAACTACCGAGCATGACATTAAAAGTAAGCTACCATTAACCGCAACCATTGTAGCAAATTTGCAAGAACAAGCTAAATTCTTAGAGAAAAATCCTGATAAACCCATTCCTCTCATCGACTTAGCTACATATAAGAAAATAAGTCAATTAGATTATGTAAAAGATTATGACTTTAGTGAATACGATGTGATCGACAGTAAAAAATTACAGAGCGCAAAATCCATTGCTGATGAAGAAATAGATGAATCTGATTGGATTAATGAATTTTTACTCAAAGGCACTAGCAGTTCAAAAGGCTTTGACTTGATTTCCGAAAAAATCGCCATTCAAGATGGACGCTTTTTCGAGTCATCTGAGGCAGAATCAAATAAAAAAGTAATTGTCATTTCTGACGTCATTGCCACTAAAAATAATTTAACCATCGATGACTCACTAACACTTGACCAAAACTTCGACGACTTTGAAAATAATGTGGTCATTAATGAAACCTATAAAATAATAGGCATATTTAACGTAACAAATAAAATAGACACACCTAAAACTGACGCACAATTTGAAGAACTTGTAAATATCTCTCGGACAGCTAATACGATGTATTTATCTAATGCGAATATTTTAGAGTTCAGAAAAAAAGTCTATACCCAATTAAACGAAGTGGCTAATTTGGATGAGCAGCTTAAGCTTCCAAAAGAATCCTATGATGCTTTTTACGTTTTAAAAGACGCAAACGATCTTGAAAGTTTTAGACAAGAGGCTGAAAGCATCTTGAATTCTAATCTCTATAGTATCCTGATTTCAACCGATCAATTTGATAAAATAAACAGCAATCTCATCAGCATGAGTCAGCTTGCAGATACTATTATCGGCATGACAGTCATTGCAACTATTGCCATTGTCGGGCTAGTTATTACGCTAAGTATCAGAGAACGAAAGCACGAATTCGGTATATATTTATCTTTCGGAGAGAGAAAGCGAAATATTGTATTTCAAGTTCTCATAGAAACATTTACGATCTTACTACTAGCTGTCACATTATCTGGAGGGGTTGGTAAAATATTAGCAAACGAACTTTCTAACAGCTTTGTACGAGAAAACACCTCGACAGAATGGGGACTAGAGCAAGAAATCGACGTTCAACAATTTAATAATATTGGGAACTCCGTCTCAGACATTGACCATGTTGAACAAAGCTTCGCCATCACTTTTTCGCTAAGCGACTCATTACAAATGATCTCATTCATTTTTATATTAGTTTTAATATCGATAATCTTCCCTATAACCTACTTGTTATCGTTTAATCCCAAAAAACTACTCATGTAACCTTTGTGAGACTGTGCTTTTTCCAATTTATTAATTCCTTTAGTTTATTGAACCTCTCATGACTAAAGTCACAAGATTCTTGGGAAAAAAGCATACTTGATAGCGTATTTCTTTACTATCAGCGGTGTCTTTTATTTACCAAGCTATCCCCGCAGTTCCTACGGTTATTGAGTTTATCTAGGCTAAAGCTTGTAATCTTAGACCTTCGGTCAAGATATTGACACTGGCATTAATATCTCGATCGTGATGAGTATGACAAATAGGACAAGTCCATTCTCTCATTTCAAGAGATTTCTTGCCGTCTTTATGGCCACATGCTGAACAAATTTGACTAGATGCAAACCATTTGTCTACTTTGATTATTTCACGCCCATACCAGTCAGCCTTGTACTGTAATTTAGTCACAAAACTGGACCAAGAGACATCGGATATACTTTTGGCTAGCTTATGATTACGCAACATCCCTTTTGTGCTTAAGTCTTCAATACAAATAATATCGTGATTTTTGATGATTTCTGTACTCAACTTATTTAGAAAGTCACTGCGTTGATTCCTTACTTTTTCAGACAGTCTAGCTACTTTTTGCTTTTGTTTTTGGTAATTTTTAGCTTCAAACAACTTAATCCCGTTCTGTTTAGCTAATGATGCCCGTTTTGATAACTTCCGTTGTTCACGCTTTAGTTTCTTTTCCATTTTAGCTGCGAATTTATTGTTAGTGATTTTTTGACCATTAGAAAGAATCGCAAAATCTGTAATACCTAGGTCAATCCCCACTGTTTTGTTTGCTGTTGGTAACTCAGTTATTTCCTCTTCACATTGTAACGAAACGAAAAATTTACCACTGGCATTTCTACGGACAGTGGCACTTAAAATACGACCATTAACGTCACGACTCTTAGAAAATTTAACCAATCCTAGCTTAGGTAATTTCACCTTATTGCCTATAATAGCCACATTATTGTTTGTGTTTTTTGTGGTATAACTTTGAACAGGATTTTTCTTGCTTTTAAACTTAGGGGATTGAGTTTGTTTGTTGAAAAACCGATCAAATGATTCAGCTAAATCCTTAATAGATGATTGTAACGCGATACTATCAACTTCTTTTAACCATGATGTCTCTTCTGATTTTTTCATAGAAGGCAACATGGCAGAACACTTGCCATAAGATAAACCTTTACCCGTTTCCTTAAAGGATGTCTTCCAAGCGTTTAACATATAATTATAGACAAATCTAGATGACCCGATTGTTTTATTGATTAAGATTTCCTGCTCGACGTTCGGGTACAATCTAAATTTATACGCTTTATGTCGTAACATTACCATTCACCTCTTTTGCTGCTATATAGTTCCCATTAAATAATCATCCTTTACCGTTAAACTTTCAGCCAGAAAAAGCTGAAAGTACCACTCTCGGCGGATGATTATGCGCATTATCCAATGGAACTATATGTTTGATTATTTAACAGGATATATATAGTTATTTCTTTTTTTGATGTTGTATGTAGTGTCTAATTTGCTCGTCTGTATTTTCACTAACTGTCGCGACAAAGTAGCTAGGATTCCAAAGATGACCACCCCACAGATGCTTTTTAAGTTCGGGATACTCTTTCAACAAGAGCCGTGCGGACACGCCTTTAAATGCTTTCATTATATTAGGAATATAATGTTGAGGTTTGCATTCAATAAGTAAGTGAATATGGTCTTTATCTGACTCCATTTCATTGATTTGAATATCATTATCCAATGCAATCTGGTTTAATAATTTTTTAACATATGTATCAATGTCTCCGTGCAAAATATGATGTCTATATTTCACACACCAAACTAAATGATACTGTATAGAATAGACATACCCGCGACCACGATGTACTTCTGACATGAAAAAAACCTCCTTGGAAATAGTTTAACATATGTCATCGTTAAATTCCAAAAAGATTTTAATAGATATGATATCGGCTGTTCAACATAGCTAAAGCTATGCCACAACCGAAGCCGATTCATCTACACGACTAAAGTCGCGAGTGTTCCGCGAGTGTTCTCGGCTATTGCATAAAAAAGCAGCGACACCTCGATAAATAAAGGCGTCGCTGCTATAATATCGGTTAGTGCGAGAGTGTTTTTACTGTTAAAATATGACTCTTTCTCTGCCTTATATCCCCTTTATCATAATTTGACACGGATTTTCGCTTCCCCATAGGGTTGGGAAAACTTCGAATTCGGTAAAGCCTTGAGAGTGATAGAAACTCACCGTTCGATCGTACTCAGCGTATTTCCCATAAGCCACTGTCTTCACCTGTAAAAAAGAACAGTGACAATCATTCGCTGCATAAGTTTCCAAAGCACGGACTAATTGTTGGCCAATCTTTTGACCGTGATAATCTTTCTTTACGCCAATGCAATAAATCTCTGCCACTTTTTTGGCTGTTTGATTCAAATAGACAAAGCCTACGATCCCATTGTCACAGGTTGCGTACCAAAAATGAGCGTCTTTTGCCCGTTCAACATACTCCTTAGTGGCATCAGGCAAACCAAACCATTCAGGTAAATCGGCTAACACAGCTGCTGAAATTTCGGCTTTTCTAGCGGGTACTTCTTCTTTGATAATCTCAATTGTTGTCATCAGGACTCCTCCTAAACTTATTCTAGTAAAATACGCTACTTAACCCTCGGTCTCAAAGGTCGAACTATTCCGTTGATCTTGGACGATATAGTCAACTAAAAAATCCAAATCCCCTACAACCACTCTAACATTAGCCAGCTGATAAAAAGAGCTTGTTTCCTCTAAAGAAAGAAGGGTGTCATCAAAAGAATGAACATAAACTCTCACGTTTGAGGCTAGGGCAATGCCCATCTCAATATAACTGCTTTTTCCCGCCGGAGTTAATAAAACAAGAAAATTGGCTTTTTGAATGCCTTGAAACTCTTCATTGCCAATTTTTTCCAGTTGCTTAATTGATGTGACAGACTCAATTTTGGTCCAATCATAAGTCTGAATACACCCTATTTTGATTAATTTGGTGGAAACCTTTCTAACTCGTTCCACATTTGCAAAGCGAGAAGAAACATAGAATTTTTTTAGCATAATAACTCCTTATCTTTTTAGGCTATATACATCTCGTAAAATAATCCGAACATATAGTTCCATTGGATTATCAACATAATGACGAGCAGAAAGTGGTGCTTTCAGCTTCTTTTTAGCTGGAAGTTTAACGATTGATCGTCATTATTTAATAGGAGCTATATAAGAGGATTAAGACCCTTTAACTAACTCTCAAATCATCACATTCACCTCTGAATAACCTCATTTGATTATTTCAGAGAATCCCACTTAATGTCTCACCATAAACTGGCTTTCTGATTAAACAACTGCCCTCGCCCACAGCAATGTGTCGGATAGGACTTCTGATGGCAACGATCGCTTCAGGTGCTCTGTCATTTTATCAACGTCCTTCCTCACAAGCTTTACAGACCATGTTTGTCCCAATCATTACGATTGCTAATAATTGGAAGCCATCCATCGACGGTGAACGTTTCCGTCTTATAAGGCGTAGCATAACCATCCGAGATACATTTTCCATTTATCTTGACCCTAATGTCCACTTCGCCAATTTCCACAATCGTACATTCATAATACTCAAAGGGTTCATGTTCGTAGATGTAAAAACTATCTTCTCTTTCGTCGGCTTCTTCAATCGATTCTATTTTGAACGTGAGGTTTTTTAAATCCGCTAGCTTTTGGGCCTTTGTCTGAAAATAGTTAATACACAGAGAAGGTGCTAATTGCTCACCTTCATATTGATTGTCACAAAAGGAAATATCCAATGCAATGTCTAAAAACTGACCCTTAGCATCATTTGGAGAAATAAAAAAGCCTGTATTTCGAGTGGTTCTATCAATTTCAAAGATGTTATTTCTTATTCTTAACATGCGCCCCTTCTTTCCTAGCGACTTTCTCAACTTGTGTTGCTATATAGAGCGGTAAATAATTAGGCGTGCAGTTTTTTGCTACTTTTTCATCTTTGTACAACCCAATTTCCTCGCCTAACTGGAGACACCTTGAACGATAAGCCTCCTGAAAAATGCCGATTTGGGCCGCAGTAAAGTTCATCGCCCACTGCACTTCAGGGACTTCTGTTGCGAGCTGATCTTCAATCATTAAAAGCAGCTCTTCAGTATTTGGAGGTGGAGTTTGTCCCATCCAGCGCAATCGCCCCTGATAATACCAAAAAACACGTCTCTGGAGAGAGGATGGACTATTTGCCCACGATTCCATCAGTGAGATGGTCTGTTTACTTTTAGACAGTTGGTTTGCCATCAACCAATCAATCAGTTGCGTTTTTTCCTCAAAACTATGTTGTTGAATATCTTTAACCAATGTGTCAATCAGTTCCGGAGTCAGGCACTGCTTATCCATGATCAGGATGGCTAATTGTCGTGGCAAATATAGCCCCGTCTCCCAAAGCGCCATTGCTAATGCGTGATCTTTTTTTATTTCTTTGGCCAATTTTCGCACGTCTCCCAATTTAGTGGACGGATCACTTAGGTGCGTTAGTATTTCTTCTTTAGTCATATGCCTAGTCCTTTCATTAAAGTAACACTCATTAACTTTTTTCGATACGACTCCTGTTAAAAAGTCACGCTATATAGTTCCCATTAAATAATCATCCTTTACCGTTAAACTTTCAGCCAGAAAAAGCTGAAAGTACCACTCTTGGCAAATGATTATGTGAATTATCCAATGGAACTATCTGTTTGATTATTTAACATTCAGAGCTCAATTCTATGAGCATTTTAAAACTGTCACGGCCCAGATTATGATCGTGTGAACTTAAATTTTTTACGTGTTGGCTTAGCGTCATTTTAAGCCTCCCTCTCTCGTCATTCGGTTGCCATTGTTTCAGCATTTTTTAGCTGAAGCAAACCATTCCCCATTGAATAGCTTGCTTTTAAAGATAGATACATCCCGTAAAACAATCCTAACATATAGTTCCACTAGATTATCAACATCATGACGAGCAAAGAGTGGTACTTTCAGCTTCTTTTTAGCTGGAAGTTTAACGACTGGTCGTCATGATTTAATAGGAGCTAGATAGATGTCTGGATATGGTAACGAATTTTCTACTATAACTACTATTATATCGTAAAGATCCGCTCGTAACGTCCTATTATTGTAAAAATGAAAGAAGACAGGTCATTAATTTCTGGTCCCCTTCAAAAATAGTTGATCGCTTTATCTAAATTTTTTTAATATTTAACAAACCTCTTAAGAAGTAATGGCTGCTTTCCGACCGTGGCTAACACATCCAAAATAGACATTCCCTCCTCTGAAAAAATGAAGTCTTGTTCTAACAAACAGTTTTGCTTATAATATTTCTCCAATTTATTTGCAACAATTTTCGCCTTCGTCTTTGCCTCAACCGCCATTACACTGACTTCTTCCTCAAATTGATTCTCACATGCTGCTCTAACTTTTTTAGGAACCTCTTCACGAGAGACATACTTGACCTCTGTTGCCACAATTTGCATCACAATCTTATGAATCAATGCATTAAACGCCAAGTCACTTGTTGGCTCTATGCTAGTCTGCTTAACTACCAATAAAGCCCCCTTCTTTCCTTTGGTTAGGTAATCATCGTGAACATAGCCATAAACGGAATGAAATGGCTGTTTCTCCACTCTGTCAAATCTGCTAATTTCAATCTTTTCCCCCAGCTTATGCTGCAAACGATTAAGCTCATCTTTTATCTTATCGCTCCCATTCCAAGGCTCTAGAAGCAATTCCGAAACAGAGGTAACAGTTGTTTGATAAATTAGTTCCATCAATGTGTCAAAAAAAGCAACAAAATGACGATTATTCGCGACAAAATCCGTTTCACATGCAGCTTCAACCATCACACCAGATGAACTAAATCGATCAACACTCATAAAAATACGGGTTTCTGAAGCAACGCGCGCCTCTTTTTCATTCCCCTCTGTACTCCGTACGTTTAATAATTTTCTTGCTACTTCAATATCATTATTAGCTTCCTTTAACGCATTTTTACACTCCAACATTCCTTGATGAGTTAATTCTCTTAAATATTTGACATCTTTCCAATTAATAATCATTTTTTTCTCATTTTTAAACATACATGTATGTTTAAGTTTAGTGTAAAATTTTTTTTATTTTTTTAAGCCTTTAATTATGACTTCTGAAAACATCGTTGCTTTTTCTCGTAATGGAACGATATCTGGATAGGCAAGCCATAAATTGCTCAGACCATTTACTTGGCTCAAAATAGACATTGCGGTAATTTCCACTGACAATTGAGAGGCAAATTCCCCATTATCGACTCCTTTTTGCACTAAAGATGACAAGTAAATCAAATACTGTTGAGTATCATGTTCCAACACCTCACAAACATCTTTCAACTCCGCTGTTGCTTTCAGATTAAAAGACGTAAGTATCGCAATCTTACGATAGTTTTCGTTACTGACTAGAAAATCTAAACTACTACTTACAAAACGCTCTATATTTTGGGTAGCCGTCTCCTCAGACCGATAGATATCGCTGATAACCTGATCGGCAGTGATGCCATATTGTGCTATTAGCTCTTTAAATATTTCGGATTTTCCACCAAAATTATGATAAATAGCCCCTCGGCTTAGCTCGGCTGCGAGGGCAATATCTTCTAATCTGGCATTTTCATACCCCACTTCGCTAAAAACATTTAACGCCGCATGCAGTAAAGCGTGTTTTGTCTCCTCATTGTTTCGTTTAGCTCGTTTCATTCATATCACCTCTGCATTAATTTAAACATACATGTATGTTTAAGTCAATTGAAAGTTAGATTCCTAAAAAAATGACTGGAGTTGCTTCTCTGTTAAGACCTATGTCAGCTATTACTACTATTAGCCCCTCATCTCCATGTACCTGCTACCTCTCTTATAGTATAATTTGTATGTAAAAGGATTATTATTTAGCCCTCTAACCATTCGACCGGCATCATCCATAAAAATAAAGGAGTTCTTATGAAAAAAATAATTACTTGTTTTTTATTTTTACTAGTACTTACTGGATGTTCATATACTATCGAAAAAACAATTTCAACTACAGATAATCCCTTCTCTGATAAACAGATAGAAGATGCCATGGCGGTCATAGAAACAGAATTTAAAACACATGCTTCTAAAGGGGATCGGTAAAGAAGGATTATTTAAAGGAACTGTATAGCAACATCTTCTAAAATTTCAAAGAACATAGGACTTAATATTCTTTCATATGTATAATGGGTCTAAAGTTTCTTTCAGTGAGTAATGTTTATTTGAGTAAAATCACTCACTTTTGAGTGGTTCATTTCTTCTCTTGCCATAAATATCGCTGTTCATATCTATATTTACGGCAATTTATACTATTTTTTTGGTATACCGGAATAGAAAAGAGGCGTTGCTTAAGCAAACTCCTTCGGAAAAACTAGCACCATTTAAGCTGATAGCTTTGTTAAATATGAAAAAATAGCCAGTTAACTCTGCCAAAAGTTATGGACTGGTTATTTTTTTGTCTTTTTTAGCAATCCTACAACCGATTTAATCGACACAAGGATAAACCCTACTAAAAACTAAATCAATTGTGTCAAATGCTGACAAATAGTCCTCTCATCTTTAGTTAACCACTACAAGAAGCAGTCAACGAGCTGACAGATCACTCCATTTAAGTGGTTGATATAATTCAACGTGTCTGATTTCATCATACCCAACTTTCTCGCGATTAATGTAAATCCCTAATTCGTCATAGCCAGCAACTTGCCCCACCACATCATCATCATAGCGGCCCTCCCCATCAACCGATTCCAGTTGAATACTCACTTGAATGACTTTCAATTGCGCATGGTGTAATAGGGTACTAATCTCTTCTACTGACATTTGTGGTTTTTGAGGATTTTCTTTTCTGCGAGTTGTTTTGGCACTTTCAATGATGGCCGTATGCTCGCTCAAATAAAAGCCAGCCCATTTTTTCATGCCTCGATCGTGATAATGTCGATTTAATTCAATCATAAGCCATCATTACCGCCTGCATGCCCTCCTACAAGTTGGGAGCGACTGATAGCGGTACCTCCTTCCATAATGCTACTAGCATGGACAATTGCCCCATATCCAAATCTATGGCGAATACCGTCTACCAGATAATCTAATTTATTGTCTGCAATCTGCTCTTCAGGGTCTTCAAACAGGCTCAACTGCATGTATTCATCCGTTGTTAATTTGGAAAAGTTGACCCCCATATGGCGAACGGCACAGCCATTATAGTGTTTCGTAAAGAGCAGCAAGGCGTACTCATATAATACTCGTGAATTATTTGTTGGGGGAATCGCCAGCTGACGGGAAAAGCCTCGCTCCCCTTCGCCACGTGAATAGCCTAGTGAAAGGCTAATACAGGAGGTCTGATAATGTTTCCGCCTAGCCCGAGTGGCCACTTGCTCCACCATTTCCCTTAAGACAATTTTTATTTCATGCTCATGGATGTAATCCTTCATCAGTACTTGGCTATTGCCAATGCTCTTAGATTTTGGAACATAGCTCTCTTTTAATTCTGTTCGATCGATGCCCCAGGCGTGAGCAATCAATTGCTGGCCAATCATTCCCATACGAGCTTTCATGGCAAAATAATCATAATGGGCCAAGTCGTCAATCGTGCGGATGCCCATTTTCCAAAGAGTCGCTTCTGTTCTCGTATTAATCCCCCAGAAATCAGTCAAATTGGGAATTTTCCAAAGGGTGTTTGGCACATCCTGATATTGCCAATTGGCAATCATATCAGGATTTTTTTTGGCTTCATTGTCCAGCGCTAATTTGCCTAACAGCATATTAGAGCCAATGCCGATGGTGCAATACAACCCTGTTTTTTCAAAAATTTGTTCTTTAAATAAGCAGGCGAATTCATAGGCGGTTTTGCCGAATAAGCGTTTTGAGGCTTGAATGCGAACAAAACTTTCGTCGATCGAATAGATAAATAAATCCTCATCGGACACATATTCCCGAAAAATGTTATTGATTTCCATATTGCGTTTTATGTACAAATTCATTCGCGGCGGGACAATGATTAAGTCCGGATGATCAGGAATATCGTATTTCCGTGAGACATTGCTAATGCCTAAGACTTTTTTGGCTTTTGGTGACGCGGCTAATACTAAGCCCCCACTACTTTCAGCGTGACTCATAACGACGAGCATCGTATCTAACGGGTCAAGTCCGCGTTCAACGCATTCAACGCTGGCATAAAAACTTTTCATGTCGACACATAAGGTCTCATTAATTGGTTCCAACTCATAATTAAAATACTGTTCCACTACTATCACCCCATACATTCTTAGCTAAAGTATAAGAACATACGTTCTATTCGTCAATCTCAAAACTCAAATATCACTATGTTCATATTTAAGCGCGGGCACTTAGCTATTTATCCAACCGAATAATGAGGTTTCACCTTATTTACCTAACGATAGATGTAATAGTGTATATAACTGTTTGTCAGATTCAACCGTCGCTGGTGGTTCTTCAAAGAACGTCAGCACTACGTATTTCCATTTCTCAGGATTATAAATGATCACCTTCCCGACTTCATTTTTTCCAAGGCTCTGATTAAAATCCAGTCTTGTCAGGGAGACTTGGGGTAAAATATCGTGATACGTTTCTAACATGTAGCGACTTTTTGGGAAAGAGTCACTTAGATTCACCAACGCTGTTACTCCTATTTCGATCTGTTGCCAGCCAAACGATTGAATGATGTTGTCATAGAAGCCGCCAAAAATAAACTTATTCATGCCTTCTGTCTGCTTCCAAATGTACAACGGACAGTAACTATTTGCTAAACTACCAGATGCTTTTTCTGTTACCAGATAGGCTTTAAATAATAGATCCTCAAACTGATCCGTTTTATGGCCATTTTGACCCACGCGATTTTTTATGATAGTCATGTCATAATCTTCAGGTAACCCAATTTTGTACTGCATTGCTTGCATATCTGCCACCTCCCTCTTAGTAGCCTTATTATACCTTGCCAAAACTTTGTTGGATAATCCCCATTTGTGGTATAGTTATCACAAATAACGATAACCGGAGGTGAATGTATGAACCTTTCTGATTTAGACATCTATAAAACCATTTATGACACCCAATCATTAAATAAAACTTCCACCCTTTTAGGCTATAGCCAGTCTAATATTACTGCTCGACTTAAGGCAATTGAAAATGAATTTAATACTCAACTTTTTATTAGAAGTCACCACGGAGTACAAGCGACTGAACATGGTGAAAAGCTATATGCTTTTGTTACCCAAACATTGAGCCACCTAAATCAACTAAAAGCAGATTTCAACCGCCAACTCCCCAGCTTATTAATTTCAGAACTATTATTTGACTTCCTAATCCTTGAAAAGAAAATAGTCTCAATTACTGACACACTCATTACCATCAAAAAAACCAGTGACATTGACGAAGAACTTACTCAGCGATCGTACGATGACGTTTTTACCTTTAACCCATTGACCAACAACACATATCAGTTAAAAGCCACTGAGCTACTTGAAGTTTGTTTTTTTAAAGGGTCGGTCATACCAGCCGCTAATCCTTTGCCCATCTTGATAAATAGCGATGCCAACTGCCCCCTGAGACAATTAACATTGAGCTTATGTTCAGAGGCTGATCATATAATTGAAGTTGATTCCTTGGAGAATATCCTAAAATTAGTCGCCAACGGCCAAGCTATTTCGTTATTGCCGTGCTATCTGTTAAAAAACGACGCCTATCAGCGAAATGATGACAAGGCTTATAACATAACGTATTTCAAGTATCAGCACTAAAAACAAGGAGACTCACCATCCTTAGAAGCATTATAGAGTTCCATTGTTTTGGTCTCAACGATTCGCGCCACTTTTTTCTTTTTATAGAAGGTCATTTGCTTTTCCTAGTTGTCAAATAGTTCTACCTTCAGGACTATTATCTATTATTAAAAATTCAGCCCCTCTCGCTCAAAAAAGGGCTGAATCTATAGTAACAACAGATGAGCCATTTAAGAGGACAGTTTACGGCATCACACTAACTCTTTCGACTTTGCCCCTTACTCTCAAACGTGTCAAACCCTCTTCTGCTATTAACTAACTAATTGATTATCACCATCTACTCCTTCAGAATAGCGTTACTGCGGCCTTCAAGTTCCTCAATCACTTCAAGCATGCGGCTAAGTCCTTCACTTAACACCGAACGGGGACAGGCAATGTTCAAGCGAATGAAAAGTCCTGGTGTGCCAAACTCACTGCCTGTTTGCACCCCGATGCCACTGGCATCTAGTAATGACGCCAACTCTGTTTCTGATACCCACTGACCATAAGCTTCCAAATTGAACCAAACTAAGTAAGTGCCTTCCAACGTCGCAATCAAGACCTTATCATAATTCGCTAACCGCTCCTTAAGATAACAATAATTCTCGTAACAGTAGACAATCACCTGATTGAGCCACTCCTTGCCTTCTTCATAGGCCGTTTTTAACACCTCGCCGGAAAAACTGTTGGCACTGTATTCTTCACCATTACGGCGACGTAACTCCTCGAACCCCGCCCGCCAATGCCGATTAGCTGTGATAAAATACCCGATTCGAATCCCTGAAATATTAAAGGCTTTACTGGGAGATTTAAAGGTCACAATTTGCTCCTTCATCTCCTTTGCTATTTTGGCAATCGGTGTATAACTAACACCCGGCATGATCAGCTCACTGTGGATATCATCTGACAAGATGGTCACATTTAAAGACTGACACACTGCCAAAAGTTCCAACAACTCTCGTTCCTCCCAAACTCTTCCTGTGGGATTGTGAGGGTTACAGAGAATCAATAGACGACATTGATGAGCCACTAATTGCTGGCGAGTATCCGCCATATCCATTTCATAACGACCATTCCTTACCTTTAAAGGGGATAAAACCGCCTTTCTCCCCGTCTTTTCAATGATCTCAATAAACGGGCCGTAGCAAGGCACATTAACTAAAATGCTATCTCCTGGTCGCGTTAAGGCTCTGATCACAAAGGATAAACCTTTAAAAATTGTCTGAGTGAAAAAAATCTCAGAGAGAGAGACTTGCCAATCATACTCCTGTTCCAGCCATTCTATAACAGCCGGTTTATAGTGATTGATCGACGCCGGGTAGCCCATAATCCCCTGTTCCACAATTGACGCCATCTTGCGACTAATACAGGGAGCAACTTTAAAATCCATATCGGCTAACCACATAGGAATCACCTCTGGATTCAGGTATTTCTGATCGGCATCGTCCCATTTTTTGCTGTTGGTCCCTTTGCGATTGTAAACTTGATCAAACTCCCCTGTCATCCTGACACCTCTCTTTTCTGATAAAGGATTGGTACCAATCAAAACTCGCTTTTGGAATTCTTGGTTGATCCCCTTGCCCTTCTTCCACATAAATCAAACCGTATCCTTTGGCTCTACTTCTATCAGAACTCAGCACATCAAAAGCACTCCAAGTGGCATAGCCAATTAGATTAACTCCGTTGTCCAAAGCAGATGCCAAATAGCCAATCTGCTTTTTAAGAAAGTTAATTCGCTGATAATCAAGCACTTGACCCTTTTCATCTATGCTTTCAGCCAAGCCTAAACTCCTCACCATGATAAAGATCGGCAAAGGGTATCGTTGATAAACAGCACTTAAACTCAATTCAATGCCAAAAACATCGGCAGGGTCAATTGGCGTGAGCGTCACATGTGGCCCACTTTCTGCCTGAGCTACGACGAGCGACGTTCCATAGCTAAAGGAAATGAAATTGCCGACTGACGTCAAAATACTTTCATCCTCAGCTTGAAACGCCGGCACAGCGTCTAGCTTTTCGAGAATAGCTAACGATTCCTTTGAATATGCTCCACCTAAGGAAACGTCTAAGTACAACCAATTCCTCATAATCTCCAATTGCTGAGTCACTTCTTGATCGTTTACAAAGGAATGAGAATAGATCGGCACAATATTCGGCGCTGGGCCGATCTTCCCCTTTAATCCTCGCTGCTGATATTCTTTAACAACTAAAGCTTGAGCTAAAAACAGATGGTGGTTGGCTTGATAAATCGCTTTTAAACTCTCTTCTCCACGACTGATTTTTTTCTGAGTCAGCAAATTTTGTTCACTGATCGTCTGCCAGTAACGAACCTCTTCACCAAAACAATCAAACAGGACACTGGCATAGCGGACAAACTTTGCTAAAATACGCCGATTGCCCCAACCGCCTTGCTCTTCAAGATAAGCAGGTAAATCATCATGATAGAGGCAGACAATCGGTTCGATCTGATACTGACGACACAACTCAATCAATCTGCGATAAAAAGCGACACCTTTGATATTAACCTCCCCATTTTCACGGATAATTCGAGCCCACGAGATTGAAAAACGATAAGCATTAAGCCCCAATTCCCCTAGCAATTTGAGATCCTCTGCCAATTGATAGTAGTGATTCATCGCAATCAAGGGTTCTGATTGTTTGACATCTTGAATCGTTGGCAACTTGCCATCACTGCTAGGGGCTCCTTCAAACTGATAAGCACTGGTGGCCCCTCCCCAAAGAAAATCCTTAGGAAAGAGGCTCTTGCCTACGATACCTCCACCACGGGATCAGTCAGTTGTTTCTCGTGAAGTTTAACAAAGGGATACCATAAGAGCATATCCAAAGCCACTAAGACGAAAAATAACAGGACCGCCCGATAATCCAAGGTCGCCACAAACTGAGACAAGATATTAGGCGTCACCCCACCGGCATAAGCAATGGTTTTATTGACCAAACCTGTACTCATACAGATATAAGTAATGATTGAATTAACCGTCGGCACAAACACAAACGGAATAAAATAAATCGGGTTAAAAGCGATTGGGGCGCCGAAGATCACTGGCTCATTAATTCCAAAAAAGCCTGGCACTATGGATAATTTACCCACGGCCTTTAACTGTTCCGACTTGCTTCTCATCAAAAGCAATACCAACGCCAACGTGGCTCCGCCTCCGCCAATCGTTGAAAAAGTCCAGAGAAAAGGCATGGTTAAAATATTCGGCAACTCGCTCATGGCAGTGCCGGCTTCATAAGCCGCTTGATTGGCCGCTAAATTACCATAAAGAACAGGATAAACCACCCCTAAAACCGAGTTATTGTGAATCCCAAACCAAAACATTAGTTGGCCCAAGGCTGCGATAAATAAAATCCCCGGCAAGGTATTCACCACTGTTAACAAGGGGTGCAGAGCTGTCATGATAATCTCCGGCACTGAACTGTCCAGTCCTAATTTCAAGACAGTCACCAAGGTGGCAAAGCCTATCATTAAAGCCGCAATGGGAGTCAATGCCGAAAGGGAAGCCACTAATATTTTAGGCACCGACTCTGGCAATTTGACCTCACCGATTTTCCGTTTAACAAAAAATCGATAGCTCATCATGGTGATCGTGGTTACCACAATCCCCACAAACAGCCCTTCGCCACCAAAATATTCATTGGAAATCCCGCCTTCAACGCCATTGCTTGAAACAAGTAAAAAAGCAGATAAGGACACAAACAACGAAATCACCGTGTTCAACTCATAACTCCGTGACAAGTAATAAGCCATCCCCAGACACAGATAAATACTGATAATTCCTAACGTAATCGTCGTCAAAAATTTAAAGGCTTGACCATAATTGACCGTCACCTCGGTCCAAGTGGTCATGACTTTAAACCAATAACTGCCCTCAGCAAAGGCATCGGCAGGCATTGGCGGACGAGATAAAATCAGTGAAAAGGACCCGACTAAAATAACTGGTAACATCACCATGAAGGAGCGTTGTAAAGCTTGAATAATCGTATTTGTTCCAAGTTTGGTAGCCACTGGTACCAAGTACTTTTCCAACAAAGCTGATATTTTTTTCATAAATCTGTCTTCTCCTTTGATAACTGACGAAAGTGACCAACAATTGCTTTGACACTCAAAGCGACCAGGACAACATAGACGTAGGATAAACTCAGCTGATTAGCAAAAGGCAGGCACACCCGCTGGGAAATGCACTGCCTGCCTCAACACAACAACGAATTTAAAGCTAATCCTTTAAGCCAAAGAGCTTACCGACATCATCAACAAGGAAAAGGCCTTATCCACCAGATAGTGGGAAGTTAAAAGGCCATTGCCTACTCTCGCGAAAAGTAACTAATGCCGCCATTACCTTCCAATCCCCCTATCCGAAAGCCCAACGACGACGCTCTAACCAACCATTGGCAAATCAAAAAACGGCATCAGACTCACTGTCTAATGCCGTTTTACAATAGCGGTTAGAGTTATCACTCTCTAGCAAGATCACTTCTTTTACTGATACGCAAATAAGCCTTCACTCCTTCTAAAAAATCCAAAAAGCTCTAGAAAAAAGCGCTTAAATTAGGTACAATAAACAAAGCTAGTGATTTACTGCTAGCTATTGGCAACTTGATTTGACAGTTCTGGCTGTTTCATCGAGGCTCCGTTTTGTGATTGGTAGTCGCAAAGCGGAGTGCCATAAAAATTTAGTTAATTGTCGTCGTTGTGACTTCACCGCCATTGTATAGGGATTGGTAAGCGGTGTCAATAGTTTTTTTATAAAATAACAGAGAAATATGAGTGACTTCCAAGTGCGTTATAGTATTTGGAAGTCGCTTTTTTAGTTTTAGAGAGTACTCAGAGTAGTGGGTTAATTTGCTGATGTGTTTTCTATTAAACCGTTCAGCTTGGCTTTATCACAACCAGTAGTTTATGGCAATTTGAGTTTGGTATAAGTTTTGACGATATCTGGCAAAAGTTTGCTATAATAAATTTTATAGTCTATCAGAAACCAATGTTATTTAGGTAAAAGTATTTATGTAATGCCTAGTTCTTGCCACTAATTTTAAACAAACTCATTATCTTGGAAACATTCGCTTTTAGGACTCGAGTAAAAGAAAACTCAATTCAGAGATAGTTTTTTTCATTATTTTGTATCCTAAAAAGTAACAAATGACATTTATTGACATTACTCTTAAATTTTGACGAATGTCATCCGTAGAGCATAAAAGTGAAAAATCAAGTTTCTCATTGATACTGTTTACAATATAAAAAGCATACTAATTCTTTGGATATATCTAGTTAATTTTTCCTTCCTCTCAAATAATTTTAATTAGTTACTAACAATTTCTCTTTTTTATCTTACAGAGCTCTCTATTCCAGTGTACACTTTACTTGCCTAACTTAATTTCGACAATTGGTGAAGAGTTCATCGTAAGAACCCATCATATCAACATAAATGTTGATTATCTTAAAATATCAATTAAATCTTTCTTAGCCGCGGCTGTAGCAGGCATGACACTAAAAATCAAGCCAATCACCGTTGACACACCCAAAGCTAAAGTAATAGTAAACAAATCTATGGAGATCTGAATATCTATAAACTTTCCAATAATAGTCGCCAAAATAAAGCCAAAAGCATATCCGACAATCCCCCCAATTACTGTCAAAGTCACACCCTCTAATAAGAATTGAAGTTGGATTGACCGTTCCGTAGCACCCATAGCTCGACGAGTCCCGATTTCATGTGTTCGCTCAGAAACTGAAATATACATCATGTTCATCACGCCCACACCGGCAATAAAAAGTGAAATTCCAGCTATCGCCGAAATAAAATAAGTTAAGGAACTCAAGACCGTACCGATACCATCCGTTAAAAAACCCATATCATACACCTCATACGTTCCTGAATCACGCATGGTGCCATTTTCTTCAAGCTGTCCGATTACCTTAGAGGTTACCTTATTAGGTGTTTCCCATTCTTCCAAAATCACTTCAATACTGCTAGTGATTTCATCTTTGTCAAAATAATCACGATAGCTGGCTCTAGGTACGTAGATATTAGACTCTGGCATGGAAAACATGCTTTCCAATTCAATAGCTGGAAAGACACCTACAATGGTAAATAGCTCACCATCTAACTCAATTCCTCTCCCCAGAGCATTTTCTTCCGTTATATATAAACCTTTAGCTGTGGTGCTGTCCACTACTACAACTTTGTTATGAGTCATATTATCTCCTTCGACTAAGTCCCGACCAATGGTTGGATATTTTTTGGATAATTTGACTAAACGCAACTGTTTATTTTCTTTTTTTCCACGAATCGCTATTTCCTTATAAGTAGAATCCTCATTGCCTTCTGGGTAACGAACATCTTTAACTCCCGAAATAGTCCTGATCTGTTGCAAATCAGCTTCCTGAAAAAGTAAAGCATTACTTTCATACAAATTACTATCCTCAGGAACAAAATCCACTTTAACAGTAATCTCATTTCTATCATTTTCCGTTAAATTCTTAACTGTTTCTTTTTGGAAACCACGTCCTAATGACATAATCGTAATAACCGATGCAATGCCAATAACGATGCCAATCATGGTCAATATACTTCTCTTACGATTCTTGAAAATAGAGCTAAGTGATGTTCTCCATGTGACATACATCTTCATTTGACCAACTCCCTATCCTGAATAATTTTACCATCTTTAATTTCTATTAACCGACTGCAATAATCAACCATTTCTGGATTATGGGTCACAAGAATAATCGTCACACTTTCTTGTTGATTTAACTCTCGAAATAAATTCATAATTTCATTACTGGTGACTGAATCCAAAGCGCCCGTCGGCTCATCCGCAATAATAAACTTAGGTTCATTCACCATTGCTCGGGCAATAGCCACTCGTTGCTGTTGCCCACCAGACAGTTGCTTAGGGTGTTTGTCCAGTTTATCCGACAAACCAACCTTTCCTAATATATTATTCACTTGTTCATGGGTTCTACCAAAGTCGTATCCATCATATAACAATGGCAATTCTACATTTTCGTAAACTGTGTTATTCTCAATTAAACTAAAGTTTTGAAAAACAAAGCCGACACTTTGATTACGAATTGCCGAAAGTTTATTGTCATCGCTCCCCAATAAGGAACCGCCTTCAAAAAGATAGGATCCCTCAAACTTCTGGTCAATAAACCCGATCAAATTAATCAAGGTTGATTTCCCCGATCCTGAAGGACCCATAATCGCTACAAATTCGCCTTTTTTTATGTGAAGATTGACATCTTTTAAAACATGCAAGTTTTCTTCGTCAACCTTATAATATTTATTGATATGCTTTAGCCGAATCATTCTTTCACCGCCACTTCTTCCCCATCTTTTAATTTATCATCTGGATTGCTGATAATCGTGTCTCCTAGTACCAGTCCCTCCTGAACAATTAACAATCCATCCTGTTTAGTAGTTTTGACTACTTTTCTAGTCACTCTACCTTTTTGATAGATAAATACCTCTTCTCCTTCACTACCTTTGATCACCGCATTTTCAGGTACTCTTAATTCCTTTTGTTTTAAAGAAATTTGAACACTGTATCCATACTGTAACTCCTTTTGAGGTGCTACTTTAAACTCAAAATTGATCATGACTGAAGTATCCCCCCCAGCCTTAGCCATGGGTAACTTATTCACATATGTAACATTCCCCTTAACAGTGTCATTTGAACTCAAGGGACGAATACTCACCTCCTGATTGACTGATAATTTCCGGTAATCATATTCCGACACAATACCATTAACTACAACTTTTGGACTAACAATTTTAACTACGGGTATTGACATATCGGATCTACCATTAATATCCACATAGGCAACACCATCCACTGGCGATTTTACAGTTGTAGATATTTTCATCTTGGCATCATCTAAAATTGATATGCTATCACTTAATTCTAAATTAGCAACTTCCAAAGCTTGTTCTTCCTGCCGAATCACGTCTGCCTGAGACTCCAAGGCTTGCTTATATTGATCGTACCTTGCTTTAGCCTCTTGGGCATCCACGACACCTTCTTCAGTTGATTCATCACGATTGTTATAATCACTAATTGCCTGATTCAGATTATTCGTCAAATCTGTTTTTTTAACTATAGCGCTATTGATATTCTCCTGAGCCGTTATCACACTCAAAGAATTTTTATTTAGTACCCTCTCTTGCTGGGCAACCTCTGTCTGGGCCATCTCGCTTTGATACGTCATTAAAACATCATCTTTTTTCACTTGCATTCCATTTTCTACTAGTATGGCTGAAATCTTACCAAGACTTTGATCGTAGTATATGCTCTCAACTATCTCAGCATCCACTGTCCCCTTAAATAATAATGGATCCAATTCCTCAACCTTATACGTGGTATAAAGAGGTCTCTTTTCTTTATCACCTTGACTACCATTAACGGTTACTATAGTAATTGCAACGACCACTATGATACCCACTATGATACTTAAGCGAATATTTCGCTTGAGTTTTCGCTTTTTTTTAATTTTAGCCATTCTACACAGTCCTTTTCAAATTAATTAACTTTATGACTATTGACCAATTTAAATAAATTTACATGAGCCAAAATCGCAAGGTTTAACAATACCTAAATTCTCATTTTTTATAAAACATACATATATACATTGCTATATCAACAATTCGTTAATAATATATAATTATCGTATACGATAATTTTGCTGAGAAACCAGGTACATAAATCTGTTAATTATGTATAAAAATCATTAAGCCACTACTACCTAGAGGAATTTAGATTTAAAAATAAACAAGAATGTAATGATGAGTGATTGCATATCAGCTTTTTAGAAAATAATGATTGTGTATCTCTGGATTAATTGATATATAATAATTCACTATCTATCTTAGTATTCACTTATCCGTTTGGTATACACTCAGCCTGAAAATTTTCCACCATTGAATAATATCGCCACTGACACAGAAAACAATGGTAAATGATAGAAATGCACCAGTTATTGTCAAGCTGGTTACGAGAATAGATTTTAGATCTATAGACGCTTCGCTTTATTACCTCTGCTGAGACTACGTTGCAACAGAAATCATACTTCTGCGACTCGTTATCAAGTGAAAGTAGCGCTATCAATGTACCCCTTCGACAAAAAAATAACCACTCACTATTTTTCAATAAATAGCAGCAATAGTATTCCTTTGACAGCGGGATCGTATTAGCCCGCAGCTACTGATCTTAAAAGACAGATACCTGCTACAGCTATCTTATTAACTTTCGCAATCAAAGGAAGTCTTAAATGACGCATTTAGTTGCAATAACTGATAAGATTTTACGCATATAATGGCTTATTTCTTCGCTCAATAAAAAAACCGTTTCCTATTTGAATAAGTTCAACATTGTAATTTAATCCATACTTTAGTGGTGGTCATTGTTGATTATTTTTTTGACAACAGAGAACATTCTGTATACGATAATCTCCGATCAAAAAAACAACTAATTTCAACAGTTAAAGAAAAATTATCATTTCAGAATAGCTATGTACTTAGGTAAATTAAGAGTCTACATTTAAGTGTTAAAATTAAATATGATAAATTCCTCATTTACTTGAAATAAAATTACTACAACATTAAAAAACGTCTGCGGAGCTTTTAAATTGGCACTTACTATTGCAAGCATATATGAATCAATTTCAGAATTATTCCCGTTGACATAATAACGTTTCTAACAATCAAAAAATATTACCTCCCCATTGACACTATCAACTTCCAGTCACTTTTTCGTGAAATTTGACATGAGAAAGTGCTAGATTGAGACGTTCTTAGAATTATGAAATTGATTCATATAGAAGAAATTAACTTTTATATTTTTAATATATGACTATATTACAATAAAATTACTACACTAGAATTTATGAGCGAAATGATAATAATCAATACTTGTTCCGTAAGTTTTCTATTTAATAGATAAAACAACACATTAACAATAATAGCAGTAGTTAAATTTGTAATTATACTAAGAACTGAAATATCAATACTACTATTTATTGATAAAATGATTAGGGAAAGTACGACACCAACTATGACTGAAACTAAATAACAAAAATTTATTATTTCCCATGACTGGCTCTCTATAAAAATGAACTTTAGTAAATTTCTATAAATAAAGGTCATAAAAATAACCGTTAATAGTGACATTAAAGTTATCATAATTGCAAAAATCAAATATGATTCATTCCCAAGTAATTGACTAATATCTGGACCAGATAATAACTTTCTTGCAATCTCACTCTTTTCAAATACCTTCGCTAATAGTAAGTTTAAAAAAACATATATAATTCCTAATGTTAAAATTAATTTTCTATTGTTTAAACTGTAATTTTTTATCAAAGATGTACACCTCTTCATACTCAATTTTTTCTTTAATATGTTCGTGAGATACCAAAAAGATAACACTCTCACTTTTTCTAAAAATAATTTCGTTTATAATTTTCAGCTTGTTGGTCTCATCAACTCCTGCAAGAGTTTCGTCTAAAACAATTAATTGCCATTCAATTTCAGAAAAAATCAGGGATAAACCAACCATTAATTGCATACCAAAGCTTGATTGACTATAAATTTTATTAAGTTGTTCATCGGAATATAAGCTTTTTATATTAGCCATCACGACATCAGTAAGTTTAGCTCCGAAAATCCAATATGTCAGTTTGATATTTTCTATAATGGTTAAGTCTTCAATACCAATCCCTGACTCACCAAGATATAAAATCTTTTTTGGGTCAATATTGGTCACAATATTTCCTGTTTTTCTAAACCCCGATAGATATTCCAAAAAAAGTGTTTTACCACTTCCATTGGCACCACTCAATTTATACAATCCATTACTTATCGAATGATCATTTTCTATTACTAAAAAAACATTTCCAGATATCTTGAATTCGCCACTTTTAATTTGTATTTTCACCATGTTATCCCCTCAATTATCCCAGAACCTATAATCAACAGCCCAGATAATAAATATATTTTTTTATTTTCTTTTATATATTCTTTTATAGTTGCAAATGATTTATTTTTCCACCAATAGTATAGCAGTCTAAAAGATAATAGTTGATACAAAAACATATTTGGAATCTCAATTATTCCATGACGCCACAATTTGTCAATCGCTTGATCTAAACCAAAAGTAACAATTCCTGTTTTAATAGACCAAGATAAAACGAGAGTCTCAAAAACAAAAAAAATAGGGCTTAATAAAAAGAAAACTTGCCATTTTATGTATAGCATCAAATTATGAAAAATAATTTCAATACCAGATACCGTTACTTCATCAAAATCGGCTTCTTTAAGTCCTATAAGTCCTTTAAAATTAATAATCAATAAGTAAAAGATTACACTCATAAGAAAAAAATACTTTAGATAAACTTTCCAACTTAACTTATACATAATACTAATTTCCTTTCATTTTTTCAATAAGCTGCATTAATTGAGGGGCAAATGAGATTAGGAATAATAAAGTTGTTGGTGCCCAACATCTAATATAACTTAATTGCCATGTTGGTTTGCGCTTCTCCATTAGTGCTTTTTCTTCAAAGAATTTATACCACAAAACCAATATTATAATAGCTGTAATTTGAATAATCAAAAGCTTAACATTAAATAAATTAACTAGACTCGTAACCAAAATTGAAAAAAAACCTAAACTCGCATAACGTGAAAAAAGTATCCTCTTAAAATAACCCGTTCCCGAGAGCCTATAAAAACGAAATCGATTATATTCGAAGCTATGTTTCTCTAAATTAACATCTTGTAACAATTCGAAAATAATTAGAAGTATGAAAATGCCATTATAATTAATAGTTGTTACCCATGTGTATAAAACTTTAATTCGAAAAAAAATAATAAGTTTGGGCAGAATAAAAAAAACAGCTAAGCATAAACTAGATTGCCATTGACCAAAAAGAAAGTGTCTGAATACTAAAAGAGTCTTCGCAGAAATAAACTTATTTTTAATTGGTTCATTTTTTACTATTCTTTTATTATTAGATAACAGTAGAATGCACAATGCTGAACAAAACAAACCATTCATTGCAACAGGAAAAAGATATCCCCAATTAAAAATCATTAAAATAATTAAAACCACAAGATGAATTTCTCCAATAATTTCACTCCATTTATTGCGAGAAAGATTACTAAATAAAATACATGATGCTAAGATAATCAAAGATATATTCTCAGTTAACAAAGTAACATTCGCTAAGCATAAAACAGAATATAAAATAGCAATCCAGATAAATTTATTTCTTTTTATGTAAAGACTCCAACCTAATTTCAAAATGTGATCATCAGCCAAACGAAAAGTATTAAATTTATTCAAGTTCATATATGCTTCTGTTTCCTTATTTGAATTTAACAGACAGCTAAGTAATACAATAATCGTTATAAACGGACTGTTTGTTATTCTTTGAAGGAGTACAGAAAAAAATGCTAGTATAAACGATAAACCAAAAACAACATAGAAGTTATAATACCCATATTTTCTCTTCCAAAACGAATTAAAAAAACTAAACATAATTCTCCTTCCAAGATATCTAGAATTTGACAACATATAGTGAAGATCACCAAATTAGTAAATTTGCAGTAATCTTCACTATAATAATGACGCATTTTACAAATACTCGTATTAACTAAGTATTTTATTTTTTACCACGTAACAGCATATTTTTGACCTTTTTTCTTAATGAATTGATATACCGTAGCTACAAGAGCAGAGACACTAGCACCTGCACCAGTAATTGCAAGAACTAAGGAAATGGCAAAAGTTGCTGTACCATAAGCATTTATTACTGCAACAATCTGATTAGCCGTTTTAGCCGCAAAACCAAAAGTTGCTACAAGATAAGGTGAACTATAATCGAGTAAAAACGCACCTGCTAAAACTACTGAAAGCATATATATAATTTTTCTCACCATGCCACCGCCTTAACAAAAGATTTTTTAGCTAAATATTTCACAGTTTGCACTGCTGCCAATGTAAAACCTCCAACACCAAAAACTATACCAATCAAACTTACTACTGTAACTATATTTGAAGCAGACAAGATAAAATTAGTTACAGCTTTAGCTGTAGTGTCTGCTAAACCAAATGTGATAGCAACATGTGGAATTAACTTCGAAAAAGATGCACTTACAATAAAAATACTAGTCAAAGAAAAAGCAACTTTCTTAATCATAATTTCTCCTTTCAATTAAACCATTTTTTTAAACGAGACCATCAAAAACACACCATAAGAACCTAATCTTCAATATAAACTGGTGTAATCAATATGGAAAATTAAATTTTTAGTTTTTGATTTACAACTTGAAGTTCTTTTACATGCTAGGTGAACCTCGAACCTTAAAGATAATACACATTATTCTTCATCACTCCTCCTTAAAAATCGTTTAATTTTTCAATTACATCATTGTTGTGAAGATTTAGTTATAGCCAGTTTGTTGCCATAAAGAGAAAAAAGAAGGGCTAGTACAGCAATCCACAATATTTGATATACATTTTTTTCATTCAGATCAAATAAACAATTACCTTGGCCACCTACTTGCTAATATTTGGAAATATGAATTAACTGATACTAACTCATTAGATGAATCATTCACAAGTTCCGAATTCAGAATCTCTGATTTACGGAAATTAAGATTTTCATTTTTATTGATTGTCTCCTTTTCAAACAAGTTCTTTTCTTGGAAAACTTCCCATAACAATTGTTTATTCATCCTATATTCTCCTTTAGTATTATGTGTCTAATTATAGACGATATTTAATTTTTAGTAATGAGTATATTGTGCAATTAAGCAAGCTATAGTATGCTTAAATTATAGTTATAGCTTAATGAGGAGGAGTGAATATATGACTTTAACAAAAAGCATTATTTCAAAAATGGCATCCAACAAAACAATAGGTAGGTATAACAGCTACTATACTACCGACCTCCTAGAAATTTTAAATTTTAAAAAATGTTTCAAATGGAGCATATACTACTGGCATATTTCAAAAATGACTAACTCTCTAAATACAGATGGTCTCGATATAATGTACAATATAGAATTAATTGGTTTATCAGCTCGATTAATGGACGATTTTTTAGATAAAGATACTCTGCTATCAAGCATAATTAATCCGGAACACTTGGCTCTTCTATCTACAGAACTACTAGTCGAAAGTCTTGAGTCACTTGGAAAACATGTAAATTTCGATTATGACCTTTTAAAAGATGCTTTACATGCAGAATTTATTGACTATTCTACAACGATAAATTCGCAAAACTCTATAGATTTTTATTTCAAAAATATCATTTCAAAATCAACCGCAATATTTCAATTAGTAACCAAATTAGCAAGTAATAACGATTCCAGTCTCGATCAGTTTGCAATTCACTATGGTACGATATGCCAAATTGAAAATGATGTTATTGGGGTTTTAAACAATAGTTCAATGGATATCTCTCAACTAAAAAATACTCTCCCTTTAATTGCAAGTATAAATACACTTAATAAAAACAATAACGATACTCTGTTATATCTTCTTAATAACCCAGCTTCTTCGGTACAGACAATTCGGACTAAAATAATAAAAACTGGTGCTATAGATTTTTGTAAAGAACTGATCTCTTCTGAAAAAATAAATGCACTAACTATATTAGATAGATTTGATAATACAAAAGATTTGTTAGCGCTCAAAAAATACTTAGGATTGGATGTTTGATTTATGAGAGGAAAACTTATTTATATCTTATTTTCTTTTATATTTTTACTTCTCTCTCTATTTTCTATTGAGAATTATAGTTTCTTACACTATAAATATTTGCCAATTATTACTCCGATTATTATCTTTCTAGTTCTCTTTAGTACGTTCATCATACTCGTATCTAGTGATGAAAAAAAAACTAAATACTTTTGCTGGATAATTTTTCTTATCTCCATTTACTTGATTCTAGACGTATTGCCATTTTCTTTTTTTTATCCTATTTCTTTCATAATAATCTCTTTTTTACCTTATTATGTGTATAATTTTTTTATTATTTTTAATTCTATTCCGACTTCTTCTATGTTAAAAAGAATAAGAAAATGTTTGATTAGTTATTCAATTATAACGTCCGTTCTCTTATTAATTAATTTTGAACATTTTTACTGGTTGATACTCCTAGAGATTATTTTAAGTATTATCGGCTGTATTGTACTATATTCGAAAGAAAAAGATCACTTAAGCACTAAAACCCGAAAAGAACAAACCTTATTAACAAAGACCTTAGTTGTATCTCTTAGCCCTTTTATTTTTTCTTACTCACTCTTAAATAGTGTCTTATCAAGCGAACTTAAATTTTACTCTCTTTTTTTTGTTCTGTTAATCCCCATTACTGTAGGTCTTATTTTAGTCAAACGTAATGATATTCGTTTAAATAAAATTGTTATAACGATTAATTTCATCACTCACATAATCTGTTTTTCTTTGTTACTTACTGTTAGTAATTATTTTCTTAATCTCTCATTGTTTGGAATTTACTTCCTAATAGTTTTTTATTGTTTGTTTCTATATATTTTCCATCTAAAAAGTTGGTATTTAAATAACATTACTTTGAGAAAACTCCAGCAAAAAAAAAATGAGTTCCAAAAAGAAAAAAATGAGTTTATTCAAACAATTACAAAGGAAAAAACACTCTCTTCTATAAGTTCATTAATTAGTAAGCTCCTAATGCAGAATTATGGAATTATGAATTACTTAATTGTTTGGAAAGATGAACATACCCCGTACATTCTATCATGTACAGAAAATTTTTTAGACATTACATTAACAGCTACAATCATTGATGAATTCGAAAAAATATCTACAACATTTAATTATAAAAGTAATGAGTTCACAAAATTCACATTTCATAAAAACAATAAAACTTTTGGTTGGCTGATAGTTAGTAAAGATCAGAATTCCAAATTGTCATTAATTGAATATAAGTCAATTAATGATTTGATAGGTGTCATAGGTGAGATACTAATTGAAAATGAAAGGCTGTATGACATTAAACAAGAGGCATTAAAAATAGAAAGTTTATCATACGACGAATATATAAGCTATGAATATTTAAATATGGTACAAAATTTTCACAAAGATTTCTCCTTTTTTTTACATGATAACGTTTTACAAAATATTTTAGCATTAAAAAAATTGACTGAATCTATTGAAACTGATCACATCGAAACAAAAAAACTAATATTAGAATCGTTCGATACATTAAATGAAGTTTTCAGAAATAAAATATCTGAACTCTATCCGTCAACAATAGAAAACGCCCCCTTATCACGTAGTATTCAATTTCTTTGTGATAAATTAAATGATAAACAAGATGCTGTTTTTATCAATTTTAATTGTTCTCACGATTTACAATTAGAGAAAGAGATCAAATTCCATATCTATCGAATTATACAAGAATTAATAGTCAATGCACTTAAGCACTCTCATGCAACAGAAATTATCATTACTCTGATCCAAACTGAGTTTTCCATTGAAAGTGTCATTCAAGACAATGGCATAGGGTTTGACCATAATGAAATCCGACTTAGAGGATTTGAAAATCACCATTTCGGTTTATTATCAATAAATCAAGAAGTTAATTCTTTAAATGGAAAAATGACAGTTTTACCCGTAATTCCACATGGTACAAAATTTACAATAGTTTTGCCTATTACAATGGAGGAAAGAAGATTATGAAAGTATATTTATTAGATGATCATGTACTATTTTCTAAAAGTCTTGAAATTGCATTCCAGACAATGGATATTTCAATTACTAGTTTTACAGGGCCAACATCTTTTTTCGATAAAATAAAACATGAACAACCAGATATAGTCTTACTGGATATCCATATGGGAGAAATCAGCGGGTTTGATATTTCCAAAGATATCCTAAAAATGTACCCCAATATAAAAGTTGTTTTTTTATCAGGATTTAATCTAATTGAATATCAAAATGAGGCAATAAAATCTGGTGCTTGGGGATTACTAAATAAGAATTTAACAATCGAAAGCTTATACAGTGATTTAATAAACATATATCATGGAATCAATTTACTACCCAGCAACTCAAACTCACTAGATTCACTTAGTGAACGAGAAAAAGAAATATTAAAATGTGCAGCAGAAGGACTTAAACAACAAGAGATAGCAGAACGACTTCATATTAGTAGAAGAACTGTAAATAACCATCTTTTATCTATTAACGAAAAACTCCAAGTGAACTCAACTGTCTCTGCAATTATTCAAGCAATCGAATTAGGTATCATTAGAGTTAGAGGATACTGATAATTTTTCAACTATAAGAACTGAAAAGATTTTTTGTAAAATCATATCTACATAAGGTAAATTTAGAAGAAACTAATCTGATAGGAACACAAATCATAGGAGTAAATCTGTACTGAATATTGCGCTAAGATTGAGCCGGTTAAGCAGAGTTATGGTTCTTCCGCAAATGTAAGGGGAAAACCTTTTAGAAATAACAATAAAATCGTATAATAAATGGAGATAAAAAAATGAACGTGAAGGTGTGAGAGTGAACGAATAAGCAAACAAGACTACAATTAACCCGTTTTTCCCGGAAACACTGTACATTACGAATATTGAAGAAACTGACAATCAGCTGACCATTCAAATGAAGTCGTTGACAAAAACTAGCCAATGTCCGAAGTGCCATGAGGTTTGCCACACTCACCACAATGCTTATGTCAGAAAAGCACAAGATTTGCCCATTTTAGGTAAAACAGTTTTTCTGGAAATCACTACCTACTCTTATGACTGTCCTAATCCAGTTTGTCATGTTAAAACCGTCACAGAAGACTACACTCATTTTTTGAGTGATTATTTCGGGTTGATTTGAGCCATCAATTCGGATAGCTTGAGCCACCAAAACGGATGTGTTGAGCCGTTTAAAGAGAGGAAGAAATTTCGGAGAGATGAGCCACCATTTCGGGAATAGTGAGCCACGAAAAAGAGTTGATCTATTGCTAAATCAACTCTTCCTTTTTATCTAGACCTCATCGAGCGCTCTCCTTCAATGAAAAGTAAGCGAGTAATCACAGCACGGGTGCACAAATAACGTCATATATCGTAAGTCACTAGTGTTGCGCAGATGAAGTCAGAATATTCTGATTTATTCAAGTTCTAGAAAATTGACAAAACGGTCAATGCTTACGCAACGGATGACCATTTCCAGAAAATTTTCAGTAATTGATTTTAAATCCACAAGCGACAGCGACAAGTTAAGCGATTATATCGGAATAAAGGGTCTCAACCAGCGTTCTGCCGGATCAAACCGTTGATAATGAAAGGCTCGTTTGAGTTGAAACAGAGTCGCGCTTGACCCTAAATCCAGTTTAATCAGATAAGTTAAAAGCGTCGCAATGAGTGTGAGAATGACTTGATTCATCGCCCCTTGCTCATCTTGCGAGTAAATTTTTTTGATCGTCAGATTTTGCTTTGAATGTTAAAAAAACAACTCTATTTGCCACCTTGCTTGATACATATCCGCAATTGCTTGCACACTAACGTCCATGCGATTTGTCACGAGCCGCAGAAGCTTCTGCCCTTTTGTTAAAATGGTCACCAATCGAAAACGTGACGTGAGGGAGCTCTTTCCACCTCCCAAAGCAACGTGCTGGTCACTAATAACTTGCCCGTCAGTCGTCTGATAGTCATCAATTTCTATCTGATCAAGGACGCTAACAAGCGTATTTTTCTTGATACGAGTCACGAAAAAGAACCCATCACGATGCATCTTGTCCAATAAGATATAGTCGAAATAACCACGGTCTACCACGTAAGTAGCTTCTGCTTTATTAACGAGCACCTCAATCTGAGTGCGATCATGGACCTTTGCGTGGGTGATTGTAAATGCTTCTGGATACTGATTATTTTCGTCCATATAGCACAAGCTCAGATGAAGTTTAATCCCTGACTTGGTGGAACGAAACTTGGCCCACGGAAACAAGTGCTGATTCAATGGAATGGTCGTAGAGTCAATCAATTGAAGACTATTTCGTTTGGTCGTTGGTTGTTTTTGTTGAATTTCCCCAACGAGGTTTCGGAAAATTTCCATGAGAACAGTGGGCTCCATCTCAATCAGCCGACGAGACAAATTGCTGTGGTTAATTGATTCGATACCGATTTCGCGACAAAGCCGTTGATCAAGAAAGGCGCGACTCATCTCGCGGTAGCTCGGGTATTCTTCATAAACCGCATGCAACAAAATGTTTAAAGTCGTTTGAAAATCAAGTTTTTTACTGTAATAATCGTAGTTTGTGATAAACGTTTGAGCATCCGTCGATAAGTTTTTTAACTTTATTGACGAAACCCATTCCTGAAATGATGTTTTTGAGGTATACTTATCCATGCGATAGTCCTTTTTATTGGTCTTGGGTAAGTCATCCAAGGCTAGTATAAAGGATTTTTTTGTTCTTGAAAACCTTGAGTTCAAGGTTTATATCCATTTTAAATCTTTGCAACACTAGTGATAATAAGTATAATAGCCATTGTTTTTGTGCTCAACATAAATTTTCAATTTGGCGTAGGTGTAGCACCTATACTAATTTTGGTTGAATTGAATACAATATCATCTGGCCATTAATACAATATTTGCAGCATGATACCGTAGTTTTCTTGCAATGCTTTTTATGGTGTCCGTCATAGACAAGTACCTGATATTGAGTTCACTGACTTTTATACGCATAATTAGGATGTATGATAAAGAATTTTTTTAATCGAGATTCTATCTTGAATGTTGCCTACGTACGTGTATCATCTGAAGTATAAAATTTGAACAGGCAATTAACTAATTAAAAATTTGATGCTGAGAAATTCTTCATTGAAAAAGTCTGGGACGTCAGGAGCAAGGTATAAAATTGGTAAAGAAACGATAAGACTATAAAGGTCGTCTTTCCCTTTTATTCAATCCACATCGGCAGACCCACGGTAGCCTGTTGTTACTGATAGAATGATTAGAGTGAATACTGCGGCAGGAAAAGACCTTAAGTGCGCCATATTAGACCACGTTAGGCGGACTAATAGACCGGGCAATGCATACAACTAGACCAACATGACAGAAATCCCTGATTCCAACCTGGGATATCAGGGATTAGTCTATTTAACTCATAGAGGCAATTGCCTAATCTAGCTCGTTGTGTGTCTGTATAGTCTCACGCTGCCTTCTAATCCCGTGTCTTTCTCGCATTGATACGTCACCATCTATCAGTAAATGATACGAATCATGAACGATACGATCGAGAATCGCATCGGCAATTTGAATTTGACTGAGTTTCGCATGCCACCCTTCAGGAGCGAATTGAGAACAGAAAATGGTGGAAGCTTTCTTAATACGGGCATCAATGATTTCCAAAATATAAGTAGACCCTTCCAAGGACAAGTCTGTTAATAACCATTCATCGATAATAAGTAAGTCGATTTTTTTGTATTTAGTAATTAGCTTTCGAAAACTACCGTCGGCGGCGTGTTTGGCGACGGCTAGTTCATCAAGTAACTCAGGCAACCTCATGTATTTCACTTTTCTAAATTGGCGACAGGCTTGAATACCTAAGGCATTCGCAATCCAACTTTTGCCGTTACCACTGGCGCCCATAATAATGAGATTATGGGACTGTTCAATATAGTTGCCGGCCGCTAATTCTGCGATTAGCTGAGCGTCTAGATGTCTATCTTCATGATACTCGATATCCTCAATACAAGCAGTGGGGTCGCTTAAACGGGCCTGCTTGATTAGTCGATCAAGTAGTGCCGTTTTTCGTCGTGAATATTCCCTATCTACCAGTAAATTGAAGAAATCCTCACTTGTTAACTCTTGATAAGTTGAATTTGTTTGAAGTTCTTCATAAAGTTCTGACATTCCAGTTAATCTCATGTCTCTTAGTTTCCTTAATGTGTCATTATTCATTAATTTTTCTCTCCTTTAAAGTAATTGGCGCCCCGTGTGAATCCATAATCATTCCCTGGCGGTGTTTCTTTGTGAGGAGGGGAGTCTGTTAATTTTGACTTTTTCTTGTTTCGTTCTAATACTGACTTCACTAATCCTAGAGTCGGGTTAGTTGACACCTTGAGTACTGTTTGACTGGCAACTTCAATTTCAGTCAAGGTGTATTTTTTTTCTAAGTTTTTCAGTGCCATCAAACTGATAAGTGCCTTCTTTTCGACGGTTGTATCTAATAGATATTGGACAAGTCTCAGTGTTTGATTGCCTACGTCACTTGCCCAGTTTAAACAACTATCTGGTGTATGATTCAGATACTTGCGATGGTGATTCGGCATATGATCAGGATTGGTGGCATATTGGCCAATTTCACCTTTTAATCGATTATGTGATGCAATTCGGATGTCTTTGAAGTAAACTTCAATTAGGTCCTTAGTGAGTCGACTAGACACGTCATTTTGGACATACTCATATGGGACGGAGTAATACATACGTTCAACCTGGATGTGATAGTTCAATTGAACTTTACTTGTTTTCCATTTCGCCATTTTATAAGGCGTTCGAGGAAGAGGGTGAAGGTGAGATTTCTCTTCTTCCTCGAATATCTGTTGTCTGGAGCCATTTCGTTTTTGAAAGTCAGTTCGATTAATGTCATCTAGCTTGGCTAATAGTTCTTGATTGAGCTGATCAAGACTGAAACATTGATAATAACGTAAAGCTGCGATGATTTGTCTCGAAATATGTCCAACGGCCCCTTCAACTGATGCCTTATCTTTAGGCGTTCTCACTCTTGCTGGAACGACAACTGTTTGGTAATAATCAGCTAATTCTCGATAAGCTTCGTTTATGATTGGATCATATTTATCAGATTTAATAACACCGGTACGTAAATTATCGGGAACCAGTACTTCCGATACGCCACCGAAATAATTGAAGGCGTTAATATGTGCAGTTAGCCAGCTGTCTGTCTTCATATCTAAGAACCCTTCGACATAGCTATATTGACTATAGGGCAGTGTCGCAATAAAAATATAAACCTTAATCGTCTCGCCTGTCTCTCGATCTCTAAGGCCCAGAGTTGAACCAGCCCAGTCAGTCTCAATAAGCTCTCCTGGTTTCCGTCTGATTGGCATCGTTAGTTTGTATTTCTTGGCATGTTTCCCGTAGTTCTCACAAAAGGTTCGATAAGCATAAGGGATTTTATGGTGGTGCCTTGCCTTGTCCTCATATTCATGATGAAGAAGCTTCAATGTGACATTTTTTTCATCAACTCTTGGTGAATCTCATCCCAATTAATTGGGAAGTAACCTTTCTCTAATGCTTGTTTTTCAGGAAAAAGAAAGTCTTCAAACCACTGGTCTGTCATGGCGTCTGTCAATTCCTCAAGCCCTTTCATTTTTGCTTGTTTAATGACATCAGACACTGTTTGCCGCGCATTTCCGGTACTAGAACTGATTGTTCGTTGCGCAATGTTGGACAAGTACAGTTCTAATATCTTTCGATACTGAATCATAAAAAAACCTCCTGTATAATCATAGTGTCACGCTTAACACGTGCCCCTTAATTATACAAGATGCTTTCATTTAACTGGGTTGGTCTACTTCTCCGCATCAGCCGGTCTTTTCTTCCGCTTCGTACGGTCTGTTTCTCCGCACTTAAGGTCTATTTCGTCCGCAGTATTCAATTAGAGTGTTGAAGTCTTAGAGATTGCTAAAACGAACGATATAACAAGGTAAACTGCATATAGAATCGAGAGTGGCATTGCATTAGCAGGCAATTCCAAAGAGGAAGCATGATTTTTTTAATCATGCTTCCTCTTCTTTTATACTGAATCTACTGTATACTCGGTTACGATTCAAGCAGCCATTTTTTTCCATCGAATTGATGAAAAAACAACTCAATATCTTTTCACAAATGATGAGGCCATTTTTGTTGTACAGGTTTCCATTTGAATCATTGAATAAAACTTTCCTGATTCTTCTCTTCCAGTTCCGGCATGTACCCCATTACGTGCATCTTCTTGCGTTTCCCACATAACAAAATCAGTCCAGGTATCTTTATCAAGGTATTGTTCCCAAAATAAGAAACCGTCTGCTTTGGATACACAGTTATCGTGTAATTTTTGAGTTGCTTTGATAAAATCTTCGTTCGAAACCCCATCTTTCAATTTATAAGAAATTAGCCAAGCCGTATTTACCATGGTCTCCTCCTTTTCATAATTAATTCCTTTAATTAACTCATCTAGAGAAATATCAAAAAGCTTACTTAAGGCAATTAACGCTTGAATATCGGGATAAGTTTTCCCTTTTTCCCATTTCGAAATAGTCTGACGTGTCACATATATTTTTTCTGCCAAATCAGTTTGAGAAAGCCCACTGACTTCTCGATATTTTTTTAATTGCTTAGCAAAGTTCATTTTCTCCCCCCCTAGTAACTTTATATTACATTGAATGTCAATTTTTATCTATCTATTGTAGATTACATCATTTGGTATTTAATGTACACATCTGTTTACATGGTGAAGAAAAATACAAGGTTCCTCTTGCGTTGTTCTATCACCAGTCATTCCCATGCAGTGTTTGAAAAGAGGAGACAGATTCCGATTGGGCATCCCCCAAAAAAGGGACAGTGCTTAGTATTAACCGCATCAGAATAGTCAGCAATGCAAAAAATCATCGACTTGTTTATCAGTTATCTGTTCTAAAAGTGCTGAAAAGCGTGGTTAATTGCTTGTGATACTCGCTGACAAGATAAGTCAACCTAGGCAGATTAGTCAGAAACAAATTATATTCTGTTCCTTTCATTTTAACATCTACTTTTCTATTCATCGGGCTTGATTTTAAACCCAGTTTTCATCGCTGAATAGGATTCAAATCGTTTATGATACTCTTCTTAAGGATCAATCAATGTGAAGTGAGACTTGAAAATTTCATTATAGGACATAAAACACACCTCTATCGCTAAAATAATAAGCTAATTTTAACGATAGGAGTGTGTTCGGTTAAATGATTGTGGTAATTAAGGAGTTGCTACAAAAAATACAAACTTCCCAACAAGATATATTTAGACGTTACTAACGTAGTTGCGTTATCAAGTACCGTTAGAGGCTCTCTTTCTAAGAAAGAATCGACAGTTCCCATTATCTTTACAACTACATTAAACTCGCCATCATTATTTCTTAGGAAAAGAATTTATCAGCGCTACCAGAATAAGAGAGATCAACCAAATACTGGCGATACATAATAAGAGTAGGCTTAACATCCAAAAGATAAAATAGGGGGCAATTAGAAAATTTAATTTTTCAATACCCATGACACCTTTTATGGTCAATAAATACAAAACACTTCCTAGAATAAACAGAATGAGTGGACTAACATATTTTTTCATTTTCATTCTCCTTATTCATAAATTAGCTCACTAATGACAGCACAACGGCTTGCTTATTGTTCAACATTCAATTTGTAATAATCGAATGTTGCTTCTTTTTCAAATCCGCATTCTTCGTACAACTTTAAGGCTGACGGGTTAATTAAGGCCACTTCTAAATAAATATTTTTCAGGCCTGTGGCAAGTTTGTCATTAATAATTTGAGCTAGCATATTTCTGCCATATCCTTTTCCTCGTTCAGCCGCAGACACAACAAAACCAAATAACCCTAGACTATCGGCACTTTCTCCTAGCCAAATTTTGCCGACAATTTCCCCATTGACCTCAGCCAATAAAATATTTTGTAAATCAATTTCTCTTATCTGGGTAACCTCACCAAAGCCATCAAAATCTAAGGCATTTATTTGTTTTTCATCAGTTATATTTGCTTGACGAAGTGTCACGCTTGATGAGATGACTGACGGCTTTTTCTCAGGGTTAAGTACTAATCTGTATTCTGAAAAATCATACTCTAACAAATTATTTTTAAAGTTTGTCACAGTTAATGTATCATTGGAATCCGTAATAAACATTACTTTATTTAAGCTTCTTTCTCTTGCTTCTGAGATAGCTAATTGGAAAAAATCAGATATGTTTGATTCGGTTCCTCCCAGTAGAGTTATCTCCAATTCATTGCCACTATAGGAAGATGCCAACATGTATGATTGTAAACGATCATTTTTCATCAATAGGAAGTGGCTAACCAACTTATTTTGCTCATCTTCTAAAATATTGGCATCTAATTTAAAATAAATGTGTTCTTTTTTAGCAAACTGCTTAGCCAACGCATAAATCTTTTTTCTTTGCTCATCGTTTAAAGCTGTTAATTTTTCAATCTTTCTCACTATTGTCTCCTTTACGACTTATCATTTTTGAACATTCAAGTTTTACTGCCAGTTTCGTCACACTTACTTCAAATTTGATGTATATAGTATAAGTATACCAACAAACAACCCTAACAAAACTTTTTCATTATTTACTCTTCCAACTTTCAATTTTTGATGTTTTAGCATTTAGAAATTGATGAGATCGATGGGTAAATAAAAATCTCCTTTAGTCCTTAGCTTTCTGCTAAGGGCTATTTTTAATAGAACCAATAACCGCTTTTAACTGTTGCGAGCTTGTTTTATTTGTATGGTGTATAAAAGAGCGGATAGTATTGCTAATAGTGGGAAAAGCGGTGCCAAAATCAGACACAGAAAGAGAATGGCTTTTTTAGACTTTGTATCCATACTTTATTACCTCCTTTTCGGAATATTAGTTAGGCATCAGGAATCTTTTGAAGGATGTCGTATTTCTGACTTCCCCCTTGCTTTCCATCGCCTATTTTATCCTTGGCGTATCCGTAACATAACCGGTAACGATCACCAACAAGCAATTAAGAATTGGTCTCAAGTAGCTTCTGTTGGCTCTTTGGCAATTTTGACACTACTAGCTCATAGGATCTTTTTAACAATGCGACTAATTCTTCATCAGATAAACTGCTCTTATTTAGAATAATTGAATTCCAATGAGTTTTATTCATATGATAACCCGGAACGATAAAGTCATAAATTTCACGCAACTCTTCATTATATTCAGGTAAACCTTTGACAATGAGTTGGGGGCCCCATTCATGATGAACACCGAGTAAAGCAAAACATTTGTCAGCAACACTAAAGTAGTCAACCTCCCAATCATCACGATAGCGTACGGTTGCACCAGGCCAGCTGTTACTGGCTTTTTTCAAATATACGGCTATTTCTTCCATAGTCTCTCCTCATGTTTAGTTAGTTTTGACATTATAATTAGTTAAAGATAGTCCCAAGATGATCCTTACTATAGACATCGTATTAAATAATCAGACAGATCGTTCCGTTGGATGATGATTTAATGGAAACTATCTGGCGATTTAAATCCTTTTCTTAAAAAGAAACTATTCTTTAATCTTATAAACTATTATACCAATATAATCTCCTAATAGTTAAGATACCCTCGATAAAATCAAGGAATATATCTAGCAAAAGAAACATGCCTCCTCAGTAAGGAGTGCTTTCAACCATTAACAGCATTGTTGGGCGTGATGATAATCTTTTTCGTATAGAGGCAAACAAAACAATGCAAAAAGAGGATATGCGCTAACATGCCCCCTAAGTAATACTGTTAAAGACGTTAACGAGAGATTATTTATCTAAAAAGTAATCGGTTATTCTCGCAAAAGTTGCTGTTTTTTTGCCTCTACTATAGCAGTCACTGCTAGAATAGTCTTAAGCAAAAGGTTGCCCCTTTTCTCCAGATTTTTAGCGTACACTCAGGGGCACCACCTGACTTACGTTTGATTCCCGCCTTATCAACCGCCCTGATACTCATGCTTCGACGTTGAAACCATCCCGTTTCCTATTTTTCTTTTGTTAGCAAACTATTGACACGTACAATGAACCGTTCACTGCCTAAATTTTTCGTATAACTGACAGGAATGTCGAATTCCTTACAGATATCCTTGGTTAAATTCATGGCATCGTGGCTAATGCTTTCCGTAAAAACAACCACCGCATTGCTTCGCTTAAGACGACTTTTAATCGTTGTCTTAGGCTCATCACCAGAACAAAAGATAAAGGTACCATCTCGACGTTCGACTTCTTTCTTGATTGTCGTCTGTAAATTTCGATTTCCTCCTCCGACCATCGTGACCGTTAAGTTTTGAAAAATTGGCCGAACTGCTCTTGTCGCTTCTTTAGGTTTCGTAGCGCTAGCTGATTTTCTTGTCTGTTTAGCAGGAGATTTTGATTCTACGGTCAGGGAGTCATCATAGTCAGAATATTTCCAGGCCACTCTCCCAAAGGTCTCGTTGTTTAGGTTATAGGCGTAATCGATGATGCTGTTTTCCGTAATTTTAAATAGCACGACATCCTTTTCTGACAGCAGGACTTGGGTGGCACTCTCTTCACTATCCTTCGTTTGATCTTTTATCTTAATATAAAACCGATTTAAATCCTTATGTTTAAACACAGGGGTACAAGTGACTTCTAACCGATTAAAGTCACTGGGTAAGGGGTCCGAATTTCGTTCTAGCAGCATAAACTCGTATCGAGGTTTTTTTCCAGGGATATCAAGAAGGTTAGCCTGAACCCAATCAAAGGGTTTTAATTCCATCTCTCTAATTACTCGTTCCGGCACGTAAGCTTCTTGAAAGGAACCGACATTTCCTCCTTTTAACTGACGCATTAATTGACCTCTAAACCACGTATTATCATTGCCAGACTCTTCTTTGTAAACTGTCTTCTTAGTTCTAATTACACTCTCTTTATGAACGTTTTTATCTTCATTTACATCTACTTGATTTGGCTCAAGTGAGACTTTTTCTGTTACGTCTGATTGATAGTCCATCTCATTAATCTGTTTCAACAATCGGATGTGCTGTTCCAAACTTTCAAGACTTGTTAGCAAGTTATCAGGTTTCATTTTTTCCAGTAATAACTTCATTTCTAGTTTTTCTAAGCCGATGATCGTGTCTTTTATTGACATCTGGTTATCCTCCTTTTAAGGTTTCCGATCCTACATGCTAGTTCAATCTGTCAGCTTCACCTACTCCACTTATTATAAAGCAATAAAATTGGAGACGCAACACGAGTAAACACCCCTTTCAAAGATTTTATCACTCTGAATAACTGGGTTTCTATCGGTTAAACATTGGGGTTTTATTGCTCTTTATTAAAAATCGTGGGTCAGCCCCCTACACTACATAGATACGTCCTTTTTTGCTCCCTCATTTTTTTTGATGGGTGATGTTGACAGAGTGCTTTTGTATTAAATTAAGCATAACAAAGTTTCCAAACATCTGATAGACTCCTTCACGAATAAATAAGAAATAAGTTACGATAATTTACAAGGCACTCGGGTGAAAATAGACGTGATATCAAATTCGTTCTTCTCACTTTTCGTGGTAGCTTCCTAAAAAGACGTGCTAAATATATACGTTAAGGTAAACTCACAAAAAATAAGGAAGCGTTGACATTCGTTTCTATTTGGTATATTATTACTGTGTTAGAAGGATAGTTATTATTAAGTTAAGCTAGACCTAAACAAATCCGTCAAGGGTTGTTTAGGTCTATTTTTGTCTAATAAAAGGAGCGGTTATTTTGAAAATTATTAAAGTGCTAAATAATAACGTGATCATTGCTCTTAATGAAGAGGCTGAAGAAGTTATCTTAATGGGCAATGGTTTAGGTTTTCAAATGAAAATTGACGCTCCCATTCGGACTGAAAAAATTGAAAAAGTCTTCAAATTAGAAAACAAAGTGGAACACGAACAAATCGAAAAGTTGTTTTCAGAAATACCAGAGGATATCATCCGGATTTCTTATGAAGTCATCAGCTTTGCCAAAAAAAAGCTGAACAAAGATTTAAAAGACTCCGCTTTTATTGCCATAGCGGATCATCTTCATTCTGCTATCCAGCGTGACAAAAAAGATTTACAAGTCAAAAACTTTTTACTGTGGGATATTAAGCGATTTTTCCCTGATGAGCTACGGATTGGTCAAAAAGCGATTGATATTGTCAATGACAAATTTAATGCGACGCTACCAGAAGATGAAGCCGGGTTTATTGCCTTGCATATCACCAATGCCAGCTTAGATAGCCGTTACGATGACGCAGTTAGCTTAACTCAGTTAATCGAAGAGATTCTGACGGTGATTAAATACACTTTACGCGTTAATTTTTCGGAAAATGATATATATTATCAACGGTTTATCACACACTTAAAATTTTTCTCGCAACGAGTGTTAACCAATCAGACTCATTCTGAGGAAGACACACAGGTTGAAAATGAATTATTTGAACTGGTCACAAAACAGTATCCTGAAGCCTTTGAAGTGACGAAAAAAGTGTCGGAGTTTTTAAAAATTCGGCGGAACTATCTTATTTCAAAAGATGAGCAAGTCTATATTACGATTCATTTGGCGAGGATTATTGATAAAACCAAAAATTAAGAGTTCTCTCTTAAAATATTAGTTTAGGAGAAAGGAGCAAGCAAACCTTCCTGTGGAAAGGACCGGATCGTGACATTAAGTTGGCGAAACCTTTAAATACACAAAACTATTTGGAGGTATTAACATGGGTAAATATGAAGAACTAGCAAAAAACATTGTCAAAGAAGTCGGCGGAAAAGAGAATGTCAATTCATTGACGAACTGCATCACACGCCTTCGGTTTAAACTGAAAGATGAAAGCAAAGCCAATACAGATGTGCTAAAAAACATGGATGGTGTGGTCACGGTCATGCAAGCTGGCGGCCAATACCAAGTCGTGATTGGCAATCATGTGCCTGACGTCAAAAAAGATGTGGACGCTGTTTTAGGTGTCTTAGAAGCACCGACTGAGTCTGGGCCAAAAGGCAATTTATTTGATCAATTTGTCGACATGATCTCCGCTATTTTCCAACCGATTTTAGCCCCACTATCAGCTGCTGGTATGTTAAAAGGGGTTAACGCTATTTTAATTTTTGCTTTAGGGTCGAGCTTTGCCGATTCATCCACTTCGGCGATCTTTAATGCCATGGGGGATGGCTTATTCAAGTTCTTACCGATCTTTATCGGTTACACAGCGATGAAAAAATTTGGTGGGTCACCTTTCCTGGGGATGTTAATCGCCTCAAGTTTAGTTTATCCAGGCTTTTTAGAAGGGGCGGCGACTGCTCAGTTTGCTGAAGCAGGCGGTCTGAACTTCTTTGGTATTCCATTCTCGATTCCGCCTGCTGGTTACGGTTCAACCGTTATGCCGATTATTGCAGCAGCTGCTTTTGCGGCCTTTTTAGAAAAGCAATTAAGAAAAGTTATTCCTGACGTGATTAAACTATTTATCGTGCCATTTATAACAGCACTTGTTACGATCCCTTTAACCTTCTTAGTGATTGGACCGATCATGAATACTGTTTCTGACGCTTTAGGAAATGGCTTGCTTTCGATTCAAAGTTTCAGTCCGATTTTATTTGGGGCTATTCTTGGGTTCTCTTGGCAAGTTCTGGTGATGTTCGGCCTTCACTGGGCGATTATTCCCTTCGCCATTATCGCTTTGTCTCAAGGTGATCCAACCTCATTATTAACCCCATCAGGTAGTGTCAGCTTTGCCCAAACTGGTGCGGTACTAGCAGTCATGTTAAAAACTAAAAATGCTAAATTAAAAGAATTATCGATCCCCGCCTTTATTTCTGGGATCTTCGGGGTCACTGAACCGGCTATTTACGGGATTACCTTACCTCGAAAAAAACCATTTTGGGCCTCTTGTATTGTCGGTGGTGTGACTGGGGCAATCGCCATGGGATTAGGGATGCAAGGGTATCAAATGGGTGGTTTAGGGATCTTCCGTTACCCGAGTTCGATCTCACCAGATGGTGATGTTAAGTTTGCGATTTACGCCATGATTTTAGATGCTTGTGCCCTTGTTGCCGGCTTTGCTGTTGCCTATGCCCTTGGGTTTAAAGACGACGAACCAACCATTACCATGTCTAAAGAAGACGCTAAATTGGCGGCAACGGGGCACAGTAAAAAATTATCAAAAGAAGAAATCTTTTCACCAATTGAAGGTAAGGTATTACCCTTAAGTGAAGCGAAAGATGGGGCCTTTGCTGACGGCATTATGGGGAAAGGCGTAGTGATTGAACCTGCTAACGGTGAGGTTGTAGCGCCCTTCGACGGAACGGTCATGACCCTCTTCCCAACCTACCATGCCATTGGCTTGATTTCAGAGAACGGTGCAGAAGTCCTCATCCATATTGGGATTGATACGGTTCAACTTGAAGGAAAAGGCTTTGAAGCCTTCGTTAAACAGGGGGACACCGTGAAAAAAGGACAAAAGTTAGTTCAATTTGATATTGAGACCATCACAAGCGAAGGGTACAGCACACAAGTGCCAATTATTATTACCAATACGCCTGACTTTGCTGATGTGATTCCCACTTCCAAACCAACCATTAAACGGAATGAGTTATTTATTACCACGATTATTGCAGATTAAGTACCTATAAGAAAAGGAGTAGATAAACATGAGTTTTCCAAAAGGATTTTTATGGGGCGGCGCAACAGCTGCCAACCAATGCGAAGGGGCTTGGGATGTCGATGGCAAAGGGGATTCAATCAGCGATCACAATCGAGCTGGTAGCCGTACCTCAGGCACTCATCGCGCCTTTGATTTAGAAATTGATACGGATAACTATTATTACCCAAGTCACACGGCCATTGATTTTTATCATCACTACAAAGAAGATATTGCCCTGTTTGCTGAGATGGGCTATAAAACCTATCGGATGTCGATTAACTGGACTCGAATTTTTCCAAAGGGGGACGAAACGACCCCTAACGAAGCTGGCTTAAAATTTTACGATGATGTGTTTGACGAATGTGCCAAATATGGAATCGAACCGTTGGTCACCATTTCTCATTTTGAGTTGCCCTTTCATTTAGGCAAAGAATATGATGGCTTCTTAGATAAACGAGTGATTGGGTTTTACGAGAATTATGCTGTGACCTTATTCGAGCGCTACAAAGATAAGGTAAAGTATTGGTTAACCTTTAACGAGATTAACTTTGGGACACTGCCACATGGGTTACGTATTAACGGCTTATTTAATCGCGAATACACGGAGTCAGAGCAATATCAAGCACTCCATAATGTCTTTTTGGCCTCTGCTCGTGCGGTTATTGCTGGCCACAAAATTAATCCAGAGTTTAAGATTGGCTGTATGTTAGCCTACATTACGATGTATCCGAAAACCTGTAAACCTGAGGATGTGCTAAAAACACAACAAATGAACGACAGGCTGAACTTTTTCTGTGGGGACGTTCAAGCAAAAGGCAAATACCCTTACTATATGAAACGTTACTTTGAACAAAATGATGTTCATGTTGAGATTACACCAGAAGACAAAGCCTTGTTACAAGAAGGAACAGTGGATTATTATACTTTTAGCTACTACATGACCACTTGTATTGCGGCTGATTTAGATCAGCGTGATGATAAATCAGGAGGTAATCTCTTTGGCGGCGTCTCTAATGAATATTTAGAAACAAGTGATTGGGGTTGGCAAATTGATCCCGTGGGCTTACGCTTCACATTAAATCAACTCTACTCTCGTTATGAATTGCCATTAATGGTTGTTGAAAACGGCTTGGGAGCTTTCGATGAGTTCACAGCAGATGGTACCATTGACGATGATTACCGGATTGATTACTTCAAGCAACATATTGTTGAAATGGGGAAGGCCATCGATGATGGGGTTGATTTAATTGGCTACACACCTTGGGGCTGTATTGATTTAATCAGTGCAGGAACGGGAGAAATGAGCAAACGTTACGGATTTATTTATGTCGACCGTGACGATGAAGGGAATGGCTCACTAAAACGTTACCCGAAAAAATCCTTTTATTGGTATAAAAAGGTCATTGAAAGTAATGGGGAAGAGTTATAGGGCGATATACGATTCATCGAGATAAAGATAGGGCTGTCACAACCTTTAATTAATGAAGGTTGTGACAGCCTTTTTTTCTCATTTTTTGTTCTTTTTTTTTAAAGCCCTAACTGACCCTTTTTTCGGCTATTTTTAAGAAACTGAATTTCGCCTCTTTTTCAAATCCCCGTCATTTCAACGATTCTAGCTCCTTGCGTAATTTTCATGAAAAGTCACACAACGAAAACGGGTGACTTAGGCCCTTTGACAACATCAGACCATTATGTTAAGAATAGAGTATCACTCAAAGGGAACATCTTTCGAATCATTTTTTAAAGTTGGGGACGCCTCATTAACAAGAGGTCCGAGGTTACTTTGAAACCAGTCCTAATACGCCTTCCAATTGAGTTAAATAACTATTTTGTTCATTGGCACCCAAAAATTGTATCGCTACTGTTGACGTTGCTCTCGCTTCTAAAAGACCCTATAAAAAAGCTTAGAAATGCGGTTATATCAATCCTTTTAGCCATTTACCGATGGCTGATCAAACGTCAACTGATTCCAGACATGACCATCAAATAAAGCTAGGGTTAGCATAACGTTTTGCTTAATAAGAATAGCAACAGAGTATCTTAGCCATTTCACACGAGATACACTCAATTGTTTCAAATAACAATTATAAGCATTTAGCTAATAAAAATGTATCGCTACTGTTGACGTTGCTTCCGCTTCTAAAAGGCCCTAGAAAAAAGGGTTAAAACACAGTTATATCAACCCATTCAGCCATTTATTGATGACCGATTGAACGTCAACTGATTCCAGACATGACCATCAAATAAAGCTAGGGTTAGCATAACATTTTGCTTAATAAGAATAGCAGCAGAGTATCTTAGCCACTTCACACGAGACACAATCAGTTGTTTCAAATAACAATTTTTAGCCTTTATCTAATAAAAATGTATCGCTACTGTTGACGTTCCACCTGCTCCTAAACGACTCTAGAAAAAAGGGTTAAAATACGGTTATACCAACCCATTTAGCCATTTGTCGATGGCTGATCGAACGTCAACTGATTCCGGACATGACCACCAAATAAAGCAAGGGATAGCATAACAACCACGACTGATTACTAGGGCTACTTCAAAGGAAGCAATCCTGAATCCCCCAATTGCTCTAAATAACAAATTTATTGACGAATAAAATAAATTTGTATCGCTACTGTTGACGTTGCTTCCGCTTCTAAAAGCACTTACGAAAAAGCTCGAAAACGTATTTGCAACAGTATTTCCCATCATTTAGCGATGGCCGACTGAACGTCAACTGATTCCGGACATGACCAACAAATAAAGCAAGAGATAAAATAACACTATCATTCAACTGTCTAATCGACTTCACAAGACTCAAACCTGATTATACCACCTGCGCTAAATAGGAGCTTCATTCATTAAGCAAAAAGAATTACATCCTTACTGTTAGCCCTCCTTCGCCTTTAAAATCCCCTTATATCCAACTTATTCACCATTACTCAACAAAAAGACCGACGCCTATCGCAACAACAATCCCGACTCACCTTTCCTCTTAATAAACTATTGAATCCTCATAATAGGAAAAGCTGAACAAGACGTTGCCGTTGTTCTTATTGCTTTAGCAAGGGACTTCGAAGTCAACCCTGAAAGAAAAATCGCAAAAGAGTTAAGGTCGAAACTTAGCCTAGGCCTGCCTCGTGATGCTGGATCCAAACTACGATATAGAAAAGGGGTTATCCTTCCCTAGAAAGCAAAAAAGGCTTCCACCACAGCTTTATCTCACGCCGCAGTAGAAGCCTTTATCCGTTTTTATTTTATGTCATAATGAGCATGGCAACCGCTAAAATGACTAAGTTCACAAGCCCTAAAACAGCGATTGGCTTGACGATAAATTTAGTCCAGGTCCCATAAGATACTTTCCCAATTTCTAAACCACCCATCACCACTCCGGAAGTTGGGGTAATTAAATTAACTAAACCGCAGGCCGCACAAAAGATGATGATCATCACATCTGCACTCAGCCCAATACTATGAGCAAGGCCTCCCATAACGGGGATTGACACATAAGCCAAACCTGATGTCGATGGGATGAGAAAGGATAAAAAGAGATACAGCGCAAAAGACCCAATTACAAATAAGAAGGGGGATAACCCTTGCAAGGCATTAGCCGATTTATCCAAGATAAAAATGTCCAAGTTGGTTACAGACATTAACACTGAGACTCCCCTAGCAACCACAATGATCAGCACAACTGACAAAATATCCTTTGCCCCATCAATGAATTGAGTGACAATTTCCCCTTCAGAGAAGCCATGAACTAAGGCGATAATGACTGATAAAATGAAGAACCACATAGCCAGGTCCCCAAAATACCAATCACCAAAGTTTTCACCCGTTAAAATCCCCGTCCACCCATCAAAAAGATGAATGTTAAAAGAATTCCATGGAATTAATGACACGATCATGATGACGAAGCAAAAAGCGAACATACTCAAAATGACTTTATGTTTTTTAGTAAATTCAATGGTATGGTCTTGATCTTGAGCAAAGGATTTTTCCATCTCTGCTTGTTCTTGAAGGGATAAAATTGTCGAGCCTTTATCTCTCTTGACTTTTTTAGCATACCTCATGACAACATAAATCGCCACAGCCAAGTTGGCTAACCAAACAACAAAACCTAAGCCTAAAATAACCCCTGTATTGGGCTCTACATCGATTCCCTTTAACGCATCCATAGCAACTCCCGTGGCAAAAGGATTAACGGTTGAACCGATCACCCCTACACCAGCCCCTAACATAATTGTCGCAACCGATACTAGGCTATCAAAACCAGCCGCCACCATGGCAACCCCTAACAAGGCATAAAAAGGAATGGTTTCTTCCGCCATACCATAAGTCGAACCACCAATTGAAAACAAGATCATCAAAATTGGAATGATCGTTAACTCATTCCCTTTTAATTTTTTGACAATCGTCTGAATCCCTGCTTCTAAAGCCCCCGTTTTAGTGACAATGTTTAAAAAACCTCCAAGTACTAAGATAAACACACAAATATCAATCGCATCTCGGAAGCCATTAAACGGCGACATCACTAAGTCAGAAAGTCTCGCCCCAACCACACGGTCGACAAGCTCTGTCCCGCCTGGCGGAATGGTGGGGGTAAAGGTTTGTCCTGCAAGTAACCATGAGACGATCGTTAACGCAATTAAAATAATAAAAAGAATACTAAAAGACGTGATGCTTTTTTTCTTGTTTTTTTCTTTCTTCATATTCGATTCTCCTATGATTTTACTCATACTCTGCTTTTCTTTGTCCAACAACCTCTTAATCTAACGTGATAAAGGTTCCACTTAGCCCGTTATCAAGGTTCCCAATGTTTTCTAAGGAGGTAATAATTCCTTGCCCTCCATCACACGCCTTAACAAATTCAATCATCGCCTCGACCTTAGGCAACATGCTCCCTGGCGAAAATTGCTTGTCTTTGATATATTCATCAAGATTGGCCACCGTCACTCGGCCTAAATCAATTTGATTTGATTGCCCATAATTAATGGCTACATGGGTCACACTAGTTAAAATAATAAACATGTCCGCTGCAACCAATTCCGCAATCTTTTCTGAGGCAAGGTCTTTGTCAATTACCGCTTCTACTCCCCGATAACTCTCAGCCAAGATTGGAACGCCTCCACCGCCACCAGCAATGGTAATAATATTGTTTTCAATCAGGGTGTTAATCACCTGATGTTCTTGAATCGTCAGCGGTTTCGGACTAGGGACAACCTTGCGCCAGCCACGGCCAGCGTCTTCTCGATAAACACTATCGGTTTCAACCATCATTAGCTTCGCTTCGCTTTCAGAAAAGAAGGGACCAATTGGTTTGGCTGGATGGTCAAATGCTGGGTCGTCTTCACTCACAATGACTTGGGTCAACACCGTGGCAACCGGTTGATCGATGCCTTCATTTTCCAATTCTTTAAGTAAGGCATTTTGCAACCAGTAGCCCAAGCTCCCTTGGGTCATGGCTACGCAGGTATCCAATGGCATGGCCGGATTGCTCTCCGTCGCCCCTTCTTGTTGCTGAATTAACAGGTTGCCGACTTGAGGGCCATTGCCATGAGTGATGATTAACTGATTTCCTTGTTTGATTAATGTCACTAAGTGCTTGGCTGTTTTAGCAAGCGCCGCTTGTTGCGCTTCGGCACTGGCATCTTTCGATAAAATGGCATTGCCACCTAAGGCAACGACAATTCGTTTATTTTTCATATGACACTCCTTTCAAGTAATGCAAAAGTAGCCACCTAAGCGATCAGGCAGACTACTTTTGCCACCATGTTCGTTCCTAGCTAAACTCGGGGAATAAATAAGTTCCCTAGAGTTGCGGCCATAATCGCTTTAATTGAGTGCATGCGGTTTTCCGCTTCCTCAAAGTGTCGGCCATACTGGCTGCGGAACACTTCATCAGTGATTTCCATTTCTGTTAATCCGTATACTTTTTCAACCATTTCGCCATATTCTGTTTTGGTATCATGAAAAGCTGGTAAGCAGTGTAGCACGATCAACTCTCCTTCTTGATTGCCAGTGAGCTTAATCATCTCCATATTTATTTGATAAGGGGTCAACAAGTTGATTCTTTCTTTAAACTTGTCTTCTTCGCCCATGGACACCCAAACATCTGTGTAAAGCACATTGGCCTCCTTGACACCCGCCGCCACATCATCTGTAATTAGGATTTTGCTCCCAGAATTTTCGGCATATTCTTTGGCTAAGTCAACGATGTTCTTTCTCGGAAATAGCCCCTTAGGTGTACAAATCGTAACGTTAACGCCTAGGATTGCCCCCGTCACTAATAAACTGTTGGCCACGTTATTCCGGCCATCCCCTACATAAACCAGGGTAATCCCCTTTAAGCGGTTAAAATTCTCTTTGATTGTCATAAAATCTGCAATCATTTGAGTGGGGTGCCACTGATCAGTTAAGCCATTCCAAACGGGCACACCGGCATATTGAGCTAATTCTTCCACCACTTGTTGACTAAAACCACGAAATTCAATGCCGTCAAACATACTACCTAGGACAATGGCCGTATCTTCCACCGATTCTTTTTTCCCTAATTGGATATCTTGTTGACCTAAAAACTCTGGATGGGCACCTAATTCAATAGCCGCCACCGTAAAAGCTGAGCGGGTTCTAGTAGAATTTTTTTCAAACAGCAAGGCGATATTTTGACCTTCTAAATAACGGTGAGGGATGCCGGCTTTTTTCAATTTTTTTAAATGAAGGGAAAAATCGATTAAGTAATTAAGTTCCTCTTGACTGAACTCTTTTTCCGCCAAAAAACTTCTACCTTGAAATACTCCTTTTGTCATTGTCTCGACCTCTTTCTATTTTTTTAAATTTCTTCTCGATAAATCGGCATACTCATACAGCGAGGGCCGCCACGACCACGCACGAGTTCACTTCCTGGTATTTCGTGAACCTTGATGCCAGCTTCTCTTAGTTTTTTATTGGTCACCGTGTTGCGATTGTATACAACCACTTCACCTGGGGCGATGGTCAATGTGTTAGTGCCGTCATTCCATTGTTCTCTGGCAGCATCTGTGATGTTACCCCCAGCGCAAGGAATTAACTGAACATTGTCCAATTTCAAATAGCTGGCAAGAAGATTTTCAAGACTCTCACGTTCTTCTGTCACGCTAATATCATCGCCAGCTTGCGTGATAGTGTAGACTTTAAGGTTGGTTTCAATCTCTGGGTGAATTGTAAATTTATCATGATCGATCATCGTGAAGACCGTGTCTAAATGCATAAATTTTCGTTCTTTACCAATGTCAATCCCTAACACACGGTTGAATCCTTGATCACTTGCAAAAATAGTTCGGGACAATCTTTTAATTGATTCCAAGTCGGTCCGTTGGGAGATGCCAATGGCTAGGACTTCTTTTGATAAGACCAAAATATCGCCACCTTCAATACTCGTTGCTTGATCACGCCCGTATAGCATCGGGACATCTTCTTTAAAGCGAGGGTGGTACGTAAAAATATAGTTGCCATAAATGGTTTCTCGTCGCCTGGTTGTCGCGTACATGCGATTGATTGACACGCCACTGCCAATCGTCGCAAATGGGTCTCGAGTAAAATATAAATTGGGCATCGGGTCAATGGCAAAGGGATAGTCATTCTCAAACTTAACCCCTGCCAGTGATGTCAGTTCTTCTCGGCGAACGCCTTCGATCGTTTTGTCGATTAACTCCCGATTAGTTGGTAATTTTTCTAGCAATTGACGAATTTCATTTGTTTCTTCAATGGTTTCAATATTAGCTTCACTTAAGTACTCGTCGATAAACGCTTCTTTGATAAGGTTATCTGTCAGTGCTTCCGTCGCTAAATCCTCCAAATAAAGAACCTCAATCCCCTTTTCTTCTAAGACCTCTTTAAACTGGTCATGTTCTTTCTGTGCGTCGGCTAAAAAAGGAATATCATCAAACAGTAATCTGTCCAAATGGTCTGGCATCAAATTTTCCAGCTCTTTACCTGGACGATGTACGACAACTGTTTTCAAGGGGCCGATCTCTGAATAAACATTAATTGGCTTACTCATTAAGTTTACCTCCTGTATTTTCTTTCAGTGGGAACTTTCAACAATCATTTTTAACCGCTTCTCTCGCAAATTAATGAAAGAATCAGGCAGCTTTGTCTGCTGGGAAATTTCCTGCCTGTTCTGATTAAGAAAGTTTGATAACGAATTTGGAGCTTCTCATTCTGCCGTCTAAAAAATAACGTAACAAACATATCCAATAAGGCCTTATTCAACTAGGCAAAACTGAAAAATCATCGCTTACTTTCGCGAAAAGTAGTCACCACGACGCTCTCAGCATGCTCACAACACGAAGTTCAGCTACGACATAACTAGTGGCAACACAAAAAAAACGGCATCAGACTCACTGTCTAATGCCGTTTTACAATAGTAAATAGAGCGTTCTCACTCTCTAGCAGCTTACACCTCTTTTATCGATACAAAAATAAGCCTCTGCTTCTTTCTATAAAACACAAAAAAAGTCCTAGAAAAAAACGCTTAAGTTAGGTACAATAAACAAAGCTAGTGGTTTACTGCTAGCTATTGGCAACTTGATTTTACAGTGACTGCTGTTTAACCGAGACTCCGTTTTGTGATGTCCAGTCCCAAAACGGAGTGCCATAAAGTTTATTTAATTGTCGTAGTTATGACTTCATCGTCATTGTATAAGTTACGGAAAGCGGTGTCAATATCTTTTTTTTTAAATAACAAAAGTTATAGGAGCTCATCCAGTGTTTTTTAATACTGGGGAGCTCTTCTCTTGTATTGCACGACTGACGCCAAAACAATGCACCTTTACGAATTAAAATTCTAAATTTTTAGTTATTATTGCATATATATTCTTAAGCTTTTTACGGCTTTTCTATCTTCAGCAGCGTCTCTCTCAAAATTCTTTTGAAAGCCATCATAACATAGAAAAACAACACAATTCCCCAAACAAGAATTGTGCTGTTTTTTTTAGACTATAGGAAAGTATATAACTTTCTCTATAGTCTAATTTTTCAGTTATCAGATTTCTAAAACTGAAGACGTGTTGCTTAAAATACTATCTGGCTCTTAACGTTACTCCGTTAGTTCCTTTTGAAGCACCGCTAGTTCTTCTAAAGTAAGCTTGGTTAGCTCCTGAATCTCTTTCAATTCATACCCTTTAATCAATAATCCCTTCGCAATAGCTGTGCGTTCTTGCTTTTGGCCTTGTGCAATCCCTTCTTTTATCCCATCATGCCGACTACTGGAAAGTTGCGCCTTTAGAATGTCTTGTTGTTTTTGCATTTGTTCAACCATTTCTCTTTCACTCCTTCTTAAATTGTGATAGTCAGCTTTTCTCTGCATTTCCAATTTGAACCTCTCATGACTAAAGTCACAAGATTCTTGGGAAAAAAGCATACTTGATAGCGTATTTCTTTACTATCAGCGGTGTCTTTTATTTACCAAGCTATCCCCGCAGTTCCTACGGTTATT